>CALUGW010000003.1 GCA_944320305.1 uncultured Prevotella sp. | reverse complement strand
ATGGTGCCATAGCTCAGTTGGTAGAGCAAAGGACTGAAAATCCTTGTGTCCCCGGTTCGATTCCTGGTGGTACCACTCCTCCTTTCATTAGCCCTGTTCGCGCAAGCGGCAGGGTTTTTTGTTTTGGTGCATTCCCCGCTGTCTGGCGGCTGCCGTGAGTTTAGATTTATATATACCACCGCAAAAGGTGGTATATAAATTTGTAACTAGTATATAAAATATGTAACTTTGCACCAAAACAAGAAAATATGAAGCAACATACTATTGACATATTAAATAAATGGCTGGAATTGAAACCAAAGCGTGATGCGGTTAAAAGCCAATTAGCCAGAAAATTTGCCATTGAGTTCAACTATAATTCAAACCACATAGAGGGCAATACACTGACCTATGGTCAGACTGAAATATTGCTCCTCTTTGGAAGAGTAATCGGTGAGGCAAAGATGTTTGACTTGGAGGAAATGAAAGCTCATAACATAGCACTCAAAATGGTCCTCGAAGAAGCATCTACAGGCAATCCGCTTACAGAGACCTTCATTCGACAAGTACATAAAACACTGTTGCGTGAAGACTATGAGGTGTACCGTAATCTGCCAGGAGGCGTAACAACTTCATATACCGTTCATGCTGGATGTTATAAGACCAGGCCGAACTCAGTTATAATACCATTTGGAGAACGGTTTGAATACGCAAGCCCAGAAGAAACCCCGATGCTGATGGCTGATTTGATGGAATGGTACCATAGCGAGGAGGAAAAGGATGGGCTTTCTCCGCTTGAACTTGCCGCAATGTTTCATTATCGGTATATCAGGATTCATCCGTTCGAGGATGGAAACGGAAGAATCGCCAGACTAATGATGAATTTCATTTTAGCAAGACACAACTATCCGCTTGTTGTCGTACCTACAAAAACAAAGTCGCAATATCTGGACGCATTATCTTCTGTTGATAGCAAGGTAGGCAAAATACCGTCAGATGGAGCCAATGCCTCGTTAGAAGAAGTAAAGCCGTTTGTCGATTATTTGGAGCGACTGATGGTTATTGAAATGCAGACAGACATAGTTGTGTCTGAAGGTGCTGGAAATCAATGGTGGTATAATGGAGGATGGGTAAATTTCAGCAACCAAAATGTAATTGAAATAATAAATCTGTTGATTCAGAAACCGTCTTTGTCTATTTCAGAATTGGCAGAAATGCTCGGAATAAACCGCTCTGCCGTGCAAAAGCACATGAAATCGCTTCAAGAAAAAGGATATATCATGCGCTCAGGCTCACGGAAAACTGGTAAATGGCAAGTTTTGCTGACTAAACTATAATATATACCACCAATAAAATATGTACCACCCAAATAGGTGGTACAATACAGAATCCGCTCCTTGCTATCACCTCGATTTCAGAGTCTGTCTGCAAGGAGCGGATTCTTAATTTACTGCTTCGCTGTTTGGTTGTTTCTTTCCGAAAACAAAGAAGCGGCATTTATACCTCTTTGGCATAAACTTAGCCCTGTTTTTGTTGAAACTAAAAAGTTTTAGCGGACACCAATACTTCAAGATTGAAACTTTGTTTTTCAATGGTAGCAAGTTTGTGTTTCAGGCATACCGAAACTGATAATCCCCATACTCAAAGAAATTTGATGTCTATATCGTTGCCTAACTTACAACTTGTAGTTACAATTCTCTCTTGCAGTTGAGAAAGAATGCCAGTAGAAGATAAATCTGTTCCTTTATCTCTGTGGATGGGAAGAATGGCAAGCCGTGGATTGACCAACTCACAGATATGGCGTAACGTACCTGCCGTAGCGTGTCCGCTGGTATGAAGTCGCGTTACTTCAGCAAAACGGTTTTGCAAGTTTATATAGTCCTCATTTCTCGTGTCGTTCCTGTTAATGTAACCTTCCCACATGGAGTAAATGAGAAGAGGTTTTTCTCCCAGAGGCAACGTGGGCAAAATTAAATCCAATAGATTGTTGAATGAAGCACTTGCCCGTACAAACAGCGTAAATCCCTTTTCCTGCATCCACGCTTTCAACTTGTGATTCTTTTCCGAATAAGTGTATATCTTGCCAAAATCAAAACAAGCCGATTTCTTTCCCGCTGTTTCAGAAAATAAAGCAAGGATGTCCTTCTGGTATTCATCGGCCAGCAAAGGACGTTTGGGAAACATGCTCCGGGTAGCATTCTTGAAACTTGCCAATCGTTCCATATCCGTTGACGAACAATGAACAAACACATACTTATGTTCTTTCATCAATTCAGCGGCTTTTTGTGACAATGCTCTTTCGGTCAGAATGGTTTCATCCTTTCGGGCAAGCATAGTTCCTTCTATAATTAGCACGTCCACTTGACCAATGTGCTTTTGGATGGTAGGCAGCAATCCTTTACTAAGATAACCATGCCCACGGAAATCGCCAGTGTGCAGAATGCGTTTCCCCTCCGCTTCTATCAGGAACATATAGGCATCGTAGGCAGAATGACTGACAAAATAAGGAGTAACCGAAATGTCTCCGAAACGTAATGTCTGGTTCTCGTAAAACGTGTGCATCCCGGAAGCCACAGTCAAGGCACGACGATATTTTGGTTGCTGGGACAGCTCACGCAGAAAACATAATTGCTTATATTTCCTGCAAACCACTTGTTTGGCAACCTCACCGATATATTGTGGTATGTTATTCGGTACGTGGTGGAACAATCCGATATGGTCGCCATGATAATGCGTATAGAGTATGGCAGAGCAACCTTCTGTAAGTCCGGCTATCGCACGGTCATCATCATAAGCATCTTCATCTTCCGCTTGATTGGGTAAATTATGCCCCAAATCAATGATGATGCTTGCTTGGGATGTCGATATGCGGGTAATCTGTCCGCCTATCTGCGTGGCACGGTGGATGGTTATCTGCATAAGTCCGGATAATCTACGATGACGGTTTCAAACGATGTTTTTTCTTTCAACTCTCCCATGGCTTTTTTGCGTTCTTCCCTTCCTTTGGAAAGCTCGCCTTTGTAAGTATTCACTATCAATAATATAGGCTTTAAATCGATGTGTTCTATTTCGCTCTCTCCATCCCATAGGCCTATCCGTTTCTTAATCTGCAATAACTTGGTGTAATAAGCCTTTAGCATTTCCGCATGCTCACAGATGAAATCACTGTATTTTGCCATCTGTTCAATGATTTCAGGCTCCTTGTTCTTGCTCCTCAAGCGGGAATCGGTTATCAGTTTCAACTCAATAAACACCAGTTCTTTCCCTCTTAGTTCAACCAAGTCAAAGCGGATGAGTTCAGTATCACTTATCCGATAGGCGAATTCTGAATCAACGTAACGTTTGGGGAAGCGCAATTTTAACTCTCCTTGCACCCATTTCTCGTTGGATAAATACACCTTGTTTTGTTCGTCTGCCTCTTTTCTTTGAGGAAGCTTATGATATACTTCGCGGATTCTTTCCTTTATGAACTCTAAACCTTCTTTGCTTTGGAGCATAGCTGTGCAATCTTGATACAAGTCTGTTTCATCGGATTTTTCCAAATATTTCCGATGCGTCTCTGCCGTAATTTTGCCACCCGTCCAACGCACCAAAGCAACATTGCCGCCATGATAATAGATGTTGGCGTAGTTATCCTTACGGATTTCCACATAAAGTCCTTTGTCTTCCAATATGTTTTTCCACCATTGGGGAGGGTTATTCTCCAATTCGCGCCATAAGCGGCATTCTTCGTTCAAGGCATCAAAACTGCCGTTTGTGTTAGGATTGAATATGTTCATAATTGTATCATTTATTTCTTTTTCGCTGAATTTCTGTTTTACCGGAGCTATTTTCAATCTATGTTGCGGCTTTGCCTCTTGTTGGTCAGCCTTCATCGCAGCCTTTACGGCTTCAATTTCATATTTGTAGTACCACTTTTCACCTGCATAATCAGTCTGAGGCGATAGAGGCAATCCATATTTTTTAGCCCGCAAGCTGTATATCATAGCCGAGAAATCATCCAGATACATTGCTTGCTCGCTACAAATCCATTCTCAGTTATTATTACGCACCAAATGCCACTTTCGTTCCTTCTGCTGCTCCATCATACATATTCAAATTGAGGTGAATCAATCACTACAAGTTCTGCTTCGCCGTCATCATCTGATGTCGGCGTGGCAAGTCGTAGCATTCCGTCGTGCATCGAACTGTCTATTAATAAAGTCAACGGGTAAATGCCTTTTTCTTCATCAATGACAATGCGTCCGTCCGATATTTCCATATAGGCAGAATCGATGCCGTAGACAAAGACGTGTCGGCTATGGGCCTCGATGGCATGGTTGATGGAAGGGTCTTGTTCTGCATCGAAAGCATTCCCTTGAGTCAAGTCCATACCATAACTCAAAAAAGATGCTGCATCACACGACTTTTCGAGCAAGTGCATAGTGGCAGAATTGGCATACAGGTTCAAAGCGTATTCGCAACTATGCCGCTGATGGAAATCCCGTTCAAATTCTTTCACCACATCACGAAAAGTCATGCCATCGGACTTCCTACGCCAGTCACAATAATCTTCAGGATCGAAAGCATAAACCTCTATAACCTCTTGTTCCATAGACGAATGGATTTTGTCATACAAAGAAACGATATTGTCTCGACAAAAACGAATTTTGTGCCAAGAATGTTATTCTGATATGCCATGTTTTTGTATTTTTGCATCAGCACGAGTTACCCGAACAAGCAAAGCGGTGCAGGTCACGGCAATTGGAACGGTTGCCAACTCATTACCAGAAAACGAGGTAATTCTTCTAACTCTTTTGATTTCAAGCAGGTGTATTCCTTATACAGATTTACGGAAAACTTGTGAATGCAAAGGATTCTTCTTTGCAAAATTAAGGTTTTACCGGCATGTGCTGGCGCGTCTCTCAGTACTCCAGCACCAGAGTCTGGCGAGGGTGCAGGCGGAGGTCGCGGCTGATATAGTAAAGGCGGCCCGACGTAACCTCGCGGGCCACTGTGCCGGGCGGCACGCATTCGGCGTAGCGGCGGGCGCGGAATGTGGCCGGGCGGCTTGTTCCGTTGAGCACGAGCAGGGCGTTGCAGCCGCCCGAGCGGCGGTGGATGACATACACTCCGCCGTGGGGGATGAAGTGCTTCATGCTGCCGCGAGTCACGGCCTTGCTGTCTCGGCGCCACTTGAGCAGGCGGCTGAGCCAGCCGAACATGGCCCGCTGGGCGCGGGTGCGGCCCGCCGGGGTGAACGCGCCCGGCCCGTCGCCGGGGAATCCGCCCGGAAAGTCGCGCCTCACGTTGCCGTCTGACAGCTCTTTTGTGCCGTTCATGAGTATTTCCGTGCCGTAGTAAATCTGCGGTATGCGCCTTGCCACGAGTATCACTGCCAGCGCCTGGCGCAGCGCGGATATGTCGCAGCCGTTGCCGAGAAAGCGTTCTGTGTCGTGGTTGTCGATGAACGCCAGCACGTTTTCGGGCGATGTGTAAAGGAAATCATAGGCAAACGTGTTGTAGACGCGGTTCAGTCCGGACTGAAAGTCGTCAGTCTCTTCGTCCTTGGCGGCGTTCAGCCGGTCGAAGAGCGCAAAATCCATGACGGTCTGCAGGCCGGTGTCGCGCCGCGAGATGGCCGAGCCGCGCTGCCACGAGGCGGTGAATGCAGGCTCCGTGACCCATGTCTCGCCGATGATGTTCAGCCAGGGGTACTCCTCGCTCATCTCTTTTGCCCATCCGGCCATGGCGTCGGCAAAGGCGTAGGGGTATGTGTCCATGCGTATGGCGTCGGCTCCTGATGTCTCTATCCACCACTTGCTGCACTGGCTGAGATAAGTCATGAGGTGCGGGTTGTGCTGGTTGAGGTCGGGCATCGACGGCACGAACCACCCTTCGGTGGTCTCCCTCAGGTCAGCGTCGGCGGCATAGGGGTCAACGGTTGGCGTCAGCCGGTAGTTGGTCTGCAGGTATTTCGCGCCCTGCCTGCCGCCGGTTGCCGCTGCTGGCCGTTCGGGGCGGTTAATCCAGTCGGCCGATGGAAGGTCGCGGAGCCACGGGTGCCAGATGCCGCAGTGGTTGAACACCATGTCCATGACCACCTTCAGCCCCCTCTGGTGAGCCTCGGCCACAAGGCGGCGGTAGTCGTCGTCGGTGCCCAGGCGCGGGTCTGTGCGGTAGAAGTCGGTGATGGCGTAGCCGTGGTATGACGATGCCCGGCCGCTGTCGGGGCTGTTGTTCTCGAGCACGGGCGTCAGCCACAGGGCCGTGACGCCCAGTTCTGTGAAATATTCCAGGTGGCGCCGTATGCCCTCGATGTCGCCGCCGTGGCGCAGCGACGGCTCGCTGCGGTCTGTTCTGTACGGCATCATGCCGCCGACGCTGCCGTTGCCCGTCCTGCCTTGGGCGAAGCGGTCGGGCAGGAGCAGGTAGACCACGTCGGCGCACGAGAGCCGCCCGAGGCTGCCCAAGTCGGCACGGCGCGGCCGCAGCTCGTATTCCGCCGTCCTTTCCGTTCCGTCGAGCGTTATGCGCAGGCTGACGCGGCCGGGCGTGGCGGCCGAGATGTCGAGATAAACGATGAGGTAATTGGGGCTGCCCGGCCTGACGATGCCGGTTATGCGCACTCCGGGTGTGTCTGTGGCCACGCCGGCCCGGCTTATGCCGGGGGCGTTGGCCATGAGCTGGAGCGTGGCGTTCATCATGCCGCAGAACCAGAACGGCGGATCGATGCGAATGCTGTTGTCTTGCAATGCTGTAGGTTTGTGTGGTTATTGCTGCCCGGCGGCGCGGATGCTCTTTATCACCCGGGCAGGCACTCCGGCCACGATTGTGTCGGCGGGCACATCTTTCGTCACCACGGCTCCGGCCGCGATGACGGCGTTGTCGCCTATGGTCACGCCCGGCAGTATGGTGACGTGGGCTCCCGTCCACACCCCGCGGCCCAGCACCACCGGCGCGTGCGTCATGTTCTGCCGCTGCCCGGGGGCGAGCTTGTGGTTCAGCGTGGCGATCATTGTGCCCGGCCCGATGAGGCAGCCGTCGCCGATGAAGACGCCTCCCTGGTCCTGAAACTGGCAGCCGGAGTTGATGAACACGTTCCTGCCGAGGTGTATGTTCTTGCCGAAGTCGGTGTAGAAAGGCGGAAACATGCGGAAGCCCGGGTCAACCTCGGATGCTGTTATCTCGCTGAACAGGGCCACAATCTCCTCGTCTGTGTGGTATTTTGTGTTCAGCTCCATGAGCGTGCGGCGCGTCTGTGCGCTCTGCTCGCGCATGAACGTTATCATCTCCGTGCCCTCGAGCGGCTCGCCCTGGGCAATCATCTGCTGGAATTTCTCTACGGTCATCATCTTTTCTGCAGCCGTTCAGTCTTTTTTCTCCGGGTTTGGAATGTCCTCGTCGGTGGCTTCGAGCTTGAAGTAGACGGGGCGGAAGCCGTCGTTGCAGCAGGCGATGGCCGTGTGCGGATGGCGGCACCAGTTGTCGAAGAAGAAGCTCTCCACGCCGTTCTGCAGGGCGAAGATGTACTGGTGCATACACTTCCAGGCCGTGTTGCACAGGCCGGGAGGGCAGTCCACACCGGCGTAGAACACCTGGCCGTCCTTCAGCCGGGCGCAGGGGCCGAGGCCCTCGCAGCCGTATTCCCTCGCAAGGTCTTTCTTTATCTCGCGTTTAAGCACAGTGATTTTTACCTTTTTCATCTTTACTGTTGTCTTTTAGTTTGCGTTTTGCAAAGTTACGAATAAACTTCGGCCGCCGCAATGCCCCGATTCCGTTAAAATGTATCCATTTTACGGTTTTGCCGTATAGGCCGCGCCGCGGCGGCTTAGGGTTGGCGGCGCGGTTTTATTTCCTTCACTATGTCGAAGCGTGTGGCCTCTTTGTCAAGGTTCTTGTAGGCGTTCTTCAGGTCGTCGAGGCTGATGGTGACGTCGCGGTCAACCTCGCGCGGGTTGTCCTGCGTGGTGTGGAAGAAGAGCCAGTCGTAGGTCTGCTTGAGGTAGAGGATGCGGGCCAGGTCGCCGTGGTCGGCCCCCCGCAGCCAGTCGTGGCGCAGCAGGCGGTCGTTGCCGGAGTCCTCGATGGCCTCGACCACCGTTTTCGACTGGCTCAGGGGCACGGCCCTGTCGGCCGTTCCGTGCAGAATCCACAGCGGTATGCGGCCCAGTCCGCTGAAGTCTTTGAGCGTGCTGCCGCCGCAGAGGGCCATTGCCGCCGCCACGCGGTCGGGGTATGTGCCGGCGAAGTCGAGCGTGCCGTAGCCGCCGAGGCTCATGCCGATGACGTAGACGCGCGTGGTGTCAACGTCGTGGCGTGCCTCCACCCAGTCGAGCACGCGCGCGATCTTGTCGGGGCGCCACGCTCCGCCGGGATTCTGCGGCGCGATGACCATGCAGGGGTAGTAGCGCCCCTGCTGGATGGCGTGCAGCAGGCCGTAGCGGCGCACGCGCTGCATGTTGCGCCCGCACAGGCTCGCTCCGTGCAGAAAGATTATCACCGGCACGCGGTGGCCCTCGGTCACGTATTCCTTAGGGGCGTAGAGCCAGAAGTTGTAGCCCCCGTCAACCACGTTTTTCATGGCCGCGAGCTGTCCGCGCTGGGCCATGGCGGCCACGGCTATCAGCAGTGTTATAAACAATGCGGCTGTTCTTTTCATTGTCTGTTCCTCCTCTTGGTCTTTAGGTCTGCGCCCGCCGTCAGTAGGGCAGGTCGTCGTTCTTGGGCTCCTCGATGCCGTAGACGCGCTTCACGAGCGCAATCTCGCTGTAGGAGATGTCGTCGCCCACGGCATCTCTGATTTCCGAGGCGCGCGCGCGGTCGGGGTGCTGCAGCGCGTGGTTGCGTATGCGGTCGGTGTGCTCCTGCGGCACGAGCTGGTCCAGCGGCAGCCTGTCCTCAAGCACATACTGCGCCAGGTGGCCGAACACGGTGCTCTCGGCCAGATGGCGCGCGGCGGCTATCTGGCCGATGGTCATGCCGCCGGTGAACATCTCGTGGCTCGTCTGCCGCGTGGGCACGCGCGGCTCCTTTGGCGCCTTGGCCGCCCTGGGCTTGCGGCTCCGCGCGGCGGCGGGCTGCGGCGTGTCGTCCTGTCCGAGCAGAATCATGGCCTTGCGGCGCAGATAGTCGCCCGTGGCGAACGCAGTGTCGGGCCGCGCCTCGTAGTCCAGCAGCCTCGACTTCAGCCCCAGCTCCTCGCCGAGCTGTGCCCGCCGGTCGTCAAACTGCTTTCTGACGGTCTTGTTGCCTGTCTCCACGCGCGTCTTGGCGAAGAGCGCGACCACGGGCTTCAGCACATCGGCGAAGTAGGCCGCCGCCTTGTGCACCCGCTCCTGCAGCAGGGGGCTGCCGGTGTCGGCGCCGGAGGCCAGGATGGAGCGGTACTGCGCTCCGAACCTGTCGGCCACCGAGGCCGCCGCGTCGAGGTCGCGCAGGGCTGCGGTGTATTCGGTGAGCAGCGCGTGGCACTTGCTGAAGAAGTGCTCCGAGAGCGTGCGCGTGAGCATCTCGGCCGCCTGGCGCAGCATCCTGAGGCCGAACAGCTCGTCGAGCGTCTGCGCCACATACTCGCGCTGCAGCGCGCTCAGGGTGGCGGCGTCGGGCCGCGAGGCTTCGGCGCGGCTTATGAACGAGCTTACGGTGGCGTCGCTGATGACGGCCTCGGGACCCAGCGGGGCGCTGAGCACCAGCCCCTCGAGCGACTTGCAGCGGCTCAGGGCCACGTAGGTCTGGCCGTGGGCGAAGGAGTGCGAGGCGTCGATGATGGCGTGCTCGAACGTCAGGCCCTGGCTCTTGTGTATGGTTATGGCCCAGGCCAGCCGCAGCGGATACTGGCGGAACACGCCCTCGACGGTCTCCGTAATCTCCTTGGTGCCCTCGTCGATGGTGTAGCGCGAGTTGGCCCATTCGGCAGGCTCAAGCTCGATGACCTCGCCAGTGGCCTTGCTCCTGACGCGCAGCTGGCTTTTCGTGGCGCTTACAACGCTGCCTATCATGCCGTTGTAGTAGCTCTTGTCAGCGGCGTTCTTGATGAACATCACCTGCGCGCCCTCCTTCAGCGTCAGCTCGGCGTCGGCCGGATAGCTGTGCTCGGGAAAGTCGCCCTCCGTCTCGGCCCTGTAAGTCACCGCCGCGCCCGGCAGGGCGGCCAGCTCGCGGTCGTTGACTGCCTGCGCCTGCCAGTTGTGCGTCACTAAGCGGATGTAGTCGCTGTCGGCGGGCGGGGCGAAGCCGGGCACGTAGCGGCGGTTAAGCTCGCTGAGCGTCTGGCTGTCGGCGGTGTTGTCGCGTATCTTGTTGAGCAGCGACAGGAAGCGGCTGTCCTGCTGGCGGTAGACCTTCTGCAGCTCTATGGTGTGGTAGCGGGCCTCGTTGAGAGCCTTGCTCGAGAAGAAGTAGGGCGTGTCGTAGTACTGCCTCATCAGCTCCCACTCGTCGTCCTTCACCACCGGGGCGAGCTGCTGCAGGTCGCCGATGAGCAGCAGCTGCGCCCCGCCGAAGGGCCTGTCGTGGCGGCGGTAGCGGCGCATCACCGAGTCAACGGCGTCGAGCAGGTCGGCCCGCACCATGCTTATCTCGTCGATCACGAGCAGGTCGAGCGTGCGTATGATGTTGCGCTTCACCTTGCCGAACTGGTAGCGGCGCTGCTCGCGCCCGCCGAACGACGCGCCCGGCACGTAAGGCGACAGCGGCAGCTGGAAGAAAGAGTGTATCGTGGAGCCGCCGGCGTTGATGGCGGCTATGCCCGTGGGGGCGAGCACCACCATGCGCTTGGGCGAGCGGTCGCGCAGCTCGCGCAGGAATGTGGTCTTGCCGGTGCCGGCCTTGCCCGTGAGGAAGACGTTGGCGCCGGTCTTCTCGATGAACTCCCAGGCCAGCTGCAGTTCGGGATTGGTGTCTGTTGTCATGTCTTGCTTTTGTCTTTCTGCCGCCGCCTGGGCCGTTGCCGCCGGCGGCGCTGTCATGCAAAGATACAACAAATCGGCAAGAGCGCCAAACCCGCAGCCGGCAAATGTCGGTAGCGGCGGTAGCGGCGGCTCTTGCTGATTGTGGATTTTTAACATTTAGCCGTGCGGAATTTAACACGACCCGAGCCGCTGAAATAGAGATTGGAGAGCCTGGAAACGCGCCTCTGTCAGCCCCTGCGGCTCCGCCGTTTTGCAAAACGGCCCATATCGCAATGCGAAATGACCCATATCGCAATGCGATATAGGCCATATCAGGAGCCGGAAATACCCTTTCCGCAGGGCAAAAAGTGCTGTTTCAGGGGCGGAAAAGGCCGTTTCGGAGGCTTTTCTTATTGCACAGTTGGTCTTGTCTGGCCAATAAGTGTAACAAATCCAGTGGGTTACGGCTGCACACCCGTGCTTCGCGTATTTGCGGGCGCAGCGGTTTCGTTTCAAAATGAGCTGATTCTTAGAGGGGTGTCGCGCCGGTTTTTTAACACTTTATATGTGGAGGCTGTTTGTGATAAAAGTAAGAAATAGTTGTTCGCTCGCGTATTTCTCAAGTTTTTTCGTATCTTTGCATTGGCATTGCCTTGTGCGGTGTCACGACATTTGGGTTAAAGTAGCGTTTTGCTATTGTCATTGCTCCAAGAAACTTCCACATTCAAACAGAGCAACACATACAAGACAATAGGCACGAAACGCCTGCGCAATAGCGTGGGCTGTGCTGTCTTGTATGTAAGTATGTGGAAGTACTTTTGGAGCATGATGGCCGGCTCACGTTTTATTATGGCTATACGTGAGGTGTCGTTGGCGTGATTTCATGTATAACTAACAATGTTGATAAACGATTATGAAAGCTTTTAATTTGTTGTCACTCTTAGGAGTGTTTGCGATGGCTCTGTCTTCATGTTCTGAGGACCTGTCGCGCAGTATCGAATCAATCTCATTCCACCAGAAAGTTTATGATGTCAAGGTTGGAGACACCGTGCGTCTTGGGTATGGAGTCAGTCCTTCAGGAATCAGTCCGCGTATAATGCTGGAGTCGTCGAACGAGGGCATTGCTTCAGTTGTTAGTGAGAGAGGCTTGGTGCGCGGCGTGTCTCGCGGAAATGCCGTAATAAGTGTCAAAGGCATCTATGGAGGCGCGGTCGCAACCAACGCGTGCGAAGTGCGTGTCAGTGATGTGGAGGCTACGTCGATAACACTGGCCGAACATGAGAAAGAACTGAATGTGGGGGATGAATATACGCCGTCTTATGTAATAACCCCTGATAATTCTTCACAGCGAACAGTCTCTGTGACGTCGGACAATGAAAGTGTCGCCATGGTTGAAGATGGAGTGGTAAAGGCTGTTAGCGCCGGCAATGCAAATATTGTTGTTGCAATAGCTGGCACCTCACTTTCTGATACATGTGAATTGAATGTCAGCAATGTAGAGGTTTCTGATATAGTTTTGAGCCAGACAGATGTTTCAATAGAGCGGGGAAAGACGTTTGCATTACAGGCTTCTGTCTTACCAGAAAACGCTACGTTTAAGATGATTAGTTGGAGTTCGTCTGACAATTCTATTGCAACTGTAAATGATGGAGTAATACAAGCAAATAAAATCGGGAATTGTGTTATATATGCAAAATCAATTGACGGGAAAGTTACCGCTGAATGCAATGTGAAAGTCATCCCTGTCAAAGTTACCGCAGTTACTGTTGAGAAATTTGCAAAGGATTTAGCTTTAGGGGCACAATATGAAATCTCATATAATGTGACTCCCCGCGATGCGGATGACAAGCGGGTGACTGTAAGCAGTGACAATCAGTCTGTAGCCACAGTTGAGGATAGATATGTGATTGCCAAAGGTATAGGTGAGGCCAATATCACGGTTACGACATTGGACGGAAACTTTTCTGCATCAACAACTGTTAAGGTTCGCGACATAACAGAGTTGATGGAGTTGGACTATGCCATGGGAACAAAGGTTGACTTGACCGGCGCTTATTTTTATAAATCATTCTCCATAAAGAATAACAGCATGAATGATGTGATATTGGAAGGAGTTGAGATTATAAATAACAATACGGGAAATTTGGTGGCTTCAGAAGATGGTGAAGATTTGCGTGGGGTCTTGTCTCCTGATGAATCACGGGGAATAACATTGACTTCGCGAACAGGAAATATCCCCTCTAATTTAACGGTGTTCTGGTATTTCCGCTTTAATGGTAAGGCGTATGCGGTGTCGAAAAGAATTAACTGATATTGTGATTAGGATATATGAGGAATAGCTTTTTTCTATAATGACTGATTGTAAATTATTTTTTAAGTAAAGTTATATGAAACGAAAAAGGCATCCGGGAATGTTATTGGCAATTCCCGGATGCCTTTTTCGTTATTACGTGACAGCAATCTTACTTGCCCTCGGCGGCCTCGGTTTTAGGCTCGGCTGGCTTTGCGGCTGTCTTGCGTGTGGTGGGCTTCTTTGGCGCGGCGGCCTTTTCGAGCTTTGCTTTAAGACGTTCCTCGGAGTTCTGCATCTTCTCAATCTTGGTCTTCAGGCGCTCAATCTCCTTGTCCTTGGCCTCGATCTCGTCGCCCTGGTTCTTGATTGTGGTGAGCAGTCCGTTGAGTTCGTCGTTGTCAATCTCCTCGGGATAGAGGCTGTTCACGCGGTTGATGAAGTCGCCCAGGATGTTCATGTAGTTTGTGAAGGCGTCGAACGGGCTGCTGTATATGCCGCGGTCCAGCCCCACGCTGGTGGGCTTGGTGGTCATAAAGCGGAAATTGTTGCTGGCCTGCAGGTAGTCCCAGTCCTGGCAGATGCGCGGGTCGTGGGCTATGCGCACGCGGTCGGCAACGCTGTAGAGCTTGTTGAAGGCGTCGCGCTGCATGGCGTTGCCCAGCCAGCAGCTCACGTCGCGCTCCTCGTCGACCCACGAGAGTGTGTCGGGCACGTCGAGATTGCCCACGCTCTTCACCGCCGCGCAGATTTCGGACGGGGTGGAGAACGTGATGTCCTTGGCGCGGGCGCAGGCCGGCAGGGCCTTGATGAACTCAAGGATGTTTGACGACAGCGGCTGCGCTATGCCCAGCGCGGACAGCTCCATGAAGATGTTTATGACGCGCTCCTCCTCGGGGAACTCGGCGATTCGGTTGATGTAGTTGTCGGCAAACAGCGGGTAGCGGTCCCACTCGCTGTTGTTGAAGCGCAGCGATATGTCGTCGCTCAGCTCCACGTCGCGCAGTAGCAGCTTGAGGTTGGGGGCTATGTTGCAGTTGTAGACGTAGTGGGGCGACTTCCAGCCCAGCACGTGCTTGGCTCCTTCGGTGAGCATTCCCTTGAAGCCGAGGGCCGCCACCTGGCCGCCGATGTCATCGCTGTAGATGAGCGAGGAGTTGCGCAGCACGGTGGGCTTCCGGCCGAAATACTCCTCGATCTTCACGCACTGCTTGCGCACGTCCTCGGCGAATGTCTCCTCGTTGGCAAGCGAGGAGAGGCCGTGGGAGTAAGGCTCGGCGAGGAACTCCACGCAGCCTGTGTCGTTGAGTTCCTGCAGCTTCTCGAGAACTTGCGGCGCGTGCATCTCGAGCTGCTCCATTCCGACGCCCGAGAGCGAGAACGCCACCTTGAAGTAGTTGCCGTTGCTTCTGATCATGTCGAGCAGGGTGTTGAGCGCCGGCATATAGGAACGGTTGGCGATGTCGTTGATGCTGCGCTCGTTTTCGAAGTCGTCGTAGTAGTAATGGTCAACGCCTATGTCGAAAAAGCGGTATCTCTTGAGATGTATTATCTGGTGTATCTCAAAGTAAAGGCAAATTGTTTTCATATTGTTTCGGTTTGTTTGCGGCCGGCCGTCGGCCGTGCCTGAGTTTTGGTTTTTGTTTTTATAGGCGCGGAGCGTGTCTGTCCGCGCGGTGTTCTTTAGTTGGTCTTCTGTGGGGCTGCGCCTCGGCATTGTGTCACCACCAGCCCAGCGTGCGCCCGTAGAGCTCGCGGATCCATGCTCCCACCTTGATCCATGTGATCTGGTCGACCTCTTTCTTGCCCTCGTCCTGCAGATAGTGGAACAGGCTGTCGTTGGAGCAGATGGAGTAGATGGCGTCGGCCATGGCGTGGATGTCCCAGTAGTCCACCTTGATGCAGTTAGACAGAATCTCGGCGCAGCCGCTCTGCTTCGATATTATGGACGGCGTGCCGCACTGCATTGCCTCAAGCGGCGAGATGCCGAACGGCTCGCTGACAGACGGCATTACGTAGACGTCGGAGTCCTTGAGGCACTCGTAGACCTCCTTGCCGCGCATGAAGCCCGGGAAGTGGAAGCGGTCCGAGATGCCGCGCTCGGCGGCGAGATAGATCATGGCGTCCATCATGTCGCCCGACCCGGCCATGCAGAAGCGTACGTTGCGGGTGCGGTGGAGCACCATGTTGGCCGCCTCGACGAAATACTCAGGCCCCTTCTGCATTGTGATTCGGCCAAGGAATGTCACGACCTTGTCGCCGCTGGAGTGGTCGGGGCGCCGTATGGCCTCGTACTCAGGCTTGAGCGAATAGACGGCGTTGTGCACGGTGAAGCACTTGCGCGGGTCCTGGTGGTAATGGTTGATGACGGTCTGGCGCGTAAGCTCGCTCACGCACATGATGCAGTCTGCCCAGTCCATGCCGTTTTTCTCCATCGAATACACCGTGGGGTTGGGTTTGCCGCGGCTGCGGTCGAACTCCGTGGCGTGCACGTGGATGCACAGTGGCTTGCCGCTTACCTGCTTGGCGTGTATGCCGGCGGGGAAAGTCAGCCAGTCGTGCGCGTGAATGATGTCGTATTCCTCAGTCCGCGCCACCACTCCGGCAATGATGGAGTAGTTGTTTATCTCCTCGTGCAGGTTGCCGGGGTAGCCTCCTGCGAACTCCATGCAGCCCAGGTCGTTGACGTTCATGTAGTTGAAGTCGGCGTAGATATGGTCGCGGAGCCTGTAATAAAGTTCGGGCGACATGATGTTGCCGACGCGGTTCTTCACATAATCATAGTCAACGTCGCGCCAGGCGATGGGCACGGCGTTCATGGCAATGATGCGGGCTGCGTGCTGCGACTCGTCGCCGAAAGGCTTGGGCAGGCAGAGCGCGATCTCAACGTCGCCCTGGGCGTGCAGTCCCTCGGTTATTCCAAAGTTTGCTGTGGCAAGTCCGCCAAAAACGTGGGGAGGATACTCCCATCCAAACATCAATACTTTCATATTCTCAAATCCTCCACCTTATTTCTTATATGAGTAATTTTCAAGTAACTTCAGTGTGCGCAATATCTCTGCGACGTTCATGGCGAACGACATGGCTCCGCGTCCGTGGAACGGCGGGTTGCCGTCGAACAGCTCTGAGATGGTGCCCAGCGTGTGGTAGTTCATCTCGTCTTCGTAGCCGACCATCTGCCGCTCGACAAAGCTCAGGCGCGTGCGCTTGTACAGTTTGAGGCAGGCCTCCATGTAGAACCCGCCCAGCCACGGCCAGGCCGTGCCCTGGTGGTAGGCGTAGTCGCGCTGAACCTGCGGCCCCACGTACATGGGGTTGTAGCCGCCGCTCTTCGGCGAGAGTGAGCGCAGGCCCTTTGGCGTGAGCAGCTCGCGCGTGCACATGTCGAGAACGCTCTTCTTCTGGTCTGCCGACAGCGGCGAGTAGTCGAGCGCCACGGCGAAAATCATGTTCGGGCGCACGCTCCAGTCCATGTTCGGCCCGTCAACGTAGTCGAGCAGATAGCCGTGCTCGTTGAGGAAAGTGTCTACGAACGACTTGCGGCATACCTCCGCGCGCTCCTCAAAGCGGGCCGAGACGCCCTCGTCGCCGCTCTCTTTGGCCATCATGGCGCAGAATTTCAAGGCGTTATACCACAGCGCGTTGAATTCCACTATGTATCCCGTGCGCGGAACGACAGGCCGTCCGTTGGCCATTGAGTTCATCCACGTCACGGCTTTGTCGCGCCCGTCGGAGTGGAGAAGCCCGTTGTCGTCGAGGCGCAGGTTGGGGTGCTTGTCGGCCAGAATGTAGTCAACGATTGTGCGCAGCAGGTCGCCGTACATTTCCCGGCACTTGGCGTTGCCGGCTTCTTTGGCGTACTGCTGTATCGCCCATACGGCCCACAGCAGCACGTCCGGCTGCTCTATCTCGTATATGCTCACCGTGAGCGGCCTGCCGTCCATGAACTCGCGCAGCCCGCGCTCGGCTGTTTTCATCACCATCTCGAAGTAGTCCTGCTCGTCGATGGCAAGGGTGAGGCCGGGCAGGGCGATGAAAGTGTCGCGTGCGCGGCACTTGAACCACGGGTAGCCTGCGAGGATGTAGCGGTCCTGACCGTCTTTCTCGCGCTTGTGGAACTGGTGCGCTGCGTTCACGAGGCAGTGGAAGAAGTTGTCGCGCGGGGTCCTCTCGTCCACTTCTTTGGTGAAGAGAGCTTTAAGCCCGTTGGTGTTGACGGGCTTTGTCGAGCCTGAGAACACTATGCACTCGCCCTTCTTGATGTCCATTTCGAAGTATCCGGGCACGTAGAGGTCTTCGTTTGAGGCGTAGCCGCGCTCTTGCTCCTTGGGATACTCTATGCCGCGGTACCAGTCGGGGTGGAATATGAACTGGTTGGGCTTGCTGAACTGCATGTAGAGGTCGGGGTATCCGGCGTACAGGCAGGTGCGGATGCCGTTGTCAACCTCGTGGTATTCGCGGCTGGCCACGGAGTTCTCGTGTGTGAACTGGCGCACGCTGCGGAATGCCAGGAAAGGCTTGAAGCGCAGCTTCGTTTCGGAATGGGCCTCAAGCAGTGTGTAGCGGATGAGGATGCGGTCTTCGTAATGCTGGAACACAACCTCTTTTTTGAGCAGAACGCCACCAACACGGTAAATGGTTGTGGGCACTTTGTCGCAGTTGAACTCGCGGATGTACTTGTGGCCGGTGGGGCTGTAGTTGTTGCCTTGGTACTTGTGCAGGCCGAGGTTGAACTCAACCCCGTGCTGCACCACTGTCGTGTCGAGCGACGACAGCAGTACATGGTTGTCGTCGTCAAGCTCCGGCACGGGCACTACCAGCAGTCCGTGGTACTTGCGCGTGTTGCAGTCTGCTATGGTGGAGCAGGAGTACGCGCCAGAACGGTTGGTCCTAAGCAATTCACGACGGAGGGATTCCTCCAGGTTAGTCATTACACTTTTTTCAAATCGTAAATAACTCATAGTCCGTGTATTAAGGTTTTTAATTATTGTCTGCGTTATTGGTCTGGGTGACGGCGGCTGCGGAGCGGCCGCCAAATCATTTCCAAAGTTAATTATTTTTACTGTCTTCACAAAGGAAATGATGATTTTTTTGACAAAACAATCTCTTTTTTGCTCTTTTCATGGCTTTTGAACGCATATTGAAACACATATTAAAGTAAAATGTAGTAAATTTGCAACTGTAATCAAGTGGATAACGTGTGATGGTGGTTAAAGACGATTTTGACAGACAGGAGATTGCGGAGTCGATATCGGTTCTGTGGGAACCCCTTACAGACCGGCAGCGGCAGTATCTGGTTGAGAACATCAGGATGTGCGTCTTTGAGAAAAACGAGACTCTGTACAGGCAGAACGAGACGCCTGCCTACATGATGTGCCTGCTCAAAGGCAAGATAAAGGTGTGTATCAACGGTGTGGGCGGGCGCACCCAGATTATAAGGATGATTGAGCAGATGGGCATTTTCAGCTTCCGCGCGGCATTTGTCGATGAGAACTACCACACGTCGGCGCTGGCTTTCGACACCTCTACGGTGTGCATGATACCAATCAGCGTTGTCAGGACTCTTATAGAGGAGAACAACGAGCTGGCCGTGTTTTTCATCCGCCAGCTGTGCAAGATGCTCGGCGAGGCCGACGCGCTGACCGTCAACATGACGCAGAAGCACATGAGGGGGCGTCTGGCCGAGTCGCTGCTGGTGCTCAGGAGCAAGTACGGCTACGAGGATGACGGCTCCACTCTGTGCTGCTATCTCAGCCGCGAGGAGCTCGCCAATATGTCCAACATGACCACGAACAACGCCATACGCACGTTGTCTGCCCTTGCGGCTGAGGGCATAATAATCACAGACGGACGCAAGATAAAGATAATAGACGAGGAAATGCTGGCCCGCATTTCCGCTGCTGGAGGGTGAGCGCGCAGCCTTGCCTGTTGCCTGTGGCCGGCGTTGCCGCGGCTTGTGCTCAGTCCGGTATCAGAAAGTTTATCACCTCTTGCTCCACGCTGACCTTGTAGGGACCCACCGGGGTGCTCATCATCCTGCCGTCAACGCCCACTTTTGCATATTTGGCCTCGGCCACCTGCACTTCCCGGGTGCGGAAGGGATGCACGCTTCTGTGGTTCAGGAAGCGCCCCGTGAGCAGCAGCCAGATGCCGCCGATGAGCTGCGCCACCTCGGGATGGTAGACCACCGACACGTCCAGCAGGCCGTTGTAGGGCACGGCGTTGGGCGTCTGGCCGTAGCCGCAGGCGTTGCCGATGCACACGGTCATAACCTTGCGCCTCACCTTGTCGGAGTTTATCCTGATGTCCATGAAATACTCCATGCGGTGGAAGAGCATCAGCACGAACGACAGCACGAACGAGAGCTTGCGCGAGCCCAGCAGCCTGTGGGTCTGGCGGCGCAGGTTCATGATGTCGGCTATAAGCCCGATGTTGACGCAGTTGAGAAAATAGCGGTGGCAGTTCTCGCCCCTTCTGTTCACGTATCTTATGCAGCCGAGGTCTATTTTCCTCACGCGCCGCTTGACCAGCCAGTCCACAGTCTGCGCCACATCGCTCTCCTTGAACTTCCAGAAGCGGGCGAAGTCGTTCACAAGACCGTTGGGAATGACGCCCAAGACGATGCTCTCTCTTACCTCGCGGCGCGTCTCCATGAGGCAGTTCACGGCGTCGTTTAGGGCAGAGTCGCCGCCCACAATCACGATGGTCTTGTAGCCGTTGTTCACGAGCATGCGCATCAGCCGCTCCACGCTCTCTGTGTTCTCGCTCTGCACAAAGTCGTATTTCACGCCGCGCTCGTCCAGGGTGCGCTGCACTTTCTTCCATTGCGCGGCTCCCTTGCTTCTTCCGCCTTTCGGGCAGTAGAGCACTCCCCAGCGCTCCTCGTTCGTGTTGTTCTCCATAATTCCGTTTCTTTTTGGCTGTTACCGGCTCCAGTCAGTTGTCCTGTGTGCCGTAGAGTCTCAGTATCTCGTCCACCTTCCTGTCCGTTGGCAGCAGGGCGTCAATCCAGTTTATGCGGAATCCGCGCCTCTCCATGCCCCTGAACCACGTCATCTGCCGCTTGGCGAACTGGTGGATGGCAATCTCAAGGCTGCGGAACATATCGTCGAACGATGTCCGCCCGATGACAAACTCTGTCACGTACTTGTATTCCAGACCATAATATATAAGGTCTTCAGGCGCGATGCCGCTGTCTATCAGCCCCCTTATCTCGTCCGCCATGCCCTCGTCGAGCCTCTGCCTCAGCCGTGCGGTTATGCGACGGCGCCGCTCGTCGCGGCTCAGGCCGAGACCGATTATCAGCGAGTCCACCGGCCTGATGTCGTCTCCCGCCTCGGGATTGTCGCCGCTGAAAGTCTCTATCTCAATGGCCCTGATGGCGCGTTTCGCCGTGTCCACGTCGGTGGTGTTGTGCATGGCGGAGCCGTTCTTGCGCTTCAGCTCGGCCAGAATCTCGGTCAGCTCGGCCAGGCTCTTGCCCTCAAGGCGCGCCCTCAGCTCCTTGTTCTCAGGCACGGGGGCAAGCCTGAACCCGCCCAGCACGGCCTCCACATATAGCCCGGAGCCGCCGCAGAGCACCGGCACCGCCCCACGCGCCGTTATGTCGGCGTAGGCCTTGGCGAAGTCTTTCTGGTATTGGAACAGGTTGTACCGCGTGCCCGGCTCGGCGATGTCTATCAGGTGGTAGGGCACCGTGGCGCCACCCACGCGGTAGTCGGCCAGGTCCTTGCCCGTGCCGATGTCCATCCGGCGGTACACCTGGCGTGAGTCCGCGCTTATCACCTCGCCGCCTATCCTTGCCGCCAGAGCCGCCGCGAGAGCCGTCTTGCCGCTGGCCGTGGGGCCGAGTATGGTTATCATTCGTGCCATGTCGGTCATACCGCGAGGTCAAGAGCTTGTGAGTCTAAAACTTTTTTTATTTGTAGTCCGACGGCCTTTGCCACTGGCGGGGGGAATGCGTTGCCAATCATGCGGCAAGCCGTCGTCTTTTTTGTTCCGAAGTCCCAGTCGTCAGGAAAGCCTTGCAGGCGGGCGAGCATCCTCGGTGTGAGGCGTGGCATTCCTGTGAAATCGGCCTCAGGCGCCTCGTTTGCCACTCCGCGTCCGTCTATGCCAAGCTCGGCCCATGCCTGCCGGGCGCGTGTGGGGCCCAAGTCAGGGCCGCCGTGCTTTTTGCTCCCGCCCACAAGTGTGGGGGCTATCTTGCAGGCTTTGTGCCGCCAGGCCATCGCGTCTTTCCACCCTTTGGCGGCCATGAGGTCATAAATGGCGTCGCCCACTGTTTCGTTTTGGCTTTGCTCTTTTGGTGGGAATGTGAATGAGTCAAACAAATCTGTCCTTACACCGACTATTATCGCGCGCGGCCTGAGCTGCGGCACGCCGTAGTCAGAGGCGTTGAGCAGGCTTATGTGCACATTATATCCAAGCTTGTTAAGCTGTGTGAGGATTGAGCTTCTGTAGCTGTCGAATGTCTTTCCGAGGAATCCGCGCACGTTTTCTATCTGTACTGTTTTGGGATTTATCTCTCTGACAAGGCGCAGCATCTGCGGAAACATGTCGCGCTCGTCTTCGCTGCCGAGCTGTTTGCCTGCAACGCTGAACGGCGGGCACGGCACCCCACCGGCCAGAAGGTCTATCTCGCCGCGGTAGGGCCGCCCGTCAAAGTGGCGCACATCCATGCACTCCACGTTCCATCCGGGGCGGTTTTTGCGCAGGCATTCGCAGTAGTCCGGCTCATATTCCACGAGAGCCACATGCTCGAATCCGGCCATCTCAAGCCCCAGGGCCTGTCCGCCGGCGCCGGCGCAAATTTCTATTGACTTGTACATCCGCACTGTATTTTCGGACAAAGTTACGAAAAAAAAGCCGTCCGGCAATGCCGGGCGGCTCGTTTTTATGGTCGAATCACGGAAAACGGATTAGCCGTTAACCTTCTTCATGTGTGCGATCAGCTCCAGAACTTTGTTAGAGTAGCCAATCTCGTTGTCATACCAAGACACAACCTTGACGAAAGTGTCGGTCAGAGCGATACCGGCCTTTGCGTCGAAGATAGAGGTGCGGGTGTCGCCGAGGAAGTCGCTCGACACAACAGCGTCCTCAGTGTATCCCAGAACGCCTTTCAGCTCGCCCTCAGAAGCCTCTTTCATTGCTGCGCAAATCTCAGCGTATGTTGCGGGCTTGGCCAGGTTAACGGTCAGGTCAACCACTGAAACGTCGAGAGTGGGAACGCGCATTGACATACCTGTCAGCTTGCCGTTCAGCTCGGGGATAACCTTGCCCACTGCCTTGGCGGCGCCGGTGGAAGAGGGGATGATGTTGCCCGAAGCGGCGCGGCCGCCACGCCAGTCTTTCATAGACGGGCCGTCAACGGTCTTCTGTGTTGCGGTTGTAGAGTGAACGGTGGTCATAAGGCCGTCGGTGATGCCGAACTTGTCGTTCAGAACCTTGGCGATAGGAGCCAGACAGTTGGTTGTGCAAGATGCGTTAGAAACGAACTGTGTGCCCTTCTCATACTTGTCGAAGTTCACGCCGCATACGAACATGGGGGTGTCGTCCTTTGAGGGAGCCGACATAACAACATACTTGGCACCGGCCTGGATGTGAGCCTGGGCTTTCTCCTTTGTCAGGAACAGACCTGTAGACTCAACAACATACTCAGCCTCAACCTCGTTCCACTTCAGGTCGGCGGGGTTGCGCTCTGCTGTCACGCGGATCTTCTTGCCGTTCACGATGAGCTGGCTGTTCTCCACGTCGGCCTCGATTGTGCCCTGGAATGCGCCGTGCATGGTGTCATACTTCAGCATGTAAGCCAAGTAGTCTACCGGGCACAGGTCGTTGATGCCCACTACCTCAATGTCGTCGCGAGTCTGAGCTGCGCGGAAAACGAAGCGGCCGATGCGGCCAAATCCGTTAATACCAATTTTAGTCATCTTACTTTTTTATTTAAAAGAGTTTTGAATATTGTTTTCTTGTTCTTGCCGTCCGGCCCGTGTCTATGCCATCCTGATTGAGTAATGAATGCACAAAGCCGGACTGTTGCGGCTCTTTTTTCTTTTTCCGACCGCAAAATTACTAAATATTTTCTATATTTGCATCATCATTGCGTATTAAATAATATAAAAAAAGTGTCAGAGCATGAAGAATTTCATCAATGAGTTCAGAGAGTTTGCCGTCAAGGGCAATGCCGTTGACATGGCTGTCGGTGTGATTGTCGGCGGGGCGTTCGGCAAGATTGTCACTTCAATAGTTAATGACATCATCATGCCTCCTATCGGGTGGCTCATCGGGGGAGTGAATTTCTCCGACCTTAAGGTGACGCTTCCGGCTGTCAGCTTCGGGGCGGAGACGCTGCCTCCGGCCACGATCAACTATGGCAACTTCATACAGACAATCATCAATTTCGTGATCATCGCGCTGTGTGTGTTCCTGCTTGTCAAGGGGCTTAACACTCTTATGCGCAAGAAAGCCGAGGAGAAGCCGGCGCAGCCCGCGCCTCCCGCGCCGTCGGCCGAGGAGCGTCTGCTCACGGAGATACGCGACCTGCTGAAGGACAGGCAGGCGTGAGTCCGGGCCTTTGGGCCGTTGTGTCTGTGCCTCCGCGCCGTGCCGGTGGATTCGCATATATATTAATATGTGCGCCGTCGGCTGGCGCCGTTGCCTTGGCTGGCAGGTGTTGCCTTGTGTGGCGGCGGTGCCGGCGTCTCCGGCGTGGGTGGTTCCGGCGTGCATAAATATTCGTGCGGGCCGCATAAATATAGAAAGCGGCGCACAAGTTCCGGCGGTGGAGCCGGGGCTTGTGCGCCGCTTTTCGGGCTGTAAAAACGGTACCGCGCAACGGTCTGATAATCAGTGTGTTGCAAGACGGGTCGTTTTGGTTTGCGAAATGGCCTGTTTTGCATTGCGATATAGGCCATATTGGAGTCCGAAATGGCCTGTTTCGGAAAACGGAACGGTGCGCGGTGTCTTCTGTTGTGCCCCCGAAGGCGCTTTTGAGCGGTTTTCGGGGGCTTTCAGAACGGTTTCTTCGGTTGCATATTTATGCGTCTTCGGGTTGCCGTGCGCCACCGTCATGTGGCGGGTTGACGGCCTCGACAGCTGTGCCGTCGGCGGTCTTGAACGGCGGGTAATACTCTCTCACCTGTTCCTCCGCGCCGGAGTTCCCCTCCAGCATGATGTGCTGCACGAGGCTGTTGGCGTAGACTTCGATGTTGGTGTAGCTTCCTGTCGGGTCTACGGTGGCCTTGGCGGCGTCGGTGGCGTCGTTGGGGTTCAGTCCGTTGGCGCGCTCCCAGTCGTCGCTGATGCCGTCGCCGTCGGTGTCGAATGAGGCCGGTCGCGCGGCCTCTTCAAGCTCGTAGCCGCCCTGGTCGGCCACAATGTCTATCAGTCCGGCCCGCCCTGTCCGTGAGCCTTTGTGTGTCGCCGTGCCGCTTAGTGTCTCTGCGGCGTAGCGCTTGTCCTGCGCGTCGCGCCGGAGCGACGCTCCGGCCAGGGCTGTCACCTTTGCTAACGCCGCCTCGGCGGTGTGTGTGGTCACGGCGGCGGCCTCCACCGGCTTGTCGAGGCGCACGCTCACGGTGGCCATGCGCCCCTGTCCGTAGTGTCCGGCGGAGTCGGTGAATGTGCCGTTGCCCCTGTCGAACACCACGCCCCGCCAGTCGTAGTCGGGGCCGAAGCCGCTCACGTAGTTGCCGCTGATGTGGTAGCGCGACATCAGCCCGAACAGCTCGGGGTGGCCGGGGCCGCCGTTGCCCGGTCCGCAGGTGGAGCATTGCGTCACGCGGTCGCGGTGTGCCGTGCCCGGTCCGGCCTTGTAGTAGTTGTTCACCATGTTGACGAAGCCGCCGCCCGGCCCGCCGTAGCATCCGCCGCCGCCCCAGTTGTAGACCACGCAGTTGCGGAAGTCCACGCGCTCGGCCGTCACCGTGTTGGCGAATTTCGTCTTGTCATACCCCTCCCAGGCGTAGCGCGCGCCGTTGAACCGCGGCGAGCGGTTGTTGAGGTGCGCCAGCAGGTTGTGGTGGAACGATGCCCCCTTGCCGCCCCAGATGCCTCCGTAGCCGTGGGAGCCCTTGTTGTGGCCTGCGTTGCAGAGAGCCTCGGCCACGGTGCACCACTGCATGGTGAAGTCGCGGTTGTCGTAGAACGAGGCCACCTCGTCTATGCTCCAGCTCATGGAGCAGTGGTCCAGGATGATGTTGCGGCGCCGGCAAGTCCATGTGGCGTCGGCGCCGTCGTTGATGTTGCGCTCCTCGCCGCGGCGGAAGCGCATGAACCTCACGATGATGTTGTCGCCGCCGTAGAGCACGGTGTAGTAGCGGACGGTTATTCCCTGTCCGGGCGCGGTCTGCCCCATGATGGTTGTGTTGCCGCCGATGGTCAGGTCGCTCTCAAGGGCAATCACTCCGCCCACGTCGAACACCACCGTCTTGCTCTCGTCGCCGGCCACGGCCTCGCGCAGGCTGCCCGGCCCGGAGTCGTTGAGATTGGTCACGCGGACAATCCTGCCGCCCCTGCCGCCCGTGGTGTAGCGTCCGAAGCCCTCGGCTCCGGGGAATGCCGGCGTCTGCGCCCGGCACGCAATGACCGCAGCCACTGCGGCTGCGGTCATCATAATTCTGTTTCTTTTGATTGCGGAATACATTTTGTCGGTATGCTTTATGTGAGGCCCGGCCCCTGCGGCGGGCCCGCGCCAGCGGTCCGCAGGAGCCGGGCCTGGTGTGTCATTGCATTCTCCGGAACCCCTCCCAGCGCACGTTCCAGCGGCCGTCCTTGGGGAATCCGGGATTGCTCGGCTCCAGACAGCCGTCCCAGCCGGCGCACATCATGGCCACGGCGGCCAGCAGCGAGCCGTTGCCGGGCAGGTAGAGGCGCAGCCGCTTGGGCTCCTGGAAGTTGTGGCCGCTCACGAGATAGGTGTTCTTCCCCTTGTCGATGAGCAGCGCTTCGAGGGCTGTCTCGGGCTGTCCGAGTCGCGCGGCGCACATGGCAATCATGCCGTAGTCCCATCCCCAGGTGGTGGGCCAGTTCCAGTTCTGCATCACCCAGTCGAGCGTCTTCTGCATCTTCGCCTTGTCGTAAAGCGCCGGATAATACGGCAGCAGGCCGCAGGCGCCGAGCACGGCGGGGTGGTCGCTGCGCGACTTCAGGGCGAAGTCTTCTGCCGAAATCTGCTTGCGGCCGGCCTGCTCGGCTGCCACGAAGGGGTCGAAGGCGGCTGACTTGGCGTTGGAGTCGAACTCGGCCAGGGGCACTCCGGCCGCGTAGATGCCGCCGCTCTCGGCCAGCGGGGCCATGCGGCTGATGATGTCGTCCCACTCGGCGTTGCGCTCCAGCCCGCGGCGCTCGCGCCACTGCTGTGCCACGCTCAGGCCGTAGGTCCAGTAAGCCTGCTCGAACGGATGGTGCCAGGAGAAGTCTTTCGACATGGACTCCTGCATGGCTGTCTGCCCGAAGAGCTTTATCGCGCCGCCTTTTGGAGCGCAAGCCTTTGCCCAGTCGGCCATGAAGGCCGCCGTGGCCTCCACTTGCTCGCCATACTTGGCAAGCGTCTCCCCGGTAGGCTCGGCCCGGTATATCTCCTCGGCCAGATAGATGTAGTGCGGCTGCTGCCAGATGAGGAACGAGCCTGTGTTCGACGGCGCCTCGCCGGCCCACGGGTCGGTCATCTTCATCCACCGCGCGCCCTTGAAGCCCTGGCGCTCTGCTATCTCCTTGGCCACGGGGTAGGCCGCGTCGTTATACCAGTCGAGCACCGTGGCAACGGTCTCAGGCCTGTTCCAGAGGGCGAAGTCAGTCATGTGCCACCACGTCATTTCAAGGTGAGGGCGGCCGAACCACGAGTTGTAGGTCAGCCCGGTCTCCTGCGGCGGGGTGGTGTTGGCGCAGTTCACCTGCGTCAGGTATTGCGAGAGGACGACGCGCCGCTCAAGCTCCTTGGCTCTCGGGTCGGTGCATTCAGAGAAGTCGGCCATGGCGCCGGCGTTCCAGAAGCGCGGCCAGCTCTTCATAACGGCCTTTATGGCCTGGTCGTAGGAGTAGGCGTTGGCTGCCTTCTTGGCGGGCTTCTCGCTGTATTCGGCGCAGAAGGTGAGCACGTCGTCGGTGGTCGAGAGGGTGAAGTGGTGGGGCGCAGTCTCCCTGATGGCGGCGTTGCCTTCCCACTCTAAGGTTACGTAGTACTTCGTGCCGTCTATCGTGCGCTCTATGACCGCGCTGTTCTTTCCTGTGGATGTGAGCGCCGACTTGTGCAGTCCGGGCTTTGTCCGGTCGGCAGCCGCGTCGGCGTGCTTGCCGGTGGGGTAGGCGAAAGAGAGCGTCACGGCGGCCCGTCCGTCCTTGAGCATCGGGGTCTTTATGCGCGAGAAGATGGCGTCGCGGTCTTGGAAGCATGACGTTGAAACCTCGACCTCGGTGCTGTCGGCGGTGAACTTCGAGTTCACCGTGCCGTCCCAGAGAGCCAGCTCCTGGCGGATGCCGCCCAGCTGGGCCAGCTCGATCTTCTTGCCGGCCTTGTCTTTGAGTTCCAGACCAATGATTCCGAGGTTCAGCCGGTGCGGGTTCACGCGGAAATACTCCGTGGCCTGCTTGTTGCGTCCGTCCTGCTTGAACTCCACGGCGTACACCTCCTTGTGGCCGTGGCCCAGGTCCATGGCCCGCTCCGTCTCGCTGCGGGTCAGCCCCCCGACGTTTCTGAACGAGTGCCAGCCCCAGTCAGACATGGTGGTGAGGGGCACTCCGTTCTCATAGAATGCCGGGTAGCTCTGCAGCCCGGTCACGTCTACCGTGGCGGCAATATGTCCGTTGCCCACCGTGAGCGACGCCAGCGAGTCGGCTTTTGTCACGACAGGGTTGTTGCGAGTGACCACAGCCTGGCGGTCGATGGCCGTCGTTGAGTTGCCGGTGTCGTAGCCCAGGGCCTCCATTTCGAGCGAAGCCCAGATGAACGGGCCTATGCCCTTGGCGTCGTTCTCGCGCACCGGCTCGGAGAGGTAGTACTCGTAGGAGCCGTCGCGGCGCAGGTTGGGCTTCTTGACATACTTTTCTATGGTGGGGCTGGTGCCCGGGCCGAGTCCTGCCACGGAGCAGCAGTTGGTAAGCGACAGGGTGCTGTCGGCGTTGACCTTTATGAAGTTGTTGATGATTCCGCGGTAGGCTCGTATGCCGGCGTCGCGGTATTTGGCTCCGAGCCAGCCCATGCGGTAGGCCTTGAGCAGCGAGTAGGCGAACATCGAGGAGCAGGTTGACTCCAGGTAGTTGCCCTTGCGCCCGGGGCTGTCCATCACCTGGTACCACACCCCGCTCTTCTTGTCCTGCCACTTTATCACGGCGTCGAGGTCCTTGCGGAGCAGGCCGATGACCTCCTTGCGGCGGCTGTAGTTCTCGGGCAGCACGTCGAGAATCTCGACGAGGGCCATGGTGTACCATCCCTGGGCGCGTCCCCAGCAGTGCTGCGACAGGCCTGTGGTCTTGTCGGCCCAGAACATCTCGCGCGTTTCGTCCCAAGCGTGGCGGTTGAGGCCGGTCTTCGGGTCGAGTGTGCGCTCGTAAGTCTTCTTCAACTGGTCCACGGCGTCGTCGTAAATCTTCCCGGCTTTCTTGTCGCTGTAAAGCATCCTGGCGGTCATTGTGCGGAAAGGCAGGCCCATGAAGATGCCGTCGAGCCACACCTGGTAGGCGTAGATGGCCTTGTGCCAGTACACTCCCTCGTTGGTGCGGGGCTGGTCTTCCATCTGCTTCATAAGCGTCTCGATGGCCTTGAGGTTCTTCTTCTCGGGGTAAAGCTCATACATACGGGTTACGAAGTGGCCCGTGCGGATGTTGTCGAGGTTGTAGTCCTTGAGCTTGTAGCCGCGGATCTCGCCCTTGGAGTTGATCATCGTGTCGGTGTAGAGGCGGCAGTAGTCCTTGATTTCCTCTCCGCCATATTTTAAATATGTGTCGAGCATGGCCTCAAGCTCGATGCCCATGACGTAGCTCCACTTCGGCCTTTTGGC
The DNA here is from genome assembly GCA_944320305.1 of uncultured Prevotella sp. Classification (GTDB taxonomy): domain Bacteria; phylum Bacteroidota; class Bacteroidia; order Bacteroidales; family Bacteroidaceae; genus Prevotella. Next base: position 127,710 of record CALUGW010000003.1, on the reverse strand, counting down.
GAAGTCGAGCATATACGACTGCGGCGTGCGCCTCATCTCTGACGCCGTCATCCACTGGCTGTAGCGCTTGTAAGGCTTCTGCTGCAGCACAAGTCCGCCGTTTATGAAGAGGTTGTCGAAGTTTATGCCGCGCGTCAGGCCGCGTATTGAGTTCCCCTCGGCCACGCCGTCGAACCTGCAGTCCTTCACGTTGATGTCGTAGACGTTGACGCAGGTGTCCAGCGCGATGATCTGCACGCCGTACTTGCTCTTCCGGCAGTTGACGTTCTCCAGGTTGATGTTGCGCACGGTGGGCAGGTAGCCGCGGCAGCAGATCTCGTTGTGCTCGTAGTCGAGGTTTATCTTCAGCACCGACTCGCCGCACTGGCCCACCTCGATGTTGCGTGCGTAGATGTTCTCAATCACTCCGCCGCGGCACGTGTTGGTCTTGATGCGTATCACGCGGTCGAGGTTTGGGCTGTCCATGCGGTTGTTCTCGGCGAACACGTTGCGGCATCCGCCGGAGATCTCGCTGCCGATCACCACGCCGCCGTGGCCGTTCTGCATCTCGCAGTTGCGCACGATGATGTTCTGGCTGGGCCGCTTCCACAGGCGGCCGTCGTTGTTGCGCCCGCTCTTGATGGCTATGCAGTCGTCGCCGGTGTTGAAGAAGCAGTTCTCTATGAGCACCCCGTCGCACGACTCGGGGTCGCAGCCGTCGCCGTTGGGGCCGTCGTTGTTGATGTGGACGCGGCGCACTGTGATGTTCTTCGAGAGCAGCGGGTGGATTACCCAGAACGGCGAGCGCAGCAGCGTCACGTCTTCAATGAGTATGCCGTCGCACTGGTTGAAGTTTATCAGCTGCGGGCGCAGGCCGTCTTCAGGGCCGAAGCGCCGCTCGTCCATGGGCACCCCGTCCTCGGCCATCTTCAGCAGGCGGGCGCGGCTGCCGTTGCGCTGGCTTACGGTGCCCTCTGTCCAGCCGTATTTTGCGGCTCCGCACCACTTCCACCATGTGTCGTTCGTGCCGCCGCCGTCGATTGTTCCCTCGCCGGTTATGGCCACGTCGGTCTGCTTGTAGGCGTAGATGCAGGGCGAGAGGTTCCAGCAGTCGAGCCCCTCCCAGCGTGTGGGCACGATGGGGTAAAGTTCCGGCTCGAAGGCGAATAGCAGCGTGGCGCCCTTCTCCACCACCAGGTTGACGCGGCTCTTGAGCGTTATGGCGCCGGTGCTGAATGTTCCCGCCGGCACAACCACGCGCCCGCCGCCGGCCTTGGCGCAGGCGTCGATGGCGCGGTTGATGGCCTTCTGGTTGGCGGCGGCGGAGGCGCCGGGGCTCGCGCCGTAGTCGGTCACGCGGAATTCACGGTCGGCAAACTTGGGTTGCCTGATGCTCTGTTCGGTCTGCCTGTACTGTGTGGCCCAGCCGTCGGCCATGGCGGCCAGCGGCAAGAGCAGGCAGAAGAGCAGTAAGTGTAGTTGCTTCATAAACTGTTTTGATAATGGTTTGGTCTTGGTTTTTTAGTCGTTGCCGGATGCGGCTTGTGCTTTGCAAAGGTACGAAATATTTTTATAATGTAAGTCTCCGGCCTGCTGCCGGTCACGTGCAGAGACGCAAAATTTTGCGTCTCGGAGGGGAAATGACAACGTTAGACGCAAAATTTTGCGTCTCTGCATGAGAACTACCACTGCTTAATCCCAATGCTTGCTTATCCCGGACTTGCGTATGTGCCGAAAGCGACAGGCGGGCGCGGTGCCTCGCATCGGAGGCGCCGCGCCCGCCTGTCTGTGCGGATGCGCTCTTGCTTGTTCTGTATGTGCCGCGCGGTGTCAGCGCAGCTCTATGGGGGTGCCGACGCAGCCGTCGGGCGCCTGCACGCCCAGCAGCGAGCAGACGGTGGCCGCGATGTCGGTGACGTGGACCTCGCGGGCCGTCCGTCCGCTGCCCACGTGCCATCCGTAGAACACCAGCGGGATGTGGGCGTCGTAGGGGCACCACGCCCCGTGCGACGTGCCCTCGTGGTATGAGTCGGACTCGAAGCCGTAGAAGCCGGGCTGCAGCACAATCTGTATGTCGCCGCTGCGCTTGGGGTTGTAGCCGTTGATGACGCGCTCGCGGATGGCCTGCGGCATCGGGGCCGACTGTATTCTGGCGTAAGGCACGGCGTAGGCCACGCGGTCGTCTTCGGCGATGCGGGCCGCCAGCGCGTCGGCCACCTCGCTCACGGCGTGGCCGGCGTCGGCTATGGCCTCGTGGTCAAGGTAGACCCTGTATTCGATTAAGTCCTTCACAAGCGGCTTCTGTGTGGAGTAGAGCTTCTTGAGATACTCGTTCATGCCGCTTAGAGCTTCGGACTCGACCCATTCGCCGGCAGGAATGCCGTGCCGCCGCATCAGCGCGGCGTTGTGGGCGGCGGCGTGGTCGGCGGTGAGGAAGAGCAGATAGCCCGTCTTGCCCACCGCGCCGTCGAGCGCGTCGAGCAGCCGGGCAATCTCGCCGTCAAGCCTCCTGTAGGCCTCCTCGGTCTGCGGGGCGCGCGTTCCGTAGCGGTGGCCGATGTAGTCGGTCGAGGAGAAGCTCACGGCGAGGAAGTCTGTTGTCTCGCCCCGGCCCAGCCGCTCGCCGTTGAGCGCGGCTATGGCCATGTCGGCCACGAGGCGGTTGCCCTCGGGCGTGTAGCGGATGTCCTTGTCCTGACGGTTGGCCCGGTTGAACTCCTTGGCCCATCCGGGAAGCTCTTTCATATAATATGTGCTTGTGACGAACACCCCGGCCTCGTTGTCAAACCAGTAGGCGGCGTCGGCGGTGTGGCCCGCCGGCATGATGGCCCCGCGGTCCTTGAGCGACACCCCGACGGTCTTCGACTTGAAGTCCTGCGCCAGCTTCACCGCGTCGCACATTGTCGTGACGCGCAGGTTGCGCGGCGACATCAGCCCGGCCCGGGTTGGGCTGCCAACGGTCCGCACCGTGGAGTCGTCGGCGCAGTACACCCTGCGGCCGTCTTTATAGAAGTTGTTGCCCGCAATGCCCGTTATGGCGGGCACGGAGCCGGTGTAGACGCACGAGTGGCCGCAGGCCGTCACCGTCGGGACGTAGTTTATCAGCGTGTTGTCGCAGCTGAAGCCGCCGGAGAGGAGGCGCCGGAAGCCGCCGTCGCCGAAGGCGTAGTCGTAGTAGTTGAGGTAGTCCCAGCGCATCTGGTCCACAATGACGCCCACCACGAGCCTGGGGCTCGCGGCGCCTTGTTGCTGACTCTGGCCGCAGACTGTCGCCATCAGGCCGAACATTACGTAAACAATCGAGAATAATCTTTTCATAAAACGGAATTAAATGTTTGCGCCGCAAAGATATGAAACCGGTGTTGAATAACCGTTTCCGCCGCGTTGCAATGCTGTTACAGTGCGCCCGGCGCATGGGTTGGCGGCTGCCATTGCAGGCCGTTTCCGGCTTTTTGTGATTGTCATTGTGACATATAATCAGATAAAATGCTTTCTTTGTGTGAAATTTATTTGTGGTTTTGTGTCTTGTTTAAAACAAAAAGCGTAACTTTGCAAACCGAATGCGCGACGCGCCCCGGATGGGCCGATGGCGATTCGGAGTGTTCTGAAGCATATAAAAAACAACAAAACCGATAAAGATATGGGCAAACTGATAAAGCCGGCAGGCTACAAGCCGCTGCTCGACACAAGGCAGACGGAGCAGGGCATAAAGCTGATAAAGGAGTTCTTCCAGCAGAACCTCTCCACGGAGCTGCGCCTCAGGAGGGTGACGGCGCCTCTCTTCGTGCTGCGCGGGCTGGGCATCAACGACGACCTCAACGGGGTGGAGCGCGCCGTGACGTTTCCCATCCGCGACATGGGCGACGCCGTGGCCGAGGTGGTGCACTCGCTCGCCAAGTGGAAGAGGCTCTCGCTGGCCGAGTACGGCATAGAGCCGGGCTACGGCATATACACCGACATGAACGCCATCAGGGCCGACGAGGAGCTTGACAACCTGCACTCGCTCTACGTCGACCAGTGGGACTGGGAGGCGGTCATCACCGCCGGACAGCGCACCGCGGCCCACCTGAGGAGCGTCGTGGAGCGAATCTACGCCGCAGTGAGGCGCACCGAGTATCTGGCCTGCGAGACCTACCCGCAGCTCAAGCCTTTCCTGCCGGAGAAGATAACGTTCATCCACAGCGAGGAGCTGCTGCGGATGTTCCCCGACAAGTCGCCCAGGGAGCGCGAGGACGCCATTTGCCGCGAGCACGGCGCCGTGTTTGTTATCGGCATCGGCGGCAAACTGGCCGACGGCCGGCCCCACGACGGCCGCGCCCCCGACTACGACGACTGGTCCACCGTGGCCGAGGACGGCCGCCGCGGACTCAACGGCGACATACTGATCTGGTATCCCGTGCTCGGCCGCCCGGTCGAGCTGTCGTCCATGGGCATCCGCGTCGACGCCGAGGCACTGCTCCGCCAGCTGGCCCTTGCCGGCCAGGAAGACCGCCGCAACCTCTATTTCCACCGCAAGCTGCTCTCCGGCGAGCTGCCGCTGAGCATCGGCGGGGGCATCGGCCAGAGCCGCCTCTGCATGCTGATGCTCCACAAGGCCCACATCGGCGAGATCCAGGCCAGCATCTGGCCCGACGCCATGCGCCGCGAGTGCGCCGCCCACGGAATGCCGCTGATATGACGGCCGGGGCGCGGCGGACTCAATACGTTTCAGGGGGGAAGACCATAAAGGCAAAGTACGCCGCCCGCTGACAGCCGGAGCACCCTGGCTGACAGCGGGCGGTGGCCTTTGTCCTTGTTCGGTATTACTTTTGAACGGCTGCTTGTTGATGTCCGCTGAAAACCGGCAATGACTTTTTTCAGCGACTCATCGGTTTGAAGCGGTGATATATTCCGCGATTGCCTTGAACACGCTGCCCTCCATCGCGCCGCCGCTCGCGGGCGGTTCAATTTTATGAATAGCTACAATCATGGAATATCGCGGCTTGCTGTAAGGAAAATATCCGCAAAACTCTGCCAGATAGGAGTCGCAGTCTTGCACTGACAGATAGGCGTCGTGTTTTTGTATCAACTGCGTCGTTCGCTGTGCCATGGCCAGATGTTCCGTCCTTGTCGTTTGCAACGCCAAAACCCACCCTGCCTGCTATGTAGGCGGCAACGATAAACAAGAAGCAAATCAGTGCGATTCCATGTTATATGCTATTTCCTTAGCTTTGCTGTTCTTTGACATTTTATGCTTCTAAAAGATGCACTCACTTTTCATAAGTTACTCTCATCAGTTGCGCCCCGTTGTCTATTTCAATTTTTCCGAGGCGGTTTAGGACGGATTGCCCAAGGAGCAGCGGCGCTTTCTGGTTGCTCACCACCGACGCCCTGACGTTGCTTAGGGTAAGTCCGCCGAAGTCCACCTTGCGCAGATTAATCTCAGTGCCTTCGTTCACGTTGCCTGCGGCATCAAGAAAGTATTGGTTGCCTATAACGTCTTTCTTGCTCAAATATCCGTTCTTCACCATAAACGACGCCTCCACTTGCGAGAGCGACACGCTGCTGGCTCCTGTGTCAAAGACAAAATGCAGCGGCAGACCGTTGATATGGCATTTCACCATGCATAGGCTGCTGCCCGGCTCTTTTGTGAATGGTATCTCCACAGTGATTTCTCTTGCTGGGCTTTTTCCCGTGGACGTTTCTTCCACCGTCGGCTTGACACTATCGCCAAGCTTCGCCTTGTATTCGCTTGTCAGCTGCAGGAACTCCGGCAACTTGCGTATGGCGTCAAGGCTGTAGTCGTAGTTGATGAGCGTGAGCCTCCGGAAGCCCTTTTCAAGTGCCTTGCGCAGGTATTCCAGAGCTTTGCGCGTCTCGCCTGTCTGTGCGTAAAGGCAGGCGGCGTTGTATAAAATGTTGTAGTCGTCAGGAGTGGCGGCAAGCATACTGTCAACAAGCTCTGCGGCCTTGTCCGCCATGCCAAGCCCCAAATATGCGCGGTAGATTGTCCTGCTTTGGCTGTATGTGCTGTCGTGGGCGGCTTTGCTGTCAAGGAATACGGCTTTCCTATAGTCGGCCCTCGCAGCCGCAGTGTCGCCCTTTTGCTCGTACATCGTTCCCCGCTGTATGTAGTTTGTTTCATCATCGGGTGAAAGGATAACGGCCGTAGTGAAATCGCTTATAGCTCCGTCTACATCACGCGAATATTTCTTGTAGAATCCACGAGTATAATACCCGGAGCTTTCTTCCGGGTTTGCGGCAATGTATTCGCCGGCTGCGTCTATGGCTTGCGCTGCATCGCCGCTGTTATACAGTATGTCTGCCTTTTCAAGGATGAATCTTCCATCCGTTGAGTCGAGTTCCATCGCGCGGTCTATGTGCTTCAAGGCTTCGGCGTATCTGCAAAGTTCATTGTTGCACACGGCAAGGCGATAGGCAGTAATTGGGGCAGGATTTCTGTCCATGCAAATTTGATAGTTTGCAATTGCTTCGGCGTACATACGGCTGCGCTCATATACAACCCCGAGGCAATACGGCCAGTAATCGTTGTTTGGCTCTGCCGCCGCCTTGAGTTTCAGCTTTGTGGCCATGGTTACCATAGACGAGTCGCCCACAACCTGCATGAGAAAAAATGCTGTGTCGTCTCCATCTATTGCAAGCGCAGTCACGATGTCGTCGGAAGCCTTTTCGTATTCTCCGAGGGCGATGTATGTATTGGCCCGTGCAGAATGGGCAAAAGAAAGGTTTGGGTCAAGTTTTATTGCATAGTCGTAGCTGTTTATGGCATCTGTGTTTCTCCCGTCGAGTTCAGCCGTAAAGCCAAGCCACACATATCCATTGACGTTGCCCGGGTCTATCTCTGTCATTTTTCGATAGTCGGCTTCGGCAAGGTCTAACTTGCCCATGTTGCGATACAAATTGCCGCGCTGTCCGTATGCATCGGCGCTTTCCGGGTTGGCTTTTATTGCCGACGTATAGTCGGCCAGTGCTTCATCTGTTTTTCCAAGGCTCTCATATAAGTTGCCCCTCGCTATAAAGGCATACTCTACATATTCCTTGTCCTTTTTAGGAATGTTCTCCACCGCATTGTTGGCCAATGACAAGGCCTTGCCGTATTCTTCTTGATTGTTATATACGACAGCCATCCAAATCGAGGCGTATCCGTTCTCAGGGTTGTCTTGCAGCTCTTTGCCGAGATACTCTATGGCCTCTTCTGCATTGCCGTGCTGTGCGGCTTCCACTCCGCGTGTGTAATTATAGGAGTCTGGGCGCTTTACGTCTTGCGCTGCCGTAGCGGTTGAAATCATTATTGCTGCGGCTATTGCGCATAATGCTTTTACTTTCATTTCATTGCTGTTTTTAGTTGTCAGTATAGCCCCATCCAACCTCTTGCAAAGTTGGATGGGGCAGCCTCTTGCTATGGTCAAAGGGCATCGCCGTCGGAGGAAGCTGACGGATGTTTACATTCTGTCTTGATGGTCGCTTATAAAACGATATTCAGTGCCTGTATCGTCTCTAAACACCGACAGCCTCTTGATAGTTCCATTGTCTGGCCAGCATTCCAGAACAAAACGGTAATTAGGATCTTCACCTTGATAATGCAAGGTAAATCCTTCTTGACGTACAAGCCTTGCGCGCTTCGGGGATAAAGTCGGAATTATTGATATGACAACGTTATTCCCCGTACTGTCATATTCAAAGTTGGCTCTGCGCGGAAGAAAGTTATCCGTCGCAACCACACGTCCATTCTGAATACGCTGATGGCTTTTGAAAACATGAGTTATTAGTGGCATAATTGTTCGGTTTAAAGTTATTTATAAAATTGGAAGTTAAGCTAATGAATAATTATAAAGATGTGATTTTTGCAGATATTTCACACATCCCGTCTTGTTGGATATACTTTATTCCCCAATCATATTCTTTGATGATTGTGCCAATGGCCATGCAAAGGCAATACATTGTGGCAGGTGTCTTTTCCCTGGCGCCGGCCCAATGCTGCCTGCCGAGTGCCGCCAGCTTGCCTATTGTTCCCGTGTTCAGTCGGCAAAGCCTTATGTCATCGGTTTCCGTTTCTGTCAACATTGGGATTATTTCCCTTTGTATGGCTGATTTGAATTGTGTCATCAAGGGCAAGTGTTTTGCGATGTTGCCCATAACTTCGGCCTGCGCCGTGGAATAATTGTTTTGGTTGAGCATAGTTATAGCGGTTATGGTCCTTCCGAAATTTGGAGTGATGGATATTGAGTGTTGTATAATAAGTCATGCGATATAGGCATAACAATCTGTTTCTTAGCTGATTTTTATGTCTCTATGCGTTAAAATACTATTGCCTCTTTCGTGATGATAGATTATAATTTTTGGATATGGGGTATGTTGTCTATCAGTAATATACAGAATCAAACAAATTCCATATTCGCTGATATTCACGCATATAGAGTCATCACTCCAAATTTCGGATGAACCAAAATTATTCTTGGTTGCGTAAAAAAACAAGGCAGAACTTCTTGTCGGAAATTCTGCCTTATTCTGTTGCTGTCTTGTATGATACGCTTGCCGTGCCGCTGTCCGCGCGGCGGGAAAGCTCCATGAGCCGTTATTGCCTCCGCCTGTTGTCGAGCTTGATGAGCAGCAGGCCGACGGCGGTCCAGACGAGTTCGCGGACGCGGACAATCAGCGCCACCAGTATTCCGGCGTTGGCCGTGAGGGCGAGGCCCCTGGCCGACATGAGGAAGCCGCCCTCGCGGCCGCCGAGCTGCAGCGGCATGAAGAACAGCATGTTGGCGAAGAGCGACGTGAAGGCCAGCATCAGCACGCACTCCAGATAGTCGGCGTGGGGCGTCATGACCAGCAGCACGAAGAAAATCTCGAGCGCCGAGGCCACGCGGCAGGCCAGCTCGAGCGCCACCGCCGACACGAACGCCCGCGGGTTCTGGTTGTGCAGGGCGGCAATCTGGCTGTCGATGGTGTCCAGTTGCTCACGGTGGCGCTCGATGAACGCGCCCGCGCGGCGCCTCAGTCCGGGGAAGCGGCGCAGCAGGCTCATGCAGCGCACGGCGATGCCTTTCTTGTATCCCTTGATGAAGAACCATATCGCTACGCAGCAGAGCGACGCCACGGCGGCCAGCATCACGCCCATCGGCAAGTTGACCGGCTGCGTCAGCGCGTACAGTCCGCAGGACAGCAGCCAGAACCACAGGTGGGAGAAGATGTGCGTCATGGCGTAGAGGATGACCGACGCCGACGCCCTCTCGGTGCCGATGCGCGGCGCCAGCGCCATGACGCGGTAGGGCTCGCCGCCCATCAGGCCGCAGGGCGTGGTGTAGTTGAGCGCGAAGCCCGACACCGTTATCTTGTAGAGCCACCAGAAGTTTATCTCTCTGGGTCTGCGCATAGGCTCGTCTTTGCCCGCGCGGCCGGTGCCGGCTATGATTATGTACCATGCCGCCGTGTTGAAGACATACAGGAACAGCCACAGTGCCACCACCGCGAAGAACCAGTAACCGGCGCGCCGCAGGCCGGCCCACGCCTGGGCGAAGTCGAGCTGCGACACCATCACGGCGAGCACGGCGATGCCGAACGCGAAGAAGGCGTTTTGGTATTTCTTCTTCATTCCGCCTTTTGCTGCTTGTCGTCGCGCCTGGCCTGCTCCTTGGCCTTGGGTATGTTGAAGCGCGACTTCTCGCTTTCGTCGCGCTTCTCGTGGTATAGCTTGGGCAGCGGGTCGGCCAGCGGCTCGTCGTAGGCCGCGCGGTTGCGGTATATGTCGATGGCAGTGAAGATGGCATGGCGGAAGGAGCCGGGGTCGGCCTCGCCCCGCCCGGCTATGTCGTAGGCCGTGCCGTGGTCGGGCGATGTGCGCACGATGGGCAGCCCGGCGGTGAAGTTCACGCCGTCGTCAACGGCCAGCGCCTTGAACGGGGCCAGCCCCTGGTCGTGATACATGGCCAGTATGCCGTCGAACTTGGTGTAGGCGCCGCTGCCGAAGAAGCCGTCGGCGGGGTAGGGGCCGAAGGCCTGTATGCCGCTCTCGGCCAGCTCGTTGATGGCCGGGATGATGTGCTCCTGCTCCTCGTTGCCTATCAGGCCGTCGTCGCCGGCGTGGGGGTTGAGCGCGAGCACGGCTATTCGCGGGTTGGATATGCGGAAGTCGCGCTTCAGGCTGTTGTGGAATATGCGCGCCTTCTCCGCCACGGCCTCGCGGGTGACGGCCTGCGCCACGTCTTTTATGGGCAGATGGGTGGTAACGAGGGCCACCCTCATGCTGCCGTTCATCAGAATCATCAGCGCCTTGTGGCCCTCGCCCACGCTGTCCTCGATGTATTCAGTGTGGCCGCAGAACTTGAAGAGCTTGCTCTGTATGTTCTTCTTGTTGATCGGCGCGGTCACGAGCACGTCGTAAAGCTCGGCCCTGTAGTCGGTCATGGCGCGGTCGAGGGCCTTCAGCGCGGCCTCGCCCGCCTCTCTCGACGGCTGCCCGGCCTCCACCTTCACCTCCTCGTCGAATGTGGCCAGCAGGTTCACGCGGCCGTCGCGGGCGTCCTCGGCCCTGCTGATAATGCTGAAGCCGGTGTCGAGGCCCAGCATCTTGCGGTAGTAGGCGGCCACCTTGGGCGAGCCGTAAATAATAGGTGTGCATATCTCGAGCATCTCAGGGTCTGCGAAGGTCTTCAGGATGACCTCGTATCCGATGCCGTTGGTGTCGCCGTGTGTTATGGCCACACGTGTCAGTTTGTCGTTCATAACAGTATGTTTTTGCTTTTATTGTCTGTTGAGGCGCAGCGTCGTCAGCGCGGCCTCGAGTTGTCTCATCATGTTGCGCTTGCGTTTGCCTGGGGCGAACACAAAGCCCTCGGCCACCACCGTGCGCCCCCTGGCGCTGTCGGCCGCGGCGTGGCACACGAACGGGCCGCCCATGGCGCCGCCCTCCATCCGCCACAGTCCGCGCACCTCGGTGCGCCGCCGCCCGCCGCTGTCTGTCAGCGTGGTGTGGTATATGGCCGCGCCGGTCTCGGTGGCCATGTGGGCGCCGGGCGCGGCCCCCGGCAGGTTGGCTTTCATTATGCTGTCGCGCATGGCAATGACTCTGGCCGGACGGGTGTCTGTTCCCGGATAGGTATAGACGCAGACGCTCCTCGCGCCGCCGGCGGCGTTGTCGGTCAGCCAGACGAAGTCCTTGCCCCGCCTGCTGTAGGTCAGCTCCGCCGGAATCAGCATGCTTGCCCCTGTCGCGTCTTTGGCCGCCTTTTCGGCTTCTGTGTTGTGCCTGCGGCGCAGCTGGCCGATGGCGCACTCCGCCTCGAAGCGGTTTATCAGCCGCGCCAGGGCTGTATGTAGTCCTTTGGCTTTTGCCGCCAGGCGGCGGGCGTCGGGTGTGCTGACGCTCACCACGAGCTGCGGCCTTGCGTAGACGTCGCGTCCGTATCTTATGGCCGGTGCGGCGCCGCCGTCTGCCGCGGCCGTGCTCACCGTGATGACGCATCTGGCGTAGCGTGTGGCCTCATTGAGCGTTCCGGCCTTTGCCACCGACACGTCGAACGCATTCTCATTGGCGGGCAGCCCCTCGACGCTTTGCGTCAGAGCCTCCTTCAGTATTCTGCGTGTGGTGTCGTCGGCCGTCACTATCAGCACGCTGTAGGGCTGGCCGCCGCTCGTCGGCCTCGCGGGCAGCCGTCCGTCGCAGGCCGCCAGCACCGCCGCCAGGCTGCAGGCCGCCGCCAGCCGTGCCATGGCGCGTGTCATTGGGCGGCCTTGTCTTTGTGCGCTGTGGACAGCAGTCCGCAGGCGGCGAATATGTCCTGGCCCCGGCTGGCCCTGATGGTGGTGAACACGCCGTGCCCCGTCAGGTAGTCGCGCAGCCTCTCCATGGTGGCCTCGTCGGCCCCGTGCAGGTCTGTGCCGGGTATCTGGTGGAAGCGTATCAGGTTGACGCGGCACTCCAGGCCGCGCAGCAGCCTGACAAGCTCGCGGGCGTGAAGCTCGGAGTCGTTCACTCCGCCGAACACGATGTATTCGAACGACACCCGGCGCTGCCCGCTGAAGTCGTAGCGGCGGAGCAGTTCCACAATGTCCCTGATGCCCATCTGCCCCTCGGCGGGCATCAGCTGCCGCCGCTGCGCCGGTATGGGCGAGTGCAGGCTTATGGCCACGTGGCACCGGCTCTCGTCGAGAAACCGCCTCAGCTTGTTCTTTATGCCCACGCTGCTCACCGTTATCCGCCGCGGGCTCCACGCCCAGCCGTAGTCGGCGGTGAGCGTCTCGGTGGCCCTGAGCACGCTGTCGAGGTTGTCCATAGGCTCCCCCTGGCCCATGAACACTATGTTCGTGAGCCTGTCGCGCTCAGGCAGTGAGTACACCTGGTTCAGTATGTCTGCTGCGGTCAGGTTGCCCTCGAAGCCCTGCTTGCCCGTTTGGCAGAACAGGCAGTTCATCTTGCAGCCCACCTGCGACGAGACGCAGAGCGTGGCCCGCTCGCCGTCGGGTATGAACACCGTCTCGACGAACTTGCCCGAGGCCGTGGGGAAGAGGTATTTCACCGTTCCGTCCACCGACTCCAGCCGCTCCGCCGGAGCCATCGCGCCCACCGCGCAGTGCTCGGCGAGCCTGGCGCGGTTGGCCTTCGATATGTTGGCCATCGCGTCGATGCCCGTCACGTGCTTGCCGTAAATCCATCCGGCAATCTGCTTTGCCGTGAACCGGGGCATCCCCAGCTCGCCGACGATGGCCGTAAGCTCGTCGGGCGTCAGGCCCAGAAGCACTTTTTTGCCGTTTTCCATCAGTCTCTCCATGTTGTGTCGCTCTCCGTTCCGCCCCTTTGGCAGGGGCAATGGTATGCAAAGTTAGCGCAAATCGGCCGAATGTCAAAATAATTAAGTGTTTTTATGGGTCGTGTGTCTCGCGGGTGCCTGTTTTCCGCCGAATGTGAACGAATCTTAAGACTGTTAATTCCGATGGGGAAAAGCCTCTGAAAATTCGCGAATTTGAAAATAATTTGCCCCCGGGCGCAAATACGCGGAATATGAGTGTGCAACCGTAACTAATTGGACTAATTAGACTTATTGGGCTAATTAGACATTGTGTGCAACTTCCTCAGCCCCCAAGACAGCCCTTTCCTGCCCCCAAAACGGCTGTTTTTGCCTTGCAAGAAGGGTCATCCCGGCTTCCAATATGGCCTATATCGCAATGCAATATGGGCCGTTTTGCATCGCGATATGGCCCTTTTTGCAAAATCGCCCGCTGTTTTTGGCAAAACAAGGAGGCAAAAACCGCCGGAAATTTTCTATTTTGACGGAATACGAAGTGTTAAAAGCCCCTCTCCCGTCTCCCCTATGGGGAGAGGCCGCTACGCCGAAATGTGGACGCATGGGGCGGAAAATGCATCCGAACGTCAGCCTCAGAGGCTGCCTTTCTTAACTCTTAATTCCTGCTTCTTCATTTCCTGCGGGAGCCGGACAACAGCCCGGGAGGCCGTTTTTCTTCATTCCCCGTTCCGCATTCTTTGTGTACTTATTCGTTTTTTACTCATTATTTGTCTATCTTTGCATACCGTTAAAACTAACAGACAATATATGACAACAAAGACAGACTGCTTCGTGATGTGCGCCAGCGCCGCCGAGGCAGAACCATTGATAAGCTCGCTGACGGGATGCCTTGACGTGGGGCGGGTCACCATGCTCGTGCCCGACGCCTCCGTCTGGGCCGGCGCCGTGCCTCCGGGCTGCGCTGTCAGCGTGGCTCGGAGTATGGCCGACAGTGCGACAATAGCCGCCGTGGCCGCTGCCGCCGAGGCCGAATACACCTTGCTCGTCACCAGACCGTGCCCCATAGAGCCGGTGCCGGGTGCCGTGGAGCGCCTCCTGCGCGTGGCCGGCGACACCGGCGCGGCCATGGTCTATGCCGACCGCTGCACAGTGGAGGGCGGAGCGCGCCGCCCACATCCGACAATAGACTGCCAGGAGGGCAGCATCCGCGACGACTTCGACTTCGGCCCGGTGGTGCTCGTCAGGACAGACCTGCTGCGCAAGTATGCCGCACGGGCCGCCGCAGGACCCCGTTACCGCTACGCTGCTCTGTATGACCTGCGGCTGTTTCTGGGCCGCGAGGGCAGCATCGTTCACATCAACGAATGCCTTTACACCGAGGGCGAGGCCATGGCGGCAGCCGGGGGCGAGAGCCAGTTTGACTATGTGGACCCCGCAAACCGCGACGTGCAGATAGAGATGGAGCAGGCCGCCACGGCTCATCTGGCCGCCATCGGCGCTCTGGTGGACACTTCCGGCTGCGCCGAGCCTGATTTCGGCGAGCAGGATTTCCCCGTTGAGGCGTCGGTGGTCATACCTGTGAAGAACCGCGAGCGCACCATCCTGGACGCCGTGGGGAGCGCTCTGTCGCAGCAGACGGACTTCAGCTTCAACGTGATTGTGGTGGACAACCACTCCACCGACGCCACAACGCGGCTGCTCGACTCCGTGGCCGACGACCGCCTGGTGCATATCATTCCGCAGCGCACCGACCTCGGCATCGGCGGATGCTGGAATCTGGCTCTCGGCGACAGCCGCTGCGGGCGCTTCGCCGTGCAGCTCGACAGCGACGACCTGTACAGCTCGCCCCACACCCTGCAGCGCGTTGTCAGCGCGTTCTACGAGCAAAAGGCGGCAATGGTGGTGGGGGCGTACCGCATCTGCGACTTCAACCTCAACACGCTTCCGCCCGGACTGATAGCCCACAGCGAGTGGACCGACGCCAACGGCCCCAACAACGCCCTGCGCGTCAACGGGCTGGGGGCGCCGAGAGCCTTCTTCACGCCGCTGGCGAGGCAGTGGCCGTTCCCCAACACGAGCTACGGCGAGGACTACGCCATGGGGCTGCGCTTCTCGCGCAGCTACCGCATAGGGCGCATCTATGACGAGCTGTATCTCTGCCGCAGGTGGGAGGGCAACAGCGACGCCGCCCTGCCGCTGGAGCGCGTCAACACCAACAACCTGTATAAAGACCGCCTGCGCACGCTCGAAATATCGGCTCGCAGGCGGATGAACAGCGGCAAGGCGGCACCGGACGGCGGCGACAGTCTGACAAGATTCTTCAGGCGCCAGCTCCAGACGTGGCCCGAGGCCCGCCTGCGCTACCGCCAGCTGCGCGACGTCAGCGCCAAAGAGCTGCCTGCCGACGCCCTGACGCTCGTGGCGCAGCACAATCCGGCGCGAATGGTGTCCACCGGCGCGTCTGTCAGCAAGGAGGCCATCAGCTCGCGCCCCTGCTTCCTCTGCGGCTGCAACAGGCCGGCGGAGCAGATGGCGGCGCCCGCCGTTGGGGGTTACAGGCTGCTTGTCAACCCCTATCCCATACTGCCCATGCACTTCACCATTGCCTCGCCGCGCCACGAGCCGCAGACAATCAGGGGCAACTTCGGCCGTATGCTCGGCCTGCTCGACGCCCATCCGGCTCTCACCGTGTTCTACAACGGACCGCTCTGCGGCGCTTCCGCGCCCGACCACGCCCACTTCCAGGCCGGCTGCGGCCTCACACTGCCGCTGCAGGCGGCCTGGCCGAGGCTCAGCCGCAGCCTCAGGCCGGTGGCAAGCGGTGGCGACGGCGGCGGACTGTGGCTCATAGCCGACTATCCTTGCGCGGCTTTCCTCATCAGCAGTCGCGACAACGGGTGCGCCGAAAAGCTCTTTGATGCGCTCTACGCCGCCCTGCCTCCGGCGCCCGGGGGCGGCGAGCCCATGATGAACATCGTGTGCTGGAAGAGCGGCGCCGACACTCTGGCCGTGGTGTTCCCCAGGCGTAAGCACCGCCCCGACTGCTACCGGGAGGACGCCGCGGAGCGGTTCGTGGTCAGCCCGGGGGCGCTCGACATGGCCGGACTGCTCATAACGCCCCGCCGCGAGGACTTCGGCAGAATCACTCCCGCCGTGGGCGAGGACATACTCAGGGAGGTGTCGTGCACGGAGGCGGATGTCGATGCCATCATGGCGAAGCTCAGCCACGCCTCACGGACGCCGGAATGCAACCGGTGGAACGCCTCGGAGCCCGACGTGACGGTGGGAATCATGAGCAGCAGGCGGATTGCTTTCTCGCTGAACAGGCCCTACACGGCCAAGGGCGAGACCATCACGGGCGACCAGACGGTGGAGTTCTCTGAGGGAGGAATAGTGTGGCGCGGGGCCAGATACCGCGAGCTGACGTTCTCCCCGCTCTCGCCCGACGCCTCGTTCTCGCTCCGCGATGTCACCATCGGCGTGCATTTCCACTGGGAACGGCGCGAGACGCAGACCTTCTGCGGCACGCTGCGCTTCGTGGTTGACTCCGGCCAGATAACGGCTATAAACATCCTGCCGGCCGAGACATACCTTGCCAGTGTCATTTCGAGCGAGATGAGGGCCACGTCGGCTGTCGAGCTGCTCAAGGCCCACGCCGTAATCTCGCGCAGCTGGCTGCTGTCGCAGATGGAGAGGCGGCGCAGGCAGCAGGCCCAGACGGGCGGCTTCTTCGCCTTCAAGAAGACAGACGACGAGCTGATAAAGTGGTACGACCGCGACGACCACACCATCTTCGACGTCTGTGCCGACGACCATTGCCAGCGCTACCAGGGCATAACGCGGGCCAACAACCCCGCCGTCGACGAGGCGGTCAGGGCCACCTGCGGCCAGGTTCTGGCATACGGCGGCGAGATTTGCGACGCCCGCTTCAGCAAATGCTGCGGCGGCGCGACCGAGGAGTTCCAGTATTGCTGGGAGGACAAGCCCCAGCCCTATCTCGCCTCGGTCAGAGACTGCCCCGGCGCAGGCCTGCCCGACCTCACCGATGAGGCCGAGGCCGAGCGGTGGATACGCTCCGCGCCGCCGTCGTTCTGCCGCACCGCCGACCGCGAAGTGCTCTCGCAGGTGCTCAACGACTACGACCAGGAGACGCCCGACTTCTACCGCTGGCGCGTGGAATACACCCAGGCGCGGCTGGCGGAGCTGGTAAGGAAGAACACCGGCTGCGACTTCGGACAGATAAAGCGCCTCGTGCCGCTGGCAAGAGGGCGCAGCGGGCGCATCTGGAAGCTGCGCGTCGAGGGCACGAAGCGGTCGATGACCATCGGCAAGGAGCTTGAGATACGCCGCACGCTGAGCGAGAGCCACCTGTACAGCAGCGCGTTCGTGGTTGACACGGAGGATGTTCGTGACGGCGTTCCGGCCCGTTTCGTGCTGACAGGAGCAGGCTGGGGGCACGGCGTCGGCCTCTGCCAGATCGGCGCGGCGGTGATGGGCAGGCAGGGCTATGCCTACGACAGCATTCTGCTGCACTATTACCGCGGGGCCGAAATAAAGAAAATTTACTGAGAAAGAAGCCGCTCCTCCCGCCCGCTTTCCCGCCGGGGATGGGACGGGGAGTGGCTTTGCCAAAAACAAGACCAATGAAAACTACAACCAAAAACACTCCGGCGCGCAGTCCGTGGGCATGGGTTCCGACGCTGTATTTTGCCGAGGGAATACCCTACGTGGCCGTGATGACCATCTCACTGATAATGTACAAGCGGCTGGGACTGTCGAACACGGAAATCACACTCTACACCTCGTGGCTCTACTTGCCGTGGGTCATAAAGCCGTTCTGGAGTCCGTTCATCGACATCATAAAGACGAAGCGGTGGTGGATTGTGGCCATGCAGCTGCTCGTGGGGGCTGCGCTGGGCGGCGTGGCGTTCACCATCCCGGCCGACTGGTGGCTCCAGGGCACGCTGTTCTTCTTCTGGCTGATGGCCTTTTCGAGCGCGACGCACGACATAGCGGCCGACGGTTTCTACATGCTCGGGCTTGACCACCACCAGCAGGCATGGTTCGTGGGCATACGTTCCACGTTCTACCGCATAGCCACAATATTCGGACAGGGGGTGCTCGTGATGATTGCCGGCAACCTGGAGGTGCTCACCCGCAGCGTGAGATACTCCTGGAGCCTCATGTTCTACTTCATGGCGGGGCTGTTCATCGCCCTGTGGCTCTACCACAGCTGGGTGCTGCCGCGGCCTGCCGAGGACAGCGACAGGGGGCGCATGGGCGCCGCCGGACTCTTCAGAGAGCTTGGAAACACCGTCAAGACCTTTTTCACAAAGCCGCAGGTGGTGGCCGGAATATGCTTCATGCTGTTCTACCGGATGCCCGAGGGGCTGCTCGCAAAGGTCTCGGCGCTGTTCCTCATCGACGCCGGACACAACGGCGGGCTGGGTCTCTCGCCTGCCGAATACGGCCTGGTGCAGGGCACGGTGGGTGTCGTGGGGCTTACCCTGGGCGGCATTCTGGGCGGCATGGCCGCCGGGCGCGACGGCCTGAAGCGGTGGCTGTGGCCCATGGTGTGCGCCATAACGCTGCCCGACGCGGTCTATGTCTACCTCAGCTACGCCATGCCCGACAGCCTGCTGGTTATCAATGCCTGCGTGTTCATCGAGCAGTTCGGCTACGGTTTCGGCTTCTCGGCCTATATGCTCTACCTTATTTATTACAGCCAGGGCGAGCACAAGACCGCCCATTATGCCCTCTGCACGGCTTTCATGGCCCTGTCGATGATGATTCCCGGACTCTTTGCCGGCGCGCTCCAGGAGGCCGTGGGCTACAGGATGTTCTTCATCATCGTGGTGATTGCCTGCTCGATGACGTTCGTCGTGTCGGCGTTTCTGAAGATTGACCCCGACTTCGGCAAGCGTTCCGCTGATGAGGATGGCGGCAGCCGCTGCCGCGCCGAAAGGGAATGACGATGCGGAACTGGCGTTACCGGCAGGCGGGAATTTAAAAACTTTTTCGTAACTTTGTGCCAAACAAACAACAATCAATATTTATGAGCAAGACAAGACACTACATTGCGACAGCCATCGCGCTGTTTGTCACAATGCTGGCAGTGACCGGCTGCACCGACGACGACGTGGACCAGGCCTACGACCTGAACGGTTACTGGCAGGGAAGCATACAGGGCGACTATTACTCCGACCGCTTCGGCGGACACGACAGCTGGGACACGGAGATATGGTTCGTGCAGGACGGCGACTTCAGCAGCGGCGGCTACGGCCGCGAGATTGACTACAACAGGAGCACAGGCTATGTCTATGACGCTGACTTTGACTGGGAAGTGCGCAACGGGCGCATCTATATCGACTACTACGACGGCTACCGCGTGATTGTCCGCAACTACGAACTCTATTCCGTTGGCAGCGGACAGCGCTTCCGCGGCTACTTTGACGACTGGGACACGGGCGAGACTCTGGCCTCGTTCGACCTCGTGAAGATTGGAGGATGGAGCGACTGGGCGAAGCGTCACGTGATGAACGCCGACAGCATAAGCGGCGGAGCGCCGGCCGGAAGGGGCGCCGCCGGCAAGGCTCTTGGGCGGTGACACCGTGCAAGAGCACATGACAAACCGGCCCGGGCGGCTCTCCATGACCGCCCGGGCCGGTTTGTCTTCTGCTGCGCTTGCCGCTCAGCCGCGCTGCTCTATTATGCAGTCGGCGGGCTGGCGGATGTTCTCGTCGATGGTGACAGAGCCTATCGCGTCGGCCACGATGCGCCCCGACGTGGGGTTCTTGATGTTGGTTATGGAGCCGCGTATGTCGGCCTGCAGCGTGGAGTACTCGAAGGCGCGGTCGCAGTCGGGGCCGAAGGTGCAGTTCTCCAGCACCAGGTCGTGGGCGTAGCAGAGCGGCTGCTCGCCTGTGATGTGGCAGTTCACCAGGCGCAGCCCCCGCGAGTGCCAGCCCAGATACTCGCCGTTCAGCTCGGAGTCGTAGACGGTGACGTTCTCAACCTCCCAGAATGCGTCCTTGGTGGTGATGCGGGCGTGGTGCAGCTCGACGTTCCTGACATACTGGAAAACATACTTGCTGTCGCTCTCCAGGCCGTCTATGCGTATGTCCTCGCTGAACATGAAGGGGTAGGTGCCGCCGTGCAGCCTCAGGTTGCGGGCGTCGATGCGCCTGCAGCGCCAGAACACCTCGTCGGCGTCGGTCATCTCAACGTTTTCAATGCAGATGTCGTTCATCTCGCGGAACATCTTCGGGGCGTCTATCTTCGTGTCTGTCATCTTCAGATGGTCGGAATACCACAGGGCCGAACGGCCCCCAACGTCGAAGTGGCAGCGGTCGATGGTGAAGCCGTGGACGTGCCAGAAGGGGTAGTTGCCCTCAAAGCGGCAGTTGGTCGCCACGATGTTGCTGCACTCCTTGATGGCCGACTCGCCCTCGCGGATGGTCACGTTGTCGATGTGGAGGTCGTGCGAGGCGAACAGCGGGCGCTCGCCGCCAAACTCGGTGTTGCTTATTGTTTTCATCATTGCTGTGATTTTTGTATGTTGTGTTCTTTGTTTCCGGGATGCAAAATTACAATTTTGGCCCGACTTTGGCGGTAAACAAATTACGGTTGTTGCACCCTTTATTACTTGTTTGATATTCTTTAACCATGGCGGGGGCGTGACACTGCCGCCGGATTGGTATCTTTGCACACCGTAAGCAAACAAAAACAGAAACAACATGGACAAGTTCAAGAAGATTGTGGCCATAGAGCCAGTGGGCCTGGAGCCGTGGGCCGTGGAGCGGCTGCGCGGTCTGGCGGCCGAAGTTGTGATGTATGACGACGTGCCGCAGGGCGCCGGCGAGATTGCCGGGCGCGTGGGCGGGGCCGACGCGGTGCTGCTCAGCTACACCACCACGCTGTCTGCCGACGTGCTGTCGCGCTGCCCGTCGGTGCGCTATGTGGGTATGTGCTGCTCGCTTTATTCGCCTGAGAGCGCCAACGTTGACATACGCTACGCCGAGGCGCACGGCATAACCGTGACCGGAATCAGGGATTATGGCGACGAGGGCGTGGTCGAATATGCCGTGGCCGCGCTCGTGCGCAGGCTCCACGGCTTCGGCGTGGAGCCGTGGCTGGGCGCTCCCAGCGAGATAACGGGGCTTAAGGCCGGCATTGTGGGGCTGGGAAAGTCGGGCGGAATGATTGCCGACGCCATGCGCTTCTTCGGCGCGGAGGTGGCCTATTTCGCCCGCGGCGAGAAGCCTGCCGCAGCCGCGAAGGGCTACCGCTTCATGCCGCTGGGCGACCTCGTGGAGTGGGGCGACGTGGTGTTCTGCTGCCTCAACAAGAACACGGTGTTGCTCGGCGACGCCGAGTTCGCCCGCATGGGCAGCCACAAGATTCTGTTCAACACGGGTCTGTCGCCCGCATGGAGCGAGGAGGCGTTCGCCCGCTGGATAGACGGCGACAACCTTTGCTACTGCGACACGGTGGGCGCACTGGGCGGCGAGCGCTTCGCCGGCCATCCGCACGTGTGCTGCGCCCGCGTCTCCACAGGCCGCACGCTGCAGGCGTCGCGCCGATTGAGCGAGAAGGTGCTGGCCAACATCGAGGCGTTTCTGGGCTGACGCTGCAGGCCTGCGTGGCCGGAGACGTGGCGGCGGAATGTTAAAAAGCGGTCGCCTGGCGCCTCTGAGAATGGCCGCGCTCCGCGCGAAAGCGTTCCCGTCGGCGTATGGCGCGGCCTTGCGCGTGCAATCGTAATACGCTGCGGCTCAGTGCTTTGAGTGCTGTGGGGCTGAAGGTGTGCACAAATAGTGTTAAAGCCACAGGCGGATTCTATCTTGTTTTTAATGTCTTTTGGCAAAAACAGCCGTGTGAAAATGGTCGTTTCGCACTGCGAAACAGGCCATATCGCAATGCAATAAGGGCCGTTTCGCATTCCGAAACGGCCCTTATTGCAAAATTGTCTCTGTCTTTTCGCCCCGCAGGTGCGGTTCCGGCGTCTTTTTGTTTCTGGTTTGCCGCTTTCGGCCGTGTTAAATCCGAAGCGGCGAAACGTTAAACTTTGTTGCTGCGGCAGCCTCGGGCAAGCTCCTGCTGCGGCGCACGGCGGGCGCGGGCCGCATTGTGCTGGGCCTACATGATGGCGGCGCCGGCCATGGCCTGGCGTGTCTTCTCATATCCGCTCACCATGCCGCTGACAATCTCTTCGGCCGTGCGCACCTCCTTGATGGCTGCCGCCACCTGGCCTATTTCCAGCTCGCCGCCGTCAACGTCGCCCTCGAAGATGCCGCGCTTCGATGCCGCCGCGCCCAGGATGGAGCGCAGCTCGTCGGCCTCGGCGCCCCGGCTCTCGGCCTCGGCTATGCGGTCGTAGAGGGCGTTCTTGACCAGGCGGCTCGGCGATATCTTCTTCAGGCAGAGCATGGTGTCGCCCTCTTCGAGCGCGGTGCAGCGCAGCTTGAACGCCTCGGCGGCCGAGCTTTCGGCGGCCAGGGCAAAGGCCGTGCCCACCTGCACGCCCTCGGCGCCCAGCGCCATGGCGGCGAACATGGCCTCGCCCCCGGCTATTCCGCCTGCGGCCAGCAGCGGCAGGCTCGTGGCGCGGCGCACCTGGGGTATCAGTGTCATGGTGGTGGTCTCCTCGCGGCCGTTGTGGCCGCCGGCCTCGAAGCCCTCGGCCACCACGGCGTCAACGCCCGCCTCCTCGCACTTGCGGGCGAACTTGCTGCTCGACACCACGTGGGCCACCTTTATTCCGGCCTCGTGGAGCCGCGCGGTGAACTTCTTGGGGCTGCCGGCCGAGGTGAACACAATCTTCACTCCCTCGTCGATGATTATCTGCATGAGCCGCTCTATCTCAGGATACATCAGCGGCACGTTGACGCCCCAGGGCCTGTCGGTGGCGGACTTCATCTTGCGGATGTGCTCCACGAGCGTCTCAGGGTGCATAGACCCGGCGCCGAGCAGCCCCAGGCCGCCCGCCTCGCTCACGGCGGCGGCCAGCCTCCAGCCGCTGCACCACACCATTCCGCCTTGTATTATCGGATAGCGGATTCCGAAAAGTTCGCATATTCTGTTCATTGTCGCGTATGTTTTGATGATTGGTTAGCCTGTGCAAAGATACGCATTTGGCCCGTCATGGCAAAGACTTTCGGCCAAAAACAGGCGAGCGGGCAGGCCGCGCGTCAGGATATGATGGCGGCCAGCAGCGGGATGGTGGCCACGGAGAGCAGGGTGGAAAGAAAGGTGCCCTGGGTCATGGCGGTGTCGTCGCGGCCGTATTTCATGCAGAACATCGTGCCGAACGAGGCCACCGGCATTCCTATGAGCACGGCGTTGATGGAGGCTATGTGCCTGTCGGCGCCGAGCGCTGTGGCAAGATAGAAGACGCCTACGGGAAGGATGAGCAGCCGGAAGGCGCACATGATGTAGGTGGCGGGCGTGCCGGCCATGCGGCGCACGGGCATTCCGCCGATGCTCGACCCGATGACGAGCAGTGCGGCGGGCACGGTCATAGCGCCCACGAGGCTGAACGGACGCGCCACCGCCTCGGGCGCGCGCCACCCCGAGGCCACAATCACAATGGAAAGATAGGTGGCCACCATGGCCGGCGAGTAGAGCAGGCTCCAGCGGAAGCCGCCGCTCTTGCGCCCGGTGACGAACATTATGCCCCAGATGAAGATGGTGAGGGTGTTGGGGGCGTTAAGTATGCAGGCGTAGAACACCGCGCTCTGGCCGAAGACGGAGGCCACGATGGGATAGCCGATGAAGCCCACGTTGGCAAAGGTGAGCATGAAGCTGTACATCCCCCTGTCGGCCCGGCGCACCGGCATGAGGCGCGGCAGCACGTAGGCCAGGGCTATCAGCACGGCATACGTGAGCGCCCCCACGGCCAGCAGCGGCAGGATGC
Source organism: uncultured Prevotella sp. (assembly GCA_944320305.1). Taxonomy (GTDB): domain Bacteria; phylum Bacteroidota; class Bacteroidia; order Bacteroidales; family Bacteroidaceae; genus Prevotella. The sequence goes on along the minus strand of CALUGW010000003.1, from coordinate 104,076 downwards.
GGCTGCGGTCGGGCATGGTGTCGCCCATGGTTGAGGAGATGATGAGGCACGGGCAGGTGAGCTGTATCACGAGGTTCGACAGCCGCTTGTCAAGCTCGCCGCCCATCACGCCGCACTTGTGGCACACAAATCCGGCAATGACAATGGCGAAGAGGACGGCCATCTGCATGGCCACGGTTTCTGTTTCCATTTCTGTGTTCTTTCTGTTCAGCCCGCAAAAGTACTTCTTTTTTGTCAAAGCGGCTGTCGCCGGAGCATGATTTTGGCGGCGGAATGCGGATTATTGACTAATTTTGCACGTGAAAACTTGACAGGAAACATGATTGGAACGATAGTTAACACGTGCGCCATCATCGCCGGAACGCTCATCGGGGCGTTGCTCAACCGTGGCATAAAAGAGAAGTACAAGGCTGTGCTGTACAACGGGCTGGGCCTGGCCAGCCTTGCCATTGGGCTGAACGCGGCCATGTCCAATATGCCGAAAAGCCGCTATCCCGTGCTCTTCATCCTCGCCATAGCCCTCGGCGGGGTGGTGGGCACGGCTCTCGACATCGACGGACGCTTCCGCCGCCTGGTGGAGCGGAGGGCGCGGCGCGGCGGCGGGCGCAGCCTGGCCGACGGCCTTTCTACGGCCATATTGCTCTACTGCATCGGCCCGCTGTCGATGCTCGGCCCCGTGATAAGCGCGCTCAACGGCGACAACACGTTTCTTTTCACCAACGCCACGCTCGACTTTGTGTCCTCCACGGTGTTCGCCTCGACCTATGGCGCCGGCATGGTTCTGGCCGCCCCGGTGCTGTTCTGCTGGCAGGGGCTGTTCTATATGGTGGCCGAGGTGTCGAGCGGTGCCGTGAGCGAGGCACTCATGGCCGAGCTTCTGATTGTCGGCGGACTGATGATCACGGCCAGCGGCCTGTCGCTTCTGGGCATAAAGGACTGCAAGACGCTCAACTTCCTGCCCTCGCTGGCGGTTCCCGTGGTGTGGTTCTTGGTGGCGTGAGATTAAGAAGTTGGAAAGAGTTAAGGAGTTCTTCTTTTAGGAGTTAAGGAGTTAGAGGTAGTAAAGGAGTTAAGACAATAGCTTTGCGGGTGCTATCAGATTCCGCCAATAAAGCATACGTCTTAACTCCTTTACTACCTCTAACTCCTTAACTCCTAAAAGAAGAACTCCTGAAAAATTATCTTATAAACAGCAGCTCGCGATACTTGGGCAGCGTCCAGAGGCCGTCCTCCACAATCATCTCGAGGCTGTCGATCTCCTTCCGGATGGCTTGCATCTTCGGCTCCACCGTATCGTGGTAAGCGATGGCGCGCTCGTGGATGCTCTCAATGCGGTTGGCCACGCGGCGGGCTTCCACCAGTTCGTCCACAAGAGTCTCTATCGACTCGGTGCAGACGGCAATCTCCTCGATGAGCTTCATGTTGCGCACGCTCAGGCGTTCGGCCTTGTCGGCGGGGAACACGGCCTTCATGCTCTGCACGTTGCGTATGAGCTGGCTCTGGTAGTGGGTGGAGACAGGGATAATGTGGTTCATCGACAGGTCGCCGATCACGCGGGCTTCAATCTGCACGCGCTTCACATATGTCTCCCATTTCACCTCGTTGCGGGCCTCAAGCTCCTTGCGCTTCATCACTTTCGTGCTCTCAAACATACGTATGCTGTCCTCGTCGAGGTAGCGTTCGAACACAATCGGGCAGCTGCGCTCGGTGTCCAGTCCGCGCCGCCTGGCCTCCTCTACCCACTCCTCGGAGTAACCGTTGCCGTCGAAACGGATGGGCTTGCAGGCCTTGATGTCCTCGCGCAGCACGTCGAGAATGGCGCTTATCTTGCCCTCGCCCTTTGCGATGAGGGCGTCAACGCGCGTCTTGAAGTTCGTCAGTGCCTCGGCCATGGCGGCGTTGAGCGCAATCATCGCGCTGGCGCAGTTGGCCTCGGAGCCTATCGCGCGGAACTCGAAGCGGTTGCCCGTGAAGGCAAAGGGGCTGGTGCGGTTGCGGTCGGTGTTGTCGATGATCAGTTCCGGTATCTGCGGTATGTCGAGTTCCATACCCTGCTTGGCCTTCAGGTTGAACAGCTCGTCCTTGTCGCTCTGCTCGATGTGGTCGAGCAGTTCGTTGAGCTGCTTGCCGAGGAACGACGAGATGATGGCCGGCGGCGCCTCGTTGCCTCCCAGACGGTGGGCGTTGGTGGCGCTCATGATGCTCGCCTTGAGCAGTCCGTTGTGCTTGTAGACGGCCATCAGCGTCTCCACGATGAATGTCACGAAGCGCAGGTTCTCCTCCGGCGTCTTGCCCGGAGCGTGCAGCAGCACACCGTTGTCGGCGCAGAGGCTCCAGTTGTTGTGCTTGCCCGAGCCGTTTATGCCGTCGAACGGCTTTTCGTGGAGCAGCACGCGGAAGCCGTGCTTGCGCGCCACTTTCTTCATGAGCGACATGAGCAGCATGTTGTGGTCCACCGCGAGGTTGCACTCCTCGTATATCGGCGCAAGCTCAAACTGGTTTGGCGCCACCTCGTTGTGCCTCGTCTTGCACGGGATGGCCAGCTCCAGAGCCTGTATTTCGAGGTCTTTCATGAAGGCCTGCACGCGGTCCGGGATGGTGCCGAAGTAGTGGTCGTCCATCTGTTGGTTCTTCGCGCTCTCGTGCCCCATCAGTGTGCGGCCCGTGAGCATGAGGTCGGGGCGGGCTGAGTAAAGCCCCTCGTCCACGAGAAAGTACTCCTGCTCCCATCCGAGATTGCACTTCACGCGGGTCACCTCGGGGTAGAAGTAGTGGCAAACGTCCGTGGCGGCCTGGTCAACGGCGTGGAGCGCGCGCAGCAGCGGGGCCTTATAGTCGAGCGCCTCGCCTGTGTATGAGATGAAAATTGTGGGTATGCAGAGTGTGTCGTCGATGATGAAGACGGGCGATGTGGGGTCCCAGGCCGAGTAGCCGCGGGCCTCGAAGGTGTTGCGTATGCCGCCGTTGGGGAACGAGCTGGCGTCAGGCTCCTGCTGCACGAGCAGCTTCCCGCTGAAGTTCTCCACCATTCCGCCCTTGCCGTCGTGCTCAACGAAGGCGTCGTGCTTCTCGGCCGTGCCCTCGGTCAGCGGCTGGAACCAGTGCGTGTAGTGTGTCACGCCCATCTCCATGGCCCACCGCTTCATGCCGGCGGCCACGGCGTCGGCTATCGAGCGGTCGAGTCTGGTGCCGTTGTCGATAACGTCTGTGAGTTTCTCGTAGACGTCTTTCGACAGGTACTTGTACATCTTCTCGCGGTTGAACACGTACTTTCCGAAGTATTCCGACGGCCGCTCCTTGGGCGTCGGCACCTCTACGGCTTTCTTCTTAAAGGCCTCTTCTACGACCTGAAATCTTAAATTTGCAGACATATCTTGTATCTTTGTTTGTTTGCTTGGTTGTTATTGTGCGTTTGCTTGCAGGCGTGCGGCGGCCGTCAGTCGATGAACCGCCGGGTGATGCCGCCGTAGTCGTCGATGCGGCGGTCGCGCAGGAACGGCCACCAGCGGCGCACCTGCTCGCCGTGCTCCATGTCAATGCTCACGATTATGCTCTCTTCATCGTCGTCGGACGCCTCGTAGTACAGCTCGCCCTGCGGCCCGGCCACGAACGATGTGCCCCAGAACTGTATGCCTTCGGTCTGCCCCGAGGGGTCTGGCTCGAAGCCTACGCGGTTCACTGCGACCACGGGCAGGCCGTTGGCCACGGCGTGTCCGCGCTGCACGGTCTGCCAGGCGCGTCGTTGCCGCTGCTGTTCGTCGGGCGTGTCGCTCAGGGCGTAGCCGATGGCGGTGGGGTAGATGAGCAGCTCCGCGCCCCGGAGCGCCATCAGGCGGGCGGCCTCAGGGTACCACTGGTCCCAGCAGACCATCACCCCGAGGCGGCCAACAGACGTGTCGATTGGCCGGAAGCCGAGGTCGCCGGGCGTGAAGTAGAACTTCTCGTAGTAGGCCGGATCGTCGGGGATGTGCATCTTGCGGTACTTGCCGGCTACGGTTCCGTCGCTCTCTATTACCACGGCCGTGTTGTGATAAAGGCCGGGCGCGCGCCGCTCGAACAGCGACGTGACGATGACCACGCCGTACTGTCGGGCCAGTTCGCCGAACATCTCGGTGGACGGGCCGGGTATCGGCTCGGCGAGGTCGAAGTTGTTGACGTCCTCTGTCTGGCAGAAGTACAGCGAGTTGTGCAGTTCCTGCAGCACGATGAGCTGTGCGCCGCGCCGCGAGAGGCCTGCTATGCCCTCGGCCAGGCGCACGATGTTGCCGCGCGTGTCGGCCGTGTTGTGCTGCTGGAGGAATCCTATCTTGAGCTCTTTCATGTTTTCTTGGTTGGTGGAAAATTGGTCTTATTGGTCCGGTTGGCCGAATTATGCCAATTGGCTCGGTTGGATTTTGGGATACTGCATGGTGCAGCAGTGCAGCGAGCCGTGCTGCACGATCACGCTGCGGCAGTCTATTCCCACAATCTCCCTGCCGAGGAAGGCCTCGCCGATGACGGCTGCCGCCTCGGCGTCGAGTTCCGGCTGGGCGTAGGTGGGATAGAGCACGGCTCCGTTGACGACAAGGAAGTTGGCGTAGGTGGCCGGCAGCCGCTCGCCGTCGCGGGCGATGGGGCGCGGCATGGGCAGCCTGAGCAGGCGGTATGGCCGTCCGTCGGCTGTGGCGAGCGAGCGCAGCTGCCCTTCCATGGCGTGCAGCTCGGCGTACTGTTCGTCGGCCGTGTCGTCGCAGCCCACGTAGAGCAGCGTGTCGTCCGGGGCAACCCTCACCAGGGTGTCAATGTGTCCGTCGGTGTCGTCGCCTGTCAGCTGGCCGTGGTCGATCCACACTATGCGCCCCGCGTGGAGCGTCTTTTTGAGATAGTCCTCTATGCCTTGCCTGTCCATGGGCTGGTTGCGGTGGGGCGCGAGCAGGCAGCCCGTGGTGGTGAACACCGTGCCGCGGCCGTCGCTTTCTATCGCGCCGCCTTCCAGAACGAAGTCATTGTGGTCGGCATATTCGCCGCTTACGGCTCCCGAGTCGTACAGATGGCGGTTTATGGCGTTGTCTTTCGCCGCCTCGAACTTGTCGCCCCAGCCGTTGAAGCGGAAGTCAAGCAGCCGGCGGCGGCGCCCGTCGGTGAGCGATATGAAGGCGTGGTCGCGCGCCCAGGTGTCGTCGGTGGGGCATGCTGCGGCTGTGATGTTCTCCATTACGTGCTCTCCCGCCGCCCGGCGGATGGCCGCCAGGGCCTCTTCGGGCTGCGGAGCCACTATGAGCAGCCGCTCGCGGCGGGCTATCTCTTTGGCCATCCGGACGTATGTGGCTGTTATCTCGTCAAGAATGGGCCGCCAGTCGGTGTCCTTGTGCGGCCATGTGAGCTGAACGAAGTCCTGCTCTTCCCATTCGGCCGGCAGCCTCCATTTGCCGTTAGCGGCGTTTCCGTTGTTCATCGGCTTGTCTGCTTGTGTCTGGTTTTACGGCGCAAAGTTACGTTTTTTTTCCTTACGTTGCAACGCGGCGGCTTTATTTTGTTGGGGCGGGTAACTGAGGCGGGCCGGAAACACCGCGTTTCCGGCCCGCCTCGGGGTGGTGTCGTGCCTCAGAGCATTGCCTCGGGCACAATGTCGTCGTCTTCCTTTTTCACTGTCTTGCGGATGGAGCGCTTGCGTGTGGCGGGCTTCTTCTTCTCCTCTGTGGCTGGCTTTTCGGTCTTGATGCCGGCCAGCTCGGGGTCGATGATTATGCGTCCGCAATACTCGCAGACAATGATTTTCTTGTGCATCTTGATGTCCAGCTGGCGCTGGGGCGGTATTTTGTTGAAGCATCCGCCGCAGGCGTCGCGCTGCACGTAGACGATGCCCAGGCCGTTGCGGGCGTTCTTGCGTATGCGCATGAACGAGGAGAGCAGCCTCGGCTCTATTTTCGCCTCAAGCTCCGTCACCTTCTGCTTGAGCTTCTCCTCCTCGGCGCGGGTCTCCTCCATGATTTCGTCAAGCTCGTTCTTCTTTATCTCGAGGTCGCTCTGGCGCTCCTTGATGGTCTCCTCGTTCTGCTGCAGCTCCTGGGTCTTGGCCTCTATGCTTGTCTGCGCCTCGCGTATCTTCTTGTTGCACAGCTCAATCTCGAGCGTCTGGAACTCTATCTCCTTGCTCAGCGTGTCATACTCGCGGTTGTTCTTAACCTCGTCGAGCTGCATCTTGTAGCGCTCCACGCTGGCCTGCGCCTCGTTTATCTCGGCCTTCTTCTGGCTCACGGCCTTCTGGAACTCGTCGATCTCGCGCCTGATCTTGTCCACTCTTATGGTCAGTCCCTCGATTTCGTCCTCAAGGTCCTGCACTTCCAGGGGCAGCTCGCCTCTGAGCGCCTTCTTCTCGTCGATGGCCGACAGTGTGGTCTGCAGCTGGTAGAGAGCCTTCAGCTTCTCTTCCACTGACAAGTCTGTTGGGTCTTTCTTTGCCATTTTTACAAATATATTATCGGGTTTGTGTTTGTCTCGGCGATGTGCAGCGGCAAGCCGGGGCAGGCCTCGCCGATTATTGATTTGAATATCTCGCTGGTGTACTGCTCGCTCTGGTAGTGGCCTATGACGCATATCTGCACCTGCTGCTCGTGGCCGGCGTAGACGTGGTAGTGCATCTCGCCCGTCACGAAGGCGTCGGCCCCGGCCTTGACGGCCTCGCCCAGCAGGAAGTCGCCCGCGCCGCCGCACAGAGCCACGCGCCTGATGGGGCGGCGCAGCAGCTCGTTGCACTGTGCGCACTCCACGTCGAACTGCCTTTTGAGGCTTATCACGAAGTCGTCGGCGGCCATGGCCTCGGGCAGCGAGCCGATCACGCCGCTGCCGGCGTCAGCTCCTCCGCCCTTCGGGGCGAAGAACTCCACGCCCTCGAGCCCCATCTTCTCGGCCATCTTGAAGTTCACGCCGCCCCGGGTGTTGTCCATGTTGGTGTGCATCGACACCACGGCCACGCCCGCGCGGATGGCCTTCATGACCGTGCGCTGCACATAGTCGGCGTCTGAAATCTGCTTCAGCCCGCGGAACAGCAGCGGGTGGTGGCTCACTATGAGGTTGCAGCCCTTGGCTGTGGCCTCGTCCACGATGCGCTCGTTGACGTCAAGGCACAATAAAGCCCCTGATGCTTCCGCCTCTGTCAGTCCCAGTTGCAGGCCGGCGTTGTCCCAGTCTTCCTGCAAGGGCAGAGGCGCGAATCGTTCAAGGGCGCTCATCACTTCCTTTATCTTCACGCTTCTAACGCTTATATAATATAATGTGTGCAGGCCGCCTGCGGAATGGCAAAGAGCGTATGGCATCTCGCTCCACACCGCACTCTCTACAGCTTGCATTATGCAAAGATAATGATTTTTGCTTTGATGTAAGCGACCGGTTACTTCTTTTTAACTCTTTTTGGCTGATTGGCGCTCTGAATTTAACACGGCAAGAGGTGGCGAAATAGAAAAACAGCGGGGCGTTTTTGTCCTCTCAAACGGCGGAAAACGCCCCGCTGTTTTGCAAAAAGGGTCATATCGCGTTGCGATATAGGCCATATTGCATTGCGATATGGGCCATATTGGAAGTCGAAACAGCCCTTCTTGCAGGGCAAAAATGGCCGTTTGGTGGCTGAAAAGGGCTGCCTTGGGGACTGAGAAAGTTGCACACAATGTCTAATTAGCCCAATAAGTCTCATTAGACCAGTTGGTTACGGCTGCACGCCCGTGGCTCGCGTATTTGCGGCCAAAAGGTTTTTGTTTTAAAATACGCGGAAAATGGGGGGTGTTCGGCAGCACTTTTTTAACATTTGGGGCGGTGGTTCGGTTGGCAACGGCGTTTGGGCAAATTTGCATAGGGCCACCTGATGGTGGGTGGAGGCAGCCTTGTGTTTACTAAAAATACAGTTAAATCTACCCGTAATCCATGGCATTCAACGAAAAAAACCTTATATTTGCATCGGGCAAGCTGCACAGTGGGAAATAGGGGGCAGGCTCTCCTTCTTCTTGTTTTGTACCGTTGTCTCTCCTTTTCGTGGCTGACGGGTGCATCGTGGAGCGCGGGCTGCGCGGCAAGTACATGATAAAGCGCGTGACGGAAATAATGAACAAGCAAAATAAAGGCTTATGAGCAGACTTGGATTTTTGGCCATTGCCGCAATGATGGCTGCGGCCTCGCTGCCCGGCATGGCGCAGCAAGGCGGGAAGAAAGTGTGCGTGGTGACGGGCGAACTGAACGGCTACCCGGCCTCTCTTGTAAACATAGTTCGCTATGGTGAGGACGGCCGCTATTATGGCGACACCATACCTGTTCGCGACGGGCGTTTCCGCTACGAGCTGGAAGCCGACGGAAGCACTGTGTATGACATCACGGCATCAAAAGGCGGCAATGGAATATTTGCGCATTTCTTTGCCGAGGAAGGGGCTGTGCATATCAAGTTCCACCCCGACAGCGTGGCCGATGTCATTACATCCACGCCGCTCAACAGCGAGATGAGGCGCGTGAAGGCCGCCACAGACACCATCACGAAAAACGCCTTTGGCTGGCGGGATGCTTTAGAGCGGGCAGGGCGCGACTATGCGGAGCCTGCGCGGCGGCTACTGGAACTGCGCCAGTGTACCAAAGACCGCGACTCCATCAAGGCGATAGAGGCCGGGATGAGGCGTATGTTCGATGAGGGTAGGGTTTATACCCCCGAGTTTGAGGCGGCCGAAAAGGCCATTGGCGAGGCTTTCCGGCGGGAGTACAAGGCCCGCTGCCGCTATGCCGTTGAGCATCCCGGCCCCGTTGGGCTTTATTTCCTGCAAGACGCGGCTGCGAGCGGATTGGCCGACACGGCCTTGGTGCGCCGCGCCGTAGAGGAGATTTACGCCAAGAAGTATCCCGCTGCCTACGCCACGAGGTGGCTGCAGGGCTGGCTCGCGGGGTGCAACACGAGGGTGGGAGGCCGCTATTTTGACTTCACCGCGCCCGACCTCGGCGGCGCTGGCCACACGCTCTCGGCGGAAATCGAGGGCCGCGTGGCCCTGATAGATCTTTGGGGCAACTGGTGCGGGTCGTGCCGCAGCCACTCGATGGCTCTCATCCCGGTATATAATAAGTACAAAGACCGCGGCTTCACCGTAGTGGGCGTGGCCCGCGAGTTCCGCGATTCGCACGCCATGAAGAAGGCGATAGAGCGCGACGGCTATCCCTGGCTCAACCTCATTGAGCTGAACGACCGCCTTGGCCTCTGGGTGAAATACGGCGTTGGCAATGCCGGCGGCGCCCGCTTCCTCGTTGGCCGCGACGGGCGGATTCTGGCCATCAACCCCGACGCAGCGCAGGTGGAGGCTATACTGGAGAAAGAACTGTAACACAAAAGAAAGCAAATGAATGCAATGCGATTGATGGCGGCTGCCTGTGCGCTGTCGCTGGCAGCTACAGTGGCCGCCCAAAATGGCGGCATTTGCACCCACGTGGAGGGCGAAGTGGCCGACACGGCGGTGAGGGTGATAAGGGTGAGAAAGGCAGACCAAAATAACAGCTACATCTACAATGACACCATCCCCTTTGCCAACGGGCGCTTTTCTTACGACATACGCACGGAGGGGGCTGTTGTTTACGATGTGTGCGCGTATAACAAGGACTGGATAGGCAGGGCTGTTGAGTTCTTTGCCGACGGCGACACGGTGCGCGTCAAGTTCGTTCCCGACGCATCGCCGGTGTGGAGTTCGCCATCGCCGCTGAACAAAGAGTTGCAGCGGGTGAACGGGGTGGCCGACAGCATTTACATCTCATACAAGGCACAGTTTGCCCGCTTTGCTGACTATGAGCACCTTACAGAGGCCGAGCGCAGGGAGTGCGATGCCTTGAACGATTCGGTCAACGGGCTGGTAAAGGCTTTCTTGTTCGGTTATATGCGCGACAATCCCGGACAGGTGGGTCTATTCTTGCTTTTCGACATGGCAGAGCGGTTTTACGAAGACAGTGTGATCACGCGCAAACTGATGGCCATCTACGATGAGGTGTATGCTGGGTGTCTCCCCAATTTCCACCTCGCGGAATACATGAAGGCGTGGCGCGCCTCGCGGGGAATGAAGGAAGGGGCGCACTATATTGACTTTACCGCGCCCGACCTCGGCGGCACCGACCACACGCTATCGGCGGAAATCGGGGGCAAGGTGGCACTGATAGACTTCTGGGCAAGCTGGTGCGGGCCGTGCCGCAGGCTATCGCGCAGCATCATCCCCGTGTACGAGAAGTATAAGGACCGCGGCTTCACCGTCGTAGGCGTGGCCCGCGAGCGCGACGCGGAGGCCATGCGCAAGGCCGTGGGGCGCGACAAGTACCCATGGCTTAACCTCATTGAGCTTAAAGACCGCGCCGGGCTGTGGAACCTTTACGGCATTCGTGGCGGCGGAAACAAGTTTCTTGTTGACCGCGACGGCACGATACTGGCCATCGACCCTACGGCAGAGGAGGTGGAAGAGATTCTTAAGGAAAGGCTTTAATCCAAATCGGCCATTATACTTCAGTTGGATTTCGTGCTGCTGGCAGGCAGATTGATTTTCGGTTTTATCGAAGATGTAGCGGGCTACATCGAGAAAAACCGGAAAGCAAGATGGCGGCAGCAGTGCGGAATACGGCTGAAGAGCCAGCAATCAAGTGAAAATGTTGGCTTGGCGGTCTAATGACCGATTTTGGTTAAGACGGTAACATTTCGTTACAAAGCCTTTGGCGGAAGACAAACCGCGCCGTTTGGCAAGTTCAAACGGCGCGGTTTGTTGTTGGGAAAATGTGTTTTTTGCAGCTATAAAGCGTTTTTTAGAGCCAGTCGGCGATGTCGGCCGACGCCTCGACGCGGCTCTCCACGTCGTCGGGCAGGGCGGGGAAGAAGTCGATGCCAGTGATGCGTTCCACCTCGTCCACGCTGTTCACGTAGTCACCCTTGGGGCGGTTGCCGGGCTGGTTCTTGTAGATGAAGCCTATGGCCTTTGGCTCGCCCTCGGTGCAGAGCACCACCTTGAAGAACGCCTCCGGCACCACCACCTTGTTCTTGCCTATGGTTTTGTGCTTACTTTTGTAGAGTATCGGGCCGCTGACGATGTAGATTGAGCCAAGCTCCTTGGCCCAGCGGCGGCACTGCTGCTCCATTTCGTTCCAGTCGCCGGCGTTGAGCGAGTGGTTTTGCGGGCAGATGTTGGTGAAGAGGAACGACTCGCGCTGCGCCGCCTCGCTCCACTTGTTGTCGGCTGAGGGGCAGAGGTGGCCCCGGTCGTAGCCCGAGCGGTAGTAGTCCCAGTCGGTGGCGCGCGGCTCCGGCACATCCTCATCCTCGGCGAAGTCTATGCCGCCGCGCTTGTGGGGGCCGGAGGTGTGCTCTGCCGTGAGCTGCCACGCCACCCAGTTGGGCAGGCGCGTGTCGCTGTTGTACGACGCGGTGTAGGCCGTGCGGCGCAGTATCTGCTCCTTGCGGTCGGTGAGCGGGGCTGGAATCTCAACCCCGGCGGGGGCTTCGACGGCGGCTGCTGCCTTGCCGTCGGCCTCGGCCTGAATGTCGAGTCCTGCCTCCTGGGCGAGCCGGTCGATGGCCTGCGAGGCGTAGTCGGTGAGTTTCTCCTCCACTTTCTGGCCTACGGCCTGCTTCAGCTTGTCTGTGTTGAAGTCGCAGGCGGATGTTGTGACAAAGGCCAGTGCGGTCAGCAGGAGCGCTTTCAGGGTCTTTCGGGTCATGGGGTGCTGTCTTTTTGTTGTTGTCTTGTGATTTGTTTGTTCTTATGAAAAGTGTTGTGCGCATTGTCTCGCACGCTACAAAGTTAGCCAAAAAAGGCCGTATGGCAAAGAATACGGGCGGCTTTTAGGATGCCGGACGCACAAAAAAAGAGTGGACACCGACCGAGTGCGGTGTCCACCCCTTCTTGTATTGCTGAGCCGGACGGCCCTGTCTGAGGGCTTATGCCGGCATGTTGATTCTGCCGTAGCTGTACATTTTCAGCATGTTGTCGCAATAGTTGTTGAACTTTCTGCTTGTTGCGATCTTCTTAATCATCCTTTTCATAATTGTTACCCTTTCTTTTCTTTTTCGTTTTACAATCTTTTTTGTTCTCTCGTGTGTTGGATGCAGCTTCACATCCGTTATCCTGAATTTCGTTATTTGACAGTGCAAAGTTAATGCCTTTGGGCTGTGCGCGGGCACAATGGGGCGTTTTTTGACGGTTCACGGCCTGATTTTTGACTTAAATCAAAGGCGTTGACCTACGTCAAGACAATGTGGCAGTGTGGCAGTCTGCTGTCTCCCGGATGGCTGAGGAGTTGCGGTGAGCGGGTGGGGCTGGTGGTGCAAATGTTTTGTTTTTCAGAGTTTTACGTTAATTTGTGCCTGTCAGGCAATTTGTTTCAGCTGTTTCAAGGAAGTGGGAAAAAGCTGGCTGCGGCTTTGTTTGTGTGTGATGGGTGTGCGGAGGAGCTGACAAAATGTCACAGGTCGCTGTAGTCGGGAATGCCGTCGAGGAAGATATAGCGGTTGCCGGAGTAGTCCATCTTGCAGCAGAAGTGCTGCAGTCCGTTGCTGACAACGAGATAGTCAACCTTGAGGAGGAAGTTGTAGGCCGTGATCTGGTCGAATACGGCCTGTCTTATCTTCACCGTCGGCGCCTTGTATTCGATGATCATGCGCGGGCGCAACACATTATTATATAATACGCTGTCGCACCTGAGCCGCTTGTCGCCCACTTTCAGCTCAACCTCGTTGGCTAAGTAGGCCTTGGGGTAGCCCTTGTGGCCGGTAAGAAAATGCACGAAATGCTGGCGCACCCACTCCTCCGGAGTGAGCGCCACGTATTTGCGGCGCAGATTGTCGAGCACCATTGGCCGGCCGGCCCGGGTGCTGAGCTTGATGTCGAAAGGCGGAAGGTTAAGCTCGTACATCATGTGTTTTGTTGCCTCTGGCGGTGAATAAATCTGTTGCCGCGTTTCTTTTGCCAGATATTTTGGCGTATCTTTGCATGGGGATAAGCCGCAATCGGAAAACAGAGAATATGTTCTATTTCCTCTCGTTTGCGCTATCTTCGCAACACGCCGAGGCCAACCGGCAGCGGTGTTGGGCCGCAGGCGGATTGGCGCCGCACCGTGCGCCGATGCCCGGCGGCTTGCAAAATTAATAAATTAAACAGTAAAAAAGCAATGGCGGAGACCAAAAATACAACCTACGCCGGCATAATGCGCGATTTGCAGGCGCGCAAGTTTGCCCCGGTTTACTATCTCATGGGCGACGAACCTTATTATATTGACAAAATCTGCGACTACATCGCGGAAAACGTTCTGGCTCCCGAGGAGCGCGACTTCAACCAGACCGTGCTCTTCGGCTCTGAAGTTTCAGCGGCGCAGGTCGTGGATGTGGCAAAACGGTACCCCATGATGTCGGAGCACCAGGTGGTCATAGTGAAGGAGGCGCAGAACCTGAAGAACACCGAGGCGCTTGACTTTTACCTGCAGAAGCCGCTCAAGTCGACAGTTCTCGTGATGTGCCACAAAAACGGGTCGATAGACAAGCGGAAGCGCCTTGCCGCCACAATAGACCGGGTGGGGGTGCTCTTTGAGAGCAAAAAGCTGCGCGAGCGCGACCTGCCTGCGTTCATCGAGAATTACCTCAGGGCCAAGGGGGCGTCGGCAGATCCCAAGTCGCAACAGATAATAGCAGACCACATCGGAGCCGACCTGAGCCGGCTCGTGGGTGAGCTGGACAAACTTCTGCTTGCGCTGCCTGACAGCGACAGGCGCGTTACGCCCGCGGTAGTGGAGCAGCAGATAGGGGTGAGCAAGGACTTCAACGCCTTTGAGCTTCGGGATGCCATCGTAAACAAGAATGTGTTCAAGGCAAACCAGATAATAAAGTACTTTGACGAGAATCCAAAGGCGGGCAACATCTACAGCTTTCTGCCCATGCTTTTTAATTATTTTCAGAATTTGATGATCGCTTACTACTGCCCGCAGAAGGGCAGTTCGGACGCTCTCGCCAAGTGGCTTGAGCTGAAATCGCAGTGGGCCGTGAAGGATTACATCACAGGAATGAGAAACTACAAAGGCGTGAAAGTGTTGCAGATAATTTCCAAAATTAGGGAGATTGACGCCAAAAGTAAGGGGCTTGACAACCCAAATACCCCCCCTGGAGAGCTTATGAAAGAGTTAATTTATTTCACACTTCACTGAAAACAGGGCTGAAAAAGCCCTGTTTTTTTCTAGAACAAGCGTCTCGGCGGAGTGTGTTTTTTGACCTCAAGTTTCGGAAAAACAGCGAGTTACGCTCAATTTTAATACTCCAGAATCCGCGTATTTTTAAATTTTCGTCCGATGGTTCGGAATTCTTCGAAAATGGATAAAATCCGTTTCTTCGGCCCGATGGAATTTAGTGTTAGCATTCTTTTTGCTTTGTGATTGTGAATTTAGAATTTAAAACCGACACATTTCCGTATTGGTGATAGTTCAATATTTACAATATACAAAAGCAAGCAGGTTGTTATTCATGAAATAAAAGTATTGATTTGTAAAATAACATTGTGAGTTTTGAATCCCGAATACATTATTATGCAACATATTTTGTATCTCATAATAACGTCTTTATCAACTTATTACGCATTTGTATTAAACTTTATTACGTGCAATATGGGCGGAATGCGATGAAAATGCTTGCATAAACATTGTATAAAGGCATTCGTGTATGTAAATATCTTAGTTACAGTCAGTTTGTTGGTAAAATCTGCTTTAGCAAAGGTTTTTGCCGTTTAACAAAGCACTGCTTTACATTTGTATTTGTAAACGCTATAAAATCGCCCTGTAGTGTTTTTGTGATGTAAATTCAGAAACACAAATACAAATCTTTGAAATAAAATATTCCTCTACATTTGTTGTGTATGACGGAAAAATGTTTTACCTTTGTAAACGCAAAGAAAAAAGCCCAATCAGGGCCTAAAATCATCTTGACAGCAATATGAAGGACAGAATCAGACAGATTATGGAGTCAAAACACATGACCCAACAGGTGTTCGCACAGTTCCTCGATATGTCGCCTGCGTCGCTCAGCAGCATATTCAACGGACGCACAAAGCCTACTCTGAATATTGTTGAGGCCATAAAAAAGAAGCTTCCCGACATTAACATTGATTGGCTAATCTTCGGCACCGGGGATATGTACGGCGGCGGTGCCGATAGTGCAGGCGGCACGGGCGGCGGACATGACGGCACAAGCCCGGAGCCGACTCTTGACTTTGGGGCGGGCGATATGGCCTCCACCCCCACTCCCATTGACTCCGGCCGCGACCTGTTTGCTGCCGGCGGGCATGGCGGTATGGCTCCTAATGCCACGCACGAGATAATCCGCGAAGAGATAAAATATGTTGAAAAACCTGCCCGCAGGGTTGTGGAGATAAGGGTTTATTATGATGATTTGACTTACGAGACGTTCGTTCCTTCCAAGAAGTGACGCGCCCGCTGGTCTGTCGTGTGGTGGGCGTGAGTTGTCTATTGTGTTCTCCATGCCATCGTTGTGCCGGATTTTGACTTGATGAGTGCTGCATTCGGACTGATTGCACATATGCGCGGATAGTTTTCCTTTGGCCGCGCGTGCCTGAGTATTGGCGTGTTTCCGTATTCGTGTTCAGGCTTGTGCGTTCTGATGTGCCCTAATATTCGGTTTGGGGTAAAATTCGTGGCAATCGTTATTGCCGTGTATTTAAAATTCCGTATCTTTGTAAACGTAAGAGATATATCTGGCTTGCCGGCTGGAGGTATTGCGCAATTTCTGCGCTTGACACCGCCGTGCGGCAGGCTTGCTGAGTTAAGAACCAAGCCGGAGCGACAGTTGCCGGCATTGTGGAATACATTATGAAGAAATATGTTTTAGACCTGACAGTAAGGGCTGTGGAGCGTGTCAGTGACAAGCACGTGCTGCTGAGGCTCACGGCAGACACCGCGTTGCCTCTGATGCAGCCGGGCCAGTTTGTAGAAGTGCGTGTGGACCATTCGCCAACGACGTTTCTGCGCCGCCCCATTTCAATCAATTTTGTTGACCGTGACGCCAACGAGCTGTGGCTGCTTGTGGCTGCCATAGGCGACGGCACGCGGGCAATGGCCTCGCTCCATGCCGGCGACCGGCTTAACTGCGTGCTGCCGCTGGGCAACGGCTTCACCATGCCCGTCTCACCGTCGGAGCGCGTTCTGCTTGTGGGCGGCGGCGTAGGAGTGGCACCTCTTTTATATATGGGGGCCGAAATGAGGCGCGCCGGATGCGAGCCAACATTCCTGCTGGGGGCGCGCAGTGCCTCCGACCTGCTTGAGGTTGACCTCTTTGGCCGATACGGCCGTGTGTTTGTCACCACCGAAGACGGCTCTGCCGGCGAGCGTGGCTTTGTAACCGACCACTCTGTGCTGGCCTCCGAGAGCTTTGACAGAGTACAGACCTGCGGTCCCAAGCCCATGATGGTGGCCGTGGCACGCTATGCCTCGGCTCATGGCATCGACTGCGAGGCCTCGCTGGAAAACATGATGGCGTGCGGGCTGGGAGCCTGTCTCTGTTGCGTGGAAAAGACCACAGAGGGCAATTTGTGTGTGTGCAAGGAGGGTCCGGTATTTAATATCAAGAAATTGTTATGGCAGATCTGAGTGTAAGAATAAAAGACATGAGCCTGAAGAACCCGGTGATGACGGCTTCGGGCACGTTTGGTTATGGCATCGAGTTTGCCGATTTTGTGCCGCTCGACGGTCTCGGCGGCATCATAGTTAAGGGCACCACGCTCCGTCCGCGCGAGGGAAACGACTATCCGCGCATGGCTGAGACGGCTTCGGGGATGCTCAACTGCGTGGGGCTGCAAAACAAGGGCGTGGACTATTTCTGCGAGCACATATACCCGCAAATCAAGGACATCGACACCAATATGATTGTCAATGTGAGCGGCTCCTCGCCAGAGGACTATGCAGAGTGCGCCGCCCGCATCGACGCTCTCGACCGCATACCGGCCATCGAGCTTAACATCTCGTGCCCCAACGTCAAGGACGGCGGCATGGCCTTTGGCGTGACGTGCGCCGGGGCGGCCTCTGTGGTCAAGGCTGTGCGCCGCCGTTACGGCAAGACGCTCATTGTGAAGCTCTCGCCAAACGTCACCGACATAGCCGAGATTGCCCGTGCCTGCGAGGCTGAGGGAGCAGACTGCGTGTCGCTCATCAACACGCTGATGGGCATGGCCATCGACATTGAGCGCCGCCGCCCGCTGCTGAGCATCTGCACCGGCGGCCTGAGCGGCCCCGCCGTCAAGCCCGTCGCGCTGCGGATGGTGTGGCAGGTGGCCCGCGCCGTGAGGATACCAGTAATAGGCCTGGGAGGCATTATGACCGCGCACGACGCCATTGAGTTCCTTATGGCAGGCGCGACAGCCGTGGAGATTGGCACGGCCAACTTTCTGGATCCGGCAGTCACCGTCAAGGTGCGCGACGGAATCAACGACTGGCTTGACGCCCACGGCTGCCGGTCCGTAGCGGAAATAATAGGCACACTGCGGGCATGACTCTGCCCGGACAGTGTGCAAGAGCGGTTGTCAGGGGCAGCCGGAAAGGACTATTCATCATTTAATAATAAATATTATGAACACCAAAACAACTAACATTTTGCTCGGGCTGCTGCTTGCAGGCGGCAGCGTGGCGGCAAGCGCGCAGCAACTGGCATTCCCGGGGGCGCAGGGCTGGGGGCGCCATGCCACCGGCGGACGCGGCGGCACGGTCTACCACGTCACAAATCTTAACGACAGCGGCACCGGCTCATTGCGCGATGCGATCAGCCGCCCCAACCGTATCATCGTCTTTGATGTCTCGGGAGTCATCAACATCGAGAGCCGGCTGGTCTTTGAAAACAACCTCTACGTGGCCGGACAGACGGCTCCGGGCGAGGGTATTGTGGTTTATGGCAACGGGGTGTCGTTCTCCGGAGCCGACAATATCATCGTCCGCCACGTGCGTTTCCGCATGGGCAAGGGCGGCGACTCAGGCAAAGACTGCGCCGGAATCGCCAACGGCGCCAACATGATCTTCGACCATTGCTCGTTCTCATGGGGGCTTGACGAGACGTTCTCAATCAATCCTGACGGCAAAGGCACACCGCCGCAGAACATAACAATATCAAACTGCATCATGGGGCAGGGCCTCCTGTCGCACTCTGCGGGCGGGCTTATGCAGGCCGACAACATCACCCTCTACCGAAACCTCTACTGCGACAACGCCACCCGCAACAACAAGGTGAAGGGAAAGCAGCAGTATGTCAACAACATTGTGTACAACTGGAGCGACGGCGCCTACCTCATGGGCGGCGACTCGCAAGGCTCATCGTATGTAAACGCCACCAACAATCTGTTCATCAACGGCCCGTCGGGAGGCGGCAACGCCTTCACCAGGGCAAATTCAGACTTCCACATCTATGCGGAAGACAACCTGCAGGACCGCGACTGCGACGGAACGCTCAATCCATACTCAATACCACAGAGCGAATACAGCGGCGGCCCGACGTTCATGGATGTTCCTTTCGATTATCCGCAGCTTGACACCTGGCAGGCGTCACAGCTTGCTGACAGCCTGCTGCCGATTGTCGGCGCATCGCTCCCTTACCGCGACATCGTTGATTTCTACATGGTTCACCAGGTGCGGTCGTTCGGCACCGAGGGAGCTATTCTCTCCACCGAGGAACAGTTGCCTTTTGGAGTGCCATCGTCGTGGGAGACGGCAGACTTCGACAAGCCTGCCGATACCGACGGTGACGGTATGCCCGATGCTTGGGAACAGGCCAACGGCACCGATCCCAATACCGACGACGCGATGAAAATCGCCGCCAACGGCTATGCCAACATCGAGAACTATGTGAACAGTCTCACGCAGGACAACCGCCCGAGGTTCCTGCGCACGCCGGTCAATTTCGCCCTCGTGGAGTCCACCCCCACATCGGTCACGCTCAGTTGGTTTGACTTCACCGAAGGCGAAGACGGCTTTGTGCTGAGTCAGAAAGTAGGCGACGAATGGGTGGACACATGGGAAATAGACCCGGAAACAGAGACCGTGACCATCGGCAAGCTCACTCCCGCCACGTCGTACACGCTGCGTCTGCGTGCGAAGAAGGGCGACATCGCCTCCGGCGCGGCCGAGCTGACGGTAAAGACAAAGCCAGAGCCTGTCGAGATGGTTGACTGCGAGACGTTTGTAGGCGATGAGAACAATTGGCTCATAGCGCCCGCCGCCGACTCTACCATCACGCTCACGGAGGCTATAAGCAAGGAGGCGGTTGTGGTCCGGAGCGAGGCTGACGTGCTCATCGCTGGCGCCGGCTCGCTCTCTGGCGCCGGCTCGCTCAACAAGACGCGCTCAGGCAGGCTCACCGTCGAGACCGCCAACAGTTACACCGGGCAGACCGTGCTCCACGACGGAGTGTTCTCGTTCAGCTCGCTGAAGAACGGCGGCGAGCCCAGCGCAATCGGAGCGTCTTTCGAATTCGCCCAGAACTGGGTGTGGGACGGCGGCACGTGGAACTATACAGGCCCGTCAACAAGCACCAACCGCAGCGCAATGCTGTATAAAGACACTGAGTTCTGCATCGAAAAAGCCTCCACTGTGGAGATGTCTGGAAGCATCGAGGGCGACGGCAGCGTCACCGTCAGCGGCAAAGGAACGCTTGAGCCGGCCGCGCCGTCATTCTTCAAGTATGCCGGAAACACAATCCTGAAAGACGGCGGCACGCTCAACCTCACTTACGTAAAGCAGCTCACGGACAAGAATGTTTACCTTGACCAGGCTCAGGACGGCAGCAAGAGGCTCGTTATGGCCGGCGGCAACTTCAGCGTGGAGAACGGCAACTCGCTTGAGCTTGCCTATTGCTTCCCCATTGAGGTGCGGGAGGGAACTTACTCAACGTTCGCCATCAACCGCAACGCTTATCTGAAGAATGAGCTGACCGGCAGCGGAACGCTTGAATACCGCATACCCTACGTGCGCGAGTATATTGAGGGCGACTGGACAAAATTCTACGGAACGCTTGTCGCCCAGGGCAATGGCTCTGACAAGGACGGCAGCCAGCTGCTCTTCAACAATGGCTTCCAGGGCATTCCCAACGGCCGTGTTGTGCTCAAGGGCAACACCCGCATGGTGTCGTGGCAGACAGAATGCGCCATGCGCATTGGCGGACTCAGCGGCGAGGCGGGCACAAAGGTCGGCTCGTCAAGCAAGCAGGACACCGGCGCAAAGATGACATGGATTGTCGGTGGAGCCAATACGGACGAGACTTTCAACGGCGTGATTGACAACAAGACAGACTGCGACCGCCGCGACGCTCACACCTCGATAGTAAAGGAGGGCTCAGGCGTATGGCGTCTGACCGGAAATAACGTTTACAACGGAACAACAACGGTTGACTATGGCACGCTTGTTGTCAACGGCGTGAACTCCGGCACAGGCGCATACACCGTCAACGAGGGCGCCGTGCTTGCCGGGCAGGGCACCGTGGGCGGCGATGTGACGTTGAAGAGCGGCGGTGTCATCCAGGGCGGCGACACCATTGTGGACAGTTATCTTGGACTTACGCTGTCAAGGGCGCTCAATGTCGAGAGCGGCGCCATTGTGAATGTGCGGGCGGACCGCGTCGGGAGCAACACCATCTACACCGGCGGAACGGTCACTCTGGCTGAGGGCGCCATTCTGCAAGTCAACGGTGGCAACATGGAAAAGGCTCCGTATGACAAGACAGAGTATCATGTGTTCACTTCAGCGGCGTTGAATGTCAGCGGCACTTTCGCCGAGATACAGCCCGCCGCTCCCGGTGAGGGGCAGACCTGGGACACCTCAGAGCTTTACACCAACGGCATACTGAGAGTCGTAGGAGGCGAGGCCAACCCCGATGACGGTCAGGACGAGGAGCAGGATCCTGTAGCGCAGGAGTATCGCAGGTGGGATTTCACAGTGTGGAGCGAGGCCACCCAGGCAGATCTTGAGGCCGATGCAAGCCGCTATGTTGCCGCGCCGTGGCCGGCGGAAGGCACAGAGACAGGCTGGCGCCGCTATGAAAAAGACGGCGGGGCCACCGACTCAGAGCCTCTGCGCGACCCCTACAAGGTGTATTGGTTCGGCAGCATGATAAAAGAGCCTGCCGCACTTATGGCCAACGGCGATACCATTGCCGAGACCAAGGGGCTGCTTTTCAACAATGTGACCGCCTTGAACAACACTGTGGCAGTGGCAATCGACTATCCCAGCACCTCCATCGGCACTTATGCCGGAGGCTCTTATCTGTGGCTCAACGGGTCCGGTTTGCAGTTCACAATACCTGACGTGCAGCCCGGACAGAAGATAAGGATGGAGGTGGAGTCACACAGAAACGGCAGTGAGCGTGGCGTGAAGCTCTCTGTAAACGGTCAGGAATTTGGCAGCGGCGTGCCCGATGCCAAAACCGGGTTCGAGTGGACTGTGCCGCTTAATGCCGGTGCGGGGCTGGTTGACGTGCTTGTCACGACGACCGCAGGTTGCCACATTTATGTCATTGAGGTTGGCGATCCGGATGTGATCCCTACCGGAATCAGCTCTGCCGACTCTGATTGTGGCGCCCGCAATGGCGCTGTCTACACCCTTAGCGGTGTGATGGTGCGCCAGGCGGGGCAGCCGCTCGACGGTCTTGCCAAGGGCATTTACATCATCGACGGCAGGAAAGTTGTGGTGAAATGATGCGGCAAGGAGTTAAGAGAAGGAGTTAAGGAGTTAAAGAAGTTAAGGAGTTAAGACGATAGCTTTCGTGGATGGGGAGTTCACTTCCACCGGGCATACGTCTTAACTCCTTAACTTCTTTAACTCCTTAACTCCTGAAAAGTCTTCTTATCTCCTGAAAAAAATGTCCGAAATCGGAACATGACCGTGATTCGTTCCGATTTCACCCATTGCGGCGGCGCACGAAAAAACCGTAAGCAGGCGGGCGTCTTTTGATTGCAGTCTTGGCGTCGAGACGTTGCTTTTCTGTTGATTCACAACTATAAGATGACATATGGTTTCAAACTGAAATGGCCTGTTTCGCAGTGCGAAACAGGCCATTTTGCGGTGCGGAACAGGCCGTTTTAGAATGCGATATGCCTTGTCTTGCACCGTGTTTCATGCCGTTCTGTGCCTTTGGTTGTCCTTTTTGCGAAGTTGGCGCACTCTGTCAAAGGCATAAATTTCTCCCGCACCGTTTGCCCGTCAGCTAAGGCATTGCGTCTCGTCTGTTTTGGTGAAACGGCCGCTAAGGCGCAACCGGCTTTTCTGGCGGCTCAGAGTTTGTTGATGGATTTACAGGCCCAGCGGGTTCAGATTGCTGTAAGCCTGTCTTGTCTTCTGCTCCACGCCTTCGGCTGAATACTCACCGTTTACAGACTCCATCCCCTGAGGCGTTAGTTCCAGGGCCTTTTGCGCGTCTTCCTGTGCGCCGGCCATATCGCCTTTCTCATATTTTATAGCGCCCCTCTCCTTGAATGCGTCGATGCAGAACGGATTTGCCTCAATCACCTTTCCGTAGTATTCAATGGCCGCGTCTGCGTTGCCTTTGGCCTTTTCAACGCGGGCTTTCAGCAGCAGCACGTCTTCGTTGCCTCCGTATTCGGCCGCCAGTGTGTCGGCGTCGGTCTCGGCGCCGGCGGCGTCTCCCATCCTCAGCAGCGTCTGCCCGCGCAGCAGCGTGGCTTCCGCATAGTCGGCCTTCAGCGCTATGGCCTTTGTCAGCATGGCTATGGCTCCGATCATGTCGCCGTGCCCGATGTTGGCCTGAGCCTTGAGGTAATGCGCGGCGGCGTCGCCGCCGTCTATTTGTATGGCGCGGTTGCAGGCGTCGTCCATGGCGTCATAGTCCTCGTTCATGTAGGCCACGTGGGCCATCTGCAGCAGTATCGCCTTGTTCTCTGGCTCGGCCTCGGCCAGAGTCTGCAGCTGGGCGAAGGCCTCGGCGGTGCGTCCGGTGCGTATCAGAGCCTGTGCCAGATAGTCGCGCACCTCCAGATCGTCGCGCAGCTTGAGCGCCTCTTCGTAGCATTTCACGGCGTAATCGTGTTGTCCGATCTTGGCCGCGCGCACTCCGTCATACTTGAACATATCGAATTTGCGTGCCGTGTCGGCTTGTTGTTTCTGCTCGGCAGTCTCCTCTTCGCCGCCGAATAGTGCCTTGAAAAAGTTCATTTCTTTTTGTTTGTATGTTTGATAATCAGGGCAAATTTACTTATTTATTCCTGAAAAGCCATGCTCCTGCAGCGTTTTTTTGCCGTCCTGGCCCGGCTTGCGGCCGCATTCTGCGGTGCGGCAGTGGCTTTTTGTGCGGTGTGGTTTGGCGGTCTTGCATAAAAAGCATACATTTGCACCAGTCAAACCGTATTACGACTATGGCAAATACCACATTGTATATCAAGAACATGGTGTGCGACCGCTGCAAGATGGCTGTCGAGTCTGTTTTGCGCGGCATGGGGCTTAAGCCTCTGTCTGTCGAGCTTGGGGTTGTCACGGTGGCCGGAGATTTGACCGCCGCGCAGCGTGCCGGCCTTTCTGACGCTCTGTCGGGGCTGGGCTTCTCTCTGCTCCACGACCGCCGTCAGCAGGCTGTAGACCGCATCAAGACCGCCGTCATTGAGTTTGTCCGCTATCGAGGCACTCACGCTTCGGTAAATCTTTCGGCTTTTCTGGCTGCCCGTATCGGTTCTGATTACAGTGCCTTGAGCAAACTCTTCTCCGAGTCGACGGGAATGACCATCGAGCGTTACTTTATTCTGCAACGTGTCGAGCGTGTGAAGGAGCTGCTTTTTTACGGTGAGAAGACTCTCGGAGACATAGCCCGCGAGCTGGACTATTCGAGCACGGCCTACCTGAGCACCCAGTTCAAGGCCGTGACAGGCATGACCCCAACGCAGTTCAAGGAGCTGAGGCCAGGCGGCCTGAAGCCTCTCGACAGCATTGCGTAAGTGGGCATCGGCAGGGGATGACATGGAGAGCGGTACGCGCGAACGCCCGTTATGGAGCACACAACTTGGCAAATTGCGGATATTCAAGTGTAGAGTCCGCAAACTTGCGGATTTCAAAAAAGCAGAAGCGCCGTGGCGGAAAAACATCCGGCCGCGGCGTTTTGTGTGATTGCTGTGTCTTGTGGTGTTCAGAATTGCCACCATTTCTTTTTCTTCTGGCTGCTTCCGCCGTGATTCTGGCCTGTGCCTGCGGCGTTTGCCTCTGCCTCGCTGATCACGTCTTCCCATGACTGGCGCTGGGTGATCATGCGGTAGATGGTGCCCCAGTCTGGCAGTCCGCCTATGTTGCGGTCGTCGATGAACATATCCACCTTGAGCTTTCGGCTGAAGTGCTGGTTGTTCTGGAGGGTTTCTTCTGGATAATCGCGGTTCACGGCCCAGAACTCCACGCCGCGCTCGCGGCACCACTCCACGGCCTCGTCGAGCAGCTTGCCCTCGCGGACGCTCCACAGAATCAGCCTGTGGCGGTCGTTGATGAGCATCTTGAGCGTGTCGATGGCGAACGGTCTTTCCGGCCCAATCTCGGGGTATCTGTGCTCGACGATTGTTCCGTCGAAGTCAATAGCTATTGTCATTTCTTTATCGAATTGTCAGATTTGTTGCCGTAATGGCTGTTTGCATAGTCTCCGTAATTGCCGTAGTGGCCGTAATGTCCGTAGCGGCCATAGTGCCCATACTTGCCGTATTTGCCGTAGCCGTAATAGTAGCCGTACTTCTTCTTCGACATATCGACACCGTTGAGCACAACGCACATATTGGGCAGCTTCTTCTCTGCGGCAAGGGCGTTGATGTTGTCAAAGCTGACTTTGGCGGTGTAGTCTGCGCGGCAGATGATTACTGTCACGTCGGTCAGCTTGCCGATTTGCAGTGTGTCTGTCACCAGTCCGATTGGGGCGGTGTCGAGGATGATGTAGTCATACTCCTCTTTCAGGCTGCTGATGATGATGCCGAGGTTTTCGCGTGCCAGCAGCTCGGTGGGGTTGGGAGGTGTGGGGCCTGCCAGCATGAGGTCGAGGTTGGCGTTGACGCCCGACGGCTGAATCTGGCTCTTTATCTCATCCATGCTCAGTGTGGTCTTGGTGAGAAGCGGGGTCACGCCGCGGTTGCGGTCGTGCAGGCCGAAGAGCTTGCCCAGGGCCGGCTTGCGGATGTCGAGACCCATCAGAATGACGCGCTTGCCGAGGAGTGCGAAACTGACAGCGAGGTTGGCCGCGTTGAACGTCTTGCCCTCGCCGGAGGTTGACGATGTGAACATTATCACTTTCTGCCCGTCCCTCAGCATGAACTGTATGTTCGTGCGCAGTGAGCGGTAAATCTCGTCAATCTGGTCGTTCTGGTTCTCATGCACCACAATTCCGGCGGCGCTCTTCACGCTGTCGCTCGCCAGCGCCACGTCGGCGACAATCGGCAGCTTGGTAAGTTTGGCCACATCCTCATGCCCCTCAATCTTGTAGCGGAGCAGCTGCATGACGTAGAGCACAAGCAGCGGCAGGCCGGCGCCGAGCACGAGAGCGATGAGCAAGATGATGCTTCCCTTGGGGCTCACCTTGCCTCCGTAGATCGGGTCGTCTATCATCTGTCCCTTGTCAACGGTGGCGGCCAGCGATATGGAGTTCTCCTCACGCTTCTGCAGCAGCATCAGGTAGAGGCCCGACTTGACTTCCTGCTGGCGTCCTATCTGTGTGAGTATGCGCTCCTGTTCGGGGGTGCTTGCAATCTTGCTCTTGTAGAGGTCGTACTGGCTCTTGATGTTGTTGTACTTTATGTCGGCGCTGCGGCGGGCCTGGGTCAGGGCGGTGCGCAGGCTGCTCTGCAGCTGGTCGAGAGTTCCCGTGAGCGTGAGCACCTGCGGAGCGATCTCTGACGCAGAGCTTAGCATCCTGTTGCGCTCGAGCACAGTCTGGTTGAACTCATTGATAAGTGCCGTTGACGAGACGTCCTGCAGACCGACGTTCGACGGTATTATGTCGTATTGGTTCTTCGGGTCGTCGATGTATTCGCGCAGGTAATCGAGCAGCTCGATCTGCGACTTTGCGTCAGAGAGTCTTGCGGAATACTCGCTCGACTGGGCGAGCGTCTCTGTGGCGTCGAGCTTCAGCTCCGTCAGGTTGTGCTGCTTCTTGTAGCTTTCGAGGTCGCCCTCGGTCGTTCCCAGCTCGGCGTTGATCTTTTCAAGACGCTCGTTGATGAACTTCTCCGTCTTGAGCGCAATCTCGTTCTTGTCGGCGTTGCCCTGTCTGTTGTAGCACACAATCAGCTGGTTGAGGAAGTCCTCGGCCCTCTGGCGGTTGTAGTCGTTGATTGTCACAAGCGCGATTGTGGTCATCTTTGAGGTCGGCTCCACCGTCATGGAGTTGATATAGCCCGAGGCTACAAGTGTCGGCGGGGCGATGGTCACGATGAGCGCACGTTCTTTCGACTCCTCGGGAATCTCGTGCAGGTTCGGCGAGAATGTCAGCTCGCCGGCGTAGGTCTTGACCTTGGCGGGCAGAGTGCTGAACGAGGCCTCGAAAGGCTTCTCGTCGTCTTCCTCGTCGTCGGTGTAGACAATTCCTTTCACGTTGTACCTGCTGTCCTCAATCTCAATCCTCATTTTGATTCCGAGGATGCACTCAAGCCTGTTGATGTCGTCCATACGTTTCAGTCCGGCCGAGTCGAGGTCAACGTTCAGATATTGCGTCTTGTATATCAGCTGGTCTTTCACTCTGCCCTCAAGCTTGTACTGCGTGTAGAGCTTCAGGTCTTTCACCGCCTCGCGCGCCAGGATGTGGCTGTAGAGGATTTCCACCTCGTTGTCGATGCCGTTGCTGTTCGATATGAAGCCCAAATCCTGCATGTTGGCAAGCATCTGCGACCCTCCGCGCGGGCTGTTGTTGTCGTCTTTGATAAGTATTTTTGCCGACACCTCGTACACCGGGCTTTTATAGCGCAGGTAGACAAAGGCTAAGCATAGGAAAACAAACACCGACAATGCGAACCACTGCCAGTTTAGGATGACCATGGTCAATATCGTCTTGATGTCGAAAGACGATTCTTGTTCATTCTGCGCAACGGGGTCAATGTTGCCTGTCGTTTCCATATTGTTGTTCATCTTTGGGATTTGTTTTTTCTGTTTTCAAGCCTTGTGGCCTTTATTGTTGGTTGTTTTGTTCTGCTTTGTGGGGATTTGCTGCCGGGGCTATTACAGTTTCATAAGATACTGTCCGTAGGCGTTCTTTATCATGGGCTTGGCCAGCTCGTGCAGCTGTTCCCGCGTGATCCAGCCCTGGCTGAACGCTATTTCTTCCAGACAGGCCACTTTGAGCCCCTGCCTCTTCTCGATCACTTCAATGAAAGTGCTCGCCTCGCTCAGGCTGTCGTGGGTGCCTGTGTCAAGCCACGCGAAACCTCTCTGCAGGGTCTGCACTTTCAGCTCGCCCCGCTCCAGGTAGCGTTGGTTCACAGACGTTATCTCCAGCTCGCCCCTTGCGCTGGGCTTGATGCCCTTTGCGATGTCCACAACACTGTTGGGATAAAAATAGAGACCCACCACGGCGTAGTTTGACTTTGGCTTCGCCGGCTTCTCCTCGATGCTCAGGCAGTTGCCGTTTTTGTCGAACTCGGCCACTCCGTAGCGTTCCGGGTCGTTCACATAATATCCGAACACCGTGGCAAGCCCCTTGTCTTCCGCGTTTGCCACGCTCTCTTTCAGCATTCCAGTGAATCCGCTGCCATAGAAGATGTTGTCGCCCAGCACAAGGCACACGGCGTCTTTGCCGATGAAGCTCTCGCCGATGATGAACGCCTGCGCGAGGCCGTCGGGCGACGGTTGCTCGGCGTATTGGAACCTCACGCCAAGCTCTTCGCCTGTTCCGAGCAGCCGCTTGAATCCCGGAAGGTCATGTGGCGTGCTGATCACCAGTATGTCCCTGATGCCCGCGAGCATCAGCGCCGAAATCGGATAGTATATCATCGGCTTGTCGAAAATGGGGAGCAGCTGCTTGCTCACACCCTTTGTTATTGGGTAAAGTCTTGTGCCGCTGCCACCGGCTAACACAATGCCTTTCATGTTTCTTCGTGAAATGTTACTAGGAATTTTTCTGCAAAGGTACGTTTTTTTCTTTTATTAAAGCTGATTTTGTGTTGAAATTCGTTACTTTTTCAGAGAAAATACGTAACTTTGCACTCAATAATTAAATTTTGACACAGGTGTCAATACGTGTTGCGGCGCTTTGTCGGCTTTTTCGCAGCCCCGTGCGCGTGTGATTCTACAGACTAAAAAGTATGAGTTTAATATCAAAACTATTTGGGCGCAAAGAGCCTGAGGCAGAGAAGACAGGAGGCATGGAGGACTTCATGACCCTCATCCGTGTCTATTTTCAGGCTGTTATCGCTTCAGAGCTTGGTATCACCAATCTCTCGATGCTTCCAGACTTGCGCGTGTTCAAGACCACTCTTCATGTCCCGACGGTAAACAACAGGCTTGGGGTGGGCGAGAAGTCGCGCTGCAAGAAGATGCTGAAGGACATTTATTCTTTGGAGGATGACTTTTTCAAGGAGATAGACCAGAGTGTGCGCCGCCGCTGCCACAAGCTGCAGGACGTGCAGGTCTACCTCATCCAGTTTCAGGGATTCACTCAGGATTTGATGATGCTCATGGGCAATCTGATGAAGTTCAAGCTGCGCCTGCCGGGCATTTTCAAGAAGGCCCTTTACACAATGACAGAGAAGACGGTTGACAATATTTATAATAAGAACAATTTCAAGGAACCCGGTGTGATGAAGACCGTTGTCGCCGTGCGCGAGTATTCGCGCCGCCTCGGCTTCTCCCAGCATTGGGTCACCAACTTCGTCTACACCGTGGTGATGCTCGCGAAGAAAGAGCCGCGCCCGAAAGACGATGACGGCAAGTGACAGTCGCAGCTTCCGGCATCCCGCGAGGCGGGTTCCGCAGGCTCCGTATCGGTTTCATTTATTGTTAAGTTAAGTTGTCGGCAATGACTTTCGACGAGCAGACATTGGCATTGTTCCAGACCCGCGTGCGGCAGATGATCCTTCAGCTCCGGCAGCTGAAAAAGGAGAACGAGGAGCTGTATGCCATGGTTGACAGCGGCGAGCGCGAGATTAAGGAACTGCGCGAGCAGCTGAAGCAGAAGTCATACGAGTACGACACGCTGAAAATGATGAAGATGGTAGAGGTGTCCGACGGCGACATAGACCGCGTCAAGGACAGGCTCGCGGGGCTGATACGGGATGTCAACAGGTGCATAGCAATCTTGTCGGAACAGAAATAAGGCAGAGATTGATGGCAAATCAGAACAGTGAAAAATTACATATCAGGCTGCATGTCTACGATGAGGAGATAGAAGTGCTCATCGACCGCAGTGACGAGGAGTTCTACCGCTCCGCAGCCAAGCTCATTACGGACCGCTACAATGTCTACGCTCAGATATACAAGGGCCGTAAGGGCGACCACACCATAGCGCTGATGACGCTCATTGACATTGCGCTCCAGTACCAGAAGGAGCGCTCAAAGAACGACACCGCGCCTTATAATGATATTCTCACGAGCCTGACTGCCGAAATCGAAGATGCTTTAGGAGAAAAGAAATGAGAATATTTAACAATTTTATAATTTAGCTTTATGATTCTAACAATAATTATCGCCGTGGCCGCTCTCGTTGTCGGAGGGCTGGGCGGTTATCTCGTTTTCCGATATATTTTAAAGGGAAAATACAATGAGATGATTGACGCCGCCGCAAAAGAGGCCGACGTAATGAAAGAGAAAAAGCTCCTTGAGGTCAAGGAGAAGTTCCTTAACAAGAAGAGCGAGCTTGAGAAAGAGGTGCAGGTGCGCAACCAGCACATACAGCAGAGCGAGAACAAGCTCAAGCAGCGCGAGATTTCTCTCAACCAGCGCCAGGAGGAACTGGGCCGTCGCAAGAACGACCTTGACAACCAGCAGGTGCGCATCGACAATGAGAAGAAGCTGCTCCAGATACGCACCGACGAGCTTGAGAAAATGCAGCTGCAGGAGCGCGAGAAGCTCGAGGAGCTTTCGGGCCTCAGCGCCGAGGAGGCCAAGCAGCGCCTTGTGGAGGCTATGAAGGACGAGGCCAAGACCGACGCCCAGAGCTACATCAACGAGATTATGGACGAGGCCAAGCTCAACGCCAACGCCCAGGCGCGCAAGATAGTCATCCAGACCATACAGCGTGTGGCCACCGAGACCGCCATCGAGAACAGCGTGAGCGTGTTCCACATTGACAACGACGAGGTGAAAGGCCGCATCATCGGCCGCGAGGGCCGCAACATCCGTGCCCTCGAGGCTGCCACCGGGGTGGAGATTGTCGTTGACGACACCCCCGAGGCCATCGTCATCAGCGCGTTCGACCCCATCCGCCGCGAGGTCTGCCGTCTGGCTCTGCACCAGCTCGTGTCCGACGGACGCATACATCCGGCCCGCATCGAGGAGGTTGTGCAGAAGGTCAAGAAGCAGCTCGACAACGAGGTGATAGAGACCGGCAAGCGCACTGCCATAGACCTGGGCATCCACGGCCTGCACCCGGAGCTTATCCGCATCATCGGCAAGATGAAGTATCGCAGCTCCTACGGCCAGAACCTGCTCCAGCACGCCCGCGAGACGGCCAATCTCTGTGCCGTCATGGCCTCTGAGCTGGGCCTGAACCCCAAGAAGGCCAAGCGCGCCGGACTTCTGCACGACATCGGCAAGGTGCCCGACGAGGAGAGCGAGCTGCCCCACGCGCTCTACGGGGCGAAGATAGCAGAGAAGTACAAGGAGAAGCCCGACATCTGCAACGCCATCGCCGCCCACCACGACGAGTGCGAGATGAACACGCTGCTCGCCCCGATTGTGCAGGTGTGCGACGCCATCAGCGGCGCCCGTCCCGGCGCCCGCCGCGAGATTGTGGAGGCTTACATCAAGCGTCTCAACGACCTTGAGGCCATCGCCATGAGCTATCCCGGCGTCACCAAGACCTACGCCATACAGGCCGGACGCGAGCTTCGCGTCATTGTCGGGGCCGACAAGATGGACGACAAGGCCGCCGAGGCGCTCTCTGGCGACATTGCCAACAAGATCCAGACCGAGATGACCTATCCCGGACAGGTGAAGATCACCGTCATCCGCGAGACCCGCAGCGTGGCTTACGCCAAGTGACGGCGCCACTACAGCCATGGACTATAACCGCAACAAAGGCGGCACGGAAACTTCTCCGCGCCGCCTTTTTCGTGCCTTAAATATTTTATAAGCTTAGCTCACTTAGCTCCTTTGCGCCTGTTGCACTCGCGGCAGAGCATCTGGCAGTTCTCCGCCACGGTGCGTCCGCCCTCGCGCCACGGCGTTATGTGGTCGCCCTCCATGAACTCAAAGTCCATCTCGCGCCCGCACAGCGGGCAAATGTGCCCCTGCCGCTCCCACGCCGCCAGTTTCATGTCGTCGGGAAAGGCGCGCAGGTCGAGCCATCGCTCGTCGCCGGTCAGCGCGTATGGGATGATGCCCGTGGGGCGCTGAATCTCGCTGTCGCGCATCAGAGCGCTGATGCGGGCGCCCAGTGCGGCGGTGTCGAGCGTCTCGCCGCCGTAGCGGTCGTATAGGGTGGCCCAGTCAACGCCTTTCATTATCTTCTTGAACCGCCTCGGGTCGAAGTTTGTTATCGCCCAGTTTATCACCGTCTGGAAGTATGTCCACAGGTTGTTGGCGTTGGGGTCGTGCTGGTGGTCGGCCATATAACCCACGGCCGTCTGGCGGTGTCCGAGGCGCGTCTCGTGGTCTGCCATCCACTCCAGGGCTTTCTTCAGCAGGTCCTGGCGTATGGGCGATCCGCCCACGAGGTCGCCGCCGAGCCGCTTGGCGGCGCAGTTGGTCTTAGAGAAGTGGCGCTTGGCGTCGCTCACAAACGGCCCGGCGTATACGGCGTTGCGTATCTCCTGCTCGTTGAGCGGCTTGCCAGCGATGTTTATCGTGCGGAACCACTCTAATTTTTCAGACTCCTCGCCCTCGCAGACGTAGACTGTCAGGCGGTAGTCCAGAATGCGCCGCCTGACGTCGGGCGTCAGGTTGCCGAAGTTCTTGTAGTCAACGGCGAACCTCCCCGCCACATACTGGCACAGCGAGAGCGTGCGCTGCTGGCCGTCCATCACCTCGTAGGGGCATTCTGCGTCGCCGCTCCGCCTCACCCAGTACATCACGTTGAGCGGATAACCGTTCAGCACGGTGTTGATGACGGCCCTCTGCTCCTTTTCGTCGTAGATGAACTCGCGCTGGTACGGTGGCCTTATGTCGAGCCTGCCGCCGTAGCCGCGCACTCCCTGCTCGTCGTTGTTAACGTAGCCGTCGCACACTTCGCCGACGGAAACTTCAATCTGTTTGATGGTCATCATGTGGTTACTGTTTTGGGGGTCTTTAGTTTCTTAAGTTTAATAAAAATGCGTATGTAAACTTTGTGTCCGTTGATTAGCGGTTGTGCCACTTTGCTTTCTGCTTTCCAAAGGCCATTGGAAAAACCTTTGCCTTGACTTTCTGTCGTTCCGACAATTTCAAATTGGTCTGGATTATACTTGTCGAGAAATGTAATAGGAACTCCCATTATTCCATCGTAATCATAAGGTATATTTGCGGTTTTTCCTACATCGATGGCATAATAGTTGTCGTATTTGGGATAATCATCAGGAGAATATCGGCAAATTAAATCCATTATTTCATGTCGTTTGTTGTGGTCAAGATTAGTAAACCAGCAAATGTTTCCCATGCTTCTCCACTTTTGTCCTGTTTCGTCTACCCAATATCTTGTACTTCTCGGCCCATAATCATCAGGAACTCTGAATGCCATATCGCCTGATTTATATCCAAGCCATATCTTGTTTTCCATCATTAATGGAAAAATTTCTTTATATGTTATTACATTTTGGTTGCCGATAATCAAAAATTTCTTGCCATATTCTATCAACTGTCCGATGTATTCTCTGAAAAGAGAGAACGGCGGATTGGTCACGACAATGTCTGCCTCTTTCAGCAACTCGATACATTCTTGTGAGCGAAAATCGCCGCTTTGTAAGGTGGCGAGGACATTTTTATCATTGTGAAGTAGCAAACGCACGTCCGAAAGGTCGACTGCACCGTCTCCGTTTTCGTCTTTCACCTCCGTTATCTCCACCTTGTATGCCTGTTTTTGAGGCTCAGTGTCGAATCCGTCGAAGTGCAGCAGCAACTCGTTGCCCAGCACGGGCGAGCCATTGTAGCAGGTGCAAATGAGTTTACGCAGTCTAAGCATATTGAAATTGAGCGCGAAATACTTGAAGAAGTTGCTCTCATAAGGGTCGTCGCAGTTGCAGAGCACGGTCTTGCCGCAGAAGTGCGGCCAGTAATGTTGCAGCTCGCGCTCGATGTCGGAGAGCTGTGTGTAGAACTCGTCTTGCTTTGCGCGTTTTGCTGCGTGTAGGTTTTTATAAGTCATGAAGATTGATAGTTTGCGAGCATCCACTATCAATCACAGCCGGATAAAAGAAGCGCGGGCTTCTTATCCGTTCGGCGGGCGTCTCGCATAGCCCCCACAAGCACGATAAGTTGCCCACGCTATTCAGCGTGAGCATTAACCATATCGGTGCTTGTGGAGTTTGTGTACGCCACAACTTTTAGCATTATTTCATGTGGTTCTTTTTAGTTTGCGAGACTTTGCCGAACGCGAAATAATAGCTAATGCTTCTTAGTTATTCAATATGTGTGATTAAAAGATATGTCTGTTTCTTGTCTGTTCCTTTCTTTCTGTTTGCGTTTTGTTGTTTTTGTTCTTGCCTCCTGCCACGGCATTGTTGGCCGCCGGTATTTGCAGGGTGCGTCTGCAAAGATAATTATTTGTTTTGGATTATGCAAATGAATATCCGCAATTTGCCAAATTGTGTCCTCCATAAAGGCGTCTATAAAGGCGTGTCTCGCCAACTGTCATTCCGCGTCGGCGCGCGGAATGACTGATAGCGAGACACGCCCTTTATGGAGCACACAACTTGGCAGCTTGTGGATATTTATTAAGACGATGCATGGCTCGCGCGTCGGCGACGCCTGTGGCTCTTTAACATGCATTTACCACAGTTAAATTCCGCCATGAATAAAGCCCTGAAAATTCGCGTATTTGAAAATCGTTTGCCGTTCGCCGCAAATACGCGAAATATGAGTGTGCAACCGTAACTGGTTGGCTTGATTGGACTTATTGGCCTAATTGGCCCGGTTGTGCAATGAAATCAGCCCTCGAAACAGCCTTTTTCAGCCCCCAAATGGTCAAAATCCGGCTCTGAAAAGGGGCATATCAGCTTGCAATATGGCCTATATCGCAATGCAAAACGGCCTGTTTCGCAATGCGAAACAGGCCGTTTTGCAAAATTGTTGTGCTTTTCCGGTGGTTTCAGATGCCCGAAACCGCCCCCGCGCTTCTATTTCGCTTGATTTTGAAGTGTTAAAATTTCGGCTCCTCAATGGTCTCTCCTGGTAAAAAGAG
This sequence comes from uncultured Prevotella sp., assembly GCA_944320305.1. Lineage (GTDB taxonomy): Bacteria > Bacteroidota > Bacteroidia > Bacteroidales > Bacteroidaceae > Prevotella. Next base: position 69,590 of record CALUGW010000003.1, on the reverse strand, counting down.
AGGCGGCGTCAGCGGTCTCCGTCCTGTAGGCCAAGAGCCTCGAACAGTTTGTCAAGCGCCTCGTCGGCATTGTGGCTCTCGTTCAGCAGAGTCACGAATTTGCTGCCGATAATCGCCCCCGCGGCATTGGCCTGCGAGCTTTCCAAAGTCTGGCGGTTGGATATTCCGAAGCCAATCATTCTGGGATTGTGCAGCCCCATGGCATTTATGCGGCGGAAGTAGTCGAGCTTCTGCGCGTCGAAGAGCTTTTGCGCCCCGGTGGTGGCTGCCGACGACACCATGTAGATGAACCCGTCTGTATGCTCGTCGATAAAGCGTATGCGCTCCTCGCTTGTCTCGGGGGTTATCAGCATTATCACCCTCAGGTCGTAGCGGTCGGCCACCGGCTTCACCACGTCCATATAGTCCTTGAACGGCAGGTCGGGTATGATAGCCCCCGACACCCCGCACTCCACGCAGCTGCGGCAGAACGGCTCAATGCCGTACTGCAGTATGGGGTTGAGATAGCCCATGAGCACGAGCGGCATTGTTATCTCATCTTTCACGGCCTTGAGCTGCGCGAATATGCGGCCCAGCGTCATGCCGTTTCTCAGCGCGCGCGTGGCGGCGTCCTGTATCACCGGCCCGTCGGCCATGGGGTCGCTGAACGGAATGCCCACCTCCACCATGTCGATGCCACGCCTCTGCATGGCCCTGAGCGTGTCGGCAGTGCCCTCGGCAGTGGGGCACCCGGCACAGAAATAGAGCGAGAGCAGCTTTCTGTCGCCTGCGCTCTTGAACAGTTCGTTGATTTTGTTCATATTCTGATGTTTTTGTCTTGTCGTCAATTATCCATGCGCTGCCGCCATGCGCTGCGCAGCCGCCCGATGAACGGCCGCAGCAGGCTCACGTCCTTAAGGCCCGGCGCGGTCTCGAAGCGCGAGTTCAGGTCGATGCCGCACAGCTTGGGGTGGCGCAGGGCCGCAACGGCCTCCTCGTCGCCCGGGCCTATGCCGCCGCTGAGTATGAACGGTAGCCGGCCGGTGTAGCGGTCGAGCAGCTTCCAGTCGAAATGCCTGCCGCTGCCGCCTGCTCCCGCGCACCGCGTGTCGAAGAGCAGGCAGTCTGCGCTGCCCTCGTAGGCGGCGCATTTGTCAAAGTCGGCGGCGCAGCCTATGCCCACGGCTTTTATTATCTTCAGCTCAGGGCAGATGTCGGGGCACAGCGTGCGGCGCAGATTGTCCAGCATCACAGGCGGCTCGCTGCCGTGCAGCTGCACCGCGTCGAGCCTGAAGGCGGCCGCCCGGGCAATAATCTCCTGCACCGAGGCGTCGACAAACACGCCCACAAGGCGGCAGCCGTCCGTGCCGGGGGGGCGCCCGGCGCCAGCCGGCGGCTGCGCCACACAGCGCGGCGACTTGTTGTAGAACACCATGCCCACCATGTCTGCACCCAGCGCGGCAACATCGCCGATGTTGTCGGCGTATTTCATTCCGCACACCTTTATTATCATATCGCGCTTATAAACTTGTTAAGCTCCATGCCAGGCGAGTCGGCCTTCATGAAGTGCTCGCCAATCAGAAAGCCGCTGAAGCCTGCCGAGCGCAGCCTCCTCACGGTTTCCGGCGACGATATTCCGCTCTCGCTCACCTTCACGCTGTCGGCCGGGAGCAGTCTGCCCAGCCGGAACGACGTGGCGGTGTCGGTCACGAACGTGCCGAGGTTGCGGTTGTTGATGCCGCACATATCGGGGCCGGCGGCGGTGTATTCAAGCTCAGGCTCGCTGTGCATCTCGAGCAGCACCTCCAGCCCCAGGCTGTGCGCCGCGCGCGCCAGCGCGGCGCACCGGCTCTTGCTGAGGCACGCCGCTATGAGCAGCACGGCCGACGCGCCGCAGAGCCGGGCGCGGAAAAGCTGGTACTCGTCAATGACAAAGTTCTTGTAGAGCACCGGCAGCGTCACCCCCGACCGTCTCGCCGCCGCTATAAAGCTGTCCTCCCCGCCGAAGAACCTGTTGTCGGTGAGTATGCTCAGGGCCGCCGCCCCGTTCTTCTGGTAGTCCGCCGGAATGTCCTCGGCCCGGCCGTCCTCCCTGATCCAGCCTTTCGAGGGCGACTTGCGCTTGAACTCGGCTATTATTCCCGTGGGCGAGCGGCGCAGCGCCAGGCTCATGCTCGGGGGCTGGCCGGTGCACGTGCGCTCCACCAGCGCGCGCAGTCCGGCCTCGGGCTGCTCCCGCTTCAGCTGCTCCACCTCGCGGCGTTTCCACGCCACGATTTCCTCAAGTATGTCTTTCATTGGCTGTCTCAGGAGTTAAGTTCCACAAATTTTCTGAATGTCTCCAGCGCCCGCCCGCTGTCTATCGACTCGCGGGCTATGGCGATGCACTCCTCAATGCTCTTGCCGCCGCGCTCCAGCACCTGGATGCCGAAGGCCGCGTTGGCCAGCACAATCTCCTTCTGGGCGGGCAGCGCGGTGTTGTTGAGCACGCTGTCGAATATCCGGGCGGCCTCTTCCTCCGTGGCGCCGGCCACGAGTTCTTCGGGCTTGGCGTGGTGCAGGCCGATGTCTTCGGGCGAGAAGACACGCTCGTAGGCGTTTGTCGTCACTTTGAAGTCGGAGGTGAGCGAGATCTCGTCGTAGCCGTCGGTGCTGTTCACTATGGCGTAGTCGATGCCTATGCGGCGGTACACGTTGTTGTAAAGGCGCATCTGGTCGAGGTTGGCCACGCCGAGCAGCTGGCACTGCGGCTTGGCGGGGTTGACAATGGGGCCGAGCAGGTTGAAGCAGGTGGGGAAGCTCAGCGACTTGCGTATGGGACCCACGAACTTCATCGCCCTTGCGAAGAGCTGCGCGTGCAGGTAGACAATGCCGCACCCGTTGAGGCTCCGGTTGAGCTTCTCAACGTCGTCGGTGAAGCGTATGCCGTGGCGCGCCATCACGTTCGACGCCCCGCTGGTGCTTGTGGCGGAGTAGTTGCCGTGCTTGGCCACCTTGTAGCCGGCCCCGGCTATTACAAAGCACGATGTGGTCGAGATGTTGAAGGTGTTCTTGCGGTCGCCGCCGGTGCCCACAACGTCGATGTAGCGGTCGCAGTCGAGCGGCACGGGGATTCCCGTCTCAAGTATGCCGTCGCGGAATCCCAGCAGCTCGTCCACGGTCACTCCGCGCATCTGCAGGCCCGTAAGCAGGGCCGTTATCTGCTCCGGCGGATATTCTGACCGCGTGATGCCAATAAGAATGTCTTTCGTTTCCTCGCGCGTAAGCTCCTCGTGGTTGAGCATGCGGTCGAGAATCTCTTTCATCTTGTATTCCATAAGTCGGTGTTTTTGCTGTGGATGTTTGTGCTTGTGTCAGGCCTGCGCGGGCGTGCCGCCGAGCCAGTTGCCCACTATTGTCCGTCCCATGGGCGTGAGCACGCTCTCGGGATGGAACTGTATGCCGTGCAGGTCGTAGTCCTTGTGGCGCAGACCCATTATAAGCCCCTCGTCGCTCACGGCCGTTATCTCGAGGCAGTCGGGCAGCCCCTCGCGGCTGACCACCCACGAGTGGTAGCGCCCCATGGTTATGCGCGGTGGCAGCGAGCTGAAGATATAGTCGTTGCCAAACTGTGTGCCCTCCGTGGCCACGCCGTGGAACACCTCGCTGAGGTTGGTGAGCCGTGCGCCGAAAGCCTCGCCGAGCGCCTGGTGGCCGAGGCACACGCCGAGCATGGGCTTGCTGGCGGCGTAGGTCCTGATGACCTCCGGCATCAGTCCGGCCTCCGACGGTATGCCCGGACCGGGGCTGAGGATAATCTTGTCAAACCGCTCAAGCTCGCCTATCTGGAACTTGTCGTTGCGCATGACGTCCGCCTCGGCGCCCAGCTCGCGCACGAGGTGCGCAAGATTGTATGTAAAGGAGTCGTAGTTGTCGATTATGGCTATTTTCATTTTGTGTGGTCTTTTAGTGGTTTCTACAGTTGTCCGGCCAGCTCTACGGCGCGTCTCAGCGCTCCGAGCTTGTTGTTCACCTCCTCAAGCTCGCGCTGCTCGTCGCTGCGGGCCACTATGCCTCCGCCGGCCTGGAAGCTCAGCAGGCCGTTGCGGCTTACGAAGGTGCGTATGGTTATGGCCTGGTTGAGGCTGCCGTCAAGGCCGATGCAGCCAATGCAGCCGCCGTAGGCGCCGCGCGCGTGGGGCTCGTAGCTGCTGATGAGCTGCATGGCCCGCACTTTGGGCGCGCCGGAGAGTGTGCCCGCCGGGAATGTGTCAACAAACACCTTGATGGGGTCTGCCCCGCGGTTGAGCGTACCGCTGACGCGCGACACGAGGTGTATGACGTGCGAATAGTATTGCAGCTCCTTGTAGAACTCCACCTTGACGTCGTGGCAGTTGCGGCTCAGGTCGTTGCGCGCAAGGTCCACAAGCATCACGTGCTCGGCGTTCTCTTTCGGGTCGGCCTGCAGTTCGGCGGCAAGGCGGCTGTCAGTCTCGGCGTTGCCGGAGCGCCGGGTGGTGCCGGCAATGGGGTCTATGTAGGCCCGGCCTCCCTCTATGCGGCAGTGGGTCTCGGGCGACGAGCCGAACAGGCGCATCCCGCCGAAGTCGAAATAGAACAGATATGGCGACGGATTGACCGAGCGCAGGGCGCGGTAGAGCTTGAAGTCGTCGCCCTCGTAGGGCTGTGTGAAGCGGCGCGAGAGCACAATCTGGAAAACGTCGCCGCGCTTGCAGTGGGCTATGCCGCGCCTTATGTTCAGCTTGTGCTGCTCGTCGGTGAGGGTTGAGGTGGCCGGTCCTGTGGCGCGGAAGCCGTAGTCTGCGGCGCAGTCTTTGTTAAGCCGCTTAAGCAGCTGGTCGATGTCGGCCTGGTCTCCCAGTGTCACCACGGTCATGGTGTTGTCGAAATGGTCGAACGCCACTATGTTCTTGAAAAGCACATACATCAGTTCAGGCGTGCTGTCGGAGCTGTCAGCCGGCTCTCCTGTGGCGATGTCCTCGGTGTAGCGCACCGCGTCGAACGAGGTGTAGCCGTAGAGTCCGCACAGCCCGGAGCCGTCGCCCTCAATGCAGAAGCTGTCGATAAACTCGCGCAGGGCGTGCTCGATGCGGTAGCTGCCGCCGACAGCCCGTTCCGCCCTGGCGCCGTCGGGGAAAGACATTGTGCACACGCCGCGGCTCACCGACACGCTTGCCACCGGCGACACGCCGATGAACGAGCGGCAGTTGGCGCGGTCGTGGTAGTCGGAGCATTCCATCAGCGCGCTCATCGGGTAGATGTCGCGCAGCCGCATATAGGCTCCCACAGGGGTGTAGAGGTCGGCGAGCACAGTCCGCGAGGCGGTCTTTAACTCATATTTCATCTTTTCTGTGTCAGCATTCATAATCTTTCGCCTTGTCGTTTCGACTAAAATTTTCCATATTCGCCGGCCATCTCCTTGTGTGCCAGATATGTCTCCACGTCCTTGTCGCCGCGTCCGCTCACCGTGAGCACTACAACGTCGGAGGGCCTGAGGCTCATCTTGCCGAGCGCGGCAATGGCGTGGGCGCTCTCCAAGGCTGGTATTATGCCCTCGGTGCGTGTCAGCTCGTAGGCCGCGCGGACGGCCTCGTCGTCGTTGATGGAGTAGACGGTGGCGCGCTTGCGCACGGCCATGTTGGCGTGCATGGGGCCAATGCCGGGATAGTCGAGTCCTGCGGAAATGCTTTCGGCCTCCATGATCTGTCCGTCGGGTGTCTGCATGACGAGCGTCCGCGAGCCGTGCAGTATGCCCACCCGCCCGGCATGAATGGTAGCGGCGGTGTGGCCGCTGTCGGCTCCAAGTCCTCCGGCCTCGGCCAGAACAATTTTTACGCGGTCGTCGTCAATGTAGTGGTAGACGGTTCCAGCCGCGTTGGACCCTCCGCCCACGCAGGCCACGAGGTAGTCGGGGTAGTCGCGCCCGATTTTCTCAAGCAGCTGCTCCTTTATTTCCTTTGAGATTATGCTCTGCAGGCGAGCCACAATGTCGGGGTAGGGGTGCGGGCCGACGGTGGAGCCAATGATGTAGAACGTGTCCTGCGGGTGGCAGCACCAGTCGCGGATGGCCTCGTTGGTGGCGTCCTTGAGCGTGGCGTTGCCCGTGTGCACAGGCACAACCTCGGCGCCGAGCATCTTCATGCGCTCCACATTGACGTGCTGCCGCTCCACGTCGAGCGCCCCCTGGTAAACGACGCAGGGCATATCCATCAGCGCGCAGACCGTGGCCGTGGCCACGCCGTGCTGTCCAGCGCCGGTCTCGGCTATGATGCGCTTCTTGCCCATCTTCTTTGCGAGGAGAATCTGGCCCACGGTATTGTTGATCTTGTGGGCACCGGTGTGATTCAGGTCCTCGCGCTTCAGATAAAGCTCGCAGCCGTATTTCGCGCTCATGCGGGCGGCGCGGTATAGCGGCGAGGGGCGGCCCACATAGTCGCGCAGCAGTGTTGTGTATTCGCTGCGGAACTCTTCAGACTCCATGATTCCAATATACTGTTCTTTCAGAGCTTCGACTGTGGAGTAAAGGATCTCAGGAACGTATGCCCCGCCGAACTCTCCGTAGTATCCGTTGCTGTCTACAAGATATGACTGTTTCATAATTCAGTTGCTTGGTGTGGTTTGAAAATGAAAATAAAAAAGCCCGCCGCGGTTGCGACGAGCTTCTGTTTTGAATATCATTGATTGGTGCATGGCTCTCTTCCCCGCGATTATCTGAATCTCGAGTTGCGCCACCACAGTATGTTGTTCTGTCTGTTCATAATCCGTTTGCTTTAATGTTACGGTTGCAAAGTTATGGTTTTTATTTTAATCGGCAAACATTTTGGCAGAAAATTTCATCAAAAAGTTTCGATAAGTGATGTTGTTGCGGTTATTTATACGGTTTTGAATCAAAATAGGCGGTTGGATATTTCAGTTTCGTTTTCTGCGAGGGGCTTGTCCGAAGCTGCACACATCCTTAAAAATTGACATTCTGGTGCGTGCGCCATTAGAAAAAATTAAATTCCATTAAAGGCCGTATGATTCTTTGTTATGGAGATTTTGTTGTAAATTTGCATCAGTAACAACTGTGGAGCTTGATGCGCCGCAGCAAATGAAACAAGCTTATGGTGGAGACAATAAATATTGAAGGCGTCAGCTGCCAGTTTGAGCCATGCGACACAAAGCGGGTGTGCTACCTGATGACCCCCATCCCTGTGGAGGAACGGAAAATAGACATAGCCGTCAGCAAGTATAAATACAACATGGTGGTGCTGACAGGCATGGACTGGAACAACGACCTCACGCCATGGCCGGCGCCGGGCCTTGTGCGCGGGTCGAAGCCTTTCGGCGGGCTGGCGGAAGCGTTTCTCGGCAAGCTGACAGATGTTGTGATGCCCGACGTGGAGTGCCGCCTCGGACTCGGCGGCGGCGCCGAGCGCACACTTACCGGGGTATCGCTGGCCGGACTTTTTGCCGCATGGGCATGGGTGCGGTGTGACCGGTTCCGCAATATTGGCTGCATCTCAGGCTCATTCTGGTATGACGGGTTTGTGGAGTGGCTCTCGTCGGCCGATGCCGACAGGGCAGGCGGCTGCGCGTACTTCACGCTGGGCGAGAAGGAGAGCCAGGGAGGCTCGCCGCGCTACCGCACAATAAGGACAGACACAGAGCGTGTTGTGGCCTGGGCGGAAAGGCTCGGGGCCAAGACTATGTTTGAACTGACGCCCGGCTCACACTTCGCGTCGTTTCTGCCGAGGCTCGAAAGAATGCTGCAGGGGCTTAACAGTCTGGCGGAGACGGTTGCGGAAGACTAAAAAAAGCAAAGCCGCAGCAGATGGCTTTGCTCGTGGCTACAGGTTGAATGGCGGCTATTTAATCTGGTAGTGCATTACTTTCTTGAGTCCCGGAAGCCGCAGATAGCTTGACTTCACGCCGGTGATGAATATCTGTCTGTTCCATAGTTCCGGGTTGTCCTCAAGGTTCAGGGCCGCGCGGACGTCTTTATAGTCTGTCAGGCAGACGGGGAACAGGTTGTCGTCAGTGTCGTACTGAAAATCTTCAAGGTCAACAGGCTCCTCCGCAAGGATTATGGCGGTGCTGCCCTCGAACGGTTCCATGAAGTCTGCATTGCTCATGCTTTTTGTGCATGAGGCCACAATGTAGCCTCTGACGCATATGACGTTTCCCGTTTCCGCAGCTTGCGCCTCCGCCACTGTAAGGAAATTTGTTTCCGGGATGTCTTCGCTTGTGTAGTCTTTCTCAGGTATCTCCTGGTTGTCGTTGTTGCCAGCTTCTTCCTCCACAACGTATTTCTCGCATCCTGAAAGAATGGCGGCACACACGGCTACAGTGAAAAGTATTGCCTTTGTCATGAATCCTATAACTTTTGCCGGCCTACAGTTGTCTGCCACGCTACGCTCAACCGCCTACACTTCAGCACCGCCGAGACTCCGCAGCGAGCGGATGGCCTCTTCGGGACGCGGACTCTTGAACACATAACTGCCGCTGACCAGCACATCGACGCCGGCCTTTGCCAGCCTCGGAGCCGTCTCGGCCTGCACACCTCCGTCCACTTCAATAAGGGCGTGAGAGCCTTTGCTGTCGATCAGTTCGCGCAGGCGCCCCACCTTGCCGATGGTGTTCTCGATGAAGTCCTGTCCGCCGAATCCCGGATTGACGCTCATGAGAAGCACCATGTCGAGGTCGGCAATGATGTCTTCGAGCATACAGACCGGAGTGGTGGGGTTGAGGGTGACTCCGGCTTTCATTCCTGCGGCGTGGATTTCCTGCACGGTGCGGTGCAGATGCGTGCAGGCTTCGTAGTGAACGTTCATCATCATCGCACCCAGACGTGCCGTCTGCCGTATGTAAAGCTCGGGGTGGACAATCATAAAGTGAACGTCGAGCGGCTTGCGGCACGTCTTGGCGACGGCTTCAAGAACAGGGAAGCCAAACGAGATGTTGGGCACGAACACACCGTCCATCACATCGAGATGAAGCCAGTCGGCCTCACTTCGGTTTATCATCTCTATCTCACTGTCAAGGTGGAGAAAGTCTGCGGCAAGCAGTGAGGGTGATACTAAAGTCATATTCTTAATCAGTTCAGGCAGAACGTCACTTTCGAACCGTCTGCAAGTTGCATTACTCTGTAAGTGTATGCGATTTTCTTTATGAAGTCAATCGTACTTTCGCTTGGATTCAGACCTTCTTGAGTATAATTTGGCATAGGCTGTGCGTTTTTATTGTTTGTTTATCATTCAAACGCCGCAAGCCCTGATTTATTATATCAAAAGGTGCATAAATTATTCCACGCGGCAGCCGTCAGGATCCTTGAGGCCGTTGAGAAAGTCTGCGGCGCCCATGCGCTTTTTGCCAGAAAGCTGTAGCTCACAGACTTCAAGCACACTGCCGCCGGCGGCAACAATGCCCATTTTCCGGCCGGATGTGACGAATGTTCCCTGCGGCTCCGCCACGTTGAGGTCTGTAAGGGCGGTGGAATATATTTTCAGGACAGCCTGCCTGCCGTCGGATGCGGTCATTGTGGTCCATGCGCCGGGGCTGGGACTCAGCCCTCTTACAAAGTTGTGGATGGCTGCGGCAGGCTTGTTCCAGTCAATGCGGCAGGTCTCTTTGAATATTTTCGGCGCCTGGCGCAGCTCCTCTCCGGGCACGGTCAGCTCTGACTGCGGGATGGCCTCGGGGTGTCCGCCGGTCTCAATGATTCTGTCGAGAGTCTTCAGACACACTTCAGCCCCGAGCCGCATCAGTCCGTCGTAGACGTCGCCGGCGTTGAACTCAGGCTTGATTTCGAACTCTTCGCGCATGATCACGCGCCCGGTGTCGATCTCGCGGTCAAGAAAGAAGGTGGTCACACCGGTCACAGTCTCGCCGTTTATCACGGCCCAGTTGATGGGGGCGGCGCCACGGTATTGCGGCAGCAGGGCGGCATGGACGTTGAATGTGCCGTATTCGGGCATTGCCCAGACCGCCTCTGGCAGCATTCTGAAAGCCACGACCACCTGCAGGTTGGCTTTGAATGACTCCAGCTTGCTCACGAAAGCCTCGTCTTTCATCCTCACAGGCTGCAGCACGGGCAGGCCGTGAGCCTCAGCATACTGTTTCACGGCTGAGGGCTGAAGCACACTGCCGTGGCGGCCGACAGGCTTGTCGGGCTGCGTCACCACGGCAACCACATTGAAACCGTTGTCAAGGAGCGCGCGCAATGTCTCGACGGCAAACTCCGGCGTTCCCATGAAAATTATTCTAAGGTCTTCTTTCTTCATTGTCAGTGAGATTTGATTTTTGTATCTTTATCCCTTAACAGGCATTGTCTGTGTCTCAAAAAAAATTAGTCTTCGCTCATGTCGGCCACCATCTTGCGGTACATTCCGTACATTCGCTGGCGCGAGATATAACCTTTGAAGTGGCCGTCGCTGTCAAGGACGGGAAGCCAGTCGGCGTGCGTGCTGTCGAAAACCTTCATCACTTCGGTCATAGGCATGCTGTCTCTGAGCGTTGCCTCCGGCTGTGTCATCAGCTGCCGGGCCTTGAAGTGGTGGTACAGCTCGATGCGGAACACAACGTTCCTGATCTTTGTTATGTCAATCTCGCCCACCATATTGCCGCCTGCGTCGAGCACCGGCAGGAAGCTGTTGCGGCTGCGGCTGATTTTGTGAACGATCTTGCCCAGCTCCATGTCGGGCGAGATGGATGTGTACTCGTGCTCAATCACGCTGTCAAGACTCATCAGGGTGAGCACCGCATGGTCAGTGTGGTGGGTTATGAGCTTGCCCTGCCGTGCGAGCCGCATACCGTAAATGCTGTGCGGCTCAAAGATTATTATCGTCAGATAAGAGCATACGCTGACAATCATCAGCGGTAGCAGCAGGGCGTAGCCGCCGGTAATCTCGGCGATGAGGAATATGCCCGTGAGCGGGGCGTGCATCACGCCGGACATCACGCCGGCCATGCCGAGCAGGGCGAAATTCTTTTCAGGCACATAGACCCCGATTTGGTAATAATTCCACAAGCGGGCAAACAGGAATCCGCCAAAGCATCCCACAAAGAGGCTTGGCGCGAAAGTTCCTCCGCAACCGCCGCCGCCATTGGTGGCCGAAGTGGCGATGACCTTGGCCAGAACAACCAGAAGCACATAAAGTATGAGCATATTGTCGTGGCCGGAGAACAGCGAGTTGTGCATGATGCCGTTCCAGTCGGCCTCGGTGGCGCCGTTGAGCAGAAGGTTTATGTCATGGTAGCCCTCGCCGAAGAGCGACGGGAAAAGGAATATGAGCAGGCTCAGCATGACGCCGCCGATGGCAAGCTTTACATAAGGCTTGTCCTTGAATCGGGCGAACATATCCTCGCAGACGGTCATAACCCTTATGAAGTAAAGGCTGATGAGACCACAGGTAATGCCGAGGAGCACATTGGCCGGCACACGGTCAACCATCCATTGTGCGTCAAGATGGAATGTGAACAACGATGTGGAGCCTCGGAAAATATATGTGAAGCACGTCGCTGTGACACACGAAATCAGAATCGGCAGCAGAGAGGCCATCGTAAGGTCGATCATCAGCACCTCAAGCGTGAACACCAGGCCCGCAATCGGTGCCTTGAATATGCCGGCAATGGCTCCGGCCGCACCACAGCCCACAAGCAGCATCAGCGTCTTGTTGTCGAGCTTGAACAGCTTTCCGAGGTTGGAGCCGATGGCCGAGCCTGTCAGAACGATAGGAGCCTCGGCTCCCACCGAGCCTCCGAAGCCGATGGTAATGGCCGAGGCTATTACCGACGACCAGCAGTTGTGCGCGCGCAGTCGGCTGCGCTTGCTGCTGATGGCGTAAAGTATGCGTGTTATTCCGTGGCTGATGTTGTCTTTGACAATGTATTTCACAAACAAAGACGTGAGATAGATGCCTACCACGGGATAGACAAGATAAAGCCAGTTGGCCGTTTTCTCGTTGAACGAGCTTGTAAGCAGCATGCCAATCTGGTTGATTATTCCGTGCAGGGCAAAAGCGGCTACGGCACAGAACAATCCGACGATAAATGCGAGAAAGAGCACAAACGTCCGCTCGCTGACGTGTTGCTCACGCCAGGCAAGCAGCCTCTGAAACCAGCCCTGCCGCTCTTTGTCCAATATGTCTGTTGCCATTGGCTTGCCGGTCACTTGCGGATTATCTCAACCTCGCCGTTGATTCTCAGCCGCACGATGCTTGAAGGCGTGTGAGGCTTGTGCTCCTGGCGGCGGCTCCAGCACACATAGTCCACGGCATCGAGCAGCTCGGGGGCAATGTCGCAGTAGTTCTGGGCTGCGGGCTGGCCCGAGATGTTGGCCGATGTGGACACTACGGCCTTCTGGAACCTGTAGCACAGTTCTTTGGAAAAAGGCTCTTTGGTAATCCTCAGTGCCACGCTGCCGTCTTCGGCAATGAGGTTGTGCGCCAGTCCGGTGGCTCCGTCAAGAATAACAGTGGTGGGCTTGTCGGCGCAGTCCAACAGCTCCCATGCCACATTCGGCACGTTGCGCACGTAGCGTTGCAGCCGTGCGTCACTGTCGACAAGGCAGATCATGGCTTTCGAATCGTCGCGCCGCTTTATTTTATAGACTTTTGCCACGGCTTCCGCGTTGGTTGCGTCGCAGCCGATGCCCCACACAGTGTCGGTGGGATAAAGTATCACGCCGCCGTTGCGCATTGTCTCTACGGCGCGCCTTATGTCTTCTTCTCTTGTCATTCGTTTTTAATTTTTATGTATGATGCTGTCGGCACCGTGATTTTAAAACTCACTGGTGAAGTGGAATCTTATGTTCTTGAAGTCCTCCTGGGCCATGCTGAGCACGTAGCCGCTGTCGGCCAGGAACACATCGCGGCCCTCGCGGTCTTTCGCCATATACTGATACTTGCGCTGCTTGAACTTTTCAAGCTCTCCGGCGTCGTCGCTTTCAATCCAGCACGCCTTGTAGAGGTGTACCGGCTCCCAGCGGCACTTGGCGTTGTACTCGTTTTCCAGACGGTACTGGATGACCTCAAACTGAAGCTGGCCGACGGTGCCGATTATCTTGCGGCCGTTGAACTGGTTGACAAACAGCTGGGCCACGCCCTCGTCCATGAGCTGGTCGATGCCTTTCTGCAGCTGCTTTGATTTCATGGGGTCGGCGTTTTCGATGTATTTGAACATTTCTGGCGAGAAGCTTGGCAGGCCGCGGAAATGCAGCTGCTCGCCCTCTGTCAGTGTGTCGCCGATTTTGAAAATGCCGTTGTCCGGCAGCCCGACGATGTCGCCTGGGTAGGCCTCGTCGATGGTGCTTTTGCGCTGTGCCATGAATTGTGTGGGCGAAGAGAAGCGCACGGTCTTGTTGAGGCGCACGTGCTGGTAAGGCTGGTTGCGCACAAACTTGCCGCTGCACACCTTGCAGAACGCGATGCAAGAACGGTGGTTGGGGTCGATATTGGCCGTTATCTTGAAAATGAAACCTGTGAATTTAGGCTCTTCAGGCTGCACCATGCGCTCTTCGGCCTTTGTGGGGCGCGGGCTGGGGGCAATCTTCACGAAGCAGTTAAGAAGTTCCTGCACGCCGAAGTTATTAAGCGCCGACCCGAAGAATACGGGAGCCACAGTGGCTGAGCGGTAGTCGTCAACATTAAACTCCGGGTAAACACCGTCCACCAGCTCAAGGTCGTCACGCAGTTTCGAGGCATTGTCTGCTCCAACGCGGTCGTCAAGCTCGGTGCTGTTGATGTCCACTTCCACCTTGTCGGTAACGCGCTGTTTGTCGGGGGTGAACAGGTCGAGCTTGCTTTCGTATATGTTGTAGACGCCTTTGAACCTCGCTCCCTGGTTAATTGGCCATGACAGCGGGCGCACCTTGATTTCCAGTTCGTTCTCCAGTTCGTCCAGAAGGTCGAACGGGTCGCGGCCCTCACGGTCCATTTTGTTTACAAAGATTATGACAGGAGTGTTGCGCATACGGCATACTGTCATAAGCTTGCGTGTCTGAGTCTCAACACCCTTGGCACTGTCCACCACGATGATGGCCGAGTCAACAGCTGTCAGCGTGCGGTAGGTGTCTTCGGCAAAGTCCTGGTGTCCTGGCGTGTCGAGTATGTTGACTTTGTAGCCCTCGTAGTCGAACTCCATCACCGAGGTTGACACGGAGATTCCGCGCTGCTTCTCGATGTCCATCCAGTCGGAAGTGGCGGTCTTGCGTATCTTGTTGCTTTTCACGGCCCCGGCCACCTGTATCTGTCCTCCGAACAGGAGGAACTTCTCTGTCAGTGTGGTTTTACCGGCGTCAGGATGTGAGATGATTGCGAAGGTCCGTCTTCTTTCTATTTCGTTGTTCATACGTCTGTGTCAGTTGTTTTCTTGTCTGAGCAGTTTTTCGAGGCACTCTTTCAAGCTGTCCTCCCAGTGCGGTATCTCAATTCCGTATGTTTCCTTTATCTTTGTCTTGTCCAGCACACTGTAGGCAGGGCGGCTGGCCGGTGTGGGATACTCCGAAGTGTGAATCGGCCTGACGTGGCACGTGGTGATGCCGGCCATACGGTGGATGGCTTTTGTGAAATCGTACCAGCTGCAGACCCCCTCGTTGGAGAAATGATAGACACCGGGCACAATGCCCTTGTTGACCGCTGCCATGATGGCGGTGGCCAGGTCGCGGGCGTATGTTGGCGTGCCTATCTGGTCGAAGACCACGCCCAGCTCGTCTTTCTCCTTGCCGAGGCGCAGCATTGTCTTGACGAAATTGCTGCCGAAAGCGGAGTAGAGCCATGCCGTGCGCACTATCATTGTGCGGTGGCAGAACTTGCTTGCTCCCAGTTCTCCTGCCAGTTTTGTGCTGCCATAGACGCTGTCGGGCGACGGCGTGTCGCTTTCTGCATAAGGTGTGTGCCCGTTTCCGTCGAACACATAGTCAGTCGAGATGTGCACCATGCTTCCGCCGCGCCGCTCTACGGCAGCGGCCAGATATGCCGGAGCCACAGTGTTAAGCGCAGTGCACAGCTCGCGGTTGCTTTCAGCCTTGTCAACGGCGGTGTAGGCCGCGCAGTTTATCACGCAGTCAATGGCATTGCCGTCAATGAATTTGTCAACTGCCTGCTGGTCTGTTATGTCAAGGTCTGCCACATCGGTGTTGAAGAACATATGATGGCCGTTGTCTTTTTCAATCAGCTGCATTTCGTTTCCCAATTGCCCGTTGCAGCCTGTTATGAGTATGTTCATTTGCTGTTTTTATACCTAATTCGTTTGTGATTTTGCAATATAAAAGAACAAGGTGAGACCTGGCCGGAATCAGAATTCAAGCGGTTCTTCCCTGTCTTTCAGATAATAATCGTTCAGCATTCCGACCAGAGTCGAGATTTCCTTTACCGCGTGCTCCGTGTCAGGGCTTATCGTTTTTTTTGCCAGTCGGAGCATCATCACTCCGTAAAGAGAATTGAAGCAGGTTTCAATCTCATTCTCATCTTTTGCCGCGCCACGCTGGCGCAACTCCACAATAAACGGCAGCACCTTGTAATATTCCGTATTGTAGAAAGGGTAGCGCGAGCTTTGCAGCAGCTGCGCGTGGAGTTCCTCGAGCTGTTGCATTGTCACCTTGTTTATTTGCAGGTGGCCTTTCTCGCGGCATCCCTCCTCGTTCATCATCCTTATCAGGTTGCCGAACCAGTCTGCCTCTTCTTCTTTCTGCTCCTCGGTGTAGTCAAAGCGGTCGATGTATTCGCGCCTGATTCTTGACAGCGAGCAGCCGAAAGCGCGTATAGTGTCCTCAATCTGCCACATATAGAGCAGATATTCGGCAATGTTTTTCTTTCTTAGTTCTTGAGCTATAAACATTGTTCTTGTCAGAAAAACCTGTACAGGTTGGTTACAGTTCCGAAGATCATTATGGCCGAGCAAATCATCACCACGGCTCCGATGACCTGGTTAATGATTCTTATGCCGTTGGCGTCGAACTTCCCGCGTATCTTGTCGATGAGCCATGTCAGGCCGAACCACCACAGCAGCGCGCCGCCGAATATGCTCAGGAAGCCCACGAACATCTCGAACGGATGGTTGGGCATGACGAAGGCGAACTGGGCGTAGCACGCCAGAAAAAGGAAAATGATCAGCGGATTTGAGAATGTTACGAGAAATGCCGTAACGCCGTTGTGTACCAGCGACCCGCGGTTGCCTTTCGATTTGTGGATGTTGCGCGTGGGGTCGCTGCGGTAAGTGTAGACACCGAAGGCCAGAAGCAGCAGGCTGCCCACAATCTGCAGGTAGAACTTGTTCTGCTGGTTGTTCACAATGTCCATCACGAAACTCATGCCAAGCCCGGTGATTCCGGCATAAATAATGTCGCTCAATGCTGCGCCCACGCCGGTTACAAAGCCGAACCACCGCCCTTTGTTCAGGGTGCGCTGCACGCAGAGCACACCGACCGGACCCATTGGAGCTGATGCGATCATGCCAATGAGTATGCCCTTGAATATGAAACTCAGAATGTCAATATGTATCGGAAACGGCATAGCGAATGCAAAGTTGGCAAAAAAAGACGAATTGAGCAAGTTTTTCGGCTTAAATATTTGGTCTGTCGCAGTTTTTGGCTACCTTTGTCAAGAACAAAATAATTATTGCACACAACTCAATCATGGAAGCAGAACAGACCATAAAACCTTACGTCCTCGGGCTTGATCTCGGAGGCACAAATGCCGTTTTCGGCATTATTGACGCCCACGGAATTATAAAAGCCACCACTGCCATCAAGACGCAGGAATGCGCCAGTGCGGAGGATTTTGTGAAAAACGCCACAGAGGCGTTGCAGATTATCATCGACCAGGTGGGAGGCATCGGCAAAATAAAGGGCATGGGCATTGGCGCGCCCAACGGCAACTTCTACAGCGGAACAATAGAACGCGCTGCAAACATTGCCTGGGCTAAAGGCATTGTTCCTTTGGCTGATATGTTTTCGCAGAGCCTTGGCATTCCCGTGGCTCTGACAAACGACGCCAACGCTGCGGCACTTGGCGAGATGGCATACGGCGTTGCCAAGGGTATGAAGAATTTCATAATGATTACTTTGGGTACCGGCGTTGGCTCCGGCATTGTTGTCAACGGCCAGCTGGTGTATGGGAGCGACGGCTTTGCCGGTGAGCTGGGGCACGTTATTATGGTGCGTGAGAACGGGCGTTCTTGCGGATGCGGGCGTCGCGGCTGCCTTGAGACATACTGCTCGGCCACAGGAGTGGCGCGGACGGCGCGCGAGATGCTGTCAACGACAGACAGGCCGTCGCTGCTGCGTGAGCTTGATCCGGAAAAGATAACATCGCTCGACATCAGCATTGCGGCCGGAAAGGGTGACAAAATGGCTAAAGACATATTTGAGTTCACAGGCCGTATGTTAGGCCAGGCTTGTGCGGATTTCGCAACATTCTGCAGTCCGGAGGCATTCGTGTTCTTCGGCGGACTCGTCAAGGCCGGTGAGCTTATCATGGAACCGATACGCCGCGCCTATGCAGAGAGCGTCATGCCGGTGTTCCGAGGCAAGGCGAAATTCCTTGTGAGCGCGCTCGACGGCTCGACGGCGGCCGTGCTTGGGGCAAGCGCACTCGGCTGGGATTTGGAAGATTAATGGCGCCAGACGCCATCTTCCTTGGCCTTGGCCGGCTGCAATAAAGCTCTCTTGACAAAGCCAGTGGGGCAATAAAACGTGAAAATATTAGGCCGTTAGATTTTTTTTTACTACCTTTGCACCCGGTTTTGGTCCCGTAGCTTAGCTGAATAGAGCGTCAGATTCCGGTTCTGAAGGTCTTGGGTTTGAATCCCAACGGGATCACTGGCAGGCTCCCGAAATCCTGAAACATACGGATTTTCGGGAGTTTTTCATATCAATACGATAAAATTCACAAACCCACAAATTCAGGTCTGGAGCTTTTTTTGCCAGTCGAAATTCAGAGGGTTTGCTTTTTCTGTATTTCCTATGAATGTGGTATAAAAAACGATAAAGCTCCGATATGTCCGCTGGATGGTTGTATTTATGGCCTGCAAGTGTTAATCTGTCATAAAAGCAGCGGCGGCATGGCTTGATGCTGTTGCCGATTTTGTAAATTTGCCGTATCTATCAAACATAACTATCATGGGAAAAATGTCCAATAATCTATTAACAGTCATGATTGCGGCGCTTCTTGTTTCTTGTTCAAAAGAAGTGGTGCTGACTGACGATACGCCGGAACCGAACAGCACATTGACAATAAGAACCAGAGCCGGTGACGGTGATTTGGCGGGAACGGCAGGTGAGGCCAAAATCAGTTACCCCATTTTTATCTATGTCTTTGACGAAAGCGGAAAGTGCAGCAGTGTCGAAACAATGGACGAGGGCGACTCGGAAATTTCAACAGACCTGCTTGAAGGCTCGTATAATGTATGTGCGGTTGCGGGTGCTGACGCCTCGGGCTACACGTTGCCACCCAAGGAAACAGCGACGCCGGCCACACCCATAGAGCTGCTTGACGGGGCGTCTCACGGCGACCTGATGACGGCAAGCAATGTGGTTACGCTCGTTGACGGCGGCGAGAACACGCTTACGCTGACGCTTGTGCGCAGGGTGATGCTTGTTCAGAATGTGGAAATAGACCAGGTGCCCGTGTCGGTAAAGTCGGTCAGCGTGACCATTGAGCCTCTGCACGAGACCCTGTGTCTCGACGGCACATACACCGACGGGCAGGCCGGAGTGGCGTTGGAGCTTTCGAACGTGGCGGGCACTCGGACGTGGAAGAGCGCCGACGCGGCTTATTGCCTTGAGCCGTCAGCGGAAGCGGCCACCATAACGGTCAGCATGACCGGCGAGGACGGAGTGACGCACAGTTATTCTTACACATGCGCCGAGAAACTTGAGGCGAACTATAAGGTCAACATAAGCGGCACATACACAGAAAAAGCCGGTGTGAGCCTGACCGGAACAATAATAGGAGCCACGTGGGATGGCGAGAAAAACATCTCCTTTGATTTTGACGAGTCGGGCTCTTATGTCTCCGGCGGAGACGCCGGCCAAGACAATTCCGGCGGCGGCGACGGAGTGCAACGCCCCGTGATTGACGATGAGCCCCCGGCCGCAGGCGCGCTTTACAAGGGCAAGTATTATGTGCTGAGGTCAGAGCCGTCGGCAGACGGGGCTGAGACCGTTGTCACCCTGATGACAACCGAAGAGAAGGCCGGGCTTGTATTTGACGCGGCGGACCAGGCGTCGGTGAGGGCCGCAGTCGATGCCGCAATCAGAGAAATGGCCGACGGCACCGACGGCGTGACCGGCTGGCGGTTGCCTACGGCCGAAGAGTGTGACTATATTTTTGGCAATACGGGTGAAATAGTGCTGGATTTCTCAAGCTTCGATAAACATTTTTATCCTGAAAGAAGTCATTTTTACCAGGAAGATTCAGAGACAATAGGTGCTGTGATGTTTCGTAATAGCGACCGCATTCCTTATCTTAGTGAAGAAACGCAGCTGCTGGCTGTCACAACAGTTGTATTTGAGCGATAATGCGTGAGCGTTTCTTGCGGTATGGGCGTTCGTGGCGTATGCGAAAGCCGGCGTAAAAAAACATTGCATAAATATACCGTCAGGAATGAATAAATATAACGTTTGTGGCGTGCGTTTTGCCGTTTCGGCAGGACGTGCGCCACTTTGTTTTGCGCCATTTGCGGCTTGTCCGTAACGTGCTGACAGTCAAGCGCTTGGCAAGATAGGCCATTTTGCTTTCCAATATGGCCTGTTTCGGCTTCCAATATAGGCCATTTTGGAGGCCGAAATGGCCCATATTGGAAAGCAAAACGGCAGCCCTTGTTTTATCATACCGGTTTCAGCGTGTTTTCAGGCGGTTGCAGTGGTGTTTTTGCAGTGCCGCAGTGCTGCATATTTATGCGTTTATGGTATGCGAGACACGCCATGCGAATATTTGTGCATTTGGCAAATTGCGGATACTCATTAATAAATTAAGGTGATGTGAACGGCAGAAAACATTTTTGTCCGGCCTGTTTTTGCGTCTTGACCAGAGTGAGGATGGAATGAGCGAACAATGGTATTATGAATATTTAACATAAAAAACATTGTCAAAACGAGCAACTTGTCCTTATTTTTCATAACTTTGCACCGCTTTATAAAGGTGTATTCGTTATAATTTTGATTATCAGGTAGTTAGGTATATTTAGGCTTAAGTAAATATGAGGCAATTAAAGATTCAGAAGAGTATAACCAACCGTTCGAGTGAGGCACTGGACAAGTATCTTGTTGAAATTGGCCGTGCCCCGCTGATTTCTATTGATGAGGAAATCGAGTTGGCCCAGAAGATCCGCAAGGGCGGCCCGGAGGGCGAGCGCGCCAAGGACAAGCTCGTCACCGCCAACCTGCGTTTTGTGGTCTCGGTGGCCAAGCAGTACCAGCACCAGGGGCTTACTCTTACCGACCTGATTGACGAGGGCAACATCGGCTTGATAAAGGCCGCCCAGAAATTTGACGAGACCCGCGGCTTCAAGTTCATTTCTTACGCCGTGTGGTGGATCCGCCAGAGCATCCTGCAGGCCATTGCCGAGCAGAGCCGCATTGTGCGTCTGCCGCTCAACCAGGTGGGGTCGCTCAACAAGATAAACCACGAAATCAACAAGTTCGAGCAGGAGAACCAGCGCCATCCGTCGGTGTCGGAGCTTAGCGAGGCCACCAATCTTGACGAGGAGAAGATTGGCCAGAGCCTCATGGCCGACGGCCACCACGTGTCGATAGACGCTCCGTTCCAGGACGGCGAGGACAACTGTATGCTCGATGTGATGGCCAGCGGCGACGACAGCCGCACAGACCGCCACGTGGACCACGAGTCGATGGCCCAGGAGTTGAACTCTGTGCTGAACAAGGTGCTCAAGGAGCGCGAGATAACGATTATCCGCGAGTGCTTCGGCATAGGCTGCCATGAGAAGGGGCTTGAGGAGATTGGCGACCAGCTCGGCCTGACCCGTGAGCGTGTGCGCCAGATTCGCGAGAAGAGCATCGCCAAGCTGCGCGACAGCGGCAATGCCAAGATTCTTATGAAATATTTAGGCTAAAAAGAGTTATAATATTTTGTGGCCTCGGAATTTATCGCTAATTTTGAGGTCATGAAATATCGGCTGGCAGAGATATTGGTGATGCTGGGCATATTTCTTTGTATGCCCAGCATTGTTTTTGCCAAAGTTGCCGGTGACTCTTTGGTAATCGACAGACTGTTTTCATACCAGCGCAACCTGGCTCCGAGCCTGGCGGGCTTCACAGACGATTTTTATCTGAAATACACTTTCCGCACTGTCAGGCGCAATCCAACGCTGTTCTTTGTTCCGTCGATGTATTCGATAGCCAGGGGCAGCCGTAACTATATAGGCGAGAACGTGGGCAGGATAACGTTCAGAAGCATTGACGACTTCAGCATCGAGCAGCGGACGCTGAAGAGCACCATCCCCGGCAACCGCCTTGCCATGGACGTTATGATGCGGTTCGTCATACCCAACCTTTACGGCAAGTCGCTGTTTGACAAGTATATGCTCTCGCCGTTCAACTACGACAACCGCATATTCTACCGCTACCGCATCAGTTTCAGCAGCAGCGGCGACGTGTGCGTGACGTTCACTCCCAGACTGAGCAACACACAGCTGGTGGAGGGCTACGCCTTTGTGGACCGCCTGACAGGCCGGATACTGCGCACGCGCTTTCACGGCGAGTACGACATGATGTCGTTCGAGGTCAATGTGGTGATGGGCGCTCAGGACGGGCCGCACGCGCTGTTGCCGGTGCGCTGCGACTCCAGGGCCACGTTCCGTTTCATGGGCAACGACTTGAGGGGCAGGTTCTACGTTGATTTTGGCGTTAAACTGCCTGCCGGCCCGGCAGCGGCGGAGCTGTCTGCCGACAGTCTGAGGCCTGTGCCGCTCGACAGGATGGAGGCCGGCATTTATGAGGAGCACAAGCCCCGGCCGGCAGTGGCGGACTCGTCGGAAAAGAAGCCGGAGCGCAAAGGCCGCAAGATTGCCGACAAGGCGTGGAACGCCATAGACGATTTCCTGCTGAGTAGGCAGCGGGCCGACATGAAGAACGCCTCAGTGACACTCTCGCCGCTGTTCAACCCCCTGTACATGAGCTACAGCAACAGCCGCGGACTGGCCTACAAGATGGACATCGGAGCGCGTTACACATTCAGCAACAACCGGATTCTTAGCCTTGCGCCCCGGTTGGGATACAACTTCAAGATAAAGAAGTTCTTCTTCAGCGTGCCGCTCCGCTACACGTTCAGTCTCAGGCGCAACGGCTGGGTGGAGCTGTCGTGGGCCAACGGAAACAGGATTACAAACTCAAGCGTGCTCGACATGATCAAGGAGGAGGACCGCGAC
The DNA here is from genome assembly GCA_944320305.1 of uncultured Prevotella sp. GTDB lineage: Bacteria > Bacteroidota > Bacteroidia > Bacteroidales > Bacteroidaceae > Prevotella. Next base: position 47,246 of record CALUGW010000003.1, on the reverse strand, counting down.
ACGATAGATTTCACCGCGCTCAATCTTGACTATTTTGACGACGAGCAGCTCAGTCTGACGGGAAACCTGCGGCTCACCGAGCGCATTGAGGTGGCCGTTGGCTGCAATTACCACAGGCGCACGGCCGTGGACAAGGCGTCTATGCGCGCCGCCGGCAAGCCGACGGAGTACAGCAGCTTCGCCCCGTTTGTAAAGCTGACCGTCAGCCCTTATCCGTCAGGCCCCACGTTTACGGCAAACTACGAGAGAAGTCTGACAGACGTGTTGGGCTCAAACATCAAATACGAAAGGTGGGAGTTTGACGCTTCGATGAAAAAAGAGCTGGCCAGTCTGAGGCAGCTCAACATCAGGGCGGGCGGCGGATTCTACACAAACAAGTCGTCGGACTATTTCGTAGACTTCAGCAATTTCCATGCAGACTACATTCCCGGCGGCTGGAACGACGACATGGCGGGCGACTTCCAGCTGCTGAACAGCCAGTGGTACAACGCCTCCCGCTATTACTTCCGCGTGAACGCGTCCTACAGCTCGCCGCTGCTGCTGCTCACGTGGATTCCGTTTGTGGGGAGATACATCGAGACTGAGCGGCTCTACGCGAGCAGTCTGCAGATAGAGCACACGCGGCCTTACACCGAGCTGGGCTACGGGCTGACAAACCGCTATTTCTCGGTCGGGCTGTTCTGCAGTTTCCTCAACGGCGACTTCCACGAGATTGGCAGTAAGTTCTCGTTCGAGCTGTTCAGGAAATGGTGACCGCCATGAATAGTCCTGATTGATAAAAAACTTTTGGCTTATGAACACAACAACACGCAACACGCCGCTGACTGTCTACAAGGCGAGCGCCGGCAGCGGCAAGACGTTCACCCTCACGGCAGAATACATAAAACTTCTGATACAGAATCCGCTTGACTTCAAGGCCGTTCTCGCTGTCACGTTTACCAACAAGGCCACGGAAGAGATGAAGACACGAATCCTGAGCCAGTTGTACGGAATATGGAAACAGCTGCCCGACTCGAAGTCTTATGCAGCCCTGGTGTGCTCAGATCTTGACGTCTCGCCGGCGTTTGCGTCAAAGCGGGCGGGCGAGGCGTTGCGGCTGCTGCTTCACAACTACAGCAATTTCCGCATAGAGACAATAGACTCCTTCTTCCAGAGCGTGCTTAGGAACCTTGCAAGAGAGCTTGACCTGTCTGCCAATCTGCGGGTAGAGCTTAACGATTATCAGGTGGAAAGCATGGCAGTGGACAAGCTGATTGACGACCTGAGAGCCAACGACAAGCTGCTGCACTGGATTATAAAATACATTAATGACAGCATCTCGGAAGACAAAAGCTGGAATGTCATAGGGGCGATCAAGTCGTTTGGCACGACAATATTCAAGGACTTCTACAGAGAGTCGCGCGATGTGCTGGCGGAAAAGTTTGCCCAAAGCGGCTTTTATGAGGATTATGTTGGCAGTCTCAACCGCATCAAGGCGTCGGCAAAAAGCAAGATGCTGGGCTTCTGCAGAGAGTTCGACGACGCCCTTGCTGCCGGAGGTCTTGAATATACAGACCTCGCTTACGGGAAGAACGGCGTCTGCGGCTTCTTCATAAAACTTCAGAATGGGATATTCAGCGACGACATTGTGGGCAAGAGGGTGGAGGCCTGTATGGGCGACTCCGGCGCTTGGGCTACGGCAAGGTCGCCCAAGCGCGGCCTTATATGCAGCCTTGCGGAAGAAAAACTGGTGGACATTCTGTGCAGGGCGGTTGCCGCGCGCGATGAGCAATGGCGCAGATACGCCTCGGCCGACCTGACTCTGCGCCATATGAACCAGCTGCGTTTGCTCAACAGTATTGAGGCCAAGGTGATCGAGCTGAACTCCGAGGCAAACCGCTTTTTGCTGAGCGACACGCAGTTTCTGCTCAAATCGCTCATCAGCGACAGTGATTCTCCGTTCGTTTACGAGAAAATCGGCACCCAGATCAAGTACATGATGATTGACGAGTTTCAGGACACGAGCAACATTCAGTGGCACAATTTCAAGGTGCTGCTCCGGGACAGCATGAGCAGAGCGGGGGCAAGAAACATTATTGTGGGCGATGTGAAGCAGAGCATCTACCGCTGGCGCGACAGCGACTGGCGCCTGCTGAACAATATCGAGGGCCAGTTCGCCCACCCGGAAAGACAGCTCGAGGTGCTCACGCTCAACACCAACTACAGGTCTCAGCGCAATATTGTCGCTTTCAACAATGCCTTTTTCACAAGCGCGGCCCGGAAGGAAAGCGAGGGGGCGGATCAAGAAGAGGCTCAGTATTATGCACAGCTGAAGAACGCCTATGCCGACGTGGTGCAGAAAATCTCGTCTTCGCGCGACGGCTCGGGCTTCGTCAGTGTGGAGCTGCTGCCCGCGACGGATGACTATGTTGAGCGGACGCTGGCCGAGACAGCCTCTAAGATAAGGCTTCTTAATGACAACGGTGTCTCGTTTGACGACATGGCGATACTCGTCCGGTCTAACAAGCACATACCGCTGATGGCAAAATATTTTGCGGAAAACCTGCCGGAGGTCAGCATCGTGTCAGACGAGGCGTTCCGTTTGGGCGGCTCCCAGGCTGTGAATGTGATAGTGCAGGCCATGCATCTGCTGACCCACAGGGACGACAGAATCTCAAAGGCATTCCTCGCCAATGTTTATCAGAACAAGATATTGGGCAGAAATGTGCCTGAAGAGGATTTTGCCGGCAAGGAGCTTGCTGAGATATTGCCGAGGGAATATGCCGAAAATATGGACGACCTGCTTGCCACGCCATTGTATGATCTGGCTGAACAGCTCTTTTATATTTTCAAGTTGGACAGGTTTGCAGACCAGCAGGCTTATGTCTGTGCCTTTTTTGACCAGTTGAGCGATTTTGTTGACGACAATCTTGCGGACATTGACGCCTTTGTTGACAGATGGAATGAGACAATATGCGACACCGCGATACAGAGCGGCACGGTCAAGGGGGTGAGGCTGCTGACAATACACAAGAGCAAGGGACTGGAGTTCAACACTGTCATTGTTCCCTTTTGCGATTGGCAGCTGGAGAAGAGCGGCGGCAACATTCTGTGGTGCAGTCCTGCCGAGCCGCCGTATGGCGAATTGCCGGTGGTGCCGGTTGATTATGGCAAAAGGCTCCTCGGCACGATTTACGAGGACGACTACAAGACAGAGCGGCTGCAGAACACTGTCGATAACCTGAACCTTCTGTATGTTGCCTTTACCAGAGCGGGTGGCAATCTGGTTGTGATCGGCAAGAGGAACGCGGCCAATTCGCGCTCGGAGATAATCCAGTCGTGCCTGCCGGATGTGGCAAGGGAATTGACAGGCGCGGATTTTGAGATTCCTGCCGACAATGATTCTGAAATCGTATTTGAGTACGGCACTGTTTCCGTCGACAGCAAACCGTCGCAGAAGCACACGGACAACCTGTTTCTTGCGCCTCCGGTTTCAATGACACTTGATGTCCGCGCCCATAAAAACAAGGTTGAGTTCAGACAGAGCAACAAGAGCCAGGACTTCATCGACAGCCTGAGGTCTGTCGCGGAAAACGACAGGCTTCGGGCCGGAACGGCGTTGCACAAGGTGTTCTCCTCAATCGCCACATTGGATGATATAAGTTCAGTGGTGGGCCGGTTGGATGCAGAAGGGCTTGGCTATGGCGTCTCGGCGGAGGAGATTGCAGCGCTTCTGCGGCGGAGCTTCACAGACAGCAGGGTGAGGAATTGGTTTTCCGGCGGGTGGACATTATTCAGGGAGTGTGCCATTATGTTCCGCGACGAAGACGGGAATCTGGTTGAGCGACGGCCCGACAGGGTGATGGTCCGTGGCAGCGAGGTCATTGTTGTTGACTTCAAGTTCGGCAGGCGTATGCCGGCGCAGCACCACGGGCAGGTCAGACAGTATAAGAAATTGCTGGCAGAAATGGGCTATGAGAGTGTGAAAGGCTATTTGTGGTATGTTTACGACAATCTGGTAGAAGAAGTATGAAATCATTCTTAGAATATGTGGCGGCCGACCTGCGTGACAAGTACGGCTCCGACTTTTCCAACACAGTGATTGTTTTTCCAAACAAGCGCGCCTCACTGTTTATGAACTCCTATTTGGCAAGAGACGCGGCGCGCCCCGTCTGGTGTCCGACATACATTACAATCAGCGACCTGTTCAGGAATCACTCGCGGCTGCAGGTGGCCGACGACATCAAGCTTGTCTGTGATTTGCACAAGAGCTTTGCCGAATGCACCGGCCTTGACGAGTCGCTTGACCATTTTTACGGCTGGGGGCAGCTGTTGCTGTCAGACTTCGACGACATCGACAAGAACATGGCCGATGCCGGAAAAGTGTTCAGCAACTTGAAGAATTACCATGAGCTTGACGACCTTTCCTATCTGACCGCAGAGCAGACCGGGCTGCTGAGAAGATTCTTCAAGACTTTTTCAGAGGACAAGAACAGCGAGCTGAAAAGGCGGTTTTTAGAGTTGTGGAGCCGTTTTCACGACATCTACGTGTCGTTCAACGAGCGTCTGGACCGTCAGGGGCTGGCATACGAGGGGGCGTTGTACAGGAAAGTGGCCGAGGACGAGACGGTGGACTTCAAATACGGACGCTACATCTTCGTGGGCTTCAATATGCTTCACGAGGTTGAGCGGCGCATTTTCAGGAAACTGGCCGGGGCTGGTAAGGCCAGGTTCTATTGGGATTTCGACAAGTACTACGTTTCGCGCGCAAATGGGGAGCACGAGGCCGGCCATTACATCTCGTCCTATCTGTCGGAATTTCCCAACGAGCTTGACTCCGCCTCAGATGAGATTTACAACAACTTCTCGGCAGGCAAGGATATCTCATACATCTCAGCAACATCCGAGAACATACAGGCGCGCTATATCGGCGAATGGCTTCAGCACGCAGGGCGCATTGGCGACGGGCGGCGCACGGCCGTGGTGATGTGCGACGAGAAGCTGCTGAAGACCGTGATACACAGCCTCCCTGACAATTTGGGCTGCGTCAACATAACGACGGGCTACCCGCTTTCGCAATCGCCATGGAGCTCGCTGGTGGCGGCTCTTATGAATCTTCAGACCATGGGCTATTCGGCAAATCAGGAAAAATACCGTGTACAGTATGTCTGTTCTGTGCTGCGGCACCCCTATGTCCACAAGTTTGTCACCGGGCAAGGCCCGGCCCTGCTCGAATCGCTCGCCACCGGTGTGCGGGCATCCATGGTTCCGCGCGGCCGGCTTTGTGTTGACGAGGGAACGGCGCTGCTGTTCGGCAGCCTTGACTCCGCGTTTCCGGGCATGCCGTCGGCCCGGCAGATAGCGGAGTGGGTGACGGAGGTCATAAAGCGCATTGCCTTGTCTGCCGGCGATGAGGGCGACACATTGTTCAACGAGGCCATGTTCAGGATGTTCTCGCTGGCGAGGCGTGTGGCCGGGCTTATGGCGTCAGGCGACCTTGTTGTCGATTCCGTCACGCTGCAGCGCCTTGTCAAGCAGATGATACAGTCCACAAGCATTCCTTTCCACGGCGAGCCTGCCGTGGGACTGCAGGTGATGGGCATTCTGGAAACGAGAAATCTGGACTTCGACCACCTGCTTGTCTTGTCGTGCAACGAGGGAAACATGCCCAAGGGAGTCAACGACACCTCGTTCATTCCCTACAGCATCCGCAAGGCGTTCGGCCTGACCACCATCGACAACAAGGTGGCAATATATTCTTATTATTTCTACCGGCTGCTGCAGCGGGCGCGCGACATCACCGTGATGTACAACAGTTCGGTGGGCAACGGTGCCTCCGGCGAGATGAGCCGCTTCCTGCTGCAGATTATGATTGAGAGCGGGCACCGCATCAACAAGGTGTCGCTGCAGGCCGGACTTGACACCGACCGTAGCCGTCCGGCTCCGGTCGTGAAGACAGCGACGGCTCTTGAGCTGTTGCGGAAAAGGTTCGACAAGGCTGTGCCGAGAGAGACTGCGGCCTCCTGCCTGCTCACGCCGTCGGCCATCAACAGGTATCTGCGCTGCCCGTTGCAGTTTTATTATAATTATGTGTGCCGGATCCGTGAGGCCGACGACGCAGGCAGCATGGACAACAGGGCCTTTGGCAATGTGTTTCATGCGGCGGCGCAGGAACTTTACGGCAGGCTCATGCGCGGCGGGGGGCTTGTTACGGCTGGCGTGATAGAGGCCGCGCGCAAGGACACGCGCCTGATGCTGCAGGTCGTGGACTCGGCTTTCGCCAAGGAGGTCTTTGGCTGGAACGGCGCGCCCGGCGCCACGCCGCCGAAGCCCGAGTACAGCGGGCTGCAGCTCATCAACCGCGAGGTGATTGTGACGTATCTTAAACGCCTGCTGGAAATAGACTTGCGCCAGGCGCCGTTCACCATCATCGGCCTGGAAAAGGACGTGTGCGAGGACTGTGAGGTCAGTCTTGGCGATAGCACATTCACCACGTCAATCGGCGGGAGGGTGGACCGGATTGACCGTGTGGTGCGCGACGGTGTGGAGACGGTGAGGGTTGTTGACTACAAGACCGGCGGGCGGCGCATGGGCAGTCTGCCCGATGTGGAGTCGGTGTTCGACAGCGGCCGCATCAAGGACCACAGCGACTATTACCTCCAGGCTCTGCTTTACTGCATGATTGTCAGCCGTAGCGCCAAGGCGTCTGGGCAGGGCTGCGCCGTCAGCCCCGCCCTGCTGTTCATACAGCATGCCGCCGGCGATGATTACGACCCTACCTTGTGTTTCGGCAAGCGGAAGATAACGGATGTGGAGGAGTTCCGCGAACTCTTTGAGGAGCTGGTCAGACGGACGGTCAATGAGATATTCGACGCCTCCACGCCTTTTGTTCCCACCTCCGACAGGAACATCTGCCGCACTTGCCCTTACGCTCAGATTTGTGGAATATGAGGCATACGGTTTGCGCTATTTCCTTGCGGCTTTTATTCTGCAAAGGAAATAGCGCAATGCTGTTTGTGGCCGGTTGAGGCCCGGATGTGTGTGTCCGTCGCGGCCCGGTGCCGCCCGGGCTGGCTCAGTAAGACTCGCTCTCGTTGGGGAAGCTGCCGCTCTTAACGTCGCTCACATAGTTGCCGATGGCGTCGGTCATCACCGTGTTCAGGTCGGCGTAGCGGCGCAGGAAGCGCGGGCTGAAGCCCTTGGTCATGCCCAGCATGTCGGCCACCACGAGCACCTGCCCGTCTGTTCCGCCGCCGGCGCCTATGCCGATGGTCGGCACGTCAATCTCGCGGGTCACTCTCTCGGCCAGCTTTGCAGGAATCTTCTCCAGCGTCACGGCAAAGCATCCGGCGCCGGCCAGCGCCCTGGCGTCGCTGAGCAGCTTTTCGGCCTCGGCCTCCTCCTTGGCGCGCACGGCGTAGGTGCCGAACTTGTTGATGCTCTGCGGGGTGAGGCCCAGATGGCCCATCACGGGTATTCCCGCGCCGATTATCCGTCTCACGGTGTCGATAATCTCAATGCCGCCCTCCAGTTTCAGAGCGTCGCAGCCGCTCTCCTTCATTATCCTGATGGCGTTCTTCACGCCGTCGGTACTGTCGGCCTGGTAGCTTCCGAACGGCATGTCGCACACCACCAGCGCCCGTTTCACGGCTTTGGCCACCGAGCGGGCGTGGTATATCATCTGGTCAACGGTCATCGGCAGCGTGGTGGTGTTGCCAGCCATCACGTTCGAGGCCGAGTCGCCTATCAGAATGCCGTCCACGCCGGCCGCGTCCACAATTCCGGCAGTGGTGAAATCGTATGAGGTGAGCATCGAGATCTTCTCCCCGCGCTGCTTCATCTCTATGAATCTGTGGGTTGTGACTTTGCGTGTGTCACTTGTCAAATATCCAGTCATGTTTGTTCTTTTTCTCTTTTTGCGGTGCCGTGGCGTGGCGGTCCGCTATGTCTTGTTTGCTTGATAAAAGGCGGCGCGCCCGCCCGCTCAGTACACCCTGGGGCCGAAGATGGCCGTGCCCACGCGCACCATGGTGCTGCGGCACTCCACGGCCGTGCGCCAGTCGCCGCTCATGCCCCACGAGCGCTCGCAGAACGAGTCGTCGTCGGCGAAGTATTTCTGCTTGAACTCGTCAAACAGTGCTGCCGCCTGCATGAACTCGGAGCGTATCTGCCGCTCGTCGTCTGTGTTTGACGCCATGGCCATCAGCCCGCAGATTCTCACGTTGCCCATTCCGCGCCACTCGCCGTCCTCCAGCAGCTGGCGGCAGCCGTCGGGCGTCAGCCCGTATTTGGTGGCCTCACTGGCTATGTGCAGCTCCAGCATCACGTTGACCGTGCGCCCGCACTTGGCGGCCTGCTTGTTTATCTCCCTGAGCAACTTCAGCGAGTCAACCGACTCTATCATCGAGATGTAGGGCACGATGTGTTTCACCTTGTTGGTCTGCAGGTGGCCTATGAAGTGCCACTCTATGTCCTTGGGCAGCGCCTCGTGCTTCCTGGCAAGCTCCTGCTCGTGGCTCTCGCCGAACACGCGCTGCCCTTCGGCGTAGGCTGCCTCGATGTATTCCGCGGGGTGGAACTTGCTGATGGCCACGAGCCTGACGCCCGCAGGCAGGCTGTCGAGTATCGCGTGCAGGTGGCCTTTCACGTCGTAATCAAGGCTGCTGCTCATATTCCGGCTTGTCGTTTGGTTCTTTCTGCTTGTATTCAAACACGTCCATGAGCTGTGTCTCGGCCACGGACGCTATCACATAGTCAATCATTGTGCCGCCCATCACCTCGTCGATGTTCTTCACGGCGGCGTTCAGCGTGCCGGCGTTCACAAGGTAGTTGATGTTCGAGCGCTTCTCCTTTTCTGTCTTCTCGTCAATGGTTATGAACTGTAGCTTGGCCTTGTACCAGCGGTCGGCGGAGTCAAGGTCGCTGAAGAATATCTCCTTGTAGGCCGCTTTCTTTATGTCGGCCACCTCAAACTCTCCGCTTATGTAGGCCGACATCTCCTCCATTATGCGCTGTTCGGCCTCGGTGAAGCTCAGAGCGTCTACGGTGTAGGTCTCTGTCACCTTTTTCTGCATGCCGTCCTCCATGGTCTTTTCATACCTGATTTTGCACTCAAACCATTCAGCTGTTCTACTTCTCATTGTTCAGATTGATTGATGTTACGTATTGTTGCCGCAGGAAACTCTGTTTGGGCTTCTTGCATTTGTGATACAAAAGTAATTCATTTTATCGAATTAGCATCGCTTGTGGCGCATAATTTTTTGCCTTGGCGGCCTGCGCTGTTGTGCGGGCGGCTGTTTTGTCGTCTGTCTCAGGCATTGCCGGTTTGGGTGTTTGCGGTTTTGTGCAGGCTCATTGTCCGTTTGTATAAATATGCGTTGAAAGTGTATGAATATTGATTTTGCCGCAGTCTGTCTGTCTTATTATAAAGATGTGTTTACCCGGTTTTTGCGCCGTCTGGCGGCTCTTGCGTAACAGACTGACAGTCAGTGTGTTGTGAAACGGGTCATTTTGGTCTCCAAAATGGCCTGTATTGGAGGTCAAAACGGCCTATTTCGCAAGGTGAAATAGGCCGTTTTGGAAAACAGTATTGTTCCCGGCGGGCTGGAAAGTGCCGCAATGGGGCGTCTCACGCATGGAATCCCGCGCTGCCGGGCGGTGCCTGATGCTGCATAATTATGCGGTTTTGGCGGCGCGGCTCCCGGGCGGTTCTTAAATCACCACCTTCCTGCCGTTCACGATGTAGACGCCGTGGGGCAGTCTCTTTGTGTCGTTGCCCATGTAGCGGCCGTCGATGGAATATATTTTTGCGTCGGCGGGCGTGGCGCAGGCGTCGGTTATGCCGGTTGTGCCTCCGCCCATGAATTTGAATGTTATGGTGCCGTCGGCTCCTGACTCTGTTATGCCGGTGATGGGCTTGCCCATTGTGCCGCCGGTGTAGGTCAGCGCGGCGGGCGTGCCGGTGTCGGTCAGTGCTGTCGTGCCGCCGGTTCCGGGGAACGGGTCTCCGGCTGCCTCGTCGCGGTATATGGCCGAGCTGATGTAGGTTCCGCTGTATTTGTCGGTCAGCGCGGCGTTGATCTGCCGCTCAAGCTCGGTGGCCGGCTCGCCGACGGTGGTGTAGGCGAAGTATTCCGGCATGAACATTCCGTCGGCTGCGATGACTGTGAGGCGCGGGTGCCCAGGCTCGTTGTTCACCTTGCAGCCGCCGAGCGTGAACTGCGACTCGTCGTAGTCAACGTGGAACACAAGCATTCCGTGGCCCAGAATATAGCGGTTCCAGCCTGTCTGCTGCACGTTCTCCACGATGTAGTACTCGCGCCCGGTCTTGTCATTGTCGTTGATGATTCTGTAGGCCTTGCCTCCTGCAGACAGCGGCTTCAGCGTAACGTCCTGCGGAGAGCTGAGGGTGTCTATCTTTGTCCAGCCGAAGCATTCGCGCTCCCATGCGGTGTATTCCGTGGGGCGGTAGCCTTCCATGGTGTATTCGCCGGCGTCCATCAGGCTCCAGTAGTCAAGGTTCTGGTTGATGCACCGCTCGGCCACGCTTCCTGGGGCGGGGTAGAGGTCGGGCAGGCCCATGCAGTGGGAGAACTCGTGGCAGAACAGTCCGATGCCGTTGATGAGCAGTCCGTAGGCCTGTTGGTCGTCCGGGGTGCCGTTAAGCTCGTTGTTCACGCCGTATCTCGCCAGGCGTTTGCCGTCGAGCGTGATGTCGGCCGAGAGTGTTCCCGACTTGGGGTGGATGCAGTCGGTGGAGTTTCCAGCGATGCTCTGCGAGTATCCGGCGTAGATGATGTACACCAGGTCCACCATTCCGTCGCCGTTTGAGTCGTAGTCGGAGAAGTCCGCTTCGGCATCAACGGCGCGGCAGGCGTCGGCAAACAGGCTGTTCATGTCTTCGCTCGATGAGTTTCCCGCGCCGTAGCGGGCAAGCGGCTGCTGGAGCTTCACCGGCCCGTAGACGTCGAAACAGGGTGAGAACTGCCCGAAGCTCATGTCGGTGAAATATCTTTTCACGCTGCCGTAGTTCATGCCCATGTCAGGGTCTGTCTCGCTGTTGAACAGCTCGGTGGCGTTGAGATACTTGCCGAAGGTGGCCTTTGGGTCGGCAACGGAGAACGAAACGTCGCTGAACTCCACCAGAATGACCGGTACGCGCGGCGAGCCGGTGTGCGGCAGCAGGGTGTTGTCGTCCTTTATCGGCTCGCGCCGCTGGCGGGCGCGGTCGGCGTTCCGCCTCATGTTGGCGCGGAAGGTCTGTCTGTCCTGCGCGGCGGTCAGGCGTCGCTCTTCGGCGTTGCGCTGTCCGGCCTCGTGCGCCAGCACTCCCGTTGAGGCCAGGGTGCCGTCGGCCAAGGTGCGGGCCACGTAGAAGGCGGTGCCATCCTGATAGAGCAGCACTCCGTCGGTGGTGGTTATGTAGCTGAAGTCGTGGTTGCCGTGGCCTTTTATCCGCAGCGTTGTGCCGTCGCTCTGTCTTACGGTCTGCACCCCGGGGTGCATCTTCACGGCGTGTCCGGCCGTGGCGAGCAGCGGCAGGAGCAGCAGTAGCAGTTTGGTTTTCATGTCTGTCGGTTTGGTTTTGTGGTTATTGTTTTTCCGAAGTAGTATTGCCCCTTGCCCTTGGTAAAGCGTCCGTAGGCGATGGAGCGGGTGGGGCAGTGGTGGTAGCAGGCCAGGCAGCATGTGCATCTGCCGTCGTGCCGCCATTCGGGCGTGCGGCTTTCGGTCAGTGTGATGTTGCCCACGGGGCAGGCTTTGGCGCACCGTCCGCATCCGGTGCAGGTGTCGGCATCGGCGCGGAACGGCCTGTCGGTCATCATGGTTTTGTGGAACACATTGCCCAGCACGTATGACAGGAGTCGCGGGAATGCTCCTTCCCGCAGCCTGTACACACCGCCTTTCCGGGCTTCTACGGCCTTGATGATTGTGTCGGTCTGCCCGGCGGCATTGCTTGTTTTCGCCGCTTCGGCTTCCGCCCCGTCGGTATTCATGAACGGAAGCGCCACGTAGGTGTTGGGCATGACCAGTGAGAAGGCGCTGTCCGCGTGCAGGTGACGCCGCCGCAGGTGGCTGTTCAGGATGTCAACGGCCTTGCCTGTCTCGTCGCCGCAGGTGCATACGGCGAAGCAGTAGTGGCCGCCGGCCTGCCTTATCTGCATTTTGCTGATGAAGCGGAGCATGATCTCCGGAGGCTGCCAGCCGTGCACGGGAAAGCAGAAGCCTATGCGCTCGCCCTCGGTGAGGGTGTATGTGCGGCCGTTGTCAGGCTCGCCGCATATGTCAACGGCCGTCTCGCCAACGGCTTCTGCCAGCCGGGTGGCCACCCACCGGGTGTTGCCTGTGCCTGAGAAATAGAATATCATGCGGCAAAGTTGATTTTTTTTAAGCGGAACCGGACTGCATACGCATCGTGGTGTGCTGAGGATGACGGTGCGGACGGGCTTCAGAATCTGACGCTCAGCTGCACGTCCACCATGCTGTAGTTGTGCTTTTCCAGGCTCCTGTCGTTGATGAAGGCGTATTCGGCCTGTATCTCCAGATTCCTGCAGAACAGGTAGTTCAGGCCTATTTCGTATTGCGTGCGGCTGTCGGTCCATGCGGCCGACTTCCTGTACAGGTCGTACCGCGCCTTGGCGCGCAGCCTCTGCTTGACTATCGGGGCGATGCACGAGACGTAGAAGCCGTCGGCCTTGTCGCCTTGCGCGGTGTTCACCGTGGCGTCGCGGCCGGTCTCTTCGTCCTGCCGGGTTGTCTTGAATCCGTAGCCGGTGCTGTGGATGTATTCCGACCTTATCTGCCAGTCCTCGTTTTTATACTCCGCGCTGACGGCGTAGCGGTATTTTGAGAGGCTGACAACGCCTGAGCGGCTGTTGCCCTTGCTGTCTGTCCATGTGCCGTTGCGCGCCGACGAGCCTACCCAGCCGAACGCTCCGACGCGCAATCCCTTTGCCGGCATCAGCCACAGGCCGCCGATCAGGTCCTTGCGGTTGTCAACATCCTTGGTGTTGATGCCCTGCCCGTTGAACACTCCGGCCTGATAGTGCAGCAGGTAGCGCCCGCTGCCGTTCTTCAGCAGGTCTCCCTGCAACTGTATTCCTATGTCGCGGCCGTTGCTGGCGTGCTCGCCGGTGCGGTCGTTGAAGCCCGCCAGCCGCTGCACGTTCTGCGCGTAGCCCATAAATCCCACGTCGATGGGGTTCATGGGGTTCTCGAATGTGAACGGACGCTTGAACTGTCCCACCTTGATGCGGGCGAAATCATATTTCTGCCACTCCACAAACAGATCGACAACCCGCGGACTTTCGCCCAGCGTTGATGTGCTGCCGTTGATCTGCCCCTGTATTTTGTATTCGAAGTCGCCCAGAACACGCCCGCCGACAGACACTCTCGCCATGCGCAGGTTGAACGTGTTGCTTTTGTTGCCGTGCTGGAAGCTCGCCTGGTATTGGCCGATTATGTAGCCGCTGAACTGCGGTTTCGTGAACAGTGGGGCCTTGTCTTCTTTAGCTTCTGAGGCCATTGCGGCGGCAGAAAGCGCCACCGCCATGGCAAATGTTCTGGTGTTCATCAGTGCGTGAATGATTTTATTGACGTCCGGCGGAGAGTCTGCCGGAATTGTTATTTGCGCTCCAGCAGCACCACATTCTCCACGTGCGGCGTGTGTGGGAACATATCTACGGGCTGCACCGCCACAACCTTATACGCCGTGTCGAGCAGCGAGAGGTCGCGGGCCTGGGTGGCCGGATTGCAGCTCACGTAGACAATGCGCTGCGGGGCGGCAGCCAGAATGGTGCCGACCACGTCGGGGTGCATTCCCGCTCGTGGCGGATCGGTGATTATAACGTCGGGTCTGCCGTGCTCGGATATGAAGCTTTCCGTGAGAATGTCCTTCATGTCGCCGGCATGGAACAGCGTGTTGGCGATGCCGTTGAGCCTCGAATTCTCTTTGGCGTCCTCAATGGCTTCCGGCACATATTCTATTCCTATCACCTGGCGGGCGCTTCTTGCCACGAAGTTGGCTATTGTTCCTGTGCCGGTGTAGAGGTCGTAGACAAGCTCGCTGCCCGTCAGTCCTGCAAAGTCGCGGGCCACGCAGTACAGCCGGTAGGCCTGTTCGGTGTTGGTCTGGTAGAAGCTTTTCGGACCCACTTTGAACTTCAGGCCCTCCATTTGCTCTGTTATGAAGCTGTCGCCCTTGAACAGCACAAGTTCCTGGTCGCCAATGGTGTCGTTGCATTTCTGGTTGTCCACATAATATAAAGATGTGACCTGCGGGAATGTCTCCCCGATGTGGGCCATCAGTGCGGTGGCTTTCTCCTTGTCGTCGGGTTCCTCGAAGTGGAACTGCACAATCACCATCCACTGCCCGGTGTTGGAGTTGCGTATGATGATGTCGCGCAGCAGGCCGTTCTGTTTCCTCAGGTCGAAGAACGTCATGCCCTGCGCGAGCGCGTAATCGCGGATCTCGTTCCTTATGTCGTTGTGCAGACTGTCCATCAGCCGGCACTTTTCGATGGGCAGGATTTTGTCGAACGCTCCTGTGATGTGGAATCCGATGGCGTTCATGTTGTCGTACTCAAATCCCGATGCGATCTGCTCGCGTGTCAGCCAGCGCTTGTTGGAGCAGCCGAACTCCAGCTTGTTTCTGTATTCGAAAGTCTTCGCCGAGCCGATGATGGGGCTTATTTCTGGCAGCTCCACCTTGCCGATTCTTGTCAGTTGGTCGAATACCTGCTTCTGCTTGAACTTCAGCTGCTCGCCGTATGGCAGGTTCTGCCACTTGCAGCCGCCGCAAATGCCGAAGTGGCCGCACTGCGGGGTGACGCGCGTCTTGCTGTATTCAACGAATCTTACGACCTCGGCCTCGCAGAAGCTGTGCTTCTTCTTCCTGACCTGCAGGTCCACAACGTCTCCCGGAACGGCAAACGGCACGAACACAACCATGTCGTTCACTCTTGCCAGTGCCTTGCCTTCGGCAGCCACGTCGGTTATTGTGACATTCTCAAGCAGTGGCAGCGGTTTTTTCTTTCTACTCATTCAAGTTCTCGTTTTTCTGTGCAAAGTTACAAATAAAGCGTCAATCTGCCCCAAAAAATATCGTTATTTCCTGTCGATGGCGTCGTTGACCATCTGCAGCAGCACGGCATAGTGCGCTTTGGCAGAGGCGCCCGCGCTGCGGGCCGCGCCGAGCTTTCGGCGCAGGTTGAGCAGCAGGCTGTGGTAGTAGGCCTTGGTGCTCTCCGGCCCGGAGGCGTAACGCCGTGCGGCTGTGCTCACAAACCGCGTCTGCAGGTGGCGGCGGTAGGCGTCGGGCGCTTGCCCCGTGGCTGTCTCGCGGAACGCCATGTCGGCGATGTCGGCGATGTATTCCTCGGGCTGGTAGGCGTCGGCGCCATAGGAATAGCGGCTGATGTTGGCGATTTTTTCAGACGAGAGCAGGTCTGACACGGCGCGGTCGGCCAGCGGATAGAGCAGTTCGAGCGGGGCGCCGGTGATGCGGCTGATGTAGCTCTCGGCCACGAGCCACGACGGGCAGGTGAATACATGGCGGTCTATGAAGCCGAGCGCGGCTTTCTGTTCGGCCTTGGTCTGCGGCAAGCACACCGGCCCGGGCTGCTCGACGCTCTTATAGGTGGTGTAGACTCCGCCGATGTTGCGCAGCACGTGGCCCTCGTAGCGCATGAGCTGGCTGATGACCTGCTTGTGCATTCCGGCCAGATTGCTGTTCATGTCGCCTTCCTCGTAGGTCCACTCGGGCAGTGCCTTGACAATCCGCTTCAGGTTCAGGATGCCATACTCGCTCGCCTTGACGGCATTGTCGCCCAAATCTTCCGACTGGGCGCGCGGGTCGTTGTCGTATCCCTCGCCTCCGAACCAGTAGCGCGGCCCTTTCTTCATCTGCTCAATGACCTTGCGGTTGAGCACAAGGCGGTCTTCCTCCTCGTCGCTGGTGCCGAATATGGGCCTGTAGCCCCACTCGATGGCCCACTTGTCGTAGTCGTTGATGCGGGGGAACAGGCCGGCGCGCCCCACGTTGTCCTCGGGCTGGGCCACGTAGTTGAAGCGGGCGTAGTCCATGATTGACGCCGTGTGGCCGTGGGCCTCCACCCACGCCTTGTCGCGCAGGCTGTCCACGGGTGTGGCGTGGCTTGCCCCCATGTTGTGGCGCAGGCCGAGCGTGTGGCCTATCTCGTGCGAGCTGACAAAGCGGATGAGCTGTCCCATAAGCTCGTCGTCGAACTTCATCTTGCGCGCCGCGCTGTCGGAGCACCCGGCCTGGATCATGTACCAGTCGTGAACGAGCTTCATCACGTTGTGATACCATCCCACGTGGCTCTCCAGAATCTCTCCGCTGCGCGGGTCGCTGACGTGCGGCCCGTAGGCGTTGCTTATCGGCGAGGCCAGATAGCGTATCACCGAGAAGCGCGCGTCCTCCAGGCTCATGGTCGAGTCGTCGGGCCATTCCTTGGCCGTTATGGCGTTCCTGAAGCCCGCCTGCTCAAAAGCCGCGTTCCAGTCGTTGACGCCCTGTATCAGGTATGGGCGCCACTGCTTCGGCGTTGCCGGGTCGATGTAGTAGACAATCTGCTTTTTCGGCTCCACAAGCTCGCCGCGTTTCATCTTCTCTATGTCCTCGTCGCGCGGCTCAAGGCGCCAGCGGCAGATGAAGCTCTTGTTCCTTACGCTCTGCTGGTCGTCGGAATAAGGCTGGTAGTAGTTGGCGAAGTATCCCACGCGGGGGTCGAACAGGCGCTTGCGCATAGGCACCTTGGGCAGCATGACGAACGATGTGTTCAGCTCGAACGTGGCCGCTCCGGCCGTGCTGCCTGCGGGTGTGCCCCCTGTCTCCTTGCTGTTGTAGGTGCGCACGGTCTTCACCTCGGTGTTGATGGGGTAGGTGCCGATGGACTTGACGAACGACCTGTCGGTGTTCATGGCGGCCAGCCCGAGCCTCTTCTTGGCGTCGGGGCTTATGCCCACGGCGGCGTTCTCCTTGGCGAAGAGCTTGCTTATCTCCACCTTGTAAGACGGGTGTCGGGCGGAGTCCTGCCTTGTGGCTTCGATCTTGAACGACTCTACTATAGGGTCTTGCGCGCTTGCCTTCACCGCCCGGGCTATGGCCTGCGTGCTGTCGGCCGCTGACAGATAGACGAGCGAGCGCAGCAGCAGGCGGCTGTCGGCCTTTTCCCAGTAGAATGTCTGCTCGTTAACCTCCTCGCCGCCGTAGATGCCCGCG
The DNA here is from genome assembly GCA_944320305.1 of uncultured Prevotella sp. Classification (GTDB taxonomy): domain Bacteria; phylum Bacteroidota; class Bacteroidia; order Bacteroidales; family Bacteroidaceae; genus Prevotella. Next base: position 30,025 of record CALUGW010000003.1, on the reverse strand, counting down.
CCCGCCGGGGTGGAAACGTAGCGCGTGATGGCCAGAAACGGCCGGCCCATGAGCGAGTCGGGCACGAGGAAGAACCACTTGTCGCCGTCGTGCTGCACGCCGAACAGGCCGCTCTTCACCGGCGCTTCCTTCTTTTCCGTCTTGTCTTCTTTCTTGTTCTTTTTCTTTTTTGCGTCGGCCGGATGCGCGGCAATCAGCGACAGGGCCACCAGCAGTATCAGTTTCTTCATGTCTTGCTTATTTGTCAGTCAGTTTTTCGTTAATCCGGTCGAGCAGGTTGCGGCAGGCGTCTTCGAGCAGTTCGACCACCAGCTCGAAACCGTTGTCGCCGCCGTAGTAGGGGTCTGGAATGGTGTGCTGCCCAGGATGCGAGGCAAGGAAGTCGGCCATGCGCACTATTTCGGCCCTGCATCCGTCTTGCGGGGCGCGGCGCGATATGTTGGCATAGTTCTCGGCGTCCATGGTCACGATGAGGTCGAAGTCGCCGAAGTCGCTGTCGGCGAACTGTCTCGCGCGGCTGTCCAGTCTGTAGCCGTGCGCGGCGCAGTGGCGGCGCATCCGGCTGTCGGGCAGCTGGCCCACGTGCCATCCGCCTATTCCTGCCGAGTCAACGCGGTAAAGGCTCTCCAGCCCGTCGTCGCGGATCATCTTCTTGATGATGCCCTCGGCCGCCGGGGAACGGCATATGTTGCCGAGGCAGACGAATAGTATGCTGTATTTCCCGCTGTTTTCCTGTTGGTTGTCTTTTGTCATTGTCAGTGTGGTTTACATTGTTTAATAGCGTGGCGCGTCGCGCCGGGCGTTTTTGCAGTTGGCAACGTTTTGCAAAAGTAGCAAAATAAAACCGTAACGAGGCAAACATCCGGCTCTTTTGTGAAAATAAACACGTGGCTGTTCAAAATTAATTGCCGTCAAATAGCACACAAGATGGTGGCAAAGATATAAAAGAGCACCTGCAAGGTATGCAATATCGATTAATTTTGAACAGCTACTTATGCATGAATATGCAGTTGGGCGGCCAAGGCCGGATGGTCAAAAAGTGCGGCTGAAGCGCGGTATAGGCCTCTTTGGCAAGGAGCGCGGGCCGTTCCGTTTTTCAATACAGGCCATTTCAGCCTCCGAAACAGGCCATTTTAGAACGCGAAATGGCCTGTTTCGGAGGCTGAAATGGCCTGTATTGCAACTTGTTGAGAATCAGGTTGTTATGCGAGTGGCTCAAATGTGTTCTAAAAACGAGCAGTGTCAGTGTTCTGCGGCAGGCTCTGATGTGGTTTGAGTCGGATATTTATGCACTGCAAAATGAATCTTTATGCAATTTCTCGTCTGGCCGGCGGCAGTCGGCAGTGGGGCTGTTGTGGGCGGCGGAGATGTAAAAATGCCGCCTGCGGGCAAAGAAATGAAATATAATTGTCTTAGTTTGGCGGAAAAATATTACTTTTGCACAGTTTAAAACACAAGCTATTGATTATGTGGGGCAAGAAGAAAAGATGGCACTTGGTTCACGGACAGGAACCCACCGAGATGGACAAGCGGGTGATGTACTGGGAAAACAAGGGCAAACTGGTGCCCACGCGCGACCTGATAAAGACCCCCGAGCAGATAGAGGGGATAAGGAAGAGCGGCGTGGTGAACACCGGCGTGCTTGACGAAGTGGCTCGGCAGATACACGCGGGCATGGACACTCTGGAGATTGACAGAATCTGTTATGATTACTGTGTGGGCCACGGCGGAGTGCCGGCGTGCCTCAACTACGAGGGCTTTCCCAAGAGCGTGTGCGTGAGCATCAACGAGGTGGTGTGCCACGGCATACCGAAGAAGACGGACGTGCTTAAAGAGGGCGATATTGTCAACGTGGACTTCACCACGATTCTCGACGGCTACTATGCCGACGCCTCGCGTATGTTCATCATCGGGAAGACCACCCCGGAGAAAGAGCAGCTTGTGCGCGTGACCAAGGAATGCCTTGAGATAGGCGCCGAGGCGGCGAAGCCCTATGGCTTTGTGGGCGACATCGGCCATGCCATACAGAAGCACGCCGAGAAATATCACTACGGCGTGGTGCGCGATCTCTGCGGCCACGGTGTCGGCCTTCAGTTCCACGAAGAGCCGGAGGTGCTCCATTTCGGCCACAAGGGCACGGGTATGCTGCTCGTGCCGGGCATGGTGTTCACCATCGAGCCGATGGTGAACATGGGCACATGGAAAGTGTTTATCGACGCCGACGACGAGTTCGGATGGGAAGTGATAACCGGCGACGAGAAGCCGAGCGCACAGTGGGAGCACACGTTCCTGATGACGGAGCACGGCGTCGAGGTGCTGTCGTACTGATGAGAAATGGAAAAGAAAAGCATATATATATTAGGTATAGAGAGCAGCTGCGACGACACGTCGGCCGCAGTGCTGCGCGACGGTGTGCTGCTGAGCAACGTCACGGCGAGCCAGGACGTCCACAAGGCATATGGCGGAGTGGTGCCCGAGCTGGCCTCAAGAGCCCACCAGCAGAACGTGGTGCCTGTGGTGGACCAGGCTCTGAAGCGCGCCGGCGTGGCCAAGGAGCAGCTTTCGGCCGTGGCGTTCACCCGCGGCCCTGGGCTCATGGGCTCGCTTCTCGTGGGCGTCAGCTTCGCCAAGGGCTTCGCCCGGTCGCTGGGCATACCGCTCATCGACGTGAACCATCTGCAGGGGCACGTCATGGCGCACTTCATCAAGGAGAGCGACGACGACACGTCGGCGCCGCCGCTGCCGTTCATCTGCCTGCTTGTGAGCGGCGGCAACTCCCAGATAGTGAAGGTCAGCGCATATAACGACATGGAGGTGCTCGGCCAGACAATAGACGACGCGGCCGGCGAGGCAATCGACAAGTGCTCTAAAGTGATGGGGCTGGGCTATCCCGGCGGCCCCATTATCGACCGGCTGGCGCGTCAGGGCAATCCGCTTGCCTACAAGTTCGCGGAGCCTCAGATTCCCGGCCTCGACTACAGCTTCAGCGGGCTGAAGACCTCTTTCCTCTATTCGCTGCGCGAGTGGGTGGCAAAGGAGCCCGACTTCATCGAGCGCCACAAGGAGGACATCGCCGCAAGCCTGGAGCACACGATTGTTGACATCCTGATGAAAAAGCTGCGGAAGGCCGTCGGCCAGACGGGCATAAGACATGTGGCGGTGGCCGGCGGGGTGAGCGCCAACAACGGTTTGCGCAACGCCTTCCGCGAGCACGCCGACAGATACGGATGGAAGATATACATCCCGAAATTCAGTTATACCACCGACAATGCCGCAATGATAGGCATTACGGGTTACTACAAGTATCTTGACGGGGATTTCTGCGGCATTGATGTGCCCGCATTCTCGAAAGTAACGTTTAAATAAGTCAGTTATGGAATTCGAAAGCAAGATTTTGAGCAGGGAGATAAGCCAGTTGCTCTGGGAGAGGGAACAGACGCTCGCCACGGCCGAGAGCTGTACCGGCGGGCGCATTGCCGAGGCTGTCATTTCAGTGCCAGGGGCCTCAAAATATTTCAAGGGCGGCGTGATCTCTTACACCAATGAGGTGAAGGAGCGCATGCTCGGTGTGTCGCACGACCTGCTTGAGGAGAAAACGGCAGTGTGTGAAGATGTGGCCGTAGCCATGGTCAAGGGTGCCTGCGCGGCAATGAACACCGACTTTGCCATCGCGGCAACCGGCGTGGCCGGCCCTACCGGGGGCACTAAAGAGATTCCGGTGGGCACAATCTGGGTGGCCTGCGGCACTCCCGACAGGTGCAGGACACTCAAAGTGGAGGAAGACCACGGCCGCGACATCAATCTGGCGATTGCCACCAAGACTGCCTTGCAGCTGTTTCTTGACTTTCTGCGCAGCGAGGACGATGCGGCGGATGGAAGCGAAGAGCAGAAGTGAGAGCGCGCACGGGGCTGCAAAAAGTATGAAAATATGCTTGAAACACAGATTTTTAGCGCAAATATTTTGTTTTTAGAAAAAAATGGCGTACCTTTGCAACCTGTTTGGAATAAGTTATAAAAAAGAAACGAAAAAACTAAGATAGAAATGTCTAAGACTTGTCAGATTACAGGAAAGAAGGCACAGATAGGTTGTAATGTGTCTCACTCAAAGCACCGCACAAAGCGCCGCTTTGACGTTAACCTCTTCAGCAAGAAATTCTACTACGTGGAGGAGAACTGCTGGATTAGCTTGAAGATCAGTGCCGCTGGTCTGCGTTTGATTAACAAAGTGGGTCTTGACGCAGCTCTGAAGCAGGCAGTCGCTAAGGGATATTGCGATTGGAAAGACATTAAAGTGATAGGAGACTAATTGAATTATGGCAAAGAAAGCAAAAGGCAACCGTGTTCAGGTTATCCTGGAGTGCACCGAGATGAAAAACAGCGGAATGCCCGGCACAAGCCGCTATGTCACGACTAAGAATCGCAAGAACACTCCGGACAGAATGGAGCTGATGAAGTATAACCCCATTCTGAAGAAGATGACTCTCCACAAGGAGATAAAATAACCGATAAAACATTACTTGAGATATGGCAAAGAAAACCGTCGCAACCCTCCACGAAGGCTCAAAGGATGGTCGCGCTTATTCAAAAGTGATAAGGATGGTGAAGAGCCCGAAGACGGGTGCTTACATCTTTGACGAGCAGATGGTTCCCAACGAAGCCGTTAAGGACTTCTTCAAGAACTGATACCAGTTTGTGTAAATCATATATTTAGGCTGTGCGCTTCAGTGCGTGCAGCCTTTTTGCGCGTTGTGCGCCGCCGGGCGGCGCATAGTGGCGCGTAAAAGCCATTTTGTTTGCCATAATGGGCGGAGTCTCGGAAAAATTGTGTAAGTTTGCAGTAAAATATTGAATAATGGGAATTCTCGGCTTTTTCAACAAGAACAAAAAAGAGACACTGGACAAGGGACTGGAGAAGACAAAGACCAGTGTCTTTGACAAGCTGGCGCGTGCTGTGGCCGGCAAGTCAAAGGTTGACGACGATGTGCTCGACAATCTGGAAGAGGTGCTGATAACAAGCGACGTTGGTGTGGACACCACTCTGAAGATAATACGGCGCATCGAGGAGCGTGTGGCCCGCGACAAGTATGTCAGCACGTCGGAGCTGAACGGCATCCTGCGCGATGAGATAGCCGCGCTCCTGGCCGAAAACAACACCGATGACAACGACAACTGGGATTTGCCGTCGGACCACAGGCCGTATGTGATACTCGTGGTCGGCGTGAACGGGGTGGGAAAGACCACCACAATAGGCAAGCTGGCGTGGCAGTTCAAGAATGCAGGCAAGAAAGTCTATCTCGGCGCGGCAGACACTTTCAGGGCCGCGGCGGTGGAGCAGCTGTGCATCTGGGGCGAGCGTGTCGGTGTGACGGTGATAAAGCAGCAGATGGGAAGCGACCCCGCCTCGGTGGCCTTTGACACCCTGAACAGTGCGAAGGCCAATGGCGCGGATGTGGTTCTGATTGATACCGCAGGCCGTCTGCACAACAAGGTGGGGCTGATGAACGAGCTGAAGAAAATCAAAGACGTGATGAAGAAAGTGCTTCCGCAGGCGCCCGACGAGGTGATGCTCGTGCTCGACGGCAGTACCGGGCAGAACGCTTTCGAGCAGGCAAAGCAGTTCGCTGCCGTCACCCAGATAACGTCGCTGGCCATAACGAAGCTCGACGGCACGGCAAAGGGCGGTGTCGTCATCGGCATCAGCGACCAGCTCAAAGTGCCTGTCAAGTATATCGGCCTGGGAGAGGGCATGGAAGACCTCCAGCTTTTCAACAAACGCCAGTTTGTGGATTCCTTGTTTAAGAACGATTGACGTGTGGAAAAGAAAACAATAGATATCATAACCATGGGCTGTTCGAAGAACCTTGTCGACAGCGAGACGCTCATGGGGCTTTTCGAGACGGCGGGATTCACGTGCACTCACGACAGTGACAGCCCGCAGGGCGACATAGTTGTCATCAACACCTGCGGCTTTATCGAAGACGCCAAGCAGGAAAGCATAGACGCAATCCTTGAGTTTGCCCAGGCGAAAGAAGAGGGACGCATCAGCAGACTCTACGTCATGGGATGCCTGTCGCAGCGCTACCGTGAGGAGCTGGAGGCGGAAATCCCGCAGGTTGACAGGTATTACGGCAAGTTCGACTACAGGCGGCTGGTGGCCGACCTGGCCGGCGCCGGTGCCGCCGAGGCCCGTGCCGCGCGGCATCTCACCACTCCGCGCCACTATGCCTACATAAAAATAAGTGAGGGCTGCAACCGCCATTGCGCCTATTGCGCCATTCCGATAATGACCGGCCGGCACGTAAGCCGCCCCATGGACGACATACTTGACGAGGTGCGGCAGCTTGTGGCCGGCGGAACAAAGGAGTTTCAGGTTATCGCCCAGGAGCTTACGTATTATGGCGTTGACATTGACGGCAGGCAGCACATCGCCGAACTCGTCAGCCGCATGGCCGACATACCCGGCGTGGAGTGGATACGGCTGCATTACGCCTATCCCGCCAGCTTCCCGTGGGAGCTGCTCGCGGTGATGAGGGAAAAGCCCAATGTCTGCAAATATCTCGACATTGCCCTGCAGCACATATCCGACAGGATGCTCAGCCGAATGCGCCGCCATGTCACCAAGGCCCAGACATACGAGCTGATAGAGCGCATCCGCCGCGAGGTTCCGGGCATCGCCGTCCGCACAACGCTGATGGTGGGATTCCCCGGAGAGACGGATGAGGATTTCGCCGAACTTAAGGAGTTCGTCCGCCGGGCGCGCTTCGAGCGCATGGGAGCCTTTGCCTATTCTGAGGAAGACGGCACATTCTCCGCCGAAAACTATGCCGACGATGTGCCGCAAGAGGTTAAGACGCGCCGTCTGGACGAGCTGATGGCCATCCAGCAGAACATCAGCGCGGAGATAGAGGCCGCCATGGTGGGCAGCGTGGTGAGAGTGATTGTAGACCGGCGCGAGGGAGACTATTACATCGGGCGCACCGAGTTCAGCTCGCCCGAAGTGGACCCTGAGGTGCTCATCCCCGCGTCGGGGCATGAGCTGCGCGTCGGAGAGTTTTATGATATGAGGATTACCGGCTCGGAAGAGTTCGACCTCTACGGTTCAGCAATCACAGAATGACAATAGCTTATGAACAATAAAGAGTTTATCAGCGAGCTGTCGCGGCGCACCGGCTACACGGCGACGTCAACCCAGAAGATGGTTGATACAGTGATTGAGGCTCTTGGCGACGCGTTTCAGGACGGCCAGGCGGTGGCCATTGACGGCTTCGGCACATTCGAAGTCCGCAAGAAGATGGAGCGCATCATGGTCAATCCCGCCACGCAGCAGCGCATGCTTGTGCCGCCGAAGCTCGTGCTGACGTTCAGGCCGGCCGGCGGGTGGAAGGATGAAATCAAAAATCAGGCACAGTAATGAGCATGGAGACGATGACGATAGATGATTTTGCCAGAGTGCTTGCCGACAGGAAAAAGCTCGAGCCGAGCGTCGCGCGGCTTTTTGTCGCCACCATGTTTGACGTGGTGCGCCATGCGCTCGGCACCGAGCGGACGGTCAAGGTCAAAGGGCTTGGCACGTTCAAGCTCGTGGAGGTGAGTGCCCGCGAGAGTGTCAGCGTGAACACTGGCGGGCGCGTTCTCATTGGCAGTCACGACAAGATTACGTTCACCCCTGACTCGCTTATGCGTGAGCTGGTCAACAAGCCGTTCTCGCAGTTTGAGACGGTTGTGCTCAACGACGGGGTGGAGTTTGGTGACATTGAGGCAGAAAAAGCCGCCGATGTGGCCGAGCCGGAAATATCACCAGACCTTGCGGAGCCGGAGGCAGACGGGCTGGAATCAGAAGCACAACCGTCAGACGAGGACGTCTGTGGCCCGGAAGAAGTGGCGGAGGCCGTCGTCAGTGCCTCGGCAGATGTGGTGGAGACGGCGGATGACATCATTGGGCGGCAGCCTGGAGCGACAGTGGCAGATGTCGGCGCTGCTCTGGATTCTGCGCCGGAGGGGTTGCCGCAGGACACGGAGCAGACGGATCTGTCGTCGGGCGTCATTGTGTCTTCGTCCGTTCCGGATGTTGCGGAAGATATGCAGGCGTACCAGACGCCGGAAGCCGCAGCTGAAACTCCGTCTGAGGAGGACGTGGCGGAGCTGAGCACAGCCGCGTGCGTAGTGGCGGAAAACGCCTCTATATATGCCGCTGACGCAGAGACGCCCGCCCAGACAGACTCCGACGGCTCTGATGCCGCCGGTGAGGCTTCCGTGGCAGGAAATACTGGAGTCACAGGCCGTTTTGTCAGATGGCTTGTACTTTGTGTCGTTGTGGCGGGCCTGATGGCCGGGTCGGCCTATGTCGGTTTCCTTTACGGCAAGTATATGCCCGGCGGCTCGTCTGAAACTTCAGAGACGGCAGTCTCCGCCGGGCAGCAGACTGTAGAAAAGCCTGCCGCTGTGCAGACCGCTCCCGCTGACACTACCGCCGCGCCAGTTCCTGCGGACACTGCGTCCAGACCGGCGGCAGAGAGCGCACCTAAGACCGCCGACGTGGAAAACAAAGCGGCGGAGAGTCCGGCAGAAAAGCCTGAGCAGGGAAAGACTTCCCCTGAGCCGTTCGATTACAAGAAATACGAGCGGATGGATCGCCGCATACTTCATGGTGCTTACGACATTGTGGGTACCGACAAGGTCGTAACCGTGAAGTCCGGCCAGACTCTTGGCGACATAAGCGACCGCCACCTCGGCCCAGGCATGGAATGCTATGTCGAGACATACAACGGTCTCGGCGGCGACGTCCGCCTGAAGGCTGGCCAGAAGCTTAAAATACCAAAGCTGAGGCTGAAGAAGCGCAGACCGCATTGACCGCAGGGCTGCATGATTGTCGCAGTGCCGTTGCAGGTCCGGACACAGTGCTGTCCGAACCTGCAGCGGCTTTTTTCATGGGGGTGATAAAGAGTATTACGAAACCGCGCAGAGGCGAATCCGCGAGCATCAGCCGCCGATACCGTTCAATGAAAGATTGTAATCTCATCTTTTGGTGAATTTTAATGCTGCGGGCTTGCGTATTCACCAACAGATTATTATCTTTGCAAAGGTCAACAACAAAAAAAACATGGACGCAACAGAGAAAAAGACGTCGGTGCGCCAAGTGCTTGACGACGTTTATGAGGAGATAAACTGGGCGTATCTGGCCAAGAATTATTTCGGGAGGACGCGCTCGTGGCTTTACCACAAGTTCAGCGGCAATTGTGGCGGTGCGCCCGCTGACTTCAGCGACGTTGACCGCGAGCGGCTCAGGGCCGCGCTCAAGGACATAGCCGCCCGTGTGGACGCGGCGGCGGACAGGCTGTGATTCCCGCAGCCTTGTTGTTTTTGACGCCGTGGGTGTGGCATCTGTGCCGCGCCCACGGCTTGTTTTTATGAGTCTGCCATTCCGCTGGAGCTGGGTGCCGAGAACGAGCTGCTGCTCAAGAGGATAAACGCCGGCAGGGCGTAAAATATGATGAAAGTATAAAATTTTGCACTAAATAGTTGTGTAGTACAAAAAAATGTATTATCTTTGCATTGTCAAATAAAAGAGATAAGATATGCAAAAAGAAATCACAGAACAGGAGAACGACCTAATCGAGGCCATCAGAAACTTCCAGAGAGCCTATCCAAATGGCCAGAAAGAGTTGAGACGACATGCACGGATGATTTTTGACCAGATGATGTTCCGTTAAAAAACAAGCCCCGCCAAAGGCGGCGGGGCTTCCAAAAAATATAACATAAAAACAAAAAGACATGGAAACGACAATGACAAGGCCGCAAACGGGGCGGCAGACAATGTATCAGCAGATGGACGACATCTTCGACGCCATATCATGGGGATGCCTTGCAAAGACTTATTTTGACAAGTCAGCCTCATGGTTTTACCACAAGATGCAGGGTCGTGACGGCAATATGAAGCCAACGGAGTTTAGCCCTAATGAAAAGCAGCAGCTCAAGGGTGCGCTCTGCGACCTTGCCGACCGCATACGCCGCGCGGCTGACACCATAGAATAATGATAGACATGAAAGAGCGTATAAAGGCACTCGCGGCACGCAACCGCACGGCCACGGACGAGGAGAAGCGCAGGATTGAGGCAGAGATGAAAGAGCTTGAAGCCGCAAATCCAAAAGAGTTTGCTGCGGCTCTTGAAAGTCTCATCAAGGAGACTTCCGCCGTGTTGTTCGGGCATGAATGACAATAACATCAACAGGCGAAGGTGCATATCCTTTTGTTTTGACGCAAGCCGCCCGTGCCTGTCGGGCGCACTCGGCTCGGTGAGCGTGTCATTCTGACGCGCCGCTCTCTTAATCACACCCGCCCCCGCGCTGAGCCGACGCGGGGGCTTTAAATGAAACCGACATGAAAGAGTACGAGGCAAAACTGAAAGAGTATGAAGCCCTCGCGGGCAACACTGACACCGAGAGCCGTGCGCGCAAGGATGAGCTGATAGCGTGGTTTAAGGCCAACTATACCGAGGAGTTCAAGGAGGCGGCCAACAATATGGTGACGGCCAATCTTGATCGGATAGAGAAAGAAATCAGCGAACTCCGCAGCCAGATTGGCGACGAGTACAGCCTGCTGCCATTGTCGTAAATAGCAAAACACTATTTCGGCAAGACGCGGACAGGACCCGCAAAGAGAAACTCAACGGTTACGAGGCGTTCTCGGACAAGCTCAAACGTGGGTGGGGCAAGCCTTGTGGGTTTGCCGACACTTTTATCTCTATCTCTGCTTTGATTTTGTATAAAAAGTGTAGTAAATGTTTGGTTAATACGAAAAAATGTAGTATCTTTGCATTGTCTTAATGAAACACAGAGATGAAAGAGAAAAAAGAACTTATGGAAGTGACCGCAGAAGAGCGGGAGCTTATTGAGAGCATTAGGAACTACAACAAGTCTTACCCGAACGGATACCCGCAACTTCTCTGGGAAGTGCAGGAAATGTTCGACAATATGGTGAGACAGCCAAACGACTGACAACCACGCTCCGCCGCAGCAATGTGGCGGAGCTTAAAACAGAAGCATTATGGAAGCACTGAAAGAAGCACCGGCAATTATCTCTGACATGAAGCGGAGAATGGGCGACATCCAGATGGCCATTTCATGGCGCGATTTCGCCAACACGTATTTCCAGCGGTCGTCATCGTGGTTCTATCACAAGATGGACGGCATAGACGGCAACGGCGGCACGGGCGGATTCACTCCCGATGAGGCCGAACAAATGCGCGGCGCACTCTGCGACCTTGCCGACCGCATACGCCGCGCGGCGGAGAACATATAGGCAGGGGTCTCTGTCCCCTTATTAAGACGCAAGCCGCCCGTGCCTGTCGGGCGCACTCAGGGCGCATCCCATTCCGGGGTGCGCCCTTTTTCGTTCCCGCACGGCGCGTCCGGGCGGCTTTTGCGCCTTTTTTGCGCGGTTTTACGTATTTTTAACGAAAAACACCCCGAAAAATGGTACCATTTGCAATGTTTCGCCGGTAATGCAGAGGCACATTACATTTCGCGATGGGTATTTTTGCTGACATACGGAACCTGTTCAAGCGCAGCGGAACTGCGACGGCAAGGCAGGAGCCGCCCCGGACACCGAGAGCCGGCGGGGGCTTCCCCTTGCTCGCCTCTGCCAACGCGCTCAACATCGCCACCGTCTACCGCTGCGTCAACCTTCTGGCGGACAGCGTGGCCATGCTGCCCGTGCAGTATATGCGCAAGCGGGGCGGCATCTTTGTGGAAGACCGCGGCGACCGTATGCACTACCTGCTTAACGTGCAGCCCTGCGAGTGGATGTCCGCCGTGGACTTCTGGCAGCAGGTGGTGCGCTGTCTGCTGCTGAGGGGCAACGCCTACATCGTGCCGGTCTATGACTCCGGCGCCATGTCCGTGGCGCGGCTGGCGCTGGTGGACCCCGCCACCGTGGCGCACGACACGGTCAGCGACACCTACACGATCAACGATGTCTACGCCGGCGTCAGCGGCGTGTACGACGAGAGCGAGGTGCTGCACATAAAGAACTACAGCACCGACGGCAAGACCGGCCTGTCAACCATTGCCTACGCCCGCGTGGCGCTTGACATAACCAGCACAGGCGACCAGGAGACGCTCAACCGGTTTGCCAACGGCGGCAACGTGCGCGGCATTGTCAGCAACGACAGAAGCGTGCAGGGCTTCGGCGAGTACCAGGACAAGGAGCTGGCAAAGACGGCCACCGACCTTGACGGCCGCTTCAGGGGCGGCGAGCGCATAGTGTCGCTGCCGGGCCAGGTGCAGTTCACCCCCATTTCGCTGAGCAGCACCGACATGCAGTTCCTTGAGACGCGCAAGTTCAACGTGCGCGAGATATGCCGCTTCTTCGGCGTGCATCCGTCCTTCGTGTTCGACGACACGAGCAACAACTACAAGTCCGCCGAGATGGCCAACGTGGCGTTCCTCACCAACACGCTCAACCCGATACTGCGCAAAATCGAGGTGGAGCTGCACAGGAAGCTGGTGCCGCCCGGCCTGTGCTGCAAGCGCAAGTTCCAGTTCGACCGTCGCGGGCTGTACGCCTGCGATTTGGATAGCCGGGTGAAGTACCAGGCGCAGACGATAGCCGCCGGGCTGTACACCGTTAACGAGTGGCGGCAGGAGGAGAACAAGCCCGCCGTGGAGGGCGGCGACACCGTGCTGGTGTCGGCCAACCTGCGGGGCATTGAGGAGCTGACGGCGCAGCCGGAGCCGCCGGCAGACAAACCAGACACCAACCAGCCCGGAACCAACGGGGAGCCGGACGAAAACGAGGATAAAAGCAATGGAGAAGAATAAGAACACGGTTGTTAACCGAACACTTCACACCGTCACCGATTTGCGGGTGAGGGAGTCGCGTGAGGGCGGGGCGCCCGGCCGCACTATTACCGGCTACGCCATACTGTTCGGCGTGCCCTCGGCGCCCCTGTACGCTTTTGACGACGAGGAGGCGCGTGAGGTCATCGCGCCGGGGGCGGTGCCCAAGGAGCTGCTCGACGGCTGCGACATAAAGATGACCATGTTTCACGACCGCCAGCTGATTCTGGCCCGCAGCAAGAACGGCGCCGGCACGCTGTCCTACGGCGTTGACGACAAGGACGTGTGGTTCGAGTTTGAAGCGCCTGACACGGTGGACGGCGACAAGGCCCTGGAGCTGGTGCGCCGGGGCGACATCAGCGGGTGCAGCTTCATGTTCTCCACCCACTATTATGACAGCGCGTATGTGTCGCGCGACGTGCGGCGGGAGAGCGGCAAGACGCTGATAACCTACACGGTCAATGTGATTACCGGGATATACGACTTCACGCTGGCCTCAGACCCGGCCTATCCCGACACCAACTGCGAGGCCGAGGCGCGGGAGCTGGTTGAGGCGCTTCGCGCCCCGGAGCCGGAGCGGCCTGAGGATGAAGACAGGCTGCGCGGGCAGATTCGCGAGATGTGCCGCGCCGCCGCGCAACCATTATGACATTAAGTTTAACCATAAAAGTTTTTTAAGAGTATGCCTAAGACAACAGCAACGAAGAAGACCGTGAACGCGCGCCAGCTGGTGGACAAGTACACCAGTCCAACTGCGACCGCATCAACGAGATTGCGGACCTGTGCGAAAAGGAGCAGCGCGAGCGCACCGAGGCCGAGACCGCCGAGTACAACGCGCTTCTGCGCGAGAACCAGCTGCTGCAGATGAAGATGCAGGCGCTGGCAGTGGAGCATCTGCGCGACGGCGCCGCCACGGCGGCGGACGCCAGCCGCATCATCCGCGAGAACGTGGCGGCGGGTCGCCAGACGCAGATTATGCTCATGCGTGACCTTGTGATGGTGGCCGACGTCACCACCGGCGGCATCATCCCGGTGAAGACGCAGGACATTCTGGACCCGCTCGTGGAGGGCCTGATTCTCGACAAGGTGGGCCTGCCCATGCCCACCGGCCTGGCCGGCGACTACATCTGGCCCACCTACGAGACCGTGGAGGCCACGATACAGGGCGAGGGCGTGGCGCTGACCGACACCGAGATTTCGATGTCAAAGCTGACCGCCTCGCCCCAGCGCATCGGCATAGCCATCCCCGTCACGCGGCAGGCCATCAACCAGACCGAGGGCGTGGTTGAGATGATTGTCAAGAAGCTCATGCCGCTCTCCGTGACCATGCTGCTCAACAAAATCCTCTTCAGCACCACCAAGGTGTCGGGCGCCACCTCTCTTGTCGGCCCGTTCGTGGCGCTGGCCGGCAGCCCCGTGGAGGTGAGCGCCGAGCCGACGTTCAAGGAGTTCAACAGCCTCAAGGCCAAGGTGCTGGCCACCGGCGTTGACGGCGAGCACCTCTGCTGGGTGATGACCAAGGCGCAGAAGGCCATAGCCGAGGCCACGCCGAAGGACGCGGGCAGCGGCATCATGGTCTGCGAGAACGACCACATCGCCGGCCTGCCGGTGTTCACCACCAACTACATCGGCGAGGGCTTCATCGGCCTGGGCGACTGGCGTTACCAGCCCATGGGCCTCTTCGGCGACATCTCGTTCATCATCGACCCCTACAGCCAGGCGCGCAAGGACGCCGTGGACTTCGTTCTCAACGTCAACTACGGCACCACCACCCTGCGCCCGGAGGCTTTCGCGCTGGCCAAGTGCAAGGCCGCAACCACTTCGGGAGGCCAGCAGGACAGCGGAACGGAAGACACCGGAAAGTGACATCTAATGAGGCTTGACCATGGCAACAGTGAGTTTGGAACTGTTCAAGAAGCACGTCAGGGCTGACGACTTCAACGACGACGACGAGCAGCTGCAACAGTATCTCGACGCCGCCGAGAGGCAGGTCATCATGGCCACGAACCGCACGGAGGAGGAGCTTGTCGCCATGGGCGGCGGCAAGCTTCCGCCCATGCTTGTGCAGGCGGTGCTGATGATAGCGGCGGCCAACTATGCCAACCCTGAGAACACCACCGGCGTGCAGTATCGTGAGGTGCCGTGGGGGGCCACCGCCCTGATCAAGCCATTCCGCAAACTGGCAGACTGATGAGGGCGGGCGGACTGAGATACAGGCTGGTTCTGCTGGAGCCGAAGCCGGCCACAGACCATATGGGCGCGGAGGCCGTGACGTACACCCCGACGCGCACCGTGTGGGCGGAGCGCGCAAAGGCCGCCGGAAACCTTAGCGAGGAGGTGGGCGAGCGTTTCCCCAGCTACACGGTGGAGTTCAACATCCGCAGCGCTCACCCCGTGCTTGAGGGCTGGCGGGTGCGCCAGCTGGACGGCTATTTATATAATGTGGCGAACATCGTGCCCCACAAGGACAAGGGATTCAACACCCTGCTCTGCGAGCGGGTAAACGAATGAATTACGAATTACGAGTTAGGAGTTACGAATTGGGCTGCGCACTCCCACGCGGCAGGCGCAGCTAATTCAAAACTCAAAACTCAAAACTCAAAACTCTTACAATGGCAGACATCAGGAACATCTTCGGCGACGTCTACGCCGCCCTCGACCTCAGCGAGCAGCGCAAGGCCCTGCGCGGCGCCATGCGCCGCGAGGGCAACCGCCTGCGCGACGCGGCGGCGGCCAAGGCGGCCTCCGGGCTTGCCAACAGGGGCGGCGGCAGCTTCAAGAAGAACATCCGCGTGCGCGTCTACCCGCCGCGCTACGGCGCTGGCTTCATGGTCAGTGTCAAGGGGCGCAACGGCCACGACCCCAAGATAATGCACAAGACGCGCGACCGCCGCAGGCGCGACGGCCGCGTGGTGGCCGGGGGCTGAAGCCGGTCCTGATGTGGGCCGAGGACGGAACGCGCCAGCGGCGCACCGGGCGGCGACGGCGCGGCGAGTCGGCCCTGAGCTACTACGGGCGCAAGTACAGGCGCTACCGCCGCAGCGGGCGGCGCACCGGGGCCATGCCCCGCTACGGCTTTCTCGGCTGGGCGGAGCGCACGCAGGCCGAGGGCGTGGAGCGCAGGCTCTTCACCGACTTCCAGGCCAATCTGGAGAAAATGGCAAGAAAACTGAAGTGACACGGATATCAAAAATACAGAAGCAATGACAGAAGAAAGCATACAGACCGGCCCAGCCATGGGCGCAGCGGCTCCCCCTCCACAGGAGAGGGCGGGGGGAGGGGCTTCCGCTCCAGCCCCCACGTCGCTGAGCGCGGGCGCGGTGATTCGCTCGCTGCTGCTGGCCGACGAGGCCGTGGCCGCGCGCACGCGCAAGGTGTTCCCCGTGTCCATCGACACGTCGGCGGAGCTGCCCTACGTGCTCTACCGCCGGGCCGCCCTGGAGCAGCAGCCGCAGAAGAGCGGGCAGCCGGGCGACGACACCGTGGTGATGGAGGTCGACTGCCTCGCCGCCACCTACACCGGCAGCGTGGAGCTGGCCGAGGCCGTGCGCTCCGCGCTCGACTTCGTCCGGGGCGAGGCCGCAGGGCTGAGGCTCAGGGCCTGCCGCCTCACCGACAGCGAGGAGACATGGGAGGACGACGCCTACGTGCAGAGATTAGTGTTTAACGTTAAAATATCAAGACTATGAGCTACATCAACGGCAGCGACCTGCTGCTCAAAATCGGTGAGGCGGCGGTGGGCCACTGCACCACCCACACCCTCACGTTCAACAGCGAGACAAAGGAGCGGGCGGTGAAGCCCGAGGCCACAAAGGCCAAGTCTTCCGGCCTGTGGAAGGGCAAGGGCGTCACCGCCCTCAGCATCAGTGTCAGCGCCGAGGGCCTGCGCTTCTACGAGGAGACGGAGGGAGGCTTCGAGGAGATTTCCGCCCTCTGGGGCAAAGGCCAGAGCGTGGACCTGGAGGCGTTCGAGCGCGGCGGCGACGAGGCACCCTATCTCAAGGGCAAGTTCGTGATAACCTCGATAGAGGAGACCAGCCCCGCGCAGGACGACGCCACCTACACCGTCAACCTCGAGAACGACGGCGAGCCGGAGGTCTACCCCGGCAAGACGCCCACGGCGTGATTACAATCTGAAAGCGGGCTTTCTTGTACTGCGATATAGGCCGTTTCAGGCTGCAATACAGGCCATATCGCAAGGCAAAATGGCCTATATTGCAGAGTAGAAAGCCCCGCTTTGAAACCGTAAGCAAAAGGGGCGTGAAAGCGGCGGACTGTAAGCGAATTACGAATTACGAGTTGGGAGTTACGAGTTGGGCTGCGCCTGCCGCGTGGGAGTGCGCAGCAAATTCAAAACTCAAAATTCAAAATTCAAAAGCGCCCGCGCCCGCATATTCTTTTAATTTTTAACTTTTAACTTTTAATTCTCAAAATGCTGAAGATAACAATCAACGGAAAAGAGTACCCCTGCCGCCAGACCATGGGAGCCATGCTGCGCTTCAAGCGCGAGACCGGGCGCGAGGTAACGGAGATGGAGGGCGGGCTGTCTGACTTGTGCACATACCTCTGGTGCTGCATAGTGTCGGCCTGCGCCGCCGACGGCGTGGAGTTCGCCATGACCCTCATCGACTTCGCCGACGCCCTCTCGCCCGAAGACCTGCAGGCGTGGGCGGCCACGCTCGGCGCGGGCGACGGCGCGGAGGAGGGCGGGGCAAACCCTCAGCCGGGGGCGTAGCGGAGGGAGAGGCTTCTTCCATAACCTCAGCCCTCGGCTTCGCCATGGGCTGCCTCGGCCTGTCGCTGTCCGACTTCTCCGCGCTCACCCCTGCGGAGTTCCGCGCTGCGGCGGACTCCTGGGCGCGGCAGCGCGAGGCCGACGCCGAGGACGCGTGGGAGCGCATGCGCCTGCTGGCCACCGTAACCATCCAGCCCCACATAAAGAAGAGGCTCACCCCGCAGCAGCTGCTGCCCCTGCCATGGGACAAGCCGCGCGACAACCGCCCGCACCCGCCCTCAACGAGTGAGCGCGTGGCGGAGATTATGGGGAGAAAGGGAAGAGGTTAAAGTCTTTTATTTATATCGAAGGTCGTCTAACCGATCATGGATGAGCAGACTTACTCCCAAAAAAACACCAAAAATGATGACAAGGTATATGCTGAGGTCTGTGAATTTTAACAAAGCGGCTACTATAGCAACAATAAAAGTTATGATTGCTGCATCCATGCAGAAATCACTCACTTTCTTGCCCAGAGTTTTCGGAGGCTCTTCATCCTCACCGACAATCTCTATTTTGATTTTTATGTCGATGTCTTTTCTGTCAGTGTCGTCCATAACTCTTGAAATTACAATGTAGTTGCAAATATAAGCAAATGTAAGCGACAAACCAAGTAAAACGCCCGGAAACCATGTCAAAGGAGATAAAATTTAACATAAAGCTCAACGTTGACGGCAAGGAGCAGCTGGCCACGGCCACCACCAGCGTAAAAGAGATGAGCGACGCGGTGAAAATGTGTCGGCGGAATGCAAGAGGCTTAAATGACGCGCTTATTGACTTTAACCAAAAAGTTGAAGCATTCGGGAACGCGGCAGAGACATTTTCGCAAATTTCTTCAGCTATAAGTCGCTATGGGCAAAGCATATCCCAGACGGCCCAGCTCACAGGACTCACCGGCGACGGGCTGCGGGAGCTGCGGAATGAGGCGCAGGCGTTCTCGACCACGTTCGGCACGGACTTCGGCGAGACCATTCAGGCCGTCAACGCGCTGGCCAAGGGCTTCGGCATCACCGCCGGGGAGGCCATGCGCCTCGTGCAGGACGGCATGGTGAGCGGGGCGAACGCCACGGGGCAGTTTCTCGACATTCTGCGCGAGTACCCGCGCTACTTCAGCGAGGCGGGCATAAGCGCCGAGGCGTTTGTGGCCATCACCACCAACGCCGCGCGGCAGGGCGTGTTCTCAGACAAGGGCGTGGACGCCATCAAGGAGGCCAACATTCGCCTGCGCGAGCTGACTCCCGCCACGCAGGCCGCGCTTGAGGGCATCGGCATGTCATCCGAGGCCGTGCAGCAGGCCCTGCGAGACGGCAGCGCGACAACGTTCCAGATTATGCAGCAGGTGGCGGCTCGGCTTGCCACCCTGCCCGCAAGCTCGGCTGAGGTGGGCGCGGCCATCGCCGACATCTTCGGCGGGCCGGGTGAGGACGCCGGGCTGGAGTATATCAAGACGCTGGCCACCGTCGAGACGAGCATGGACGCCCTGAAGGCCGGGGCCGACGACTACTCCAAGAGCCTCGACCGCCAGGCGGGCTTCATGGCCGCAGTGAAAAACAGGCTGACCTCGGTCATTGACCTCACGGAGGTGTTCAACACCATTGCCCCAGGACTCAATGTGGCATCGCAGGTGGGCATGAGCGTGGTTTCCATAGCGGCCATGACAAAGTCGCTGCAGGCTCTCAACGCCACCGCGGCCGCAGGGCGGGTGGCCTCGTTCGCCCGCCAGATAGTGGCGGCCACGCGCAACTTCGTGCTCTACGGCACCGCTGCCCGCTCCGCCACGGCTGCCAGTGCGGCCATGGCCGCCTCGTGCCGGGGCACGGCTGCCGCAGCCACCACGGCGGCCATGGCTCTTCGCGCCATGATGGTGGCCACGGGCGTTGGCATAGCCGTGGCCGCGCTATCGGCAATCGTAGGCAGGCTCACCGGCGCGTTCGCCGACGCGGGCGACGCGGCAGAGGAGGCCGGGCGGAAGATGCAGAGCGTGGCCGACGCCGAGGGCGAGTACGTCAGGGTGGCCGCCGAGACGCAGGTGGCCATCGACGGCGAGGCCAAGAAGCTGAAGGGGCTGATGGACGCCAAGGCGGACACGACCGCCGCCGTGGCCCGTCTCAACGAGGCGTACGGCGATAGCTTCGGCACATACGAGACCGCCGCGAAGTGGTACGACGTGCTCATTCGGAAAAGCAAGGAATATGCAATGGCCAAAGGCTACGAGGCGCAGTCTGAGGCCGCATCCACACGCATAAGCGAGATAAATTTCAAGCTGCAGAATAACTACGCCGCCCGCAGGAAATTGTGGGCCGAGGGCAAGGCCGTGCAGGATGAATATAGGTATTTGCAGAACGGAGCAGTTGGAGTCCGCGATAAGACCGGGCGGAAGATTGCCACGCAAGAATATTCTGCCCTGAAAAGCGAGGGCGCAACGCTTATAGCGGAGAGAAATGAACTTGAAGCCGCTGTTAACTTTGCTTCCAAGGAAATCGAGAAGCTTGCGGTAAGCATGAAGCCGCTTGTCACCACAGACACCGGCAATGGCAAGGGTAAAGGCGACAAGGACAAAGGCGGCACGACCGTGCCCTCCGCTCCCGCCCCCGCCGAGGGCAGCATGGCGCACTACGAGCGGCTCATCAGCGACGCGCGGCAGCGCATGGAGCGGACAGCCGACCCGGCGGAGGCACGCGCCGCCCTTGAGGATATGCAGGACGCCAGCTACGGCCTGCACGAGCTGAAGCTGCGCATAGGCATAGAGAAGCCCGCCGAGGCCGTGCCCATAGCCAAGAGCATAAACGAGGAGCTGCAGGCGGAGATTGAGCCGATAGACATACAGGTCAGGACAAACGACCTCGACAAGGCGCGCGAGCGCATGGGTGCTGCCACCGACGCCGTGGCGCGGCTCGGCGGCAGCCTCGCGTCGATAGGCCGCGAGATAGAGGTGCCCGCGCTCGACGTGGCCGGCACCATAGCTGCGGCCATAGCCACCACCATCATGGGCTTCGCCGAGGCGTCGGCCAAGGAGGGCAAGCTCGGCATCTGGGGCTGGATAGCGGCCTCCGTGGCCGGACTGGCCAACCTCACGGCGGTGGTGGGCAGTATCAAGGCCATGGGCGCGTTCGCCGACGGCGGCGTGGTCAGCGGCCCGACGCTCGCGCTGGTCGGCGAGTACGCCGGGGCTGGCAGCAACCCGGAGGTTATCGCCCCGCTCGACAAGCTGCGGGCCATGCTCAACCCCGCGCCCGGGGCAGTGGCGGGCGCGGTGCGCTTCGAGATTGACGGGCGGAAGCTCGTGGGCGTGCTGTCCAACGAGACCCGCACCGCCGCCAAGTCTGGCCGCCGCAGCGGAATCGTAATTTAATTACGAGTTAGGAATTACGAGTTACGAGTTGGGCTGCGCACTCCCACGCGGCAGGCGCGAAAACTCAAAATTCAAAACTCAAAACTCAAAATTCAAAACTGCCAAATGTACATCCACGGAAGTTTCATAAACAAGCTGGGACAGACGGTCACGGTGGAGATGGTGACAAAGGGCGACCGCTCGCGGGAGCTGGAGATAGGCACCGAGGAGGCTGGGCTGTGGTTCGCCGCAGAGGACGCGGTGGTCATCGAGGCCGAGACCAACGACACGTTCGACGTGATGCTGCGCCGCTCGTGCTCCGTGAGGCTGCTCTCGCGCGGCTTCGTGCCCGACTTCTTCTGCGCCAACTGCCGCGAGGCCGTGGTCAACGTGCGGCTTGACGGTCGGTGCGTCTTCGCGGGCTTCATCGAGCCGATGAGCCTGTCGCAGCCGTTCAACGACCTGCTCGACGAGGTGGAGCTGAGCTGCGTTGACGCTCTCTCGGCTCTGCAGTACTCAAAGTGGCGCGACGCCGGGGCCGCCGGGGTGGACTGGGCGCACCTGCGCTCCACCGCCGGGCAGCGCACGATGCGCTCGGCGCTGGAGACCCTGCTCGGCGGCGTCGCCTCCGGGCTTGACATCGCGGGCGGCTCGGCGCAGTTCCTCTACGACGGCAGCCGCAGCCTGGTGGAGGGCGGCAGCTCGTCGGGCAGCTTCTTCCAGCCTGAGGATTTCTTCGCCAAGGTGTCTGTGAGCGACCTGCTCTTTCTCGGCGACAGCGAGGACGACGCATGGACGCAGGCTGAGGTTGTGGAGGAGATTCTGCGCTATTTCGACCTGCACATCCTGCAGGACGGACTCACGTTCTATGTGTTCGCGTGGAGCACGGCCAAGGGCGCCGGCGCCATAAAGTGGGTGACGCTCTTCGGCGGCGCCGAGGCCGGGGAGCACGCCGCCCGCGCCGAGGCCGCCTTGATAACCGCCGCCAACGCCGCCGACTGCGGCACGAGCATAAGCGTGGGCGAGGTGTTCAACCGGCTGGAGCTGACGTGCGACGTGCGCGAGGTGGACGAGGTGGTGGCCAGCCCGCTCGACTCCGACAGTCTTGAATACGCCCACGACCGCATGGTGCAGTGGTGCACGGAGATGTTCTCGTCGGGCACGGGCAGCAGCGCGTGGGCGGGCTTCATGAACCTTGTGTTCTATGCGGACAGCTCCTACGGCGGAGCGCGTAAGAACGAGTGGTTCGCCCGGGTGAGGCGCAACGCCGACTGGGCGTTCCCCATGGCCGGCGACGAGGGCACCGACCTTGTGAGCCACTTCATGGACAGCGGCGGCAGCCATCTCGACGACAGCGGCTCGGCCGAGGCCGTGGCCCTGCTCGACTGGCTGGGGCAGAACGCCGGGGCGGCGGTGGTGGCCATGGGCAAGCGCACGGTGAGGAACAGCTATCAGGACAACTCGCCGGTGGCGTCGGTGGAGCTGTCGGACTGCCTGGTCATCTCCGTCAACGGCAACGGCGACGACACCGAGGCGGGTGCGCGCCCGTCGGAGAGCGACCTGCTGGCGGCGGCTCCCGTGGCCGTCTACCGTGGCGGAAGCAACGGCGCGGCATACTCGCCGCCGGACGGCTCGACCACGAACTACATCGTGATCTCGGGCAAGCTCGCGCTCAACCCCGTGCCGGAGGTGTCGGTGGCGTGGTGCGACAGGAAGCTGGGCGACTGGGTGCGCAGCTCGTTCATGGGCAGGAGCGTCAACGCCAACGGCTCTACTGTGCTCGACAACGGCGACCTGCTTGTGCGCCCGGTGGGGCTGTACAACGCCGAGGACTTCTACACATTCCTCTTTCTCGACCACAACGGCTCCGCGCGCGAGACCGCCGCAGGGCTGTACCCCTACTCCGGCGAGGGGCGGCGGCTCTACCAGTACAACTACAGCAAGGTGGGCGACTCCGAAGACACGGTGTCGAAGGTGGGCGTGCTGGCCTGCATGCTGACCATAGGCTGCAAGTGCCTGGTGGAGAAGACCACCGCCGACGACCTCGGCACCGGCGTGCCCTACACCGGGCGCGGCGTGCCCGACGACTTCGTGTGGCGCGAGTTCAAGCCGCGCGAGCAGTGCTCCGGCGACGACGAGTACTACGCCCAGTCGTTCACCGTGGGCATCGACCCGAAGATTGGCGACCTGCTGCTCGGCGCGGAATACCCCATACAGGGCAACTACGACTACAAGCTGGGGCTGCCAAACGGCGTCACCGGCACGGCCATACCCATAAGGCACAGCGACGCGCTCGCCGGCGACGTGACGTTCAGGATACTCGGCCCGGTGAACGCCCTGTGGGACAACATAACCCGACGCCACCCCACGTTCTTCCGCCATACGGAGTGGACGACGACCTCAGTGCCGCTGCTGGCCCACGTGAGGAACATCGTTGTTAAGGACTTCAGCGTGAAGGTGTACAGCGACAACGGGCTGACAGGCTCCGACGGCACGGACAAGGACATTGTCTACATGAGCGACACCGACGACACCTTCATCAACCGAAAGGACGACATAGAGTTCCGGCTGACCACCGCGCTCACCTCAGAGGAGTGCAAGGCTCTGGGCGTGGCAAACAGCGTGAAGATGTCGGCCCCGGTGCGCGTGGCCGACAACCTGCCGCTGCGCGAGATATACGACAGCTCCGCCGCAGGACGCCCCGCCGTGAGGCCGGAGCAGATGTATGTGGACAACCACTGGCGCGAGTGCCACGCCCCGCGCCTCACGCTGGAGCAGAACGTGACAGACGTCGCGGCGGACACCGCCGACCCGTTCGCCCGCTGGAGGCACCCGGCTCTGGCCGGCAGAGACTTCTTCGTGACGGGCGCGGGGCGCAACCTGAGCGACGGAACCGTGAAACTAAACCTAAAGGAGATAGAGACAGATGATTGACGTAAAGATAATAGCCAAGCCCAAGGGCGGAGCGGCGGCATCAGGCGGCGCGGCATCAGGCGGCGGCAGCGTGACGCTGGCCGTGCCCGACGAGGCGCGGCACGCCCAGACCGCCGACCGCGCCACCCACGCAGAAAAGGCCGACTATGCCGACACTGCCGGAGCCGCCGACACGGCGCGGTGGGCCGCCGAGGCCGAGACCGCCCGCGACGTGGCCGAAGACTCGCCCGCCTACGCCCGCTGGCTCCGCAAGGACGTGGCCGACACCGCCGCCGGTGTCGTGACGTTCCTCGGCGGGCTGCTCCTCGGCGAGGGCGGGCGGTGGTATCTCGACAAGCTGGGCGAGGCCGTGCTCAAGTCGCTCAGCGCGGAGGGTGTCGAGGCCGGCGCGCTGTCCGCCGCCAAGGCAGCCATCAATAAGGTCACGTCCGGGGTGTCGTTCGAAGAGACGGCCACGTTCCTCAAGGGGCTGGTGGCCGACGTGACGCGCTCCTCCGACTACACCGCCGCCCTCAGGGGCTGGCTCCTCGGCAACGTGGCCTCCACAGGCCGCTCGCGCCTCGAGGTCGACGAGCTGCTCGTCCGCGTCAAGGCCGTGTTCAACGAGCTGGAGATACGCAAACTCTCCTACACCGGCGGAAACATCGAGATCTCCGCCGCCGGCTCCACCATATACCGCGTGGCCCAGCTCGGCTCGCGGGCCGCCAACCTCATCCCCGGCAGCGACCTGCCGGAGATAGACCCCGACGTGATGAAAGGCAGCGACCAGTACGCCTTGTCCGCCATGAGCCTCGCCGCGAGGACAGACGCCCTCGGAGTGCCCTACAACGAGCTTGTGGTGAGCGTCTCCGGGCGCGGCGCCCTGCTCTACTACGGCCTCTACTGGGACATCGCCGTCACCCCCGGACAGGCCTACACCCTCTCGTTCTTCTACCGCACCGACGAGTACGTCGGCGGCGAGGGCGCCGCCCTCGAGATCGAGGCCGCCTACAGCGCCGGCAACCCCGACACCTACCGCTTCCCCGGCACGCCCGGGCTCACCGACGGCAAGATGGAGCTGCCCGAGGCCGCCGAGGACACCATGGTGAGCGTCACCGTGGAGCAGCCCGCGTCGATGCCCCTGCTCAGGGTGAGGCTCTGGCAGCGCAAGAACGGCGTGACCGCCTTCAGCCGCCCGTGCCTCCGCGCCGGGGAGTCCGCCCCGTGGAGCGTGGCCGACCGCTGGCGCTGCTGGCTCACCAAGGACGACGGCACCACCCGCACCCGCAACTGGTGGCGGCCGGGAGACCAGGCCAAGTGCCAGACGTTCAACATCGACGGCGACGTCACCCGCCCCGCCGCCCTGCTCTCCGCCGGGGGCGCGGGAATCACGGACGGCGGGCGGCCCGTGGGCCACGCCGGGGCCGGCGGCAGCGGCGGCAACCGCTACTACTGGCGCCTCGTCACCGACGTCGGAACGGACACCGACCCCTTCGGCGACGGGCGCGACTACGACTGGGTGGAGCTGTCCGACGCCGACACCGTCCTGCTGGAGAACGCCTCCGGCGAGACCGTCTCCTGCTCGGGGCGCGACACCGTCTTCGACGGCTACGACAACGACAGCTTCAAGTGGCACGAGGCTCTCAACGACGCCCCGCAGGCCGGCGACGAGATAGTGCAGGAGGGCAGCCAGACAGACCCCGACCGCCAGCACATCATACGCCTGAGCACCGTCGGCGAGAACGCCCCCGCCATAGAGGAGTACGTGGGCGTGGGGCGGCGCGACGGCGACCCCGGGCCGTGGTCACTCTCCGGCAGGCTGATGACGCGCATAGCCCCGCGCGTGGGCAACTACTTCCGCGCCCGCAGCTTCGAGATGGAGACCGACGGCGGCGCGGTGGTGCGCGTGCCCTGCGACCGTGGCGAGTGGAGCGGCTCCGAGACCTACGGCTACTACGACCGCGTGAGCCACGGCGGCTCCCTCTGGCTCTGCGTCTCGAAGAGCGGCGCGGCGAAAGGCGTGGAGCCGTCGGCGGGCAGCTCCGTGTGGCAGCAGCAGGTCAGCGCGGGGGCGCCCGGCAAGGACGGCCTGCCCGGCAGCGTCTCCGCCGTCAGGGCGGAGCTGTCGCCCGCCGCGCTGGTCATAACGGAAAAGGATGACGGCACGTTCGACCTCTCAAAGGCCATGTTCACGCTGCGCGTCACGCGCGGCGTCGGCGAGGACATCACCGCCGCCTGCACCATCACGTCGGTGGGCGCGGAGGGATGCACGGCGGAGGCCGGGGCGGGCGGCGTCGTCAAGTACGTCCGCCTCACCGGCATCGTCGGCAGGCCGGAGAACGGCTCGGTGCAGGCCTCCGTGAGCGTGCCCTCCGACTACACCGGCACCGGCAAGATCGAGACGCTCACCGTGCGCGGCGCGTTCGCCGTGAGCTGGCTCGGCACGTTCAGGTCCACCGTCGAGAACGACGTCAAGCGCGACATCGCCGAGAGGTCGTTCACCTACACCGACGCCGACGGACAGCTCCAGACCGTCACCGGCATCAGCGAGCTTGTGCAGTCCGCCGAGGGGCTCACGCAGACGGTGCTCCGCCAGCAGCCCTCGGGCAGCGTGCTGGCCAACGGCAGCTTCGCCGACGGGCTGGAGAAGTGGGCGGGCGACCCCGTGCTGGGCGACGACGGCGGCACGCCCTACGCCACCGTCTCCGACCTCGAGCAGCAGGCCTCCGCCATGACCTGCGACTGGGCGGGCGCCATGGCCTCCGGGGGGTCTGTGCCGGCGCGGGTGTCGTTCCGGGCGAGGGCGCAGGCGGGCACCCGGATATTCGTGGAATTGCAGCTGGCCGACGGCGGGTCCGCCAGCACCGCCGGCTTCGCCTGGTTCACCGTTGTGCAGGACGGCGTGTGGACCCGGTACGAGGGCGACATCACCGTCACCCGCGCCCCCTACCGCCTGCGCCTGCGCGTCCTGACGCAGGGCAAGACCGTAGACGTCACCGACCTGCGCCTCGTGCCCGACTTCCCCGCCATGCTCGGCAGCCAGATAAAGCAGACAGCCGACAGCATCACGCAGACAGTGGCCGACGTGCAGGCCGGGCTGCGGAGCCAGATTGAGCAGACGGCGGATGGGATAACGCAGGAGGTGTGGCGGAGAAAGCCCTCGGGCAGCGTGCTGGCCAACGGCAGCTTCGCCGACGGGCTGGACAAGTGGAGCGTCAAGAGCGGCGTGGTGACGGCCACGGCCCTTGACGGCGTGCCGTGCATGAAGTTCGGGGGCATAGGCACCGTGGAGCAGTCGGCGGCTGACATGGAGATGGACTGGGAGGCCGTGATGCCCGCCGACACCGCGCTGGACGTCAAGGTCGAGCTGCGCGCGCTCTCCTATGCGGCGGACACTGTCATGGTAGCACTGCTCGACAGCAGTGGGAGCACGCTCCGTCTCGACTCTTTCAGCGTGGACGGCTCGCGGCAGTGGGCACGTTTCGTGTCAGCCTACAGCGTCAGCAAGAGACCGGCGGCGATAAAGGTGTACCAGGCGGGCGCGGCGGATATATTCATCACCGGCATACAGCTCGTGCCCGACATAGACGCTCTGCTCGGCTCGCGAATCGCGCAGACCGCCGACAGCATATCGCTTAAGGTCACGAACCTTACGGACGGCCTGCTTGACACCGGCATCGACATCGGGCGCGGCGAGGTCATCGTCACCGCCGACAACTTCCGCGTGCGCAACAACCAGGGGGAGCTGACAGCCGCCGTTGACGCCGAGGGCAGGCTCACGGCGGGCTCGCTGGAGGTCACGGGCGACGGCGGCTCGCAGGCGTCCGTCAGGCTGGGCATCGACGAGAACGGCGAGCCTTACCTCGTCGGCGTCAACGGGCAGGGGGCCACGGTGTGGCTGTTCAACGGCAAGATGGCCGAGGAATACACCGACAACGTGGCCATGGTGTTCACCTCGGGCGGGGCGCACCTGTCGAAGAGCGCGCCCGGCGGACTCGTGCGCTACGACATGGCATACACCGTCACGGCCAACGTCACCAACAAGAGCAACGCCCAGGTGAGCTTCCAGGCGGACAACGACGGGCCGCTGCGCTGCAAGATAAGGGCCTACGACGCCGGCCCCATGATATACCTCGGCCACAGCGGGGTTGTCATACCCGCGCAGGGCACAAAGGAGGTCACCTTCACCGGCACGCACGCGCTGCTCCAGCAGGGCGACACCGTGCCCACGCTGCCGTGGCGCGACGGCGACCGCCTGCCGGTCGAGCTGTGCTACTTCGGCAACGGAGGCCGCGAGATACCCAAGGGCATCGGCATGGCCGACTGCACGTCCGACGTGCTGACAGAGACATAACACACACACGCATTATGACAGACGAGGAGATAAAGACATACGTGACCGGGCGCATAGACGCCCTGCTCGACGGCATGACCGACGTGGCGTCGCTGCCGCAGGCCGAGCCCGACGGCGGCACCACCCTGCCGTTCGTCAAGGGCGGCAGGCTCGTGGCCGCCCCCGTGGCCGCCCTCGGCGGCGGAGCCGACGACGGCGCCCTCACCGTGGAGGAAATCGACGCCGCCATAGCGTCGGCGTAGCCACTCACCTAAAAAGACAAAGGATATGGGAAAGTTTCTCGACAAGGCGGGGGTCACGCACCTCTGGCAGAAAATCAAATCGACGCTCACCGGGTATATGCGCACGGACGGCGTCAACGGCACGTCCGGCGTACAGACCACCATCACCTTCAACAAGGTCAACGGCAAGTCCATACTCGCCAGCGGCAGCACCTCCGGCAACATCGACACCACGCCCCCCGTGGCCACACAGTCGGCCAACGGGCTCATGTCAGCAGCCGACAAGAAGTCTTTCGACGCCATCAAGGGCAAGAGCGTGCTCTCCGCCCTGTCCGACTTCGCCACGGAGGCGGGCGGCGACTACCTCAACTTCTGGCTCGACACCACCACGCTCACCCTCGGAGGCGGCGAGACCACGCAGCAGAAAGGCGTCATCGGCTCGCTCTTCGCCGCCACGCAGGCGGAGGCCGGCGTGATGAGCGCCGCCGACAAGAAGAAGCTCGACTCCCTGGGCGTCCAGGAACTGCCCGCCGGCACAGACCTCGACACCGTGACGACGCCCGGAATGTACCACTGGGACTACAGCAAGATAGGGGCGATGCCAGCCAACACGCCGCCGTCGCTGTCCTCTTCCACGGACTTCACGCTGATAGTCATGCGCACCTCTAACACCGCGCTCACGCAGCTGCTATTCTGGACCGGCTACTACCCGCTGAAGATGTACGCCCGCAACTTCAGCGTGACGCCGAGCACCGACAAGGTGATGTCGCCGCGCTCGTGGTACGTGTTGGACATCCACGACCTCATGACAAAGGACGAGTGACGACGCCGCAACTCAAAACTCAAAATTCAAAACTCAAAACTCAACATTATGGAACACATCACAAGAACGGCGGGCGGCACGCTGGCGATGGCCGCCGTGCCCTCCACATTCTACGCCGAGGTGACCACCGCCGTCTACGAGCTGCGCTGGATGATGCTGGCCGTGGCGGCCCTCGTGGCTGTCGATTTCGTGAGCGGCCTCGCGGCCAGCGTGCGCCTCAGGGGCGAGGACTTCCGCTTCTCCCGCGCCGGGCGCCGCACGGCGGGCAAGCTGCTCGAGTACTTCGGCTACCTGCTCATAGGCGTGGCCATGGGCAAGGGCCTGGAGCCCCTCGGCGCGTTCACCTACCTACAGCTCTCGGCGGTGTGCCTCGGCTTCGCCGCCCTGTGGGAGGTCGACAGCATCACCGGCCACATCTGCGACCTGCACGGCATCAGGGCGCGTTTCTCAATCAAGAAGCTGCTCATAGCCCTGATTAAGAAGAGAGACCGCGACGTCGGCGAGGCCGTCGAGGCGGCAATAGACGGAAAGGAAACGAAGAATGAAACAAAGAAAGGAGAGTAAGACAGATGAGAAAGATAGAGAGGATATTCGTGCACTGCACGGCGGGGAGCCAGCGGCAGACCGTCGGCGACCTGCGGGCGGAGTTCAAGAGAAAGGGCTGGAGGAATCCCGGCTACCACTACGTGGTCAGCGCGGACGGGACTTTAACTTACACAATCAAGAAATTTCATAAGATTGCAATATACTGATAATAATCAAGTTATTACAA
>CALUGW010000002.1 GCA_944320305.1 uncultured Prevotella sp. | reverse complement strand
CGTTGACTGGCAGAACGGCCCGCAGTACAGCACTCCGGTGCTTGAGTTCGTCTGCCATCCCGTCGACGGCGAGGAGCGCATAGCCGAGGGCAAGTATCTCATCGGCGAGTTCGCCAAGATTGACGGCGACATCAGCAATTTAGTCATTGAGGGGCTGAACAGCCAGCGCAAGGCTCTGAGTTTTGAGGATGGCAAGCTCTATATCACCATCACGAACTTCGTTCCGGGCAATGTCACATGGACAGGCGAGCTTGGCGGCGCATGGGATCTCGACAAGACGGCCAACTTCCTCGTTCAGAATTCTGACGAGAAGCGCTCGTTCGTTCAGGGCGACATCGTGACATTCGACGACAACGCCTCTGTGACCGATGTTGTCATCAGCGGTGATGTCGCTCCGAAGAGTGTTGTGTTCAACAATTCTACAAAGGACTACACACTCAGCGGCGATTCCATCACAGGCGGTGCCACCATTGAAAAGAAGGGCACGGGCTCTCTTACAATAAATAATGTGAACCACTCAGGCAACACCACTATCACCGCCGGTGAGCTTGTCGTGACCTCGCTTGCCAATGAGGTGGGGCAGGAGTACGGCTCGCTCGGCAGCATTGACAAGGTCATCACCGTCAGCAATAATGCCACGCTCGGCGTCTCAGGCACTGTCACCGGCGGCCAGCAGATCCGTGTCGGCGAGGGTGGAGCCACCATTGATGTGCAGCCCAGCTCGTCGCTCACTTTGACAAGCGGCATCAGCGGCGACGCCAGTGCCTCTGTTGTGACAAAGACCGGCAGCGGCACGCTCACTCTCGGCTCCGGCAACAGCTTCAAGCGTCTTGTGATCAGCTCAGGCACGGTCAACCCCGTGGCTGCAGACTTCAAGATACAGCTGCCCGCCGAGGTGCTCTTCGAAGGCGGTGTGCTCAACGACCCGGCCACAGACGATGGCAGCCATAGCAGCTCCAACTCCAGCTCGTTCATCGTGGCCGATGGCAGCCTGGCCTCGCTCTATGTCAACCCGCGCGCCAATTACACGGGCACACTTACCGGCTCGGGCACATTCCGCGTTTATGCAACAGGCGTGCGCAACTTCTTCAAGGGCGACTGGAGCCAGTTCGAGGGCAAGATTGTCGCCAACCAGTCGCAGCTCGGCACTTACACCCCGTCGTTCGATTTCGTAAACAACTACGGCCTGCCCAAGGCAACACTTGAGGTTGTGGAGGGCGTCACGTTCAACAACACCTCCGACAAGTCGGGCGGCGCATACAATGTCACCCTCGGAGGCCTTGAGGGCGACGGAACTCTGGCAGGTACAGGAACATACACCATCGGCGCTCTTGGCGACGACATCGACTTCGACGGGCAGATTCTCTCGCCTGTTGTCAAGGTGGGCGCCGGCGAGTGGACCATCGGCAGCGCCAACAGCCAGGATAGCATCGGCGAGGTGACCGTCAACGGCGGCTCGCTCAACCTCAACGCCGGAACATCGACAGAGTCGCTTGTCAACAATGACGTCACCGTCAACGAAGGCGCGGCCATCACCGGCAACGGCACGCTCAGCGACATTGTGCTCAACTCCGGCGCAGAGCTTGTGCCCGGGCGTTCTTCTTCCGACGACAAGTCTGGCTTTATCGGAGCAACCGGAACACTCCGTGCCAACGAAGGCTCTGTCGTAAGGCTCAATATCCGCAACGCCAAGAACAGCCGCACGTCGCGTTCTTACCTCCAGGTTGAGGGCCGTCTCATGCTCCGTGGCGATGTTGTGGTGACGCTCAGTCCCAATTACACGCCGGTTGTGGGCGACGAGATCATCCTCTGGACGTCATCCTCGTTCTCCGGCGAGCCCAACGTGACGTTGCCCGAACTGCCGTGGGGACTCTTGTGGGACAGCAAGGACCTGCTCGCAGCAGAGGGCAAGCTCCGCGTTGTCTCAGACCCGACAGGCATCAGCGGTATCGCTGCCGATGCGGCAGTCACCTGCCGCGTCTACACTCTCAGCGGTGTGCTTGTGTGTGAGTTCGATGCCACAGGTGCCACAGCCGCCGACGCGGTGAAGAGCCACGTCAGCCAGAGCGGGACATACATCCTCCGCATGGAGTCTGACTCTGCCGCCCAGACCGTCAAGGTCAGCGTCAAGTGACACATCCGCCACATTATATAATATACGCGCACACGCGCGTATATTATATAATGTGAAATCGCGCAAGCCGGACTCTCCCGCCTTTAATTGTGCATAGGGAAGTCCGGCTTGTCTTTTTTCTGTCCTTTGCCTTTTGTTTCTGTGGCTTGCCTGTTTGTTTTGTTGCTTTTCCGTTCTTGTTTGTTTCCGTTGCGTCTTGTCCGGCGGCTTGAGGGTTGTCCGGCGTTTCGCAGGTACAGTGTTAAATAAAGCAAAAAACATCCTCTGGGGCAAGAAATTTAAGTTCATAAGTGTACAACTCTCACACTTTTTGCCTATCTTTGCACCGTAAGCGCGTATGTGCGTAGACTTTTATCAATAAACTATAAATTACTTACTTAATTACTTACATTATGAAGAAGCAATTACTGCTAATGATGGCTGCCTTTATGGGAACGGCATCGTCTGCTTTCGCTCTCGAGGAAGGAGACTATGTCTACACCTCTAACGGCAGATTCGAGATTACTGGCACTAATCTCCTTGAGAACGGCGACTTCTCTGATGGACTGAACGGCTGGAAGACTGTGGCCGGCGCAGACCAGACAGACGAGAACTTCACCGTGACCGCAACAGGCGGTGGCCCTAATGGCGACCTGCCTTACATTATGGTTAAGAAGGGCACGCCAGTGGGCGGCGCCATGGGCGGTACGCTCGACGGACTGGCCAACCTCCGCCGGGCCGTACAGGTTAAGGCCGGCCAGACCTACGTGGCCACTTACTGGATCCGCTCCGCCTCAGGCGGCGTTAACTCCAACGCACGCTACAGCGGACGCAACGACAACTATCAGGACGTTTACCTGAAGCCGAACGACACACCCTGCTACAGTGTTGACGCTGCCGGCACAAAGACAGACGTTTATGACGACATCACCAGCATTGCCGAGTGGTTCACACCGAAAACCGGCGAGTGGATGCAGGTGGCCTACAACTTCACCGTTGGCGACACCGACCAGTATCTCACGTTCGAGTTCTTCAACCTCATCGGCAGCGACTGCTTCGCCGACTTCGGCGTCTATCCTGCCGCAATGGCCGGTAACGATGACCGCGTGACCAAGGATCTGATCTCATTCCTTGAGGCCGTAAAGGCAGACCCGCAGATTGTCACAGCCGAGACCAATGTCGACGACCTGGATGGCGGTATAGAGTACCTGCAGGACCTTCTTGAGGATCCTGATGCCGACCAGGAGGAGGTGATGGACATTGTTGAGGGTGAGCAGGACTTCTTCTCGTTCCTCGACGAGAACTTCGCCAATGCCGCTGTGGGCGACAACTATGACTACGTGGCACACTTCGACTTCAACGACTGCGCAGAGAAGGGCGCCAACAAGGGCGCTGCCGACGGCTGGACCGAGGCTGGCGGCCGCTGGGGCGTTGCAGGCACAGAGCGCAACAACTTCTTCAACAACCACCTCATCCGCGAGATTCCTGCCAACTATGGCTTCGGCGCCGGCTCCCAGTATCAGACGGTGTCGCTGCCCGCAGGCAAGTATCTCTATGTTGTGAAGGCTTACGGCTACAAGTACTACGGCAACGGATCCGGCTCATCTTCAAACTACTACATCCCTGACTTCAGCAACCAGATGGACAGCCTCGCCTTCTTCATCAACGGCGACACATGCTGGATCAACGATGCGCCCACAACTTACGGCAAGGTTTACTATCACGTGTTCGACGTGAAGGAGGACGGCGAGCAGACCATCGGCTTCTACAACAGGGCCAATTCTGCATTCGGAGGCAACGACCGCAGCAAGACCAGCGGTGGCGGCCGTATCGGCTTCGACAACCTCTTCCTCTACTCTCTCGACAACACTGCCGAAGCTCTTGAGACTTTCTATCTCAAGAACAACCTCAGCATTTCTGCTGCCGCTCTTCAGGAGTCTATCAACGCCGTTGCCGCCGCTCTCGAGGGCGACGTGAACCTCTACGGCCGCCAGACCCTTACAGACTCTCTCACCTGGGCCAAGGAGACACTTGCCGCCGCAACAGAGCCTACACAGGAGAACATAGACCTTGTTGACGAGGTTAAGGAGAAGCTCGACGCCGACCTGCGCGCCTTCAACAGGCAGAACGCAGAGTATGTGGCTCTGGGCACTGCCATCGACGAGGCCGACGCACTCTATGCCGACGAGGAGCGCACCGAGGGCAAGGCTGACCTGCAGGCCGCCATCAACACCGCCAAGGGCGTTTACGACGGCATGGTTGCAGCCGAGATCCGTCCCGCAGCAGACTCTACCGCTCTTGTTGACGCCACAGCCGCTCTTAGCGACGCCGTTCAGGTGTTCTACTATGCAAACGCCACATGGCAGAATCCGGCCAGCGTGCTGATTCAGAACGCAGACTTCGCCGACAACGCCGACCACTGGACCAATGACGGCGGCAGCGCCGACGGCAAGGCCAACTGGAAGTTCGGCACGTCTGAGACTCCTTATGGCTCATACCGCTTCATCTACTACAACCGCGGCAACAGCGCTGCCGATGACAAGTGGCTGTATCAGGATGTCAAGATTATGGAGCCGGGTGTGTATGAGTTCTTCGCTGTTTGCGCCGTACACAATTCTAAGTGGAATTCTGTTGACGGAAACGACAGCTACACCTACCTCTACACCAGCATGGACTCTGTGAACGTGATCACAAAGGGTCCGGGCGAGCCCAAGAACCAGGTTCTCGGTGAGTTCGGCCAGTTCAGCGTCCGTTCTACAGTTAACGACCTCAAGGATCCCAAGCTTCCTGCCGAGGGCTACCTGCGCATCGGTCTTGAGAAGAGAAAGGATGCCAATGGTGCAAACACCAACATCAACATGATTTACTTCGGCAATCCTATCCTCTACTACTACGGCACAGAGGAGGACTTCAATACCGGAATCTATGATGTTGAGCGTGTTGAGACAACTCCCGAGACATTCAACGTTTACAGCCTCAACGGTGTGAAGGTGCGCTCCAACGCCACTTCTCTCGACGGTCTCGCAAAGGGCATCTACATTGTCAACGGCAAGAAGTATGTTGTGAAGTAATTCGCAATCACATCTTGAATAACTCAAAAAGTTGGACAGGGCACTCCTCTGTCCAACTTTTTTTGTTTGTCCCGCCTGTCATTGGGGGCTGCCGTCTGCCGACGTCTGCCGGATTTCCGTTTTTCATTCGCCGCCGTTAGTTGCAAATGTGCAACTAAGCTGTGTCATCCCGTCCGTCGTTTTTTAGCACCCGCAGGATAGCTGTGCGAAAAGGGTCGTTTTGTCTTGCGAAACGACCCCTTTTGCACAGCGATATGGCCTGTCTTGCAAGACAAAACGGCTTGTTTTGTAATAAGCTGTGACTCAGCGGGTTATGTATGTTGCGCTCCGTTAACGGTTTTAACGGTCGGATTGTTAATTATGTTAATTCCAAAAACCGTTGTCTGGCCGTTTGCGTCGGGATGTCTACCTCTAATCGGTTGCCAGACCGCATTGCCCGGTTTTACGGTCGTTTGCCAGGCTTCAGTCTGGCCGTGCGCCGCACAGCCGGGCCTATTCGTTCCGCAGGTGGTGAGGCATGCCTGACGGCCGGCTGGCAGCCCGTCACGCGGGGCAGGACAATCCGCCGCCTGCCCATGGGCAAAGCAGCAGAAACTAATGCTGCCGCAACACGTCCGGGTGCTTGTTGGGTGTGAAAAAATGAAAACGGTTTTTCTGCGTCAGACGCGGTTTGCGGCATAGCCTTGACGGCAGAATATTGTCAGAATACATCGTGTTTTGACACTCGGTCACTTTCGTTACAACTTTATTTCAAAATGTTTTTAAAAAACATTCCTTTTTGTTTTTTTTATTTCCAATTTTATTGTAACTTTGTTCCCTGCAATAACTACAGAACCGCATTAATGCTCCTATTAACAAATTGTTGGTCAATAACTAAATAAATAATTATAATAACAAACCAGTATGAAGAAACTCATCTTATGTATTTCGCTCGTCTGCGTGGGCTTTTTGTCTTCCTGCGTGGAAAAGAACGAGCTTGTGGATGAAGAGCAGATGCCCTCGTGGCTCGGCTCCAGCATCTACGGAGAGTTGAGCAATCCCGACCCCGGCAAGGGGCTGACGGGAACCTTTAAGACATACTTGCGGCTTGTTGACGACCTCGGCTATGCCGAGACCCTCAACAGAACCGGCAGTAACACCGTGTTCCCAGCCAACGACGAGGCCTTCGAGCGCTTCTTCGCCTCCAACGACTGGGGCGTGAGCAGCTATGAGGAACTGTCGAACTCTCAGAAGAAGATGCTTCTCTATTCGTCGATGCTCAACAATGCCATCCTTATAGAGTTGCTGTCTAACGTAAGCTCAGACGATGGCGTTGTCAGCGGAGACGCCGTGAAGCACTCCACCGCGCTCAATGTCATCGACACTGTGACCACCTATCCTTTCGCCTCGGCTCTCTCTGTCTATGGCGAGCGCAACCCGTTCTGGACGAGCCATGCCAACGGCATCTCGGTTGTGAGCGACGCCACGCGCCCTATGCTTGTTCACTTCACGCGCAACTACATGCTGAAGAACAGCATCACGACCTCGGGCGAGAACAGCGACTTCGCCGTGATTTCCGGCGGAAGCTATGAGAACGAGAACGACGCCTACATCTTCGGCAACAGAGTCACAGCGCCCGACGTCACCTGCCAGAACGGCTACATCCACCAGGTGCAGGACGTGGTGACGCCTCCGGGCAACATGGCGCAGCTGATCAAACGCGACCCCAACCTGTCAATCTTCAGCCATGTGCTCGACCGCTTTGCCATGCCGGTCTACAATGACGACATCACCCAGCAGTTCCACGACTGGTATGTGGAGCAGTCGGCGGTGACCGACATGTCGGGTGTCTACAACCCCGACTCCATCTACGAGGTGCGCTATCTCAGCAAGTCGTCGAGGGGCGGCAGCAAGTTCAGCGGCGACGCGCGCAGCGGCGGCGTCTTCCAGGACGACTATCTGCTGACTTTCGACCCGGGGTGGAACGAGTATTATGTTCCGTCGCTCCAGGGAACAATCTCTACGGAGCTGTCGGACATCGCCGCCATGTTCGTGCCCGACAATGACGCCATGGTGAAGTACTTCACCGAAGACCCCAGCACGAAGACTCTGCTCGACACCTACGGCTCGCTGCCCAACACTCCCGAGAACGTGATGCGCAACCTTGAGGATGTGCCTCTGAACATTCTTGCCAAGTTCGTGTCCAACCTCATGAACACCTCGTTCGCGTCTTCCGTTCCCAGCAAGTTCGGCTCCGTGGTCGACGACGCCAAGGACGCCATGGGCATTGAGCTTACCGACATCAAGACCAAGGACGGCGGCGGCTACGATGTGCGCATCGCCAACAACGGCGTGGTTTATGTTATGAACAAGGTGTTCGGTCCCAAGGCCTACGGCGTGGTGTCCGCTCCGGCGCTCTTCTCCTCAAACACCGACATGGGAATGGCCAACTGGATTATCCAGAACGTGTCTTACAACAATAACTATCCTCTGGGCATCGACTACTATGCGTTCCTCATCTCGACATCGGCAAACTATGCCCTGTTCCTCCCGACCAAGGACGCTTTCGACGCTTTCTATCTTGACCCGACCTCGCTGTCGCGCACCACGGGCAAGGAGTACATACATTATTATATAGACAACGTGACGACCTCGCTCGTGCCGCTTTCGGGCATCGGCGCCTCCATCTGGCGCGAGAACGGCTCCGGCGGCCTCGACAGCGTTGACGTGCTCACAATCGACACTTCCGACCCCAACTTCAGCACCACCACGTGGCCCATGATCAAGTCGCATCTGGCCGAGATTATCCAGATGAGCACAATTGTGCTGGATGAGAACGAGACCCTGCAGAGCGGCTATTACCTCACGCAGAACGGCGCGGGAATCAAGGTTGAGGGCAGCGGCAACTTCGAGAACGGGCGTGTGCTCGGCGGCGGCCAGCTTGTCAACGGCCTCGAGGCTCCTGTGATCGGCAAGATCTACAACCAGTCCAACGGCACGTCGTATGCCATCAACCATCTCATACAGGGCACCACACGCAGTGTCTACTCCTACCTGAGCCAGACGCCGCGTTTCAGCGAGTTCTTCGAGCTGTGCAACGGCTTCGACAACACGCTCATGTCGTGGGCAGGCATCTCAACCACCGCATCCGACATCGGCACAGTGGAGGCAGACCAGTACACCACATTCTATATACCCGGATCGAGAAACGCGCAGCAGACAGACCAGCAGCTGCGCTGCCCTGACCAGAATGTCAGGTTCTTCAGCAATTACAACTACACGCTTTACGCTCCCGACAATGACGCGGTGGAGGTGGCCAAGGCTCACGGACTGCCCACGTGGGATGATGTTGAGGCGCTCTTCACAAAGTGGGACGAGGGCACGGCGTCTGCCGCCGACGACGAGGAGGCCGACAAGGCCAAGGCCAAGACCATGATCAAGGCCATCCGCGACTTCGTGCGCTACCATTTCCACTCCAATTCGGTTTATGCCTCAGGCACGTTCAGCGGCTCGAGTTCTTACTCCACATTCCTTGTGAATGAGGACACACACATCAACGAGCAGCTGAGCATCGCTGTCGACAATGCAGGAAAGATAACAATCACTGACGGCTCGGAGTCAACGACTACCGTCGATCCGGCAAGCACGTCCACAGTTGCTAACGAGATGACGCGCGACATGGAGTTCGCCAAGAACCGCACGCTCTCAGGCAACTATGTTTCATCATCCTCTTACGCTGTCATTCATGAGCTGACCCAGCCGCTGTTCTACAACAAGAGCAAGGACTTCAGCCAGGGTCTGACCGAGTAGAGCCTAAAAATAAATAAGACAAAGCTAAAGAATTATGCCAAAGATAAAATTATTGGTTACAGC
Source organism: uncultured Prevotella sp. (assembly GCA_944320305.1). GTDB lineage: Bacteria > Bacteroidota > Bacteroidia > Bacteroidales > Bacteroidaceae > Prevotella. Next base: position 215,059 of record CALUGW010000002.1, on the reverse strand, counting down.
CATTCTGCTGGCCTTGGTGCAGACTGCTTTTGCACAAGGCACGCGTATCTCAGGTACGGTCACTGACGATTTCGGCCCTGTGATGATGGCAAACGTTGTTGAGCGGGATGCCAACAACCGTATCGTTACTGCTGCCGTCACCGATGTGAATGGCAATTTCTCGATGGTGGTGAAGAACACAAAGAACCGCCTCACAGTCTCTTACGTCGGCTCGCAGCCCGTGTCTGTTCCCATCGGCGCCAAGACCCACTTCGCAATCAAGCTCGGCGCGTCGAAGACCACCGTCAAGGAGGTTACGGTGACCTCGCGCCGCCGCACCAACGCCGGCGGACTCTCCATACCTCAGCGCGAGGTGTCGAGAGCGCAGCAGACCATGGACATGGCCGATGTGGAAGGACTCTCGTTCACCAGCGCCGATGAGGCTCTCCAGGGTAAGATTGCCGGACTCGACATCGTGGCCGGCTCGGGTAACCTCGGGTCGGGCACTCAGATGCGCCTGCGCGGTGTGACGTCAATCAACGGCAACAAGAACCCGCTTATCGTTGTGGACGACCAGATATTCGACGCTCCCGACTTCGACCCTGAGAACGCCACCGACGAGGACTATGCAGCCCTGCTCTCCGTCAACGTTGAGGACATCGCGAACATCACCGTGCTCAAGGACGCCGCCTCTACTGCCATCTGGGGATCGCGCGGCGCCAACGGTGTGATCGAAATCAAGACAAAGCGCGGCTCGCGCGGACCCACGCGCGTGAACTTCTCTTATAAGTTCACCGGCAACTGGCAGCCCAAGGGATATGAGCTGCTCACCGGCGACCAGTACACCATGCTCATGAAAGAGGCTCTCTACAACCCGACGCAGGCGCCAAACGCCACCACGGGCATCAACGAGCTTAACTACAACCAGGCATGGCCGCTCTATGAGAACTGGAACAACAACACCGACTGGGTGGACGCCGTGACGCAGTTCGGACAGATGCACAGCTACAACGTGAACCTCACCGGCGGCGGCGAGAAGGCCAACTTCCGCATCTCGGCGGCATACGACCACCAGACAGGTACCATCATCAAGCAGACGCTGAACAGGTTCACCACACGTCTTGCCCTCGACTACTTCGTGAGCGACCGCATCACGTTTACGACGAACTTCTCTTTCTCTTACACCAACAACAACAAGAGCTACAGCGACCTGCTCGGTATCGCGCAGCGCACAGCTCCAAACATGAGCATCTACCGCCAGCGCGCCGACGGCACCGACACCGGCGAGTTCTACATCATGAACCGCAGCGACGCGCCGCGCAACCCGTCGTCGTCGGAACTTGAGAAGATCCGCACGCTTGGCAACCCCGTGGCCATCGCCAACCTTGCAAAGTCGAAGGAGAATGTCTACCGTGTGAACCCCGACTTCCGGCTGAAGTATGAGCTGCTCGGAATAGAGGAGGGCAAGCACCGCCTGACTTACACCGGAAGTGTATATTTCGACATCTACTCCAACAGCAAGCCGAGCTACTGGCCGGCGGAGCTGGGCAAGTACACCGTCGATGACAACAACTACAACCGCGCTTACAGCTTCGAGAGCAACTCGATGACGTTCACGTTCACCAACGACCTCGTGTTCACGCCCTACTTCAAGAACGAGGACTGGACGTCAACCATGCGCCTGCGCTACCAGATGGTCAGCGGCAACAACAGCGAGCTTGCGGAGACAGCGCGCCTCGTGCCCTCTGGCATCGAGATTCCCACTCTCGGCGGACAGCTGATAGCCGACACTTACAGCTCGACAGGCGAGACTCGCTCGCAGAACTGGAGCTACACAGGCCACGTCTCTTACAAGAGCCGCTACTCGCTCGACTTCACGCTCCGTGCCGACGGCGACTCCAAGTTCGGCCCTGAGAACAAGTGGGCCTACTTCCCCAGCGTCTCCGGACGATGGAACATCATCGACGAGCCTTTCATGAAGCCCCTGCGCGGTGTCGTGTCAATGCTTGCCTTCCGCCCCAGCTGGGGTATGGTGGGTAACGCGCCCAGCTCTGAGTCTCTGTTCTACGAGATTTACACAACGTCTGACGGCGCATACGGCCAGGACGGCGGTACACCGACAACGTCTATCACACAGCTCAAGCTTGACGACCTTAAGTGGGAGACAACCTCGAGCTACAACCTCGGTTTCAACCTCGGACTCTTTGACGACAAGATCGAGGCGGAGTTCGAATATTATTACAAGAAGACGACCGACCTGCTGATGAAGGACGTGCCAATCCCATCTTCGAGCGGTTACTCGGTGCTGCCTTACGCCAACGTCGGCTCGATGACCAACGAGGGATGGGAGCTTAACGTTAACTTCAACAACTTCGTGAAGATCGGAAAGTTCTCTGCCGACGCCTACGTCAACGTTTCGCAGAACTACAATGAGATAACCGAGATGGACGAGCGCGTGCTCAACAACGCTAACGGTGAGTGGTCGAACGCCAACGGAACTTACATGACCCGCGCACAGGTGGGCAATCCGCTCGGCTCTATCTACGGCTACCGCTACAAGGGCGTTTACCAGTACACCTATGATTATCTCACGCAGCTGAAGTCGGAGAACGGATGGACTGCAGCACAGTTTGAGGACGAGATCAACAACCGCCTGGCAAAGGGCGAGACGTTCCCCGTGGCCACCGACGCCGAGGGCAAGGTGCTCATGCAGGAGGACGGAACCCCGAAGCACATCGTCTACGACTACACCGGCGCGAACTACGAGTTCAAGGGCGGCGACGCCATCTACGAGGATGTCAACCACGACGGCGAGATCAACGAGCTTGACGTGGTTTACCTGGGCAACTCTCTGCCGAAGGTCAACGGAGGTTTCGGACTCACTCTGAAATATGACCGCTGGACGCTCCGCACCAGCTTCAACTTCCGCTTCGGCAACAAGGTGGTCAACTCGGCCCGCATGAACCTGGAGAATATGTCGGAGGCTTACAACCAGTGCGCCTCTGTGAACTACCGCTGGCGCAAGGACGGCGACCAGACCATGATTCCGCGCGCAATGTACGGAAGCACCACGGCATACAACTGGCTGGGATCCGACCGCTATGTGGAGGACGCTTCGTTCGTGCGCTTCCAGTATGTTCAGCTCACTTACAACATGCCCCCCAAGCTTACGAAGAAACTCGGTCTGAACCAGTTCAAGATTTATCTCTCGGCAAACAACCTGTACTGCTGGACCAAGTACAGCGGAACAGACCCGGAGCACTCTACTGAGGGCTGGAGCTTCGCCAACGACGACTCCAAGACTCCGAGAACAAGGTCGTTCACTGTCGGAATCAATGTTGGTTTCTAAGCGATGACTCACCGAATTAACTATAAGGATTTTAAAGTTATGAAGAAATACATTCTGTTTTTAATGGCCGGTGCGCTTATGACCTCTTGTGTTGACACAATCGTGCTGCCTACAGACAAGACCGTCTCTGAGGACTTCTGGAAGTCGCGTGACGACGTGTCGTCGATGGTGGCCGGCGCATACAAGGAGATGGCGCAGACCAGCAATATCGAGCGCTTCATCGTGTGGGGCGACTTCCGCTCTGACGAGCTTGACGTGAACTCGACCGTGTTCAACGACGGCAAGCGCACTGACCTTGAGGAAATCAAGGTGGGAACGATGGACTATGAGAACCAGTATGCCAACTGGGCCTCGCTCTATTCTGTAATCAACAAGTGCAACATCGTGCTGGAGCGCGCTCCGCAGGTGGTTGCCATCGACCCCTCATACACTGAGGGAACATACCGCACCGATGAGTCGCAGATGCTTGCTCTGAAGGCATTGTGCTATTTCTATCTTGTGCGCGCCTTCCGCGATGTGCCCGTCACTCAGGGCGCCTCTTTCAACAGCAGCCAGGAGTTCGACATTCCGCAGCTGGCTCCGCTCGAGGTGCTTGACACTTGTGTGGCCGACCTGACGAAGGCGCTCAGTGTGCCGCTGTCTCCGCAGGGATATACCGACTGGCGCAAGGTGGGCTACATCAACCGCGACGGCATCAATGCCATTCTTGCCGACGTTTATCTCTGGCGCGCGTCGATGACAGGCAATACCGAGGACTATCGCAAGTGCATCGAGTGCTGCGACGCAGTGATCAAGTCGAAGCAGGACGAGTATCTTGCCGAGGGCGCGCAGACGGGGCCGATGATGGGCGGAAGCATCGACCACGACGGCTACCCGCTCTATCCGGGTGAGAACGCTTATGTGATGAACTTCATCAACGGCAACTCTATGGAAAGCATCTTCGAGCTTCAGCTCGACGGCAAGAACATCTCTAACAACGGCCTTGCCCACTGCTATTGGAACTACGACGACCGTCAGCGCACTTACGGCCTGATGATGGTGCCGACAGACAAGTTCAGCGGAACTGGCGACAACTTCCTCTATCGTGACGCCTTCGATTACCGCTGGTATGAGAGCTGCTTTATGCCTGATGACGCCAACCAGTACAACGTGCTGAAGATGGTCTATCCGCAGTCGCTGGGGAATAATGAGACGACAAGGGAAAAGGTGACAACGGTTATGACATCGGGCTACACGCGGATTAAGCGTAACTGGATTTTCTATCGCCTGACAGATGTCATGCTTATGAAGGCCGAGGCTCTTGTGCAGCTTGCCGATGAGGACGCGGGCAACTTGCAGCGCGCGTTCAGCCTTGTCAACACGGTTAACAAGCGCTCCATAGCCAAAGCCACTCTCGGAGCTACAGACACACTCCAGCTGTCGCGCTACACGACAAAGGCGCAGATGGAGGAGCTGGTGCTTCAGGAGCGTCAGCGCGAGCTTTGCTTTGAGGGCAAGCGCTGGTTTGACCTGTTGCGTTACACTTACCGCCAGCTGCGCGCCGGCGAAAACTCGCAGGCCGCGCTGCTCCATCCTGACAAGACCATGCACGAGATTGGCGAGCTGGGCAACTTCCCGGAGACCAGCAACATACTCATGGGCGTTATGGACCAGGACGTGCAGATCTCAATGGAGTCTGAGCCTTATCTCTACTTCCCTGTGCTGATGGATGAGCTTAACGTCAACCCGCTGCTCAACCAGAACCCGGCGTATATTAAGAATGAAACAATTGTAAAACAATAATAAGGGTAAACAATTATGAAGATTCATGTGAAATCTTTGCTGAAAGGCATTGGGGCGTTTGTCCTTCCGGTGTGCGTGGCTCTGTCTTCGTGTACTGCCGAGCCGGACGAGTCGAACCGCTTCACCTTTACAGGTGAGACTGTCAACGACTTCCTTCTGAACAACGACTCTCTTTTCAGCGACTTCAATTATATTTTGAAGCGTTCCGGCCAGGACCGTATTCTCAGCTCTTATGGGGAATACACCTGCTTCGCCCCGAAGAATGCTGCCATCGCGGAATATATCGACAGCCTCTGGAACGACAAGGAGAGTGTTGACGATTACGGCAACCTGCTTCACAACGGCATGACCGACCCGTCTCTGGAAGGACTGAGCGACAGCCTGTGCACTGACATCGTGATGTATCATCTTGTCAAGGCGACCATTACTACAACAGAGATGATTACCAACGCATCGGCGACATACCGTACCATGCTCGGCCGCAACATCACGGCCGGCAGCAGCGGCAGTCAGATTCTGGTCAATGGAGGCGCTCCTATCGACCGCACACTCTGTGACAACGAGGTGGTTAACGGTATTGTGCATGCCATTGACAAGTGCATACCGCGCTCCAACCGTCTTGTGGCTGACGAGCTGAGGGCTGACTCCACACACTTCTCAATCTTCTATGAGGCTCTGATTGCAACCGGCTTGCACCGTGAGCTTGAGGTGCAGCAGAAGCAACTCTCCGCAGCCGCTCCTTCGCCGACTGCCGACTACTATATCCCGACGGAGTGCAAGAAGGGCTTTACTGTCTTTGCAGAGACCGACGATGTGTTCCATGCCAACGGCATTTACACGTTCGACGACTTGGTGGCCAAGTGCAAGGAGTGGTACCGCAACGCCGCTACTCCCGGCTCGAGGACAACGTCTTCTGGCTGGTATGACTATTTCCGCAACAATGAAATAGAGGTGGATCTCTCGGACCAGTACACCAAGTATAACAACGTCGTGCATATGTTCATGGCCTACCACATCCTCAAGACGTCTGTTAATCCGCACGTCCTCGCTTACACCGAGAACACTTATTCAGGTCACGGATGGAAGGGTGAGGCATACGATTATTATGAGACCATGCTGCCCAAGACTCTTGTGAAAGCCTGGAGTGTGAACATGGGCGGTACGAACTATAAGATTTATCTGAACCGTTATATCCGGAACAACACTCTTACCGACGGTGCCGGCAGCGGTGGCTATGAGTCGCTCGGCTCTGACGCCATGCACGAGGTTGTGTATGAAGGTGCTGAGGTGCGTACCGATTCCGTGCTGCAGCCGCTTAACGGTTACATTTATCCGATAAAGGATATCTTGCTCTACGACGGCAAGGTGCCTCTCGGTGTGCTCAACGAGCGTATGCGTTTTGACGCCCTGACGCTTCTCGGCGAGACGATGGACAACGGCTTCCGCGGCGCTTACATCAGCGAGATAACCGCTCTGAACAGCGGTAAGAGCGCAACACGTGTGCGTTTCCCGATTGACTACTTTGACAATGTCGTAGTGTTCAACGGCAACAACACGCAGCTTGACATGAACATTCCGATGGACCATGTTGCCAGCGGCGGAAACTCTTACACACTTTACAAGGGTGACTCGTTCCAGGGCATGGGTGTCTTTGACTTTGCAATCAAGCTGCCGCCTGTGCCGGACGGAACATATGAGCTTCGCATCAATAACGACTGTATGACTCACGGATCAATGCTCCAGCTTTATAAGGGCAGGGGCGCGAAGCCTGTGGCGTCGTCGATGACTCCGCTCGGTGTGCCTCTTGACATGCGAATCCAGATGGACAACTGGAATGACCCGGTAGTCGTGGCCATGGGTGCTGTGCCACTCGATGACGAGGAGAACTATCCTGACGCTGCTGCCGACAAGGGGCTTGAGAGCGACAAGGTGATGCGTACCCACGGATTCATGCGCGGGCCTTTGTCAATCTGCCGCCAGAACCGCCAGGAAGTGATCACCCGCTACGTCTCACACCAGTACCGCAAGATTGTGGACACTGATGTTTACTACCAGGATGATTATTGGCTCAGATTGAAGACTGTGCTTGACGACGGAAACCTGGAGCGCAAATTCCAGATTGACTATATCGAATTTGTTCCGGTTGGCGTGGCACAGAACCAGCAGTATCTTGAGGATGTGTATTGATTCCTACATTAATTATACAAAAGAATTATGAGACACAACAAATTTATATACGGCATGATGGCGGCAGCGACACTGCTCGCCGCCTCATGCACCGACTTCGACGATTACAACCAGGCTTACCAGACTGGTTCTGCGGAGAGCAATGTGACGTTGTGGGGAAATATCTCCTCGCGCAGTGATCTCTCTGAGTTCGCTTCGTTGTTGGTCAAGGGAGGCTTTGACAAGGAGCTTGACAAATCGCGCTTTTACACCGTCTGGGCCCCGAAGAATGGCACTTTTGACTTTGCCACCTACAATCAGATGGACAGTGCGACGCTTGTCGACAGGTTCATCAAGAGCAATGTTGCCGATTTCAACTATGTGTTGTCATCTTCGTTCAATGAGCGCGTTCATGCTCTGAACGAGAAGTCTTACACTTTCCAGAACGAGAACGGCAGCACTTATGATGAAAATAAAGTTGTGACGGCCAATATTCCGAACGTCAACGGTACGCTCCATATTACCGAGGGCGCTGCCGTGTACCGTCCGAATATCTATGAGTTCATATTTGACCATGCGGAAGAGGGCGTTGACACGTCTTTGGCTGTGTATCTGAAAAAATATGAGACGGCATATCTCGATTTGGAGAACAGTATTCCCGGTCCTATTGACACATTGGGTCGGCAGACATATAGTGACTCTGTGATAATTGTCGAGAATGACATGATAAACCAGATGAGGGCTTTGATTGACGATGAGGACAGTCTCTACACAATGTTTGTTCCAACGGAAGAGGCATATGAGACTACTTATAAGAAAATCAGCAGCTATTACCGCTATGCAGATGTGACAAATTATTATCCTGTCCTGAATGACGGCCCGGCGAAATCTACAACGGCAATAGACGACTATGACAGTGATTACCTTACGGACTCGCTCGCCAGTTGGTATCTTGCAAAGGATCTTGTTGTGTCGCACCACAACGGATACAATTATTGGCTTGACGAAGTCGATGGGCCGCAGCCGGCAGTGTTTGACACGCTTCTCACCACAACGTTTGACAAACTGTCCCACGCCGAGGATTTTATTGCCCGTACAGTGGGTGAGCCTCAGCGCATGAGTAATGGCTATGTGCGGATGGTTGACAGTCTGGCATATTTACCATGGGAGGTATGGTGCCCGGAGATTAATGTCAATTTCATTAACGACCCGTCAACTTATATGCCATATTTTAAAGATTGCGTTGGCAACACAATGGAGGTGCCGTACAATATGTTCAATAGTGCGCTTGGCGACTACATCCCATATTATGTAGACTTTGTTCCCAGTGGCGACCGTTCGCAGCCGGAGGCTTACTTTATGCTTCCTAATGTGCGTTCCACAAAGTACAATGTTTATGTTGTGTTTGTGCCGTCGAATGTTATGTCATCTGCAGCAGAGTCTGGCGACAAGCCTTTGCAGTTTGAAGCAGAGATCAGCTATGTTTCTGATGAGGACGGCGGAACAGACGAATTCGACTTTGATGGTACGGAGTTTGTATTGGATGGTGAGCGGTTGAACAGAATAGACACTTTCCTGCTTGGAGAGATGGAATTCCCTTACGCTTATGCTTATGTTGACGAAGAAGGCGACTGTATGCCGTATCTTCATCTCTCAGTTAAGCGCAGTAGCAAGTCAGACCGTGAGAAATACACCAATGAGATGCGCATTGCAGGAGTTATCTTGCGTCCGGTTGAGTATGATCAGTTTTTAATCAAAGAAGATGAATCACTATGAACAGTGTTAGATACAATATCAGCAAATCGTTTCTTAGAGGCGCGTTCTACTTCATGTTTGCGGGCCTTGCACTGCCTGTTTTCGCTCAAGACGATGTGACTGCCGGCGAGACTGACAGTGAGGAGGCTGCTGCTCAAGCGCCTAAGATCGAACCCGAAAAGTATGAACTCATGACCATTTCGGGAACAGTCCTCGAAGAGTCAGGCAAACAACCGTTGGCCGGTATTCAAGTTAAGGCATTGGCCAATGCGCGTTACACTGCCATGACTGATGAAAAAGGACATTTTGAGATAAAGGTTCCTACGTTTACGACATCACTTTATGTGCATGCGCCGGGCTTCTCGTCGCAACAGGTGTCTGTCGGCGACGGCAAGTCCGAGCTTACCGTCTATATGCTCAGTGACAAATATCGTCCGATGTATGAGGACGGAACGCAGACAACTGCCCAGCGCAGCACTTCTGTTGACGGAACGGACAATTTTACGGCAGACGCCGACATTCAGAACAACCTTATGGCCGACGTCCGCTCTACTCAGCGTTCTGCCGTCCAGGGCATTGGTGCTGATATGTTTATCCGCGGTCTCAATTCGATTAACGCCAACTCGCAGCCTCTGGTGATTGTAGACGGTGTAGAGCTTGACATGCAGCGTGACCGCACCATTCTGCATTCCGGCAGTTTTTTCAATATGCTTGGCAACATCATGCCTACGGACATTGAGAAAGTGACCGTTCTTAAGAACGCGACAGCACTTTATGGCTCACGCGGCGGTAATGGCGTGATCCTTATTGAGACAAAGCGCGGTCACAGCATGGCAACAAGGATTGATGCCAACATTTCAGTAGGGCTTTCGCTTATACCGCGCCAGCTGACAATGATGGACGCTTCTCAGTACCGCAGATATGCCACTGAGATGCTGGGAACGGTGCCAAATCTTGAAGTTAATCCTTCTGACTTCCAGTTCCTCAATGACGACCCCAACGGTTATTTCTACCATACGTACCACAACAATACAAATTGGCAGGACGAGGTTTACCAGAACGCTCTCACACAGAACTACAGCATCAATGTGCAGGGAGGTGACAATATCGGTATGTATAACCTCTCTGTGGGCTATGTCGATGGTGAGAACACTGCCAAGGGCATCGGCTACAACCGCATGAATGTCCGTTTCAACACCGACATCAACATTCTGAAGAACCTGACGACAAAGTTCAATGTCGCCATCTCGCGTACTATGAGCGACCTGAAAGATGATGGCACTCCTGAGAACTTTACTGACGCGACGCCCACATCTCCGACATTCCTCTCGCTGATAAAGGCTCCGATACTCTCGCCTTATCAGTACAATGATGTTATCGGTGGATTCTCCGGACTGCTCAGCGAGGCGGATGAGACTTTCCTGCCCATAGGCCTTGAGACATCTTTGGCCAATCCCGTGGCCATTCTCTCACAGGCAGACGGTGACAACAAGAACTACCTTGAGAACACTTATTTCCAGGTAATGCTTGAGCCTACTCTCACTTTGGGCAAGGACTGGAGCATAACAACGGCTTTCAGCTATACGCTGAACCGCAACAACCAGCGTTATTACAGGCCAAGCACCGGTGTGCCGGGCTTTGACATACCTGATGTGAGAACGGGAACCGTCTATAACGAATTCTCAACATACTATGCGAATGAGAACAACATCCTGAGCAACACGCATGTGAATTATTCTCACATCTTCGGTGCCCACACACTGAGCGCGTACGTAGGATTCCGCTATAATTATTTCTCGTATGACGGTGATGGCATTTCAACTCAATACACCGTTCGTCAGGATGACAAGAATCCACAGATCTCATCAAACGAGGCGCATATCATACAGGGCTTCGGTGCGAACGATGTCTGGAAGCAGATACAGTGGTATGGCAATGTGGATTACAACTACAAGCACCGCTACTTCCTCACGCTGTCGCTCCTTGGCGAGGCCAACAGCCGCTTTGGCGAGAATGCCGACGGACTTGATATGTTTGGTGTGCCATGGCAGATTTATCCCAGTGTTCAGGCCGCATGGGTGATGACCAACGAGAAGTGGTTCCCGAAGAATGCCGGCATTGATTATCTGCGCCTTAATGTCGGTTATGACATAAGCGGTAATGATGACATTTATAACAATGCCGCCCGCACCGTTTATGCGATGAGCAAGTACAACAATCAGGCAGGCCTTCAACTCGCAAACATTGGTAATGACCAGATAAAGAGCGAGACGGTCAAGAAGTTCAATGTGGGCCTTCAGGCCAATATGCTTCACAACCGCTTGTCGCTTGGCTTTGACTATTACATCCACAAGACCTCAGACCTGTTGATGCTCCGGTCGTTCTCAGACCCGATAGCAGGTATGAACAACTATTGGACTAACGGAGGTGAACTTCAGAACACAGGTTTTGAGGTGTTGCTTACAGGCAAGCCCGTGGCTGCCAAAGACTGGACGTTTGAGCTTGGAGCCAGCGTAGGCCATTATGAGAATGAGGTGACATCACTGCCTGACGGTGAGTTCTGGACTTCAATTTATGGTGAAGACAATATTTACACTTCTGTCGGCAATCCTGTTGGCCTGTTCTATGGCTACGAGACCGCCGGAGTGTTTGCTGACGATGCCGCAGCTCGAGCAGCCGCCGTGTCAGCGGGAAAGGATGACTACCTCTATATGGTTGACAATACCGGTGTGCGCCAGTATTTCAAGGCCGGCGATATGCACTTTGTTGACCGCAACAACGACGGCGAGATCAATGAGGCAGACCGCACCATAATCGGCGACCCCAACCCCGACATCTACGGTAACATCTTCGCAAATCTCAGCTGGAAGGACCTGACTCTCAGCCTCAACTTCAACTACAGTCTTGGCAACGATGTGTTCAACTATCAGCGCATGATTCTCAACTCCGGCAGCAACTTCTACAACCAGCAGGTGGCCATGACCGACCACTGGCGTTATGAAGGCCAGGTGACGGATATGCCGCGCATCGCTTACGGCGACCCGATGGGCAACGCACGTTTCAGCGACCGCTGGATTGAGGACGGCAGCTATTTGCGCCTCAAGACTGTTAAGCTCTCATACCGTGTTCCTGTCAACTTCAGCTGGCTGCAGGGACTCACCGTGTGGGCAGAGGCAATCAACGTGTTCACCCTTACAAAATATTTGGGCAGCGATCCTGAGTTCAGCGTTGGCCGAGGTGTGATGTATCAAGGAATTGATGCAGGCAATTTGGCTCAGGGCCGTGCGTTTACTTTTGGTTTAAAGATAAATCTATAAGCAAATTAGAATCATGAAAAAGATATTAGTTTCTGTAATCGCCATGATGACACTTTTTGTGTCATCATGCAGCGATATGCTCGATGTTGACAGCGGGCGAGAGGTTGATGTGCCAGAACTCAATCAAGCCAGTGACTCGCTTTTCTATGTCTTGGGCATTATGCAGGCAATGCAGCAGGCCGGTGACGCTTACGTACTGCAGAACGAGTTGCGTGGCGACCTTGCCAGTCTTACATCTTATGCTGATGTGGATATGCTGCAGTTGGCCAGCTTTGACGCAACAGCTGAAAACAAATATGACAGTGCGTATGTGTATTACCGCATCATAAACAACTGTAATTATTATCTTGCGCACCGTGACACCACTATCATGGACGGAACATACAATGTTGCCCGCAACGAGTACGCGGTGGTTCTCTCTTTCCGTGCGTGGGCTTATTTGCAGCTCGTGCGCAATTACGGGCGGGTTAAGTTTATAACCAAGCCTCTTGAGAGCCTGAGTGACATAGAGAATGACAAGTCGGAATATGTGGACATCAACACCCTTGTCTCTCGTCTTGCTGATGAGGGAACGCAGGCTTTAAAGCTTTTCAGCGGTTCCGATTTGCCTTATGGTACAAGTGCGATAGGCAATCATACCATTGCAAAGATGTGTATCCCTGTTGATGTGATGCTTGGTGAGCTTTATCTTGAGGCAGGCCGTTATGCAGAGGCTGCAGACTATTACTACAAATACCTTCTGAAGTACAAGATGGTTGCCACAGACCAGCGCTCGGCTGTTGAATTTTCAAAGCTGTTCAATATGGCTCTGCCGAGTGACTATACAAATGATGTATCCAATACGTGGATGGGCGAAAACTTCCAGACCATATCTACTGATTTTAGTCTTAACGGCCGTATCTCTTATCTGCCGATGGCTGAGGACAAGTTCAGAGGTGTTACGTCTGCGCTGCCCGAGATGTTTGGGTATGATTATTATTCGTATGTTGAAGACGAAAGAAATAGTGGGGAACGCTATCTTGATGAGATTCAGATTGTTCCGTCGGCCGCTTACAATCATTTGGCAGACAGTTCGATGTATTATTACACCTCGCGTTTTGACGGCCAGTCAACAGTGAAAGGTCAGCTTAAGATTGGCGACCAGCGCGGCTCCGCCCGTTTCAGAACATCGCCAGAGCTTAACGACACCAATGAATATCTTTACATTTATCAAGAGCCTCAAATCATTCTTTACCGCGGAACAACGGTTTGGCTGCATTTGGCCGAGGCTTTCAACCGTATGGGTCATCCTGATTTGGCGTTTGCCATTCTGAAAGACGGTATCACCACAGATTGTCTCAATCCGATGACAGTTTCTTATCTTTCAGACGAATCCAGGACATTGCTTACCACTCGTTATCCGTTCTGCATTGGCGAGGCTGCGTCCATTTTCTCTGCTTCTGCCACCAACAGAAACTTCGGTATCCATCGTCACGGATGTGGTGACGCATCCGGTACGGCCGGTACAACCTCGCTGTATCAGCTGGAGTCAGAGGCAGCCCGCAAGATAGCCGAGATCGAGAAGCAATTTGCCGATGATGCGCTGTTCAGTCCTGCAACATCGCAGGAAGACGCCAATGCTGAGCTTATCAACGCCGTTGAGGATCTGCTTTGCGATGAGTATGCAATGGAGTTTGCTTTCGAAGGCACTCGCTATTCAGACCTCATGCGTCTGGCACGCCACAAGAATGCTTCCAGTCCCGCCTCTTACGGCGCGAACTTCGGAGGCCGTTGGCTCTCGAAGAAGCTGGGGCACAAGACAACGAAAAATCTTGAAGAAGAATCAAACTGGTATCTTCCTTACAACTGATACTTTTTAAATTCTATGATAAAGACCGTACAAGCGCATTTGCACTTGTACGGTCTTTTTTTATGCTTGTATTTGCGTGATGACTGCGAGTGGCGCGAATGGCAGGGAGTGGCGGTGAGACGGATTCCGCGTCGGAGCGGAGAGGCTGAATGCGAGTTGAGAAGCGGTCCGGGATACATCATGTCTTACGCGAGTCCTGGATAAGGATTTTCGTTTGTTCGACAAGAAATGTAAGCCTCCGTCCTGCTGTCCGCCACGTGTAGAGGCGCAAAGTTTTGCGTCTCGGAGGGGCAGTGCCTTAAAAAATGGATGCAAATGACAATGTCAGACGCAAAATTTTGTGTCTCTACATTAGAACTTCCACTGCTTGATCTCAATGCTTGCTTATTCCGAACTTGCGTACGTCTTCGTGCCGCAGCGGGCTTTCAGAATGAGTTTTGAATGGGTTTTGAATGGGTTTGCGGCCTTTTCCGTACTATAATCCATTTATTTGTACGATATTGCATGGTTGGATTGCCGCTGTTTGGCTAACTTTGCATATCAGTTCGTTATATAGTGTTTAATTTTTAAAGACAACAGCCAACCCCACCGACTCCGCCTGCCGCTTCTCCGTGCCGCTCAGCTCCATTGAGTTCGGCGGGCGGGTGAGGCTGCGCGACCTTGTGCGCCGCGAGAATCTGAAGTCCGCCGAGGACAGCATCGTCTGCGACCTGCCCGCCCGCAGCGTGCGCATACTGCGCGTGGAGGGCCGACAGCGCACCGAGCCTGCGGTCTATGAGGCCGAGTGGGCCTATTTGCCGTGCTTCGACGCGCTCGCCAAGCAGAAGCGCCAGGTGCTCTACGCCGCCAACCCCGACGCCTCGGGCGGCATGGTGGTGTCGTGGCTCGGCGGACGCCGCGAGAACACCGCCCGCTGGGACGACGTGTTCAGCGCCACCGGCGGCGACTATCTGCTCACCGTCAGCTATGTGCCCGCCGCCCGCCGCCGCCTCGAAGTGACGGTCAACGGGCAGACCACGCTCCTCACCGGCCTTGCCGCCGAGGGCAAGATGGCCGCTGTGACAGTGCCCGTGACCCTCAAGCCCGGCTTCAACACCGTGGAGATGGGCTATCCCTACGGCTGGACGCCCGACATCGACAAGTTCGAGCTGAAGAAGAAATGAAGTATTTATTATAGTCAAAAGTAAGTGAATTGCGAATAATCCATTCAAAAAATATTATCTTTGCAGCATGGAACTCCAAATATCGCCATCCAAAAAATATTATCTTTGCAGCATGGAACTCCAAATATCGCCATCAGAGATGGAAGTTTTACGCAAACTTCAACGGAATTTAGCCGGAAGTTCCGACTATGCTCGTGTGACTTGTATTTCATAAAATGAAACCTTTTTTTTGACAAATAACAATTATGAGACACAGAATCTTATCGCTTGTGGCGGCGGCTCTCATGGCCGCAGCCCAGCTGTCCGCCCAGACTGCCGACCCGCTGGCGGGCAAGAGTATAGGCGTGCTCGGCGACAGCTACGTGCGCAACCACCGCGAGCCCGTTGAGAACACGTGGCACAGCAAGCTGGCCCGCAAGCACTCCATGCGGTACTTCAACTACGGGCGCAACGGCAACTGCATCTCCGCTGACCTCAAGCGGTGGGGCACGGGAATGTACCGCCGCTATGCCGACATGGCCGACTCGCTCGACTATGTTGTCGTGATAGCCGGCCACAACGACGCCGCCCGCCTCGACAGCATCGGCATCGGCCTCTTCCGCGAGCGGCTGGCGGTGCTCTGCGAGGGGCTTATAGAAAAGTATCCGCGGGCCTCCATCATGTTCTTCACGCCCTGGACGTGCAAGAATTTCGCCGGCAGCAACCGCCAGAAGGTGGTAGACGCCATGCTCGACGTGTGCGGCTCCTACGGCATACCCGTGTTCGACGCCGCCCGCCGCAGCGGCATCCACGCCGCGAGCGACACCTTCCGCCGCCGCTATTTCCAGGGTGGGGGAGGGCGCGACACCGCCCATCTCAACTCGCGCGGCCACGACCGCTTTCTGCCCGTGGCCGAGGCGTTCATTCTGAGTCACGCCGTGGGCGACTGAATGCCATGGCGGCGGGCGGCGGCCCGGAGTCAGGCGCGGCACATCCGTAGGCCTCTCCGGCGTTAACATTTTTAACTTAAAGGCCGCCGCTTCTGCCGCCTTGTGTAACCGTCTGACCCTCAGTGTGTTGCGGCAAGGGTTGTTTCGCGCTCCAATATAGGCCATATTGGAGCGCAATATAGGCCATATCGCACAGCGAAAAGACCTATATCGCAGACCCAGACGGCAGGTTGTTAAAACCGGCCTGCCGGCGGCCGCATTTTAGTTACATATATGCAAGTAAGAGTTTAAAAGAAAAAACTTGGCTCGGCGACCGCACCACGGGCTGCCTCGGCGAGAGCTACCTCATGGACAACCACGCGCTCTACTCCAAGTGGATGGGCGACATACGCGACGGCCAGCGCTCCGACGGACGCATCAGCGACGTCATGCCGGCCTACTGGCGCCTCTGCAACACCAACATAACCTGGCCCGCCTGTCTGCCCTTCGCCTGCGACATGCTCTACCGCCAGTATGGCGACCTGCGCCCCATGCGCGACAGCTACGGGGCGGTGGGCCGTTTCCTCGACATGATCAAGAAGAGCAACTACAAGGACGGACTCGTTCCCTACGACCGCTACGGCGACTGGTGCGTGTCGCCGGAGTCGCCGCGGCTCGTACACAGCAAGGACCCCGCCCGCCAGACCGACGGACGGCTCATCTCGTCGGCATATTATTATTATCTGTGCCGCCTTATGCAGCGTTACGCCGCCCGGCTCACCCGCGTCAGCGCGTCGCACCGCTCGCCCTACGGCATCATCGCCAGCGACTGGCGGCGCGAGGGCGGCACGATAAGGTGGAAGGTCACCGTGCCGCCCAACACCACCGCCGAGGCGCACCTGCCCGACGGCACCGTGCGCGAGATAAGCTCGGGCGAGTGGGAGTTCTGAGAGGATGAGAAAAATTGTGGAAATAAATTTGCAGCGTAACTGTTTTTTAGTTACATTTGCAGCAAATACAGACTTATGGGGCGGAATGACAAACTGATAGAACGCTTCAAGCGGCAGCCTGTCGATTTCACTTCCGATGAGTTGGAACGGCTTCTGGCCGTCTTTGGCTATGTCAGGAGCAATAAGGGCAAGACATCAGGGCCGCGTGACGTTTTCTCAAACGGTGCCAGCCGCCCCATAATGTTGCACAAGCCACATCCGGGGAACGTGATGAAGAGTTACGCAATGAAGCAAGTGCTTGATTATCTGACGGAAGCCGGTTTGATAAAATGAATGCGGTTATGAACACGTTAAGTTATAAGGGATTTGTCGGAACGGTGTCTTTCAGCGAGAAAGACGGTGTCTTTTTCGGCAAGGTCGATGGAATAGACGGTCTCGTGAGCTTTGAGGGTGAGAGCGTCGCGGAGCTGACGCGCTCGTTCCATGAGGCTGTTGACGATTATCTCGCGTATTGCGCAGAGGCCGGCGTCGCTCCGCATAAGAGTTACTCCGGCATGCTGAATGTGCGCATTCCGCCTGAGCTTCACAGTCGTGTGGCTGCGTTGGCAAAGCGTGCCGGCATCTCCATCAACGCTTTTATAAAGTCTGCGGTGGAGAAGCAGGTGGCCACTATGATGTGAAGCGTTCCTTATCCGTGTTCTGGCGACAGACTCTGTGAAAACGGCAGCGCCAGGCATGGTGGGTGCAGAAGAAATCATTAAAACATAACGACATGAAGAAATCACTATTACTGTGCGCCTGCGCTCTGCTGGGCATGACCGCCGAGGCGCAGACGGCGCGCAAGCTGACCGTGAGCCTCACCCCCGACGGCGAGGCCAACATCCAGGTGTTCCTGCCCCAGAACCCCACGGGCCGCGCCATCGTTGACTGTCCGGGCGGCGGCTACTCGCACCTCTCGATGCAGAACGAGGGCACCGACTGGGCCGAATACTTCAACCGTCAGGGCATAGCCTTCTGCGTGCTGAAGTACCGTATGCCCAAGGGCGACCGCTCGCTGCCCATGCAGGACGCCCAGAACGCCATCCGCACCGTGCGCGACAGCGCGCAGGCATGGGGCGTCAACCCCTACGACGTGGGCATCATGGGCTTCTCGGCCGGAGGCCACCTGGCCTCGACCACGGCCACGCACGCCCCGGCCGAGGCGCGGCCTGACTTCCAGATACTGTTCTATCCGGTAATATCGATGAACGAGCGCGTCACCCACAAAGGCTCGGTGGTGAACTTCCTGGGCGACGGGCGCGCCGACGAGAAGCTCGTCAAGGAGTTCTCCAATGACAGGCAGGTGCGCCGCCACCAGACGCCGCCGGCCCTCATCATCATGGCCGGCGACGACCGTGCCGTGCCGGTGCTCACAAACGGGCTGCCTTACTACACCGCGCTGCGCCGTGCAGGCGTGCCCGCCGCCATGCACATCTATCCGTCCGGCGGCCACGGCTTCGGCTTCAAGAGCGACTTCGCCTACCACAAGCAGATGCTCGCCGAGATTGAGGCCTGGCTCAAGAGCGTCAAAGCGCCCAAGGCCGACGCCCTGCGCGTGGCCTGCGTGGGCAACAGCATCACCGACGGCGCAGGCATCGACATGGCCGACGTGCAGGGTTATCCCGCCAAGTTGCAGCGCCAGCTCGGCAGCGGATACCTCGTGCGCAACTTTGGCGTGAGCGGGCGCACGCTGCTCAACCACGGCGACCGTCCCTACATGAGGGAGAAAGCATGGGCAGAAGCAAAGGCTTTCAACCCCGACATCGTGGTAATCAAGCTCGGCACCAACGACAGCAAGCCCCGCAACTGGGACAACTACGGCAAGGAATTCGCCGCCGACCTGCAGCAGATGGTTGACGAGCTGAAGGCGCTGCCGGCCAAGCCCGCCGTCTATCTGTGCTGCCCCGTGGCCTCGGCCGACGTGCGCGGCAAGCAGGGCGACAACCAGATACGCGACTCGATAGTTGTCTCAGACATCATTCCCGCCATACAGAAGGTGGCAAAGAAGAACAAACTGAAGGTCATCGACCTGCATCCGCTGCTCGACCCTAAGTCGGACTCGATGCAACGCGACGGCATCCACCCCACACCCAAGGGTGCTACGGCCATAGCCAAGGCCGTGGCGGAGGCGATAGAAACGAAGAATTGAGAGGGTGAGAGATTAAGAATTATGGATGCGTCCAAACATTCTTAAGGCGTTTTGGATATAAGCGAGTGCTGCGAAAATCGTCAATGCATTCTTTGGCGGTTTTCGTGGCACACGCTTTTTGGGGCAATTGACATTTTTTCGCAATCTCATTGCAACCGTTTGCATGGGATTTGTCAATTGTCGTTTCGTCTGTTTGTCGGCAAATTTCGTATCTTTGCGGTTGACAATGTGCTGCCTCGGGTTCATGAAAGATGAGCGGTGGCAGACGTCGGAGCTTGTCCGAGCTAATGAATGGCGGTCGTAGTGATATTTCAGACAGACGATATGTCCCACAAAAAGTGCGGCTTTCGTATAAATAATATTACAAATGTGTGACTAAAAACCAAATGGCATGATGAAAAAAATTACCATTGGCCTTTTGATGGCGGCATTGTTGCCTTCAGGCGTGTATGCCCAGCGCATACAGCAGAAGATGGGGCGCGCGGTGGTGGCCGTCACGGCGGCGGGCGACGAGAATGTGCTCGTGTCGTGGCGCAAGCTGGCGCAGGAGCCTGAGAACTGCACCTACAACCTGTACCGCAGGGGGCAAGGCTCCACGGAATACACGAAGGTGAACTCAACGCCCATCTCGCTGACCAACTATCAGGTGTCGAAGACACAGGTGCCGTCAGGCTCCGAGCTGGCCGTCACGATGGTGTCGCCCGACGGAACGGAGAGCGAGAAGAGCAAGCCGTTCCTCTTCAACGAGCATGAGTGGAGCAACGTGTTCCTCGACATTGACTTTGAGACCAAGATTCTCAACCCCAACGACTACCGGGTTGTGTTCGCTCGCCCGCTGGATCTTGACGGCAACGGCGAGTATGATGCGGTTCTCGTTGACCGTATGTGCGCAAGCAGTGACAAGCAGCCAACAGCCACAGACCCTAACACAAACACGAAACTGCAGATGTACACGTTCGACGGCGAGTGCCTCTGGACTCTCGACGCCGGTCCCAACCAGAGCTATGACGAAGGACAAAACGATAAAATCGTGGTCTACGACATCAACTGCGACGGCAAGTGCGAGGTCATTGTGAAGAGCACTGACGGCACGCGCTTCTGGGATTCGAAGAACAACACCTGGGGAAAGTATGCCAATGGCAAAAGTGATCCAGACACAGACGGTGACGGTATCGTGGACTACACGAAGCAGGACAAGCGCAATCCTCCGTTCTACATCTCCATACTCGATGCGCGCACAGGTGAGGAAATCGTTTGCAACGAGCTTGACTATTCGGCCATCAACGACGGACAAGACGCTTACTCGCGCGACAACCGTGCCGACTATTACGACGACAACGAAGGTAAGGAGTATGCGTTCCTTACGGCAAAATTCGCCATCTGCTACTTTGACGGCGTCCATCCGTCGCTTGCGGTGCAGTGCTACAACCGCAACAAGAAGACAGGCCACCATTATTATGTGTGCGAGTGGAAGTTCGACTGGGCCGGCGGCAAGCCCACAAACTGGCATCATGCTTACACATGGAGCATGAGGAACACCTCGCCGGCTGCCGCCGAGTTCCACCAGTTCCGTGTCTGCGATGTTGATGGTGACGGCATCGACGAGGTTATGGAGGGCGGCTATGCCGTGAACTCCACGAAAGGAATGGTGATGAGTCCCGGCATCGGTCACGGCGACCGCTTCGACGTGAGCGACATCGACCCTGACCGCCCCGGACTTGAGGTCTACGCCATACAGCAGAGCAACCTGCTGGGGCAGCTCATCTACGACGCCGCAACCGGCGAGCACATCTATGAGTGGTATCTGCCGACCATCGGCGACGTGGGCCGCGGACGCTGCATCGACGTGGACCCGGACCACAAGGGCTACGAGGTGTTCTCAACCATGGGCAATCTCTACGACTGCAAGGGCAACGTCATTAAGGAAGGCGAGACCGCTTACCCCGTTGAGGCCGTGTGGTGGGACGGCGACCTGCAGCGCGAGTTGATAGGGTCGTCTGGTGGAAGTGGTTACGGAACTAATGTAATGGTGCAGAAATATGACGGCACGCGCCTCATCCAGTTCTCACGCGAGAGCGAGTGGGCTGTGCACAGTGGTGGCGCCGTGCGCCCGGCGTTTATGGGCGACATGATCGGTGACTGGCGCGAGGAACTCATTCTGATGAAGCAGAACGACCAGACCAGCACAGGCTTGATAGGTTATTCGACCAACATTCCTACAGAATACAGTATGTACACACTGCAGGAAGACCCGCACTACAGGCTCGACTGCACCGCGCGCGGCTACTACCAGATGCCCTGCACGGGCTTCTATCTGGGCGGCGACATGCCTTATCCGCCGCTACCGCCGGTGATGGTGGCCGACCTGCGCTGGCAGGGAGGCGGCACGTGGGGCGCACAGGGCGCTGGCTTCACCACGTTCGGCATGACATCGGCCCAGAACTATGCCGACGGCAAGAGCGTTATCTTCGACCTTAGCGGCGACAACAGCCAGACCATTCAGCTCAGCGGTACGCTGAAGCCGTCTGTCGTCTACCTGATGCCGACCAAAGGCCATGACTATACTTTCGGCGGAACTGGCTCGCTGGCCGGCGCGATGGAGCTGTGGAAATCGCAGCAGGGCACGGCCACGTTCAACGGCAGCCTGTCTTACACGGGCCGGACAGTAATCAGCGAGGGAACGCTCTGCGTCAACGGCGCCATCGCAGGCCCTGTGGAACTGCGCGCAAAGGGCACTTTGGCAGGCGTCTGCACCGTGAGCGGCGAGATGGCTTTTGAGGAGGCTCTCAACTACGAGGGCTGCCGACTCATGCCCGGCAACGCCGACAACAAGTTCGGCGTGATGACATTCGCCAAGAGCCTGACTCTGCCCGGCGAGGTTTACGTTGAGATCAACGCCGCCGACGGCAAGGCCGGAAAGGTTGTTGTGAACGGCGACCTGACTCTTGAGGGCACGAACACCTTCACTATAGACCACGGCGACGGTAAGCTTGCGGCCGGAGACTATGTTCTGGCCGAGTGTACCGGCACGCTGACTGCCGATCCTTCGGCAATCGTTGTGCGCGGTCTTGACGGCGTGAAATACAGCATCGCCGTGAAAGGCAAGCAGCTCGTGCTGACAGCCGAGGACACACGCGCGGCACAGAAAGACGTGGTGTGGACCGGCAACGAGACTAACGAGTGGAACTATCAGGCCGAGAACTTCAGCATAAAAGACGAGGCGACGGCGTTTGTGGCCAACGACAGCGTGGTGTTCAACGACGCTTCGGCAAACAGAAACATATCCGTTGCCGACAATGTTGTTACCGGCGGCGTGACGTTCGACTTCGACAACGGCACTTACACGTTCTCGGGCGAGGGCGGAATTGCCGGCGAGGGCGGCGTGACCAAGAACGGAAAGGGTGAGGTCCGCATGGAACTCAGGAACAACAGCTACACCGGATCGACCATTGTCAACGAGGGAACACTCACCGTCACCAGCCTGGCCGACTGCGGAAAGAACAGCTCTATCGGCGCGGCGGAGTCGGGCCTGAACAAACTCCTGCTCAACGGCGGCACGCTGAAGGTTGAAGGCACCAACATGGCCACAAACCAAGTGGTGACGCTCCAGGACACCTCCACAATCAATGTGGCGTCGGCCAGCGGCACAATCTCGCTCAAGGGAATGGTCTATGGCTCTGGTGTGCTCGTCAAAGACGGCCCCGGACAGCTCAACTTCATCTACGGAGGCACCAACCCGTTTGCCGGTATGATTGTTAAGCAGGGCAAGATTGCCACAGGCTCATGGAACTCGACGTTCGGCCGTGTAGGCTCGCCGATGGTGCTGGCTGGCGGCACGGTGGACCTGCTCGACGTGAACAACTCTGAGACCAGACCCGTCTTTGATTATGACGTCACTGTTGTCGAGGGCACAAACAGCACTGTTATGGGTACAACCCGCGGCGCGATAAACGGCAAGTTCAAGGGAAAGGGCGGTCTGACCATCGTTTCCACAGGTGTGCGCAACGACATCGGAGCCGACTTCTCGGCCTTTGAGGGCACGCTGACCGCGCAAGGCGAGAACTTCCGCCTTATGGACAACGTTACTGATATGGGCAAGACCGCCATGGTGCTTGACAAGGGTGCCAAGGTGGGACACTATTCAAGCAACGGCGAAAACACCAAGGCTGTCACCACGAAGATTGGCTCTGTGGAGTCGAAAGCCGAAGACTGCAACCTCGGCAACGGCTGGAAAAACGACGATGGAAAGGTGACAAAGGGTGTCGATGCCTACGAAGTGGGCGGCAATGGTGCCAGCACAACTTTCGCCGGACGCCTTTACGCCAAGACAATAACAAAGGTAGGCGACGGCATATGGACCATCGACAATGAGGAAAGCACGTCAGACATCGTTGTGAACGGTGGCGCACTGCTTCTCAACAACAGGCCTTATGGCATAGCTCCGTCTGCCATTACCACCGGCACAATTACCATGAACCGTGGCGGCAGGCTCATCGGCACAGGCGGCGGCAGCAAAATTGTGGTGAATGAGGGCGGTGTGATTTCTGCCGGCAAGGAGTCGGGCTACGGCACGCTTAAGGCCACCGGCGATGTCACTCTGGCCAAAGGCTCGACCATTGAGGTGAAACTCGGGCAGAACGCTTCTGGCAGCGGCACAGGCGGCAAGTACAACTTTGCTGGCAAGGTGACGCACAGCGGCGACACGATTCTCGTCACTATCGACCCGGCCCGCATTCTCCAGGCTGGCGAAGAGGTTGAGGTGTTCACCGGGGATGGCGCACAGTCTGGCACGTTTGTGGTCAAGACAAACTGCCCGAACCAGGCAATAGAGTGGGACAGCTCGGCTCTTCTCACGGAGGGCGTGCTCCGCGTGAAGTCTGTTGTGGTGGGCATTAAAGACGTGACTGTGAGCGGCGGCAAGGTGGATGTCTACTCTGTTGACGGCGTCAAGCTCCGCAACGACGTTGACCGCAGCTCCGCTCTCGACGGACTTGCGCCCGGTGTCTACATTGTTGACGGCGAGAAGCTCGTTAAGGAATAACTCTTTTTTAATTCATCAGGTTGGAGGGGTGCGCTTTGTGTGCGCTCCTCTTTCTTGTAAACCGGAAATTTTGAAAATCATGTTTAGCTTAAGATCAATGCTTGCTGCGGCAGTCATGGCGCTGGGCGGTGTCACTTTGTCAGCCCAAAAGCCCGCCGCTGTCTACATTACCGCAGGACAGTCGAATGCCGACGGCCGCGAGTATGTGAACAAACTTCCCTATTATCTCAGGGGAGGATACAAATATCTGAATTACACCAACGTCACCTCGTCAAGCGACGGCACGTTCGGCGAGATGAAGTTCGACAAGCGTTTCGCCTTTTGCGACATCACCAACTACTTCATCGAGCAGGCGTTGCAGACCGACTTCTACGCTATCAAGTGCGCTTACGGCGGAACGGCCATCGACACTGCCGCCACTTACAGCCATCTGCCGGTTTGGTGCGCCGACGAAGAGTGGATATCGCGCAACAAGGCATACCGCGGCGACATAAACACAGGCAAGTCTCTGACCAAAGCGCTTACCGAAGGCTTCGGCGACTGCGTGGATGTCACGCTGTCGAAGCTGCCGCAGGGCTATGACGTGAAGGCCATAATGTGGCACCAGGGAGAGAGCGACCGCAAGCAGGCCGGCCACTACTACAAGAATTTCAAGGACATGATAACCTATATGCGCAACGCCGTTTATGCCAAGACCGGCAAGGAGAAGGACAAGACACTGCCTTTCATCTTCGGCACGGTGTCGCACAACAGCAAGCAGTACAGCAAGGGCGTTGAGGAAGCACAGCTGAAGGTGGCCGCCGAACTGCCCAATGTCTATTACATCGACATGAGCGACGCCGGGCTGCGGTCGGACGCCCTGCACTTCGATTCCGCCTGGACCGAGTATCTCGGCAAGCAGATGTACAACAAGCTTGTGGAGCTGAAGCTCGTTGATGGTGATAAAATCGAGGTCCAGAAGCCCCACATTCCCAGTGCCGGCGACACGCTGCAGGTTGAGGCCGAGCGCCTGTGGGATTTCACAAAAGCGTGGGCCGATGAGTCTGTCGCTAAGATAGAGAGCGACGAGAAGTGGCCCATGTTCCAGAAGCTCGGCTACCGTTATGCCTCAAGCATGCCTGCCGACCAGGAGCTTGCCGCCTCCGACGGCTATGTGTTTCCAGAGACCAAGGGGTTGTTTTTCAAGTGCTCGACTGGCAACAGAATCATTGTCAATCCTGGAAAGAACATCTGCCTTTATGCCGACAACCTTTATATGAAAGTTCCCAAGGTCAGTCCGGGGCAGACGATAACCATTGTCACGGAGTCGGCCAAGGGCGAACGCGGACTTATAACCGACAGCGAGGAGTATCTTGAGCTGGTCAGCGGCGGCACAAAGGCCACCGGGCGCGTCACCAACGTGTGGCGTGTCAAGCCGTCGCTCACAGAGCCTGTTGACCTGACATTCCACTCCGACGGCGGCGCAGTCTATGTTTACAGCGTGCAGGTGGCGTCGCCATACGTCCAGCTTCTTGTCGGTGCCGACGGCGTTGTGACGTTCAGCAGCGACCGCGCGTGCTCGGTCAAGCCGTTTGCCAGCATGATCAAGGCATACGTCGCGACTTCTTATGATGCGGAAAATGATGTGCTTGTCCTCAGCCAGATAGACACCATCCCGGCAAACACCGGCGTGATGGTGGTTGGCGAGGAGTGTCTTGTGGGCGCGCCCGAGGTTTCCGGCGCGGTGCCAGCCGTGGAGAGCCTGCTCGTTCCGGTCGTTGCCGAGGCGCAGGTGTCGCCCAAGGAGATGGCCGGCGGCGAGGTGTGCAACAACTTTGTGCTGCAGACCGTTGGCGGCAAGTCGGCCTTCCACAAGCTCACAGCCTCCACAACACTGTCCGGCCAGGCCTATCTGAGGCTTCCCGCCTCAGAGACTTCCGGCGTCAGCGTGGTCACTCCGGCCTTCGGCCCGGCCACGGGCATAGCGTCGCTGCTGCCCGGCGGCATGAGGCCCGGTGTGTGGTACACCGTTGACGGCCGCGCCGTGAGCAAGCCGTCGCGCGGCCTTTACATCTGCGACGGCCGCAAGTATCTGTTCAAGTGAGCGGCGCGGCGCTTCCGGCAGGATGTCCGCCGCAATGACGATTCTGCGATGAAAAAGCCGCCTGGTCAACCTTTGTGTTGGCCGGGCGGCTTTTTGCTTATGGACTTCAGCGCTTATTTCTTCAGTTCCTCTATTTGCCTTTTATAACCCTCAATGGCTCGTTTGTGGGCGTCAATCTCCCTTTTCGCAGCGCTGCTTGGGTTGCTGTTATAACGTTTCTCAGCGTTTTCCAGATATCTTGTCTCGTTTTCTATGTTCTTTTCTACTTGCCTTATGCGGTTTTGAACATTGCTGCTGAGCGACTTGCTCTCACTTGTCGGAGTGCTGCCGCTTTGGACTCTTGCCGGTTGGCTTGTTGCGGTGCTGGGTGTCGGTGTGCTGCTGTTGCCGCTGCCGCTTGTGAACAACGATGTCACCGACTTGAGCGCAGCCTGTTTCAAGCCCTCAGACAGTCCGGCGAGAACAGATTTCAGCAATTTGTTTCCGAAGCTGTTTTCTTTTAGTTTTGAGTTGTAACTGTTCAGTTCTTCTGTTTTCTTGTCGCAGTTGCTTATTAGTTCATTGTACATTCCAGCTCTTGCGGAATCTTGCGATATGGCTGTTTGCAGTATTGTTTTCGCGTTGTCAAGAATGGTTTTTGTCTCTTTGTAGTCGTAGTCTTTCAGCTTGTTGGCCGATGGAGCCTCCAAGTGGTTCTTCAGAGCTATTACCTTTAAGTTTGCTATGGCATACAGTGCTGCCGCTGAATACATTTTTGAGTCGGGGTCATTAACTCCGGCGTCCGCATAGTATTTGATGCACTCATCGTATTTGTGGTCTAAGTAGAATTGTTCTCCGGGATTTTTCGGGATGAACTTTTCTGTGTTTTCTTTGTTGTAGACGTGGAACTTGTCGGTCGGACTCAGCTTGACTTCAAACTTCTTGCCATTGTAGATTGTGCGCATTTCGGCATATTCGGTCGGTACGAGCGTGCCCAGATCTTCCAGAAACACGCCGCCCGCGCGGTTGGCGTTGTTGAATGCGTAGACGTTGTTGTATGTGTTTGGCAATTTTGATGTTATGTATATAAGGAAGTTCTCGTTTTTGAATATCTCCTTTCCGTCCCAAGTCATCAGTCCCATGTCTTTTGACTCATTGTTGATGAGCATCAGTCTCAAGAAGCCGTCAAGGTTTCTTGTGTAAATGCTTTTGGGGTTTATGATTAGCCAGCTGCCTAAGTATTTGACCTCACCTCGTATGGTGTTTATCGCTTTGCCGTCGCATGAGCATATTATGGCATCGTCACTTTGTGCTTTGTCTAATATAAAATGATGCGGCATGGCGTTGTTGTATATTCTGAACATATCTGTTCCGCCAGCCATGGATGTTATCGGGTAAGAATAGTACCCTTTTTCAGGGATGCCGCTGATGTAGACAATGTCCTCGTAGTGGCAGCCTATAATAAGGCTGTCGTTTTGGTCTATTACACCGTACAGCTTTTGGCCGTCTTCATTTTTAGAGACGAGGTAGTACCAAAAGCCGTTGTCTCCATATTGTTTTTTTACAGAACTCAGCCCGTACTTTTCTTTAAGCTCTTTTTTGTCAAGCTTCGTTTCTTTATTGTTCTGGCTGTCGCCCTTTGCGGTGTGTGCAAAGAATAGCCCCAGAATGGATAGCACTATTGGGGCAAACAAGTTTTTTCGCATGATATGTTGTTTTTATTAAAAATTGTCTGGTGGTCTGTGTTCTATATTTATTATGTTCTTTCAGATGGAAACCGGGTGCCGCATTTATGACGCAATGTCTTTTCCGGCGTTGTCAGGCATATGCAAAGATAATGCTTTTTTTCAGTAGAATTAGATTATGGAAGCGTTTTTTGTAGAAATAATTGCAAAGACAAAGCGATGGAGAAGTGCCGTTGAAAACGGCAAAGGCGGCAGTCCAATGCTTTGCGATGTCTTACGCTGAAGTTTGGATTGCCGCCTTTTTATGTTGTGGTTTTGTTGTTGAACGGTTCTTTTGTTCGGCTTATTTCAGGAACTCGTGCGCCGTCTTGTCGGGGCCGAGATAGAAGCCTGTCTCCGGCGGCTGGTTGTAGCCCACGTTCTCCGTGGCCACGCTGAGGCGGTAAGGGATGTCCTCCATCAGGCAGTTGATGCGGTAGTCGGTGGGCAGGGGGCTTACGTAGAGGCGCAGCTCGGTGTTGTCTGCGGTGCGCACGAGCACCTCCTCGCGCCAGTCGCCCAGTATGTCGGCGCTCAGGCAGGGGTTCGACTTCGTGCCGTTGTTGAACTGGCAGCCCTCAAACTCCTTCAGGAGGGTTGTGCGGCCGGTGGTCCAGTCGTACTTGGTCACGCGGTTGTGGTCGAGCATCTCGCGCAGCAGGTCGCCGTCCCACCACACAGCGAAGTTCGTGGGCAGCCTCATGCCGCGCATGAAGAGGGCCGTGTCGTCCTGGCCGGCCATTTTCCTGTCGGTCTCGCTCTCCTCCTTGGT
Source organism: uncultured Prevotella sp. (assembly GCA_944320305.1). Classification (GTDB taxonomy): domain Bacteria; phylum Bacteroidota; class Bacteroidia; order Bacteroidales; family Bacteroidaceae; genus Prevotella. The sequence goes on along the minus strand of CALUGW010000002.1, from coordinate 186,054 downwards.
GGGCTTTGGCGACACCAGCTCGCCCTTTATGTTGCGTATGCCGTGGCTGTCGCTGCTCCACATTTCCAGTCCGGGGTTGGTGGGGTCGATGTCGGCAGCCATGCAGCGGCCCACGTCGGTGTTGCTCTTTATCTGGAATATCACCTTGCCGGTGGCGGCGTCGCGCAGCGTGGAGCCGTCGCGGCGGTTCTCGTGGCAGGCCCACACCTGGAGCTTGTCGCCCGTGGGGTCGAACACGGTCATGTGCAGCGCGTCGCCGTGGCCCATGCGTGTGTTGTAGAGTCCGGTGCCGTCGTTGTCAACGGCCATCGAGCCGTATATTATCTCGTCGCACCCGTCGCCGTCCACATCGCCCACGCGCAGGTTGTGGTTGCCCTGTCCGGCGTAGTCGCGCCAGCGTTCGTCGTTGGTGTCGAAGGTCCAGCGGTTGGTCAGTTTCCGGCCGTCCCAGTCCCATGCGGCCAGGACGGTGCGCGTGTAGTATCCGCGGCAGAACACCGCCGAGGCGCGCTTGCCGTCGAAGTATCCCAGCGCGGCCAGATAGCGCTCGGAGCGGTTGCCGTGGCCGTCGCCCCATGCCTGCACGTCGCCGCGCTCGGGTATGTAAGGCTCTGTGGCCATGGCCTCGCCCGTCAGCCCGTTGAACACGGTGATGTATTCAGGGCCTTTCAGTATCCGTCCGGCCAGATAACCGCCGCCGGGGCGCCGCCGGCGCATCTTCCGCCACATCTTTCTCATCTCGTCGCGGCTCGGCGCGCGGCCCTCGCTGCGCATCTGGTCTATCTTCTTGCGTATGCTGTCCATCTCGGCCCGCTCGCGGCGCGCCTCCTCGCGGTAGCGCTCGCGGTTGGCCATGGCGTCCTTCACGCCCTCGCGCCAGTCGGCGGCGGGGTCGCCCACGGGCTTGCCCTTGCCGTCGATGGTGCCGTCGGCGGTCTTCACCATCAGTTCGGCGCGGCCGTCGCCGTCAAAGTCGTAGACGATGAACGGCACGTAGTGCGCCCCGCTCCTGATGTTGGGCCCCATGTCGATGCGCCACAGGCGGGTGCCGTCGAGGCGGTAGCAGTCGAAGAGCGTGTTGCCGGTGAAGCCGCTGTGGGAGTTGTCGCGCTCGTTCGATGGGCTCCACTTCAGTATAATCTCGTACTGCCCGTCGCCGTCCACGTCGCCCACGCTGGCGTCGTTCGGCGTGTAGGTGTACTCGCTTCCGTCGGGCGTCTCGCCGCCCTCGGGCCGCTGCAGCCTGATGGGCAGGTAGCCCTCGGGGGCGTCGGTCGCCAGCGTGAATTTGCCGTCGCGGCCTCCGCCGCGTATCTCGTAGGTGGCGTCGGTGCCGAGCGGCTTGTCGTCGATGAAGAAGGTGCCGCCCTGCGTTAGCGGTTCGGCGTTCAGTTTCACTCCGTTGCGGTAGATGTCGAAGGGCTCGCCCTTCTTGTCGCTGAGCAGTGTGCGCCAGCTCACCACCACGTGGCCGGCGTCCTGCCTGATTGCCACCACGCCGCGGTCGAGCCGCTCGCGCTGCATGTTGTCCATGTCGTAGCGCGGCTGCGCCGGAGCGGCTGCGCACAGGGCTGCCGCGATGGCGGTCATAAGAATGTGTTTCATTTCTGTTTGTTGTTATTGGTATGTCGGTTTGCGTAACGTCTGTTACCGTTTGCTATGACGTCTGCCGGACGGAAAGGTTTAACCCTCCGGCGCAAAATAGTCAGGCTTTCGGGCTTTGCCGCGCTTTCGCGGCCTTGCGGCCGCCGCATATAAAGCTGGTGAAGGTGGGCGCGAGGCTGTCCAGCAGCTTGTAAAGCGCGAGTCCGAGCGCTGTCAGAAACGCGCAGAGCGCGAACATTCCCGCCGTTATGGCCGCGTCGGTAGTGGGGAATATGCGTGGGAACAGTTTCAAAGCCAGCGTGGCCGCTGCTCCGTGGTAGGCGTAGATGAAGAATGTGCTTGAGCCGAGGAAGCGGTTGGCACGCCATCTTCCGCTTTTCAGCTGTGTCGCCGCAGAAAGTACAACCGCCACAAGTCCGATGAATACAGAGGCGCGTACCACGGCGGTGTCGGCCTTCTGCATATCGAGCGTGTTGAGACACATATGGGCGGCCAGCAGCAGTATATAGGCAGCAGCGGCTAATCTCAGCGGCACGCGCCCCATTTCCGCCAGAAAGTTCTTGCCGTTTGCGCTGTACCACGCGCCCCAGCAGAAGAAGATGATGCCGCAGGGGTCGAGCACGCTGGTGCCAGCCACGGGCAACAGGTCGGCAATCCACACCACGCCATACAGAATGATGAACGCTGCCCCGAACCGCCTTACGATGAAATATACCACCGGTGTGAACACCACAAGTACAATCAGATTGCGCAGAAACCAGAACTGGTAGCATATTGGCTTGACGTCGTTGCCGTAGTACCAGAAGCAGTTCAGCCAGTCAGCCGCCGTGTAGTCGGCGAACAGTTTCTGGTTGCCCGATGTCATGCCGCTCATGAATGTTTGTGACAGGAGGATAAGGATTATCACAACAATGTTCCAGAATATATAAGGTATGAGCAGCGAGCGGCACCGCCGGGCCAGCTTGTGCCTGTAGGCATTGGGCGAAAAATCCGTTTTGTAGAAGAACAGAAAGCCGGATATAAAGAAGAACACAGGCACTGCCATTGCCGCTATCCCCTCAACAAACAAGGCTCTGATGAATGTGTATGCCGGGTGGCTGTCGGGTGAGGCGATGCTTGTGCCGCCGACAGATACGCCCCCGAAATTGCAGTGTATGAGCACGACGGCCACAATGAGCGGGAATCTGAGAAAGCTGATAGTCTCTTGTAGGAGTGTTTCTTGCTGTGGGATGGTGCTTGTTGCGTGGTTATCCATGTTTTTGTATGCGCGTTCTGGTGTTTGCTGTTTGTTGTTTTGCGATTTTGTCAGTATGACTTTCTTTTTGCATAAAGGTTTAACCCGCAGGCGGGAAACTTTTGTCTGCCGCAGTGCCGGCGGCGGTCTGGAGAAGTCATAATGCCGTCATGCGATGTTAGGAATATTTTGCAATGGTTAAAAACAGACATCGGTTTGAGGCTGAATTTCCGCGTATTTGAAAATGAAAACGCTTTTGCCGGAAATACGCCGGTCCTGAGTGTGCGACCGTAACTGATTGGCCTACTTAGACTTATTGGCCATATTAGTCCGGGTGTGCAACTTTTTCAGCCCCCGGAATGGCTGTTTTCAGCCAGAAAACGGCCTTTTTTGCCCTGCAAAAGGGGGCGTTTCACCTTCTGATATGGCCTATATTGCTTTGCGAAAAGGCCCTTTTCGCCTTGCGATATGGGCCATATTGCAGAATCGGGCGCTGTTTTTGGCCAAAAACCGGGGCAAAAGCGGCCTGCGCTTTTCTATTTCACCACTTTTTGAAGTGTTAATTTCCGGGCGTGCTGGAGCCAGAATAAGAACAAGAAAGATGAATATCCGCAAGTTGCCAAATGTTCCAATGCCAGCAGGGCGTGTCTCGCACGCCACCCCGCGCTGCGATGCGGGGGCATTCCGGCGCGGACATGGATTTCAGTAAAATTGTTACAAACGCAGAGGATATGTCTATCCGGCATTGCCTTGAATCGCTGTATCTTTGCAAAGTGAAAGAAGTCTGCTAAGAAAAGAAATGAATATCCGCAAGTTGACAAGTCGTGTGCTACATGAGAGGCGTGCCTCGCATACCGTCATTCCGCGTCGGGGCGCGGAATGCCCACCGCATCGCTTCCTGTTCGGGCGGCTGTCGTGCGGCACGGCGGACCCAGTCATATGCCAGCGGAACCGGCAATTTTACAAAATAACATACTCGACACATGAAAAAGATTCTGTTTTTATTATTGATGGCAACAATGACTGACATTCAAGGAATTATGGCACAGGAAAAGATTACACAGACGGCGGAAGCGGACGGAAAGGCCGCTTTCCAGCGGGAAATGATTTTCCCCATCGGCGAGCCTAACACCGCTTACGCCAAGTATTTCATCGGCAACAGCTATCTGGCTCCGATATCCAAGGAGCAGATACCGTTCAGCAATGTCACTTTCGAGCCGCGTTGCCGCAACAACTGGCACATTCACCACGCCACCAAAGGAGGCGGGCAGATGCTGGTATGCGTGGCGGGCAGGGGCTGGTATCAGGAAGAGGGCAGGCCTGCCGTGCGGATGCTCCCGGGCGATGTCGTCCACATCCCGGCGAACGTGAAGCACTGGCATGGGGCGGCGGCAGACAGCTGGTTTGCGCATCTCGCCTTCGAGGTGCCCGGAGAAAACACGTCCAACGAATGGCTGGAGTCCGTGACTGATGAAGAATATGACCGATTGGGGAAATGAGGCCGCTCGCATTGTCCGGACGATGAGCCTTCCGAATATGCGGATGTGTCGGATCAGACGCATCAGATGGGCGAGGATGTCGTGCTCATTGTCGGGCATGTGCAGTGTGCTTTATTGATGCGGCAACTCTATATCAAAAAAAAGAAAATGAAAAATATAATAGCAACAGTCGCCATCGTGCTGGCAGGCAGCCTGCCGGCGACGGCACAAACAACAGACAATATGGACAGAATCGAAGCATGCAAGCAGAATTACCGCACCCTGTTCGGCGGTGAGGCACTTACCGGGCAGGGCACGGACCCGGAAATGATGGACATCCTCCAGAAGTTCATCTTCGGCGAGGTGTTCCAGACGGGCAGCCTGAGTTTGAGACAGCGCGAGATGATCACCTGCGTCACCCTCGCCACGATGCAGACGCTCCCGCAGCTGAAAGCCCACGCGGGGGCGGCGCTCAATGTGGGCGTCGCGCCCGAGGAGCTGCGCGAGGTGATGTATCTCACCGCCCCGTTCATTGGCTTCCCCAGGATGCTGAATGCCGTGGCCACGGTGAACGAGGTGCTCAAGGAGCGTGGCGTCGGCCTGCCTTTGGGGAAGCAAGGCACGGTGACGGAGGAGACACGCCACGAGACGGGCAAGGCCATTCAGGACAAGCTCTATCCCGGCGGCATAGCCTCGGTGATGGACGGAGTGCCCGGCGGCATGGGCAAGGACGTGGAGCGGTTCCTCACGGACTACTTGTTCGGTGAGATACAGAGCCGTGGCGCGCTCGACTTGCAGACACGCGAGCTGTTGGCCTACTGCGTGCTGGCCACCCTGGAAGCCGAGAGCCAGCTCCACTCGCACTATCACGGCAACATCAGCGCGGGCAACACGCCCGAAACGCTGACCGCCGCCGTCATCCAGTGCCTGCCCTACATCGGTTTTCCCGCCGCCATCAAGGCGCTGCGCGTCATCAAGCAGGAGCATGCCAATTGACATCCGTGTGGCGGGATATGGCTTCAGGAATTAATCAACACATTCACCCGGAAACCATGGTCTGAAAGACAAGAAGCCCGTTCCGTTGTCACTTCCGGCGGTCAAGGGGCTCACGCCCGGATTCCGCAGCACAAAAAGCCCGGCGCAGTGGAGAATGTTCCACAGCGCCGGGCTTTCCGTAATCGAGGGTGCCGGGCCGCGCCTCACTGCCGCGTAACCTCGACAACGCGCGTGGGTGCCTGCTCCCGGTTGCGGCGGTTGGTGACGGTGACCACGGCCTGGGCCAGGTTTACGAAGGCCAGCCCCGTGGCCGTCTCCGAGCTGCAGGCGGCAGGCTCGCCGGCGTCGCCGCTCTCGCAGATGCTCTGCACGAGCGGTATCTGGGCCAGCAGCGGCAAGTCCATCTCGGCGGCCAGAGCCTTGCAGCCCTCGCGTCCGAAGATGTAGTACTTGTTCTGGGGCAGCTCGGCGGGCGTGAACCACGCCATGTTCTCCACCAGACCGAGTATCGGCACGTTCACCTTGTCGTTTCTGTACATATCGATTCCCTTGCGGGCGTCGGCCAGGGCCACCTTCTGCGGCGTGCTCACAATCACGGCGCCGGTGATGGCGAGCGTCTGCAGCAGCGTCAGGTGGATGTCGCTCGTGCCCGGCGGCGTGTCGAGAATGAAGTAGTCAAGCTCGCCCCAGTCGGCGTCGGCGATGAGCTGCTTGAGCGCGTTGGACGCCATGCCGCCGCGCCAGAGCGTGGCCGTGTCGGGATTGACGAAGAAGCCGATGCTGAGCAGCCTCACGCCGTACTTCTCTATAGGCTCGATGAGCTGGCGGCCGTCCTTCTCGACGGCATAGGGGCGGGCATCCTCCACGCGGAACATCTTGGGCACCGACGGCCCGAAGATGTCGGCGTCGAGCAGTCCCACCCTGTAGCCGAGGCGCGCCAGGGCTATGGCCAGGTTGGCCGCCACGGTGCTCTTGCCCACGCCGCCCTTGCCCGAACTCACGGCAATGATGTTCTTGACCTGCGGCAGCAGCTTGCCCGGCTCGGGACGGGGCTTCGACTTGAATTCGGTGGAGATGCTCACCTGCACGTCTTTGCCCACATGATAGTGGATGGCCGCCTCGGCCGCCTTGACCGTTGACTTGAGAAACGGGTCGGTGTCGCGCGGGAATATCAGCGAGAAGCTCACCGACATTCCGTCGATGCGCATATTGTCGGCCACCATCTCGCTCTCCACGAGGTTCTTCTTCGTGCCGGCATAAGTCACAGTGGCCAGCGCGTCGAGTATCAGTTTCGGATAAAGTGTCATATCAAAATTAATAATTGTTTCCGGCAGGACAGACAGCAAACATTGTGCCTGACAGCCCGCCGCCGGCGTCAGTAGCCGAAGATTTCTTCTGTCGTGAGCCGCTTTATCGGCCCCAGCTTGCCGAGCGACTCCATGTCGAGGTCTTTCTCGTTGCCGAGTATGATGTAGCGGAAAGGCTTGCCGGCCATCTGTCTGCGGCCGAAGCGCGTCACGTCGTCGAGCGTCACGCCCGGCAGGTCGGCATAGATGCGCCTGTTGATGTCGTAGTCTATGCCCAGCTGGCGGGCGGCGATGTAGGCCCTGAATATGTCGGAGCGCGTGGTGCGCTCGCTCTGCAGCCTCTTCATGATGCTCTGGCGGGCAATCTCGAGCGACTCCTCAGACTGCGGCATGCTGTCGCAGATGGCCGCGAAGGTGCTGATGCAGTCGCCCATCTTGTCGTTCTGGGTTATTACTAACGTGTTGAACGCCGTTGGCGCCCCCTTCCTCCACGGCCCCTGGTAGAAGGCTCTGGCGCTGTAGGCCAGGCCGCGGGCCTCGCGCAGCTCCTGGAACACCACCGAGTTCATGCCCATTCCGAAGTAGGTGTTGAACAGCTCGGCCACGGCCGCCTCGTCGGCCTGCCACTGCTCGCCGCTGTTGCTGTATTGCATCATGTAGATGTTCTTCGCGTCATAGGGGGCTATGAGCACCTCGCTCCTGGGCGTCTGCTCCATGGCGAACTCCTTGCCCTGCGGCACCGGCGCCGGTGTGGCGGCCAGACGGCGCCCGCTGTCCATCACCCGCACAAGCTCGCTCCGGCTCATCGGGCCGTAGTACATTATGGTGTGGCTGTAGGAGGCGAGGCTCTTCAGCATGCCGGTGAGCAGCTGCGGGCCTGCGGCCAGCAGCTCCCCGGCGCTGCGCGAGTTGCGCATGGGGTTGTAGGGGCCGTACTTGCCATACTGGAACAGCCGCGAGGCGTTCATCTCCTGGCTCGTCTTGGCGTCCTGGCGCATCTTGGCGAGCTGCTCCACATAGTCGGCAAACGTGGCGGTGTCGCCCTTGGCGTTGTTCAGCAGGTCGTCGAGCATGGCCACGGCCTGCTCCATGTTCTCGCTCAGACCGCTCAGGGTGACGGCCAGCGAGTTAGGCCCCACGTTTATTCTGTAGCTGCAGGCCAGGCTGTAGAAGTCCTGCCTTACCTGCGCCGCGCTCTTTGTGTCGGTGCCGATGTATTCGAGATAGTCGGGCGCGAGGCTCAGGTCTCTCACGTCTTCCTCGCCGAACTCGTAGTAGTAGACCAGGTCGAAGAGTCCGTCGCCGGTGTTGTTGATGTAGAGCACGGGCACCCCTGTCTTGGTCTCGGCTCTCTCCATGTCTCTGCCGAAGTCGAGGAAGCGCGGCTCTATGGGCATCACCTCGGCCTCGGTCATCTCTTTGAGGAAGCCGCTCTGCAGGTCGCGGTTGGCCGGAATGGCCGTTATCTGCGGCTTGTCTATCTTCTTTATGGTCGTGTCGTTGCCCGTCTGCTTGTACACGCACACGTAGTTGTCTTTCAGGTGGCGGCGGGCGAAGTCAACGATCTGCCGCTTTGTTATCTTCGATATGCGGTCGAGCTTGCCCGCCTCCGTGGCCCACGGGCGTCCGTTGATGAAGGCCGAGACAAACATATCGGCCCTCGACGAGTTCTCGCGCAGCTTTTCGTAGTACTCGAGCTTCATGTTGTTTATCACCGCCGGGAGCAGCTCGTCGTCGAAGTCGCCGCCGCGCAGCTTGTCAAGCTCGTCCAGCACCACCTTCCGCAGCTGGCCGAGCGTCTGCCCCTCCTTGGGTTGGCAGTACAGGATGAGCGACGTGTAGTCTGCCATGTCGTCGCTCATGGCCCTGGCCCCCTGCACGAGCATCTGCTGCTCGAGGTCTGTCTCCAGCAGTCCGGCCTTGCCGTTGGTGAGCATGTTTATCATCACCTCCAGCGTGTCGGCCTGCAGGTCGGCGGCCCCGCTGAACTTCCAGCCGAGCATGAGGCTCTCTGCCTCCTGTCCGACGACGGTGGTGTCGGCCGGCGCCGTGAGCTGTCTCACGGCCGCGTATTCAGGCCGCGAGAGCGCCGGGTCGGCCTTCCACGAGCCGAAGTGGCGGTCTATCAGCGCGATGGCCGAGTCGGGGTTGAGGTCGCCCGAGAGGCATATTGCCACGTTGTTGGGCACGTAGTAGCGCCTGAAGTAGTCCTTGATGTTGGTTATCGAGGGGTTCTTCAGGTGCTCCTGGGTGCCTATTGTGGTCTGCGTGCCGTAGGGGTGGGTGGGGTAGAGCTTCGCGTTCAGCGCGTTGTATGCCTTCTCGAAGTCTCTTGTCAGCGACATGTTCTTCTCCTCGTAGACGGCCTCCAGCTCGGTGTGGAAGCCCCTGATGACCATGTTCTCGAATCTGTCGGCCTGTATTTTGAGCCAGTTGTCAAGCTCGTTGGCCGGAATGTCCTCCTGATAGCAGGTCACGTCGTTGCTTGTGTAGGCGTTGGAGCCTTGCGCCCCGATGCCGGCCATGAGCTTGTCATACTCGTTGGGGATGAAGTAGCGGGCGGCGAGCTGCGACAGGCTGTCTATCTCGCGGTAGCAGAGGCGGCGCTCCAGCGTGTCGGTCAGCGTGCGGTAGCGCTCGTATCTGGCCTCGATGGCGTCGAGCAGCGGCTTCTCCGCCGCATAGTCTGTGGTGCCGAAGGTCTGTGTTCCCTTGAACATCAGGTGCTCCAGATAGTGTGCCAGGCCGGTGGTCTCGGCGGGGTCGTTGCGGCTTCCGGTGCGCACGGCTATGTAGGCCTGTATGCGCGGCTTCTCGCCGTTGGCCGTCATGTAGACCTTCAGGCCGTTGTCCAGCGTGTAGACGCGGGCCTTCAGCGGGTCGCCAGGCACTGATTCGTAGTTGTAGTCCTTGGCGCCGGCCGTGGCGGTTGCGGCGGCCAGCAGGCAGGATAGTGCTAAAGTCTTTGTGGTTGACATTGTTATTGTTTGGTTGTTTTGTGTTTTCTGTTTGGCGGGCGGCGCCGGCGGTGGTGGTCGGCGCGGGCGCCGGTCATTCTCCGTCGGCCTTGTCGAGGCTGTCGAGAAACGAGGTTAGCGCTCCGCTCCCGACGTCGCCGAGGTCGAACTCGCGCTCGGCGTCGCGGCGGACGGCGGCCTTCCACTCGGCCAGCGCGGCGTCGTGGTCGCGGCAGATGCGCTCCATGTCGGCCTCGGTGAGCGTGTCCAGCCCGTAGTAGTCGAGCGCGAGGCGGTATGTGAAGCTCCACTTGAAGTCGTCGTAGGCGGCGTTCATGGCTATGAGGCGGTCGTCAACGAGCTGCAGCTCGTCTATCGAGCCGTCGCGTATGTCGTCGGCCAGCCGCTCCACCTCGGCCTCGGGCGCCACCAGCCCGGCCATGTCCGTCCAGCCTCCGGCGCCCGCCGGGCGTTCCGGCAGCTCGCAGTAGTGCCCTCTGACGGCGCGTCCCAGATAGATGCGCAGGGCCATGTCGTAGAGAGCGATGCCCTGTTCTGTCCACCGCCTCTTTATCAGGCAGCCGCAGGCGGAGCAGGTCTCGGCGCCGGCGTCAGGCCCGTCGCGCAGCCCGATGAGCAGCTTCCGCCCCTCGGCCACGGCTGCGGCCACGGCCGGCGAGAGCCAGTCGAAGTTCACAATCGACTGACGCCCGCTCCTGGGGCGCACGTCGCGCCGCGGCCATTTGGCCACGTCGCGCGCCGTGCCCACGGTGGCCAGGTTGCGGCCGGGCACGAGCCAGGTGGTCCGTCCGTCCCCTATCACGTAGGAGAACGGCAGCCGCCGCGTGTCGGGGTGGGTCTCTATCTTGCCCATGCACACCGAGAACGCCCCTATGTCGGCGGGCAGCAGCAGGTGCGCCCCGCTGCCCGTCTTTGTGCCCCGGGCCAGTGTTCCGTAGTGCAGCGGGCCGAGCTTGTAGGCGTGGTTGCTGAAGTTGGTGGCCGAGCCGGCGTTGTAGAACGAGGTGCGGCAGCCTATGAGCAGCGTCGATTTGTGGTGGCTCACGCTGAACGGGCCGCAGAACGCGGCGCAGGCCTCGCCGTTGTCCATGTGGGAGTTGGCGAAGAACAGGCTGCTCTCGGCGCTGAAGCCGCGCCCGATGTGGCACGCCTCGCCCACGAAGCAGCCGTAGAGCCGCGCCCCGCCCACCACCGACGAGCCGGCCTGGACGATGGTGTTCTCGCACTCCACGCCGCTGCCTATGAAGATGCCGGCCTCGGGCGTGCCGGCGAGCGTGCAGTCGCACAGGCGCGCCGCGCCGCTTATCTCGCACTCGTCGCACAGGCGCGTGTTGACAATCTCGCCCGTGTTGGCAATCTTAACGCCGTAGCCCACGGAGCCGCGGGCCGTCCACCGCTCCGCCACAAAGTCGGCCACGAGCCGGCGCAGCCGCTCCGTCAGGGCGTCGTCGTCGGCGTGGTCCACCATGAAGGCGGCCATCTGCGAGGTCAGCGCGCTGTAGACGGTGACGTTGCCCGGTCCCGCCTCGTTGAGCACCGAGATCACGTTGCCCTCGCCGAAGGTGGCGCCCTCGGTGCAGGTCATAAGCCCCACGTTGGCAATGTAGCACTCGTCGCCGATGGTGTAGCGGCGGATGTGGGTGCCGATGTTTTCTATCAGGCAGTTGTCGCCCACCTCCACGTCGCACAGCACGGCGTTGCGTATGGCCGAGTGGCGCATGAAGCCCCCGTCGGTCTCTATCATCTTGTCGAACAGGCCGAGGCTCACGTCGCCGCAGAACGTCACATTGTTAATATACGCGGGCGTGAAATCTTCGGCCACACTCAGCCTTGTCCAGTCCTCAGCCGAGCAGCCCTGCCGCTCGAGCGTCTCTATCTCGTCTACCGTCAGTGAACGCATTATGGTATGGTGGTTTTTGGTTTTGAACTTTGAGCTTTGAGCTTTGAGTTGTCGCGCGGGGCGCGGTTGCAAGTTGTTAATTCAAGAGTTGTGCGGCAGCCATTCGGTTGTTGGGCGGAAAGTGACGGGTGGCGCCGGCCAATTCAAAAATGTTTGATTCGCAACCGCACTCTGTGCTACAACTCAAAATTCAAAACTCAAGATTCGTAATTCTCATACAGGAAGTCGTTGTAGGGGTATTTCTGCACGTGCAGCTCGCGCACCCGGCGGTACATCGCGTCGCGCAGCTCGTCGATGTTCTGCCGCTCGCGGGCGGAGATGAATATGCAGTCGTCGCCCATGCGGGCCATCCACGTGCGCTTCAGCTCGTCGAGCGTGACGTTCTCGCGCGTGGGCGGCGTCAGGTCGTCAGGCTCCTTGTCCACCCAGCTGTAGGCGTCGATCTTGTTGAACACGATCATCGAGGGCTTGTCGGCGCAGCCGAGGTCCTTCAGCGTGTTCTCCACGACGGCTATCTGCTCCTCGAAGTCGGGGTGCGATATGTCAACGACGTGCAGCAGCAGGTCGGCCTCGCGCACCTCGTCGAGCGTCGACTTGAACGAGTCAACAAGGTCGGTGGGAAGCTTGCGGATGAAGCCCACGGTGTCGGCCAGCAGGAAGGGCAGGTTGTCGATGACCATCTTGCGCACCGTGGTGTCGAGCGTGGCGAAGAGCTTGTTCTCGGCGAAGACGTCGCTCTTGGCCAGCAGGTTCATCAGCGTTGACTTGCCCACGTTGGTATATCCCACCAGCGCCACGCGGATGAGCCGCCCGCGGTTCTTGCGCTGCGTGTTCTTCTGCTTCTCGATGTCGGCGAGCCGCTGCTTCAGCAGCGTGATGCGCTGCAGGATTATGCGGCGGTCCATCTCCAGCTGCGTCTCGCCCGGGCCGCGCAGGCCCACGCTGCCCTTGCCGCCGCCCGAGCCTGAGCCGCCGCCCTGGCGCTCAAGGTGGGTCCACAGGCGCTGCAGGCGGGGCAGCATGTAGCGGTGCTGGGCCAGCTCCACCTGCGTCTTGGCCTCGGCCGTCTGGGCGCGCATGGCGAATATGTCGAGTATGAGCGACGTGCGGTCCAGTATCTTCACCTTCAGCTCCTTCTCTATGTTGCGCATCTGCTTGGCCGAAAGCTCGTCGTCGAAGATTACCATCCCCACCTCGCGGCCCTCCTCGGCCTCGTCCTCGATGTACTTGCGTATCTCGCCCAGCTTGCCGCTGCCCACGTAGGTCACGGAGCTTGGGCCGTCCATCTTCTGCGTGAACCGCCTCACGGTGACGGCTCCCGCCGTGTCGGCGAGAAACTCCAGCTCGTCGAGATATTCCTTGGTCTTGGCCTCGTCCTGCCCTTTGGTCACCAGGCCCACGAGCACGGCGGTCTCCGCCTTGGCTTCGGATATTACAAATTCTTTCATCCTTTATCTTTTAAAACAGTTGCAAATTTAGTGATAATGTCTGGTTTTCACAAATCCTGCCGTGGAAAATGAGCCTCCCGTGCCTCTGCGGCGTATGCCGGGCGTGGGCTGCCGCGCCATATGACTGCCATTGACCTTACCGCCGTTTTAAAGAAAATTTGCATTCCGGCGCACTCGTCCGGCCTCCGCCATGGGTCTCTGCCGCGAAAAGACTTGCCGAAAATCGTAAGCGGAGCGGATGTGTTTTGTTTCAGATTGCGAATGGAGTGCGGGTTGATATAACACTTTGTTGTCAAATCATATGCCTTTGCTACGAATCAAAACGGCCTGTTTTGCCTCCTGAAAAAGGTCGTTCCGCAGTCCGAAACGGCCCATATCGCAAATCAAAATGACCCATATTGCAGCGCGGTATGGTCTGTATGGGGCGGGGTGGGCCGCTGGCCGGTGTTAAAAACAGTGAAAACGCGGACGCCCCGTCTGGCTTTCAAAAATTGCGTATGTCCAAGTCATGCGCCGCTCCGGCCTTGCCCGGCGCGTCGGCTGTGGCGCGTGAAAAAGAAAAACGCCCCGCTCGGTTGAGCAAGGCGTTCTTCGTTGTTGCGGAGGCAGGATTCGAACGTGCGACCTCCAGGTTATGAGCCTGGCGAGCTACCAACTGCTCCACTCCGCGGTGTTATTTCTGTTTTGCGAGTGCAAAGGTACTGCTTTTCCGCGAACTGTGCAAATTTTTCGGCGGTTTTTTGCTGTGAAAGCGCAAAAATGGGCGTGAAGCGGCATCCGCAGGGGCTTTTGCCCGCAGAAACGGGCGCCTTTTTAGATTAATCCTCGTGCCGTCTCGGCGGATTTGTATATGGCCACAGTGCAGTCACAAGCGGTGGGAGGCAAATTTGTGGAAGCCAAAAGACCGGAGCGAAGAGCGCTTCCGGCCTTTTGATATTGAATATACTGCCAGTCAGCATTTTCCATAATGTTAAAACACTCGAAGAGTGTGTCTCGCATACAGCCATTCTGCGCTCCGACGCGGAATCCATAATATCCGGTTGCTTGCTGGATGCCGCGTCGGGGCGCGGCACGCCGCGGGGGTGTTCCGGCGTTTCCGGTGTGCCAGTAATTTTAAAATATGTGTCTGCAAATTTAATTTATTTTTCCTTAACGGCCAAAAAATCGGCGCAAGTATGCGCTCAGGGTGTGCATCACGGTTCGCCCGGCCCTTAAATTCCGGCGGTTTAATTTGCTCAATTGAAATATAATTGATACTTTTGCACACGCCATCGGCCGTGTGCAGATTGGCGGAGGTAAAGATAAAAACGTTATGTCGATTCAGAAGACGAGGCAGAAACTTGTGGACATTGCCCGGCAGCTGTTTGCCAAGAAAGGCATCGAGGGCACGACGATGAACGATGTCGCCGTGGCCTCGGGCAAGGGGCGGCGCACGCTCTATACCTATTTTAATAGTAAGGAAGAGCTTTACTACGCTGTGATAGAGGGCGAGCTGGAGCGCCTGTCGGACAAACTCGACGAGGTGGCGGCCAAGAAGACCAAGCCGCTGGACAAGATTATCGAGCTGATATACACCCACCTGAGCATGATCAAGGAGACGGTGGTGCGCAACGGCAACCTCAGGGCCGAGTTCTTCCGCAACATATGGATGGTGGAGAAGGTGCGCAAGAAGTTCGACGAGGACGAGATTGACCTCTTCCGCAAGGTCTACGCCGACGGCAAGGCCGACGGCGAGTTCGACATTGACAATGTGGACCTCGTGGCCGACATCACCCACTACTGCATCAAGGGGCTTGAGGTGCCCTACATCTACGGGCGCCTGGGCCACGGACTGACCGAGGAGACGAGCAAGCCGCTGGTGGCCAAGGTGGTCTACGGAGCGCTGGGCAAACGGATCGTGAAGTGACTGCCGGGCGGCGGGTCTGCGCGCGCTTGTTCCAGGCGTCGGCACACGCCCACTGCCGTAAGGCGTGTAAGCATCTTTAACGCTTCGCGCTTTGGCTCCTCGGCTAAAGTGAGTAACTTTGCAATGAATATCCAGCGCAGTAGATATGTGGAAAGAAAAACTGGGCAACTACCTGATTGACATCTCGAAGTATTTTCTGACGGGCGTGTTCGTCGCGTCTCTGATAAAGGATATGGAGGATATGAGGTGGCTTATATATGCGCTGAGCGGCACGGTGTCTGCGGTGTTGCTCGTTGCGGGTCTGATATTAACAAACAGAAAAAGCGATAAATGAACGGAACGTTGGTTATACTTGCGATGGTTGGCATCCCCTGCGCCGTGTTTCTGCTCTACTGTCTCACTCCCGGAGGCAGGGAGTGGATGAGGCGCAACAACCTGCTGTGACGTGCCGCCAGGGGCGGCGCGCACCGGGCGGTTGCGGCGGTGCGAGAGGCGGAAGGGCGGCGTGAGCGCCCGTCTTCCGCCAGGATTCGTGAGCGACGGAATTAAAAATCTTATAAAATATTGATTCAAAAAAC
This sequence comes from uncultured Prevotella sp., assembly GCA_944320305.1. Lineage (GTDB taxonomy): Bacteria > Bacteroidota > Bacteroidia > Bacteroidales > Bacteroidaceae > Prevotella. Next base: position 170,624 of record CALUGW010000002.1, on the reverse strand, counting down.
AGTTATGAACAGTACAGGATTACTTACAGGCAAGACGGCTCTGATCACCGGGGCCGCACGCGGAATAGGCAAGGCCATTGCGCTTAAGTTTGCCGAAGAGGGCGCTAACATCGCATTCACAGACCTCGTCATCGACGAGAACGGAAAGGCCACAGAGGCAGAGATTGCCGCCAAGGGTGTGAAAGCAAAAGGATATGCCAGCAACGCGGCCGACTTCGCGCAGACGGAAGAGGTGGTGAAGCAGGTTAAGGAGGAGTTCGGCTCGATAGACATCCTCGTCAACAACGCCGGAATAACCAAGGACGGTCTGATGTTGCGCATGACCGAGGCCCAGTGGGACGCTGTGATTGCCGTTAACCTGAAGAGCGCCTTCAACTTCATCCATGCCTGTGTGCCTGTGATGATGCGCCAGCGCAAAGGCTCTATCATCAACATGGCCTCGGTGGTGGGCGTCCACGGCAATGCCGGACAGGCCAACTATGCCGCCTCGAAGGCCGGACTGATAGCTCTGGCAAAGAGCATCGGCCAGGAGATGGGGCCCAAGGGAATACGCGCCAACGCCATCGCGCCGGGCTTCATCGACACGGCCATGACGCAGGCCCTGCCCGACGACATCCGCAAGGAGTGGATCAGCAAGATTCCGCTGCGCCGCGGAGGCACCGTTGAGGATATTGCCGCCTGCGCCACATTCCTGGCCTCAGACATGTCGAGCTACATCTCTGGCCAGGTGATACAGGTTGACGGCGGAATGAATATGTAATTCCGCGCGGCTTCAGAGATTCGGAATTTAAAGCGGCGGAGGCTCATTCGGCGTCCACACTACAGGTGGCGGCTGGGTGAGCCTCCGCTTTTTCTTTCGTGTTCCGGCGGCTCCGCTATGCCGGCGGCGTGGAGTTTCAGGGCTTTGCTTTTGTCGTCGGCACACGGCATTGGCTTTGCCGAGTGCCCTAAATAATGTTAATATGGCAGCGCGGCAGCGCTCTTTCAACATTATTCGTTATCTTTGCATTAATCAAACGGCTTTCCGCGTGAGGCTCTTGCGGCCTTTAAGGACGTGGCACAGACTAAAACCATAAAACTTAAAAGACATATGAAACCAACATTGTTACTTCTGGCCGCCGGCATGGGCAGCCGTTACGGCGGGCTGAAACAGCTCGACGGCCTCGGCCCCAACGGCGAGACCATCATGGACTATTCCATTTACGATGCCATAAAGGCAGGCTTCGGCAAGATTGTTTTTGTGATCCGCAAGGACTTCGAACAGGACTTCCGCGAGAAGATTCTGAGCAAATACGAGGGCCACGTGCCCGCCGAGCTTTGCTTCCAGAGCCTCGACGCGCTGCCAGAGGGCTTCAGCTGCCCTGAGGGGCGCGTGAAGCCGTGGGGCACCAACCACGCCGTGCTCATGGCCAAGGACGTTATAAAGGAGCCGTTCTGCGTGATCAACTGCGACGACTTCTACAACCGCGACGCCTACATGGTGATGGGCAAGTTCCTGTCGGAGCTTCCCGAGGGCAGCAAGAACGCCTATGCCATGGTGGGATTCCGCGTGGGCAACACCCTGTCGGAGAACGGAACGGTGGCCCGCGGCATCTGCTCCACCGACGACAGCGGCAATCTGACCACCGTCGTGGAGCGCACCGAGATTATGCGCGTTGATGGCCCCGTGTGCTACAAAGACGAGGAGGACCGCTGGGTACCCGTGGACGACAACACCCCGGTGTCGATGAATATGTGGGGCTTCACCCCCGACTACTTCGAGCACAGCGAGGAGTACTTCAAGGAGTTCCTCTCCGACCCGAAGAACATGGAGAATCCCAAGGCCGAGTTCTTCATCCCGCTGATGGTCAACAAGCTGATCGGCGAGCGCACGGCCACCGTCAAGGTGCTCGACACCACCAGCAAGTGGTTCGGAGTGACCTATTCGGCCGACCGCCAGTCGGTTGTGGACAAAATCCAGAGTCTTATCGACGCCGGCGTTTATCCCGCCCGCCTGTTCTGAGACGTGCTCCGGCCGATGCGCCGGAACAGCATAGCGCCTGTCCATCCCGGCAGCCCCCGCCGCAACAGCGGGCGGGCTGCCGGGACTTTTTTGTCGATACAGCCCGTTCTTGCCGTTTCGGAAAATGTTTGAATGAACTCTCAGTTTGGCGCGCGTTTGGTCGTTATTCTTAATAAATAATGTTATCTTTGCAGCCATTATGCTTAACGACATCTTATCGCCTGCCGACCGCGACAGGCTGCTTTCACTTATAGACGGGGCCGGCAGCATAGTGCTCTGCTGCCACGTCAACCCCGACGGCGACGCCATTGGCTCCTGCCTGGGGTGGGCAGGCTATCTGCGCAGCAGAGGCAAGGACCCGAAGATAATCATCCCCGACCAGTATCCGGACTTCCTCCAGTGGATGCCAGGCACGCAGAACATCATCCGCTACGACAAGCACAAGGACGAGGCCGACGGCCTGCTGGCCTCGGCCGACCTGCTGTTCTGCCTCGACTTCAATCAGACGTCGCGCACAGACGCCATGGCTCCGGCCCTCGAGGCATCGCCGGCGCCGCGAGTCCTCTTCGACCATCACCTCTCGCCGGATGTTCCCGGCTGCGCCGTCACCGTGTCAGACACGTCGATGTGCTCCACGTGCGAGATAGTATTCCGCGTGGTGTGGCAGCTCGGCGGCTTCAGCGAGACGGACAAAACGTTCGCCGCCCCGATTTATTGCGGCATGATGACAGACACCGGCGGCTTCACTTACAACAGCACCCGCCCCGAGGTCTACTTCATAATCAGCCAGCTGCTGACCAAAGGCATCGACAAAGACAAAATCTACCGCAACGTCTACAACAATTACAGCGAGAACCGCATGAGGCTCGTGGGCTACGTGCTCTGGCGCAAGCTCGTCGTAGACAGCGCCCGCCACGCCTCCTATTTCACGCTGACCAAGCGCGACCTGCACGACTTCCACTTCATAAAGGGCGACGCCGAGGGCCTTGTCAACATGCCGCTGCAGATCAAGGGCATGAAGCTCTCCATCTCGCTGCGCGAGGATCTCTACAAGGACAACCTCGTGTGGGTGAGCCTCAGGTCGGTTGACGACTTCCCGTGCAACAAGGTCGCCGAGATGTTCTTCAACGGCGGGGGCCATCTCAACGCCTCCGGCGGGCGCCTTTACTGCAGCATCGGCGAGGCGGTGCGCGTCACGCGGCGCGCCATCGAGCACTTCGCCGACAAGTTAAAGTAGTCTAATAACGCCCGTTGTTCTGCGGAAATTATTAACTTTGCCGCGCCGACCGCACAGCGGCTCCGGCTGCCGGTGCCGCAGACGGCGGCTCTGCCGGAGCGCGGGAAGCCTCCGGCGAAACATTAAAACGCTTGAAAACATAATGAGAAAAACTGTTTACGCAATGCTGGCTCTGGTCGCCATGTTGTCCTTCGCTTCCTGCGACGACTACGAGACCTACGGCGAGCGCAAGGAGAGAGAGCAAGACGCCATCAGCGCTTTCATTGCCACCGAGGGCATAAACGTGATCGGCGAGGACCAGTTCCACCGCCAGGGAGACTCCACCAGCGTGGAGAAGAACGAGTTTGTCTATCTCAACAACAGCGGCGTCTACATGCAGATCGTGCGCCGCGGGTGCGGCTCGCCGCTCGAGGAAGACAAGCAGGTCAACGTGCTCTGCCGCTTCACGGAGTTCAACATTCTCGACAACGCCATGCAGCTGCGCAACGACTACGACTCGCGCACGCTCGACAAGATGACCGTCGTGCGCACCGGCGCTACCTATACCGCCACCTTTGTCAGCGGCGCCATGTACTCCACCTACGGCACTTCGGTGCCCTCGGGATGGCTTGTGCCGCTGTCCTACATCAACGTGGGGCGCCAGAGCAGGCCCGACGAGGAGATAGCGCGCGTCAAGCTCATCGTGCCCCACTCGCAGGGCCAGTCGTATGCCTCGCAGAACGTGTATCCTTGCTTTTACGACATAACCTATCAACGAGAAAGATAAATGACACTAATAAAATCCATTTCGGGCATCCGGGGCACCATCGGAGGCCCCACCGGCGACACGCTCAATCCATATGACATAGTGAAGTTCGTATCGGCCTACGCCACTTTCATCCGCCGCAGGCGCGGTGAGGGCCGCGGGATGATTGTCGTGGGGCGCGACGGCCGCATCTCTGGCGACATGGTGCGCCACGTGGTCTGCGGAACGCTGCTCGGAATGGGCTTCGACGTCACCGACATCGGCCTTGCCTCCACGCCCACCACCGAGCTGGCCGTGCGCATGGCCGGGGCCGACGGCGGCATAATAATCACCGCGAGCCACAACCCCAGGCAGTGGAACGCGCTGAAGCTGCTCAACAGCGATGGCGAGTTTCTCGACAAGGCCGAGGGCAACGAGGTGCTCGCCATCGCCGAGGCCGCCGGCTTCTGCTATGCCGGCGTTGACAGTCTGGGCCGCTACCGCTCCGACGACAGCTTCCAGCGGCGCCATGTCGATGCGGTGATGGCGCTGCCGCTGGTCGATGCCGACGCCGTGCGCAAGGCCGGATTCCGCGTGTGCGTGGATGCGATAAATAGTGTCGGCGGGCTCATCCTGCCCGAGCTGCTCGACCGCCTTGGCGTGGGCTGCACCGTGCTCAACGGCGAGCCTACGGGCGACTTCGCCCACAACCCGGAGCCGCTTGAGAAGAATCTCGGCGGCATTATGGCCGAAGTGGCCGGCGGAGGCTATGACCTGGGCATCGTGGTAGACCCCGACGTGGACCGCCTGGCCTTCATCTGCGAGGACGGACGGATGTTCGGCGAGGAGTACACGCTCGTCTCCGTGGCCGACTATGTGCTCAGCCGCACGCCCGGCAACACCGTGAGCAACCTCAGCTCCACCCGCGCCCTGAGCGACGTCACGGCCGCCCACGGCGGCAGCTATGCCGCGGCGGCCGTTGGCGAGGTCAACGTGGTGGCCAAGATGAAGGAGACCGGTGCCGTGATTGGCGGCGAGGGCAACGGCGGAGTGATCTATCCCGAATGCCACTACGGGCGCGACGCCCTTGTGGGCATCGCCCTCTTCCTGTCGGCTCTGGCCCGTAAGGGCTGCACGGCGGGCGAGCTGCGCGCCTCGCTCCCCAACTATTTCATGGCCAAAAACCGCATAGACCTGACGCCCGACACCGACATCGACGCCATACTGCGGCGTGTGAAGCAGATATACAAGGACCAGAAGATAAACGACACCGACGGCGTCAAGATTGACTTCCCCGACAAGTGGGCGCACCTGCGCAAGTCTAACACCGAGCCGATAATCCGCGTCTACACCGAGGCGCAGACCCCCGAAGAGGCTGACGCGCTCGGGAAGGAGATAATGGAGGTGGTCCGCAGGATCTGATTTTCAGGTGCTCAGGAGTTTTCCGGGAGTACAAACACGTTTGTCAGGAGCTCAGGAGTACAGGAGTTGCAGGAGTACAGACAATAGCAAAGGCGCATCCTTAATAGCAAACGTCTGAACTCCTGAAACTCCTGTACTCTTGAACTCCTGACAAAACGTCTGAGATCCTGCAACTCCTGAACTCCTGCAACTCCCGAAAAACGCCTGTACTCCAGTACTCCCGAAAAACGTCTGAACTACTGAAACCAACAAAATCATGCTTGTTTTGTTTATTAACGGCAGTCCGCGGCGCAGCGGCACAGTGGCCGGAATGCTCGAAGTGGTGCGCCGCGAGGCCGAGTCGCGCGGCGCGGAGACGGCATGGGCCGACGCGGGCGGACTTAGTGTGGCGCCGTGCCGGGGCTGCATGGCGTGCCGCACGCGGGGCGAATGTGTGCTGCCTGCAGACGACGCTCAGCGCGTGCTCAGCCTGATGCGCCGTGCCGACGCCATTGTCGTGGGCGCGCCCTGCTACTGGGGCAACATGCCCGGGCAGCTCAAGGTGCTCTTCGACCGCATTGTCTACGGCATGATGGGCGAGAGCCGGGGCGGCCTGCCGCGCCCGCTCCACCGTGGCAAGCGTGCCCTGGTGGTCGTGGCCTGCACCACGCCGTGGCCTTTCAACATCATCTTCCGCCAGTCTGCCGGCACCGTTCGCGCCCTGCGCGAGATACTCCGCTGGAGCGGGTTCCGCATCGTGGGCACTGTGCAGCGGGGCGGCACGAAGACGCGCCGGGGCATCGACGGCCGCTGCGGGAAGCGGCTGGCGCGGCTTGCGGCGCGGCTCCTGAAGGGTTAAACATGGTTAAACGCGCGGAATTTGGACTGCTTGCATAACGGTCTGATTCCCAGCGGTTTGCGATATGGCCTGTTTTGGCTTGCGAAATGACCCTTTTCGCAGGCCGAAACAGGCCTTTTTGCGCTCCAATATGGCCTGTTTCGCAATACAAAACGGCAGGTGGTGTCTTGAGGACGGCTCTTTTTAGCATTTGTTAAAGATTCGGGCGGCTTTTCTGGGGTCGCCGCCGCATGGGCGAAAGGCTATTTTAACCGCTCCGTAGCGTGCTGATTCGGAAAAAAGTTATATCTTTGCAGAGTCTATTCCGGGCGCGCGCCGTCCTGCCGCAAATATATTCCGGGCGGGAGGGGCGCGTTGCGCCGCTTTGCGACTGCATAAAACGAACAAATATACTATTATGGCAAAAGCACCTGAATTCAAGTATGCCCCGATGTTCCAGACGGGCAAGGACGAGACAGAATATTACCTCCTGAGCAAGGACGGAGTTTCAATGGGCGAGTTTGAGGGCAAGCCCATCCTCAAGGTGTCGCCCGAGGCGCTGACCATGCTGGCCAACGCGGCCTTCCGCGACGTTAACTTCCTGCTGCGCCGCTCGCACAACGAGCAGGTGGCCGCCATCCTTTCCGACCCCGAGGCCAGCGACAACGACAAGTATGTGGCGCTGACCTTCCTGCGCAACGCCGAGGTGGCCTGCAAGGGCAAGCTCCCATTCTGCCAGGACACGGGCACGGCCATCATCCACGGCGAGAAGGGCCAGCAGGTGTGGACGGGCTTCTGCGACGAGGAGGCGCTGTCGCGCGGCGTCTACAAGACATACACCGAGGAGAACCTGCGCTACTCGCAGAACGCCCCGCTCACCATGTATGAGGAGGTGAACACGCGCTGCAACCTGCCTGCGCAGATAGACCTCGAGGCCACCGAGGGCATGGAGTACCGCTTCCTCTGCGTGGTCAAGGGCGGAGGCTCGGCCAACAAGACCTACTTCTATCAGGAGACCAAGGCGCGCATCCAGAACCCCGGAACGCTCGTGCCCTTCCTCGTAGAGAAGATGAAGACGCTCGGCACGGCGGCCTGCCCGCCCTACCACATAGCCTTCGTCATAGGCGGCACGTCGGCAGAGAAGAACCTGCTGACCGTCAAGCTGGCCTCCACACACTACTATGACAACCTGCCCACCACCGGCGACGAGACCGGGCGCGCCTTCCGCGACGTGGAGCTGGAGCGCCAGCTGCTCGACGAGGCCCACCGCATCGGCCTGGGAGCGCAGTTCGGCGGCAAGTATTTCGCCCACGACATCCGCGTCGTCCGCCTGCCGCGCCACGGCGCCAGCTGCCCCATCGGTCTGGGCGTGAGCTGCTCGGCCGACCGCAACATCAAGGCAAAGATCAACAAGGACGGCATCTGGATTGAGAAGCTCGACGACAATCCCGGCGAGCTGATACCCGCAGAGCTGCGCAACGCGGGCGAGGGCGACGCCGTGCGCATTGACCTCAACCAGCCCATGAGCGAGATCTGCAAGATTCTCTCGCAGTATCCCGTGGCCACCCGCGTGAGCCTCAACGGCACCATCATCGTGGCGCGCGACATAGCCCACGCCAAGCTCAAGGCCCGCCTCGACGCCGGCGAGGACCTGCCGCAGTACTTCAAGGACCACCCCGTGCTCTACGCCGGCCCGGCCAAGACGCCCGAGGGCATGCCCTGCGGCTCGATGGGCCCCACAACGGCCAACCGCATGGACCCCTACGTGGACGAGTTCCAGGACCACGGCGGCTCCATGGTGATGATAGCCAAGGGCAACCGCACGCAGGTGGTCACCGACGCCTGCCGCAAGCACGGCGGATTCTACCTCGGCAGCATAGGCGGCCCGGCGGCCGTGCTCTCGATGAACAGCATCAAGAGCATAGAGTGCGTGGAGTATCCGGAGCTGGGCATGGAGGCCATATGGAAGATAGACGTGAGAGACTTCCCGGCGTTCATACTCGTAGACGACAAGGGCAACGACTTCTTCAAGCAGCTGAAGCCCTGGTCGCCATCGTGCGGCAAGTAAGAGCCGCGCGGCAGTCCTCGCCCCGCAATGGGGTGGGGGCTTTCGCTTTTTTGTTAAGGACAAATGGGAAAACATCTGTTTCTGCTTCTGTCGGTCTTGTTGGCATTCCAGGTGCGGCTCCATGCTGTGCCCGCAAGACCGTCGCGCATGACCGTCACGCAGTCTGACGGCACAACATTGACAGTGAGCCTCTGCGGCGACGAGAACGCCCACTGGTATGAGACCGCCGACGGCGTGCCCCTTGTGAGGGATGCCGGCGGCGACTTCTGCTATGCCGTGCAGGCCGGCTTTGCCTTTGTCTCCAGCGGCGTCGCCGCCCACGAGCAGGGCCGGCGCACTGCGGCCGAAGACGAATACGCGGCGGCGGCGCGCCGCGCCGTGAGCCAGGTCAGGTCGCCGCGCAGGGCGGCGGTGACGCGCCGCCGCGCCATGCGCCGCGCCGCCGCGGGCCGCGCCGCCTACACCGGCGAGCGCCGCGGGCTGGTCATCATGGCTGAGTTCCCCGACCGCCGCTTCATCTCCGCCGACTCCCACAGCCAGTGGAACGCCATTCTCAACGAGACGGGATATTCGGAGAATGGGGCCATGGGCTGCGTGGGCGACTACTTCCGCGACCAGAGCGGCGGACTCTTCAACATTACATTCGACCTCGTCGGACCCGTCACCGTGTCGCGCGGGCGCAGCTATTATGGCGAGAACGACGCCTCGTGGAGCAACATGGACAAGCGCGTTGACGAGCTTGTGGTGGAGGCCTGCCGGGCCGTGGCCGACAGTGTGGACTTCCGCGACTACGACTGGGACGGCGACGGCTATGCCGACATGGTCTACGTGCTCTATGCCGGCGGCGGCGAGCACGTCTCTGGAGCCGACCCCAACCTCATCTGGCCCCACGAGTTCTACGTCTCGGGCTACAGCAGGTGGCCTGAGGGCTACGAGATAGGCGGAGTCCGCGTTGACATGTATGCCTGCAGCAGCGAGCTGGGGTGGCTCGAGAGCGACCCCAGGCATGGCCTCAGCGGCCTGGGCACGTTCTGCCACGAGTTCTCCCACTGCCTCGGACTGCCCGACCTCTACTCTTACTCCGGTATGGACATGCTCGGCAACTGGGACCTGATGGCCAACGGAAACTACAACAACGACAGCTGGTGCCCGGCGGGATATTCGGCCTACGAGAAAGCCGCCTGCGGATGGAGCCAGCCGCTGACGCTCGCCGCCGACACGACTGTGGGTGGCCTGCTGCCGATGAGCCAGGGCGGGGCGTCTTATCTGGTGTACAACGATGCCGCCGATTCCACCGCCTCTGAGTACTATCTGCTCGAGAACCGCCGGCAAACAGGCTGGGACACATACGTGCCCGGCAGCGGGCTCATCGTCACCCACGTTGACTTTGACGAGGAAAAGTGGTGGTACAACACCGTGAACGACGACCCCGCGCATCCGGGAGTGGCCATCATACCGGCCAGCGGAGTCTACACGCCCGACGCCAGCGTGGCTTACCCGTGCCTCGGCAACGACTCGCTGACAGACAACTCGGTGCCCGCCGCCACCGTCTACAACCGCAACAAGGACGGGCGCTTCTTCATGAGCCAGCCCATCACCGCCATCACGCGCGATGACGCCGCCGGAACGGTGTCGTTCTGCTTCAAGGGCGGCACGCCGGGCCTGAACCCGACGGGCATCGGCGCGCTCCGCCCGGAAACGGGCGAAGCCCCTGCCGGAGCGGCTGTCTACGACCTCTCGGGCCGCCTTGTGGGCCGCGCCGGTGCTGAAGGCCGCCCCGACGGAAGTCTGCCGGCGGGCATTTACATCATAAAGGAAAACAACGGAACAACAAGAAAAATAACCACGCGATAGCCTCCGGCGGGCCGCCGTAGAGGCGACTGCCCCCGGACACAGCGAAAAGAAACAAACATTCTCAAAATAATAAATGGAAGAAATTCTTATAATAATCTGTCTGATATTGCTCAACGGAGTGTTCTCAATGTCGGAAATCGCGCTGATTTCGGCCCGCAAGTCGAGCCTCTCGACCGATGCCGACAGCGGGCTGCGCTCCGCGCGCTATGCCCTGAAACTGGCCAACGAGCCAGACCGCTTTCTCTCTACGGTGCAGATTGGCATCACTCTGATCGGAATCCTCACCGGTATCTATTCCGGCAACAAGATCGCCGTCATCTTTACAGACTGGCTCGCGGGCTTCGGCATTGCCACACACTATGCCGCCGTGCTCTCGCAGGCCATCATCGTGATCGTGGTGACATATCTTACGCTCATCTTCGGCGAGCTGGTGCCCAAGCGCATCGGCCTGACCGTGGCCGAGAAAGCCGCCAAGGGCGTGGCCATGCCCATGTACGCGCTCTCAATGATCGCCTATCCTTTCGTGTGGTTCCTGTCGAAGAGCACCGCCTTTATCTTCAGTCTCACGGGGCTGAAGGACAAGGGCAGCAAGGTGACGGAGGAGGAGATAAAGTCCATCATACGCGAGGGCGCCGAGGACGGAGAGGTGCAGCCCGTGGAGCAGGACATCATGCAGCGCGTGTTCCTTGTGGGCGACCTCGAGGTGGACGCCATCATGACGCACCGCAGCGAGCTGACCTGGCTCGACATCTCGATGACCGCCGACGAGGTGAGAAACATCATCAAGGAGAATATGTACGGCGTTTACCCCGTGGCCGAGGGCGACCTGGACCACGTCAAGGGCGTCGTGACCATCAAGGACCTCTTCCTCTCGCTCGGCGACAAGGATTTCGACCTGCGCAAGATAATGCAGGAGCCTACATATTTCTATGAGAACACCGACGTCTACAAGGTGCTGGAAAACATGAAGTCGGCCCACATCAGCAGCGGGCTGGTGTGCGACGAGTACGGCTCGTGCATCGGAATAATCACACTGACGGACATTCTCGAGAGCATCGTGGGCAATGTGCCCGAGCCGGTGGAGGAGGAGCCGTATATCATCGAGCGCAAGGACGGCGAGGGATGGTTCGTTGACGGGCAGTGCCCTATGTACGACTTCCTGAGCTACTTCGGCGAGGAGAATCTGCTCGACGACGAGGACTACAACACCGTGGGCGGCCTCTGCCTCTACCAGCTCGACCATGTGCCGGGCAGCGGCGAGACCTTTGTGTGGGAGAAGTTCAAGTTTGAGGTGGTCGATATGGACGGCGCGCGCATCGACAAACTGCTCGTCAAGCGTGTGGACGAGCCGGAGAAGACGGCCGAAGACTGACCTCAGCCACGCCCGGCGGCGCACCGCGCTGCCATGGCCTCGGCCGCCACGCGGGCTGTCGTCCATGCCGCCTGCAGGTTGAATCCGCCGGTGATGCCGTCAATGTCGGTGGCCTCGCCCGCGAAGAACAGCCCCGGGCAGGTCTTGCACTCCATGGTGCTGGCGCTGACAGACGCCAGACTGACGCCCCCGCAGGTGACGAACTCCTCCTTGAAGCGGCATTTCCCGCTGACGGCGTAGGTGTCGTTGGTCAGCGTGCTCACCAATTTGTTGAGGCTCTTGCGCCCCGTCTCGCCCCAGCGGCAGTCGGGGCGCAAGCCGCTTTTTGCCAGCAGGTGCTGCCAGAGGCGGGCGCCTATCTGCGGCGGGTGCGCCGAGGCCAGCTGCCTCTTGGGGCAGTCGGCGGCTATGGCGGCCAGAGTCTCCATCGTCTCGGCCTCGCCACGCCCTCCGTTCCAGTTGACAGACAGCGTGGCCTGGTAGCCGCAGCCGTGCAGATGGCGCGCCGCCCGGGCCGAAAGCTTCAGAATGGCGGGTCCGCTCACGCCCCAGTGGGTTACGAGCAGCGGCCCGGCGGCCTTGTGCTTTGTGCCGCTGATGGCCGCCGTGGCGTCTTTCACCACCGTTCCCGCAAGCTCCCTCAGCCCCGCGTCGGCCAGACAGAGGCTGAAGAGCGACGGCACGGTGTCCTCAATCTCGGCGCCGCTGCCTGCCAGCATCTCTCTCAGCGTGGAGGCCTTGGTGCCGCCCGTGGCCACGAGCACCATGTCGGCGCGGGCGGCAGCCGCTCCGCCGCCGGCAAACTCTATGCGGAACGCTCCGCCGCCGGTGCCGTCGCAGCGGCTTATTCTTGCCACGCGGCGCTCTGTGATGAGGCTTATGCCCAGCCGGCGGACAAGCCGCAGCAGCGTGCCCACAATCTCCATCGCGTCCTGCGAGGCCGGAAACACGCAGTGGTCGCTCTGCACCGTCAGGCGCACGCCCTCGCTCTCGAACCACCGCATGGCGTCGTCCTGGCTGAAGTGGCGCAGCAGCCGCCTCATCAGCCGCGCCCCGCGCGGGTACGCCTCGTCGGCGCTTTTCACTCCCTCGAAGGTGTTCGTCAGGTTGCAGCGGCCTCCGCCGGTCACGCTCACCTTGGCCAGCGGTCTCCGTCCGCTCTCATATATGGTGACGGCGGCCTGCGGGCAGAGCCGCTTCAGGTTTATGGCGGCGAAGCATCCGGCGGCTCCGGCGCCTATTATGGCAATGTTCATGTGTTCAGGATGGTTTGTGTTTATGGTGCAAACTTACAAAAAAATATCCGTAATGGCTGCCTGGCAGCGCACGGATTGAATAAAAGACTGGTTTGAGGTTGAAGAAAAAACGCCGCAGACATGCTTTCGGTGCATATCTGCGGCGTTGGGCTTGCAGGCCTGAAAAGCCCGCGTCAGTTTCTGAACTGCAGGCCGGCGCCGTTGGCGTCGATGGTTATGGGCTTGTCGCGGCTCACCTCCTCGGCCAGAATCCGCTTCGACATATCGTTGAGCACATAGCGCTGGATGGCCCGTTTTACAGGGCGCGCGCCGAACTCGGGGTCGAAGCCCGCGTCGGCCAGCCAGCCGATGGCGGCGTCGGTTACGCGGAGCGTGAAGCCCTGCGGCTCGAGCATCTTGGCCACGGCGTTCATCTGCAGGCGCACCACGTCGGCTATCTCGGCCTTGGTGAGCGGCTGGAACATGATGATCTCGTCAATCCTGTTGAGAAACTCCGGGCGGATGGTCTTCTTGAGCATCTCCATCACCTGCTTTTTCGTCTCCTCCACCACGGCAGCGCGGTTTGTGGCGTTGATGTTTTCAAACTGCTGCTGGATGTACTGGCTGCCCAGGTTCGACGTCATGATGATGATGGTGTTCTTGAAGTTCACCGTGCGGCCCTTGTTGTCGGTGAGCCGTCCGTCGTCGAGCACCTGCAGGAGGATGTTGAATACGTCGGGGTGGGCCTTCTCAATCTCGTCGAACAGCACCACGGAGTAGGGCTTGCGGCGCACGGCCTCGGTGAGCTGTCCGCCCTCGTCGTAGCCAACGTAGCCCGGAGGCGCGCCGATGAGGCGTGTCACGCTGAACTTCTCCTGATACTCGCTCATGTCGATGCGGGTCATCATCGAGTCGTCATTGAAGAGGTACTCGGCCAGCGCCTTGGCCAGCTCCGTCTTGCCCACGCCGGTGGTTCCGAGGAAGATGAACGAGGCGATGGGTCTCTTCGGGTCCTGAAGTCCGGCGCGGCTGCGGCGCACGGCGTCGCTCACGGCGGTGATTGCCTCGTCCTGGCCTATGACGCGCTTGTGCAGCTCCTCCTCAAGGTGGAGCAGCTTCTCGCGCTCGCTCTGCATCATGCGCGTCACGGGGATGCCCGTCCAGCGGCTCACCACCTCGGCTATGTCGTCGGCGGTGACCTCCTCGCGCACCATCGCGTCGCCGCCCTGCGTGCTGTGCAGCTGCTCCTGTATGCGGGCGATGTCGTTCTCAAGCGCCTTCAGCCGTCCGTAGCGTATCTCGGCCACGCGCTCGTAGTTGCCCTCGCGCTCGGCGCGCTCGGCCTCTATGCGCAGGTTCTCCATCTGCTGCTTGTCCTCCTGAATCTTGTTGACCAGGGCGCGCTCGCCCTCCCACTTGGCGCGGAACTGCTTTTCCTGGTCGCGCAGCTCGGCAATCTCCTTGTCGAGCTGTGCTATCTTGGGCTGGTCGTTCTCGCGCTTTATGGCCTCGCGCTCAATCTCGAGCTGCTTGAGGCGGCGCGTTATCTCGTCAAGCTCCTCGGGCACGGAGTCGCGCTCCATGCGCAGCTTGGCCGCGGCCTCGTCCATCAGGTCGATGGCCTTGTCGGGCAGGAAGCGGTCTGAGATGTATCGCTCGGAGAGCTTGACGGCGGCAATGCAGGCGTCGTCCTGTATGCGCACCTTGTGGTGGTTCTCATAGCGCTCCTTCAGGCCGCGCAGAATACTGATGGCGCTCAGCTCGTCAGGCTCGTCGACCATGACGGTCTGGAAACGCCGCTCCAGGGCCTTGTCCTTCTCGAAGTACTTCTGATACTCGTTGAGCGTGGTGGCGCCGATGCTGCGCAGCTCGCCGCGGGCCAGTGCCGGCTTCAGAATGTTGGCGGCGTCCATGGCTCCCTCGCCGCTTCCGGCCCCCACGAGGGTGTGAATCTCGTCGATGAAGAGTATTATGCGGCCCTCGCTCTTGGTAACTTCGTTGATGACGCTCTTAAGCCGCTCCTCGAACTCGCCCTTGTACTTGGCTCCGGCGAGCAGCGCGCCCATGTCGAGCGAGTAGATCTGCTTGTCCTTGAGGTTCTCGGGCACGTCGCCGCGTACTATGCGCTGGGCCAGCCCCTCCACGATTGCCGTCTTGCCGGTGCCCGGCTCGCCAATCAGGATGGGGTTGTTCTTGGTGCGGCGCGAGAGGATCTGCAGCACGCGGCGTATCTCCTCGTCGCGCCCTATCACGGGGTCGAGCTTGCCGTTGCGCGCCTCCTCCACCAGGTTCTTGGCGTATTTCTCCAGGCTCTGGTAGTTGTCGTCGGCCGACTGCGACTTGACGCTCTGCCCCTGGCGCAGCTCGCTGATGGCGGCGCGCATTTCCTTTTCGGTGCACCCGGCGTCTTTCAGTATGCGGCTGGCCGTGGAGCTGACGGTGAGCAGGGCCAGCAGCAGCGGCTCCACGCTTACGAACTCGTCGCCCATCTTGGCCGACAGGTCGGCGGCCTGCTGCAGCACGCGGTTGGAGTCGCCGCTCAGATAGGGCTCGCCGCCCTGCACGCGGGGCAGCCGCTTTGTCTCCTGGTCGGCCACCACGGCCACCTGTGCGGCGTTGACGCCCAGCTTCTGGAAAATGAAGTTGGTCACGTCCTTGGCTTTTTCAAGCACACCCTTTAGCAGGTGTACAGGCTCGATGGCCTGCTGTCCGCCCGCAGTGGCCGCGTTGACGGCAGCCTGGACGGCCTCCTGCGCCTTGATTGTGAATTTGTCGAATGTCATATCTGTTCTCCTTTCTTTTGTTTTTCTGTTATGGTTATCCGCAAGAAAGTGAGACAAAGAGTGTGCCCGGCCGCGCGGTGTGCCATTTTGGCAGACGTGTGGCAGTGCGCCCGCGCGTGCGCATATATGCTGATGTGATTCTTGTCTGTGGATTCTGGCAGAATGGCCGCCATCGGCAGAAACCTGTGCCGCCGGCATTCCGCATATCAGGAAGAGTAGGGACGATCGGGCTCGAACCGATGACCTCCGCAATGTGACTGCGGCGCTCTAAACCAACTGGGCTACGCCCCTCCTTGATTTTGCGATGCAAAAGTAATAAATAATTGCGGCATGGGCAAGAAAAACGCCGTTTTTTTTCTTCTCGCGCGGCGCGAAAAGTCCTCCGGGCGGCAATACTTGCGCCCGGAGAGCCGCTCCGGCGGCTATTTCATCTTGTCGAAGCCCTCGCCGAACACACCGTGGCAGAACGTCTGCGACACAAGGGCGTGGGGGTCGATGGCCTTGATGAACGACATCAGCCCCTGCGCCTCGTAGCGGCGGCACATCACAATCAGTATGTCCACCTCGCGCTTTGAGTACCACCCCTTGCCCTCGATGAGCGTCACCCCTCGGTTGAGCCGGTGGTTCACCATGTCGGCTATGCGCTCGTATTCCTTCGATATGATGATGAACTGCACCGTCTGGCGCGTGCCGTTTATCACGTAGTCGCACACGAAGCTGGCCGCCAGCGTGAAGGCTATGCCGTAGACGATGGTCTCCATGCTGCGGAAGAGCAGGTAGGAGGAGCTGATGATGGTGATGTCGATGAACTGCATGGCCCGGCCGAAGCTCATGCTGAACTTCTTGTTGAGCAGGGCTATGATGATGTCGGTGCCGCCCGTCGAGCCGTTGTGCGAGAACACCAGGCCCAGGCCCGCGCCGCCCAGCGCTCCGCCGATGAGCACGTGCATGAACTTGTCCTCGCCCGCCGTTATCATCGGGAACATCTGGAACACAGGCTGCAGGGCGCCGATGAGCGCCGAGAGCATGGTCACGCCGATGACGGTGCGCACGATGAACTGGCGCGAGAGAGCCTTCATGGCCACAAGGAGCAGCGTTATGTTGAGCACCCAGATGGAGATTCCCGGCAGCAGCCCGAACGCATAGTAGAGCAGGGCCGATATTCCGGCCACGCCTCCCATCACCACCTTCTCCGGCAGGACGAACGCCGTGTAGCCGAACGAGTAGGTGAGCGTGCCCAGAAAGATGAAGAACATGTCCTTGAACCACTGCCTCTTCTTCCTCAGCCTTATTGCGTCTGAAATTTTATTCATTATTCTTTCACTCTTGTCTTTATGTCTGCAAAGTTATCCTTTTTTTTTATATGGACAAAAGAAAGACGCGAAAATGAGTGCGCACGGCGGCTAATTAATAATATGAAATGCCGCAGGCTCCGTTACTTGAAAATACGCAACTAAAGCGGCGGCGGAGCAAGGCCGTTTTAACACACCTGCCGAAACGGTTTGCGAAAAGGGCCATATTGCAATGCAAAAAGGGTGGTTTTGCGCTGCAATATGGCCTGTTTCGCACGGCAAAAAGACCCATGTTGCAACGTGCTGACAGTCAGAGTGTTGCGCCGGACGGCCTCGCCGGTTCTTTTTAACTTAAAAATGTTAATTTCAAGGCCGCCTCGCATGGGGCGCGCCATGGCGGCTGAGAGATCTTTGTACGCGAGTCCGGGCCAAGCAAGCATCGGGATTAAGCAGTGGGGAGTTCTCATGTAGAGACGCAAAATTTTGCGTCTGACATTGTCATTTGCATCCGTTTGTTTAATATGAATATCCGCAAGTTGCCAAGTTGTGTGCTCTATAAGGGGCGTGTCTCGCATACCGTCATTCCGTGCGCCGACGCGGGAGTCACCCCGCACTGCGATGCGGGGCAGAATACCCAATTGCTTGCTGGATTCCGCGTTGGCGCGGAATGCCCCCCTCCGCATCGCAGTGTGGGGTGACTTGCGAGACACGCCCTGCTGACAATGGAACATTTGGCAACTTGCGGATATTCTCATTTGTTTAATGCATTGCCCCTCCGAGACGCAAAATTTTGCGTCTCCACACGTGGCAGACAGCAGGCCGGAGTATTACATTTCTTGCCGGACAAACGAAAATCCTTATCCCGGACTCGCGTATCAAATGGAAAAAGGGCGGATTGCTCCGCCCTCGTTTTCGTGTCGCTTGGTTATGGCTTCCGCCGTCAGTCGATGTCGATCACCATGAAGTCGGCGTTGAACTTTATCTCCACTCCGTTGGTGAGGTTGATCTCATACTCGTTTCTGTCTTTCTCAATCTTGAGGATCTTGTTGCCGGAGTAGTTCTCGCTGACATACTTCTGGATTTGCGCGGGCACCAGCTTGGCGGGCACCACAGACTGCTTGCAGTCAATCTCGGTCCAGTTGCCCTTGCGGTCGAACTCCACTTTCTCGCCGGTGGTGAAGATGACATCGTAGCTCTTGTCGAGCAGTCCTGTCTCCATCTTTGCCAGCGCCACCTTCTTTCCGCCGAAGTTGCTCTTGATGAGCTGCTGTGCCGGAGCCGGCAGCTGGTTCACGGTGATGGGCTTGTCGTTGTCGGCCATGGCCGGTGCTTGGAACGCCACGAGGCAGGCGATTGCCATTGCGGTCTTCTTGATGAGCTTTTTCATAACTTTGTCTCCTTTGCTTTTGTTGTTAATACTTTCTTTCCGGGTGGTAAGCTTCTTGGGCTTTTCCTGTTGCAAAGATGCCGGGCCATTCTGAAAAGATTCTGAAAAAGCGGCGCGGAATCCGCGCGTTAACGTTTTTTGTGAGTCTGGCCGGCGGTATATTGGCCGGCGTTTTTATTGCTCCGTGTCCGCTTTCTGTTTCCCGGCGGCCTTTTTCAGCCTGTTTTTCGGAAACCGCTTGAACTCAAACACTTTGTACAAGTATTTCACCGAGATTAGCAGAACGTTGGTGTACAGGCCGTAGCGGCGGCAGGCGAGCACGTCCTCTTTAGTTATGAGCAGGCGGTTCCTCACGTTCTTTGTGCTTATGCCTCCTGTGCGCATGGTCACAAAGTCGTGTTTCAGGTATTTCGCCTTGATGCGGCCTTTGTGGAACAGGCGCACCATCATGTCGTAGTCTGCGGCGATTTTATAGTCGAGTGAGTAGCCGCCGTATGACTCGTAGACCTCCCGGCGGACATAAAACGACGGGTGGGCGGGCATGAAGCCGAAGCGGAGCCAGAACGGATGGAACATGGCGGAGGAGTAGTAGCGCACAATCTTGTCCGGCTCGTCGGCATGGATGAAATGCACGTCGCCGTAAACGGCGTCGATAGTGCCGTCGGAGGCGAAGGCGTCTGCAATCCGGCTGACAACGTTGTCGTCTGTGAAATAGTCGTCGGAGTTGAGAATGCCCACCACGTCGCCGGTGCACAGCCTTATGCCCTTGTTCATGGCGTCGTATATGCCGTTGTCGCGTTCAGACACATAGCGCAGCCGTCCGCCGAAGAGGGGCTCGAACTCCTTTATTATGTCGAGTGTGTTGTCGGTGGACCGGCCGTCGATGACAAGGTATTCTATGTCGCGGTATGTCTGTGCGAGAACGGAGCGGATGGTCTCGCCGATGCTTTCGGCGCTGTTGTATGCTACTGTTATGATTGAGATTTTCATTTATTGTTCAGAGTTTCCTGTTTGGTTGAAAGTGAAAGTCCGGCGCCGGGCCGCCGCATGGCCGGCACGGCGTCACCGGCGCTCAGGCCGGCCCGATGATGCTTCTGAACGCCTCAAGCCGCGACTCATGGCAGAAGCGTTTCGACACAAACTCCATGGCGGCGCGTGTTTCCGCGCTGTCTGTAGGCTGTCCGTAAAGGCGGAGGCAGGTGTCGGCGATGCCGCCGATGTCTGCCGGGTCCACCTTGACGCCATGCGAGGCGGCGGCGTCGGTGAGTCCGCCGCGCCCGCTGTGGATGAGGCAGCACCCGGCGGCCAGCGACTCTGCCGCGGCTATGCCGAAGCCCTCGTAGGTGGACAGCATGAAGTAGAACCTTGACTCCTTCATCAGCCTGATTTTGTGCTCCTCGGTGATGGGGCCGAGATATTCCACGCAGTCGACAAGGCCAAGCCCATCAACGAGTCTGAGCACGTATGCGCTGCCCTCGCCAGACGGGCCGGCAAGTATGAAGCGGCTCTCGGGGTGACTGTCATGTATGATTTTGAACACCCTTACAGCCTTGTCGATGCCCTTGCGGAACACATTGTCTATGTTCTGCATCCATGCCACGAGCAGGAACTGGCCGTTCTTCTTGGGCACGTCAGGGGTGTAAAGGAAGCGGGCTACGTCTATGGCATGGAACGACAGAGTGCAGTTTTCCGGTAGCCTGCCGCCGTAAAGACCGGCCACGTTGCGGCAGTCGCTCGACGACACGAGTATAGACCTGTCGGAAAGCATGTTGCACAGCCTGAACAGCACGGCCTGCAGGCGGCGCTGGCGGGGCGTGGCGAACGACGGCTCGAGATAGTCGATGCCCCCCGTGAAATAAACGCGCCTGCGGAACAGCTTTGCAAACAGGGCCGCGAACAGCCCGTAGCGGTAGAAGTAGATGAACGCCACGGAGTATCTCCAGAAGCAGAGGTAGTCCCAGTAGGATTTGCTCAGGTGCACGTTGTACCCCAGCTCCTTCAGAATCTTTATGTCGTTCCTGTAGTAGCTTTGTATGGAAAACATCTTTTTTGTCTTCACACTTGAGAAAAACAGCACGTCTTTCTTTCCCATGGTCAAAAGTTTAAGAGTTCTGCAATCTGTCCTTTCACGCTTTCATAACTGTAGTGCCGCAGGAAACATCCGCGCGCGGCGGCATTGAATCCGGCATGGAATGCACGGCCGTTTATGGCGGACGCAAAGTCTTCGGCGCTGCGGCATATGACGCCGTATTTCCCGACCTCGCTGTAGCCCTCAAAGGCTTCGGGCGTGCCGATTATCGTCTTGCCGTACATCATGGCCTCGGCAGTCTTCACCTTCATGCCTGCCCCCTTGAAGATGGGGGCGATGACGAAGTCGGCTTCTTTGTAATATTCCGCAACAGAATCGACAGTGCCGACAATCCGCATGACGTCTGTCTGCAGCCGCCGCTCGCGCTCAAAGCCCTTGCCCACGACAATTATTTTTGTGTCCTTTAGCTGTGGGGCGACGTTTTTGGCGAACCATTCCACCGCGTGGACATTGGCGTAGAAGCTGCTGCCCACGAAAAGGCCGGTCTGCATGCCGTTCTTTGCTGCCGGCGGACTCGTGGGCTTGCACGATTCGTCAAACTCGTCTTTCAGTGTGATTGGTATTATGGCGTCAGCCTGCCGTCCGTAGAGCCTTTTCAGCTCTCTTGCCTCCCTCTCGCTCAGCACTATTGTTCTGTCACTGTGTCTCGCGATGTTGCGCTCGCTGCAGTATGTGGCGGCCAGCGTGAGAAGCAGCTGGGGCTTTGTGCTGACGCTCAGCTGTGACTTGATGAAGTTAAGCTCTATGTTGTTGAACAGCGTGCAGATTCTTGTTTCAGGGTGGCGGCCCTTTATGGCCTTTGCCAGCTTGCCGAAATTAGAGCTTGCCAGAAACACTAAGTCATACCGCCTCTTGTCAAGCCGTGTGGCCACGGCGCGCGCGAAATCCGCATCCATGCCGTTAAGGTAGCCTTTCAGCGTGTTGCGCAGCAGGCCCAATCTCCCCCCGTCCGCGGTGAAAGACATTGTGTCAACCACGCTGAAAAGCTCTTTCAGAATGTCCAGAATGGTCCTGTTGTATTTTCCTCCACCGTAATTACCGTCAAGGTCGAAGTTGATGTATAAGCAAGTTGAAGACATAAGCGGCTCTTTTTGTTAGGCATTCAGTTTGTTCCTTTGTTCAATCGGGGGCGTATCTGTTGTGGATGTAAAGGCGCTCCTCGTATGTCTTGATTCCGAACAGCACATTGTCGTAGTCTGCGGTTATGAGGTTTGTCTGCCCCACTGTCTTCAGCAAAAGATAAACGAACATGAATCCGAGGAATAGTTTTCTGTTGTTTTCAATGGAGAAGCACTTCACCAGGTCATACCAGAGAATCCAGTATGCAAACATGAAGAGGTAAGACATTCGCAGGCTTATTGTTCCGAACTCGCTCAGCATGAAAGTGGTGAGGAAATAGCAGATGAAGATGTTTATGAAAGTTTTGTTCTCCTCGCGGATTTCTATCAGCTTGTTGTAATAGCAGAATACAAGTCCGCCGGTGAGCAAACGCTCGAGATAGCCGATTGAAATGGTCTTCATCTCGTCGAATTGCCCGCTTGTGTAAACATTGACCATTGTTTGGATGCGCCCCTCCGAGTCGCCTAACAAAACAGATACGATATTGAGAAAGACAGGTATGTGTAATACAAAAACGACATTCCCGATAATGAAAAGGCCCAGATATATCCACTTGTTGCACTTGTAATGGAAAAAGAAATACAGCGGGAAGTATGCGAGTGCGGACACATGGAATGAAAGCGACAGCAGGCAAAGTCCGAAATATTGCAGCGGCTTGCGGTTCTCCAGATAAGTGAGGGCGTTTAAGAATATCATTATCGCTATGGAATTGCGCATCAGGTTGGTGGTCATTCCCAATCCTCCAAAGCTTAGAAAGAGGATGAAGCCCACCGGAATGTTGTCAATTCTGTTGCGCAGGAAATTATAAAGCAATAGCGTGTTGATGGCTGTCGTTACGAAAACAAGGAACTGGTAGTCGTTGGCTATTGCCTTACACAGGCACATCAGCAAAGTGAACCCCGGCTCAAAAGTCCAATTGTAGTTGTTCTCAAATATGTTGAAGTTGATATAGCTGAAATCGCACAGCTGGAAAGCCGGCAGATAGTTTATCCAGTCGTCATAGATAAACCCCCTGAGCCCATAGAAAAATATGAAGATGATGACACACCATACACCTATTTTGTGCTTGACGGTTTCGTCGTCGCGGTTGTTGTAGCTGTAGACGGCGAGGAAACCATAAAGCAAAAGAAGGAGTACGTATGGGATGCTGTAGATCATTTACCGCCCTTTTCTCTTCTTCTCTTTACAAAATCCCTGATGTAGAGAATCCACAGGGCGTCAAGGACAAAGCCGAAGAACATATAAAGGATGACCATGAACGACCGCGGGAAGCTCGACGCCCGCAGCGGAACGCTCGCGCTCTGTATCACCGAGAAGGCCGGAGTCTGCTCCTGCACTTTGGCTTTCGCTATCTGGAGCTGCTGCGACACCTGGTTGTAGACGTTGTATTTCAGCTGCATCTCGTTCTCAAGGTCGTTGAGCCTGGCCTTGTATGACTCAAGCATCAGGCCGGTGTTGGCGTCGGCATAAGCGCTGTATTCTTTCTGCGCCGCCTGATATTCGGCCTTCGCCTCCTTGCAGAGCTTCTCGGCGTAGGCAAGGTCGTTGCGGGCTTTCTTCGTACGGTAGACTATGATGTACTTCTGGAGCTGCTTCTGTATGGTGTCGGCCATTATGGCGCACACGTTCGGGTCCATGTCGCTTACGGAGATGCTGATGACGCTTGTGTTCTTGTCCACTATGCACGAGATGCTTCCTCTGATGGCGTTGAGCACTCCGTCCTGCTGTCTTGACAGGTTGAACGGGTTCAGCCCGCCGCCGCCCTTGCCTTCCTCATCGTCGCTTTTGAGCAGCTGCGACAGCCATATTCCGGGATAAGCCCAGAACGGCGCCTTGCCGTCTTCAATCAGGTGGCTGTAGTATGTCTTCTCCGTTGTGTCTTCTTGCTGGCGCACCTTGACGTCGAAGAGCTGCAGGATGAAGTCCGACGAGGTGAGCACGTCGGGGTAAATCTGGGGGTAGATGGCGTCCATGCCGCCCTGCATAGAACCCAAGTTGACGCCCATCATCGACGCGATGTTGGACAGTCCGCCGCTCAGAGAACTTCCGCTCGACAGCTCCGGCGCGAGAATGACGTTCGCCGTGTAGCGTTTGGGGGTGTTGAGGGCCACTACCACGCCTATGACGGCAAACACGCCGACGAACGCGCCCAGCAGCTTCCACTCGGCGAGAATCCTTTTCAGAAGCCCTATGATGTCTATTTCTTTTGTCAGTCTTTTTTCTGCCATGTGTCGTTATGATTTCCTTTGTGATGTTTTGAGGCTCAGGCCGGTGGCTGAAACAGGTGTCCGTCAGTGCCGAATCCGGTGCCGTTAGCATTCTGCAAAGGTAACATTTTTTCCAAATATAAAGTAAATAATTTTGTAAATTATGGCATAATGTCTAACTTTGCCTTTCAAAAACAGGCATGGACGCATCGATAATAATTGTAAACTACAACACGGCAGACCTTGTGGCAGAGTGCATAAGGTCTGTCTTCAAGTTTACCGAGGGGCTCTCTTACGAGGTGATTGTGGTTGACAACGCCTCGGGCGACGGCTGCGGCGACACGCTCCGGCGCGAGTTTCCGGGCGCGGGCAACATCAGGTTCGTGCAGCTCGACAGCAATCTGGGCTTCGGCATGGCCAACAACGAGGGCTTCCGCGTGGCCGCGGGGCGCAACCTGCTCTGCCTCAATCCCGACACCTTGCTGCTCAACAACGCCGTGAGGATTCTGTCGGACTTTCTCGACAGCCATGCCGGCGTGGGCGCCTGCGGCGGCAATCTCTACGACGAGCATATGCGTCCGGCGCAGAGCTTCTTCCGCAATCTGCCATCGCTCGCGTGGGACTTGAGCCTGCTCACGTTCCGAAAGGTGGAGCGGCTGGTCTACCGGGGCAGCGTGATGTTCAACCACACCGGCCGCCCCATTGACGTGGGCTACATCACCGGGGCCGACTTGATGGTGAAGCGCGGCGTGATTGACGAGGTCGGCGGCTTCTCGCCCGACTTCTTCATGTATTACGAGGAGACCGACCTCTGCTGCCGCATCAGGCGTGCCGGTTACAAGATTGTAAGTGTGCCTCAGGCCGAGATTCAGCATCTTGAGGGCAAGAGCTTTGGCCGAGGCCGCGCCGTTGTGAACGAGCGGAAAATCAGAATGGCCGAGGAGAGCCGCCTTGTTTATTATAAAAGGAATGTGGGGCGGACGGAGACGCGCCTCGCCAACATCGCCTACGGCCTGTCGCTCGCGCTGTCCAAGGCAGCGTTCCGCCTTGCGGGGCGCGACCTGTGGCGCTATTACGACTGCCGGCAGCGTGTGTTCCGTGAGCTGAGACGGCAGGAAAAGCGGCGTTGACAGCCTGCCTTTGGGTTAATACAGCCTGCAACTCCTGTCTGCCTTGAACTCGTATCTCAGGTCGCGCGGCCTGTCGCCCACCTTGTGTGCCGGTATTCCGGCCACCACAGCGTATGGTTCCACGTCTTTTGTCACCACGCAGCCGGCGCAGCAAACGGCCCCCTCGCCGATGCTCACGCCAGGCAGCACGATAACGTTTGAGCCGAGCCACACCCTGTCGCCAATCTCCACCGACATTTTTCTCGGCCCGTTGAAAGGGCAGCGGAAGTAGGGGTCGCGGTGGTCGTGCTGCAGAGTGTATATGGAAACGTTGCTCGACAGGTTGACGTTCTTGCCGATTGTCAGTCCGCAGCGCGCGTCGAGTATGGCGTTGTCGCCGATGATGGAGCCGCGCCCCACGCGCAGTGCCCACGGGGCGCGTATCTCAGTGCGGAAGTGGAACACCGCCTCGCTGCCGATGTGCGCCCCAAGCCCTTTGTAGAGCAGGCGTCTGAGCCTGACAGACGGCAGCGCGGATATGTTGAAGAGCAGGAATCTCCCGCCGCCGAACCTGAGCAGCCGCTCCACGCACCACGCCGGAACGGCCAGCGCCTTGAGCAGTTTGCTCCGGCGGTTGTTCTGATACAGCCCCCAGAGCGCGAGCGGCGGATACAGCAGTGCGCACAATATCCATTTTGCATAGAGCAGGGCTACGGCCAGAATCAATATCCTTTCTGTCATTGTCATTGTGGTCTTTTTTGTTTGTTAGTGTCCGGTTCCGGGTGTGTCTCGCGGCTGGCGCGTTTCCGTGTCAGTATTCTATCACGTCGTCGTCAACGTTTCGCCATATGCCCGACGCCTTTACCACAAGCTCC
Organism: uncultured Prevotella sp.; assembly: GCA_944320305.1. GTDB lineage: Bacteria > Bacteroidota > Bacteroidia > Bacteroidales > Bacteroidaceae > Prevotella. The sequence goes on along the minus strand of CALUGW010000002.1, from coordinate 145,032 downwards.
TGCTTGAAGCCCACAATGCTGTACGGCGGCACGTCCACCGGGCCGCTGAGCGTTGTGCCGGCTCCTGTGATGCAGTAGTCGGGCGTCTGTGTCCGCTTCATAATCCTGCATCCGTTGCCGAACCAGTTGTTTGAACCTATTTTTATCGGCGCGTGCCCGCGGCTGTAGCCGCCGGAGAGCTTGGTGAGCTTGTGGAAGTCGGTGTCCATCACCAGTGTGTCCCAGCCCATGCGCACGCGGTTGCCGATGGTTATGCTGTCGTAGGCCACCAGCCGCAGCGATGTGGTCGACACGAAGTTGTCGCCTATTTCCACCCGTCCTTTCTGTCCGACAGACAGCGCCGAGGCGTTGCCGATGATGCAGCTGCCCTTGAAGACCACCGTTCCGCCGTGGTTCTCGAACGTTATGCCGGTGTTGGGATAAATCGACACGGTGGGGAAGCCCAGGCGCACCAGTCCGTATTTCAGCCGCCCCTCTATCTTGACCTGCCCTTTGAGCGACAGCAGCCGGGGCTTGTAGAGCAGTATGGGCAGTCTTATGGCTGTTCTGAACGGCAGGTAGTGCAGGTTGAAGTATATGCTGTAAGGCAGGCTGCGCAGGTCGCGCCTGTGCGCCCACGCGGTGTGTAATAGGTCTTTTATGCTCATTGTTGCTGTTTGTTTGTCACTTTGTTGTTGTGGCGGCATTGCCGAATTGTGCCTTGCGGGGCACGGCCGTGTGCCGTTTTGCCGCTGCGGCCTGCAAAGGTAACATTATTATTCCGTTCTGCAAAACTTTTCCGTCGCATGGGTCTGTGGCACGTTCATGCTTCTGTTTGCCGTGCCAGGCGCCATTTGCTCATGTCCACGTGGTGGAGTATGTGTCGCTTTTCTTCTCGTGCGCGGGCTTGAGTTTTCCGGCGGCCCGCTTCAAGAATGAATAAAAGTCGGCCACGAAGAACATTCTCAGGCGGGCCGCCACGAACAGCGCGCGCCATACGTTGGGAATCTGAATCTTGAATATGTAGGGCAGGCAGTCCTTGTATCTCTCGAAAAAAAGCCTCCTGTTCCTGCCCCGTGTGTTTGTGAGCGTCATAAAGAGCGGGAACGCCTTGTCGCGGTAAAAGGCCACACGGTAAATGTCGAACACCCCCTCTCTTGTGAGATACTCTTTCATGGAGTCGTAGAACACAACCCAGTCCCTCAGCTGCTCTTCTTTTGCCACGTGGGTGAGAGAGTCTGTGTTGCACAGGTTGAAGTGGTAGGTGGCCTCGTTCAGGTGGCATATTCTGTCTGCGTGGTGAAACAGCTGCACCATGAACGACACGTCCTCTTTGTACTGTATGTTCTCAAAGCACCTGATGTGGTGGTCTTTGACGGTCTTGCTTCTTATGAGCTTGTTCCACATCGACCCCATTATCTGGTAGTTGAACAGGGCGTTTATGCACTCTTCCCTGGTGGCGCCGACGTGCTGCTCTTTGTATATTTCATGCGTCTGGAACGTCACTATGTGGTCGGCCACCACCACGTCGGCTCCGCTTTCTGTGGCCAGGGCATACAGCTTCTCAAGGGCGCAAGGCTCGATATAGTCGTCGCTGTCAACGAAGTAGACGTATTCTCCCGCCGCAAGGTCGAGCGCCCTGTTCCTCGTCCTGGCAATGCCGATGTTCTGCCCGTTGGAAATGATGCGGAACCTCATGCCTCCGCCGTATTCTTTTATTGCCCTGCCGACAATTTCCATGCTCTTGTCGGGCGTCTTGTCGTCAATGATGAGGCACTCCACCCCGTCTGCCATGGTCTGGCCCATTATCGACTGGATGCAGCGTCCGACATATTGTTCGGCTTTGTAAACAGGAACAATGACCGAAATTTTAGGATTGTTGTCGTTCATGTCTGTGCTTTGTGTTATGCGGGTTGGGGTATAAGTTCAGTCGCGTCTGAATGTCTTTGCGATCCGTTCGAGCGCGGCTCCCGCCTTTGCGAATATGAAGCCGCGCTCAGCTTTTGTGCAGCCTATGGTGATGACGGCCGCCGCCACGCTCATGGCGCATACAGTGCAGACAGCGAGAAACGGCGCAAGGCCGCTGCCGGGCATTGCATTATAAGCCACAAGCGGCACGATGGGTGAAAGTGCCGCCACTGCCGCCAGGGGGGCGGCCACCTGGCGGCAGTAGTCGCCGAGCCTCAGTCCGACCATCGGCAGGACTATGCGCAGCCGGGCGTATTGTGTGAAAAGCTCCACGACAATGTGCACCACAAAGACATATTCCGGCCTTATGCCGAAGAACTTCAGCAGAATGTAGGCTATCGGAACTATCGAAAGCAGCATTGTGCCCTCCACTATCTGGAATTTCTTGAGCCGCCCGGTGGCGTGCACTGATACGATTATGGGGTTAGAAAGTGTGTAGAGCAGCCCGGTGATGAGCACCAGCCGCAGGAATGCCACTGTGTGTTCCGGCACGATGCCCAGCCACAGCTTCAGCGCAAATTCGGCTTCGAGCATAAGCGGCATGGCAATGAACAGCAGTATGAAGAACGAGAACTTGGAGCTGCGGGCCAGCAGGCTGTGCATGGTGGCAAGGTCTCCCTGGGCGTAGCTCTTGGTGAGCTGCGGGTTGAGGGCCATCTGGAAGTTGACGCAGAACCGCTGGCACACCGTCTGCACCTGCACGGCAATGCCGCGCGCCGCGTTGACAGCCGGGCCGAAGAACATGTTCAGCAGGATGTTGAGACCCTGCGTGTAGCCTATGGCGGCAAGGTTGCCGTTCATCGTCCAGCCCGCGAAGGCGAAGATCTCGCGGAACTGCTTGCCGTCGTATTCTGGCCGGGTGCGGGTTTCTTCAAAATGTTTCGAGCAATAGACGGCGTAAAGAACGTTGTCGAGCGTCTGTATGCAGAAGAACAATATGGAGTAGACTATGAGCTTGTCATAGGGTATCACCACAAGCAGATAGACGATGAGCAGCTTCAGCACGGCGTCGGCTATGCTGATGTAGGCAAAGGCCGACATACGCTCGTGGGCTATTATGGTGGCGTTGTAGGGAACGCTCACTACGGCCATGGCTGACGAGAAGACGGAGAACTGGTAGACCCACATTGCGGCGGAGGCTCTCTCCGGCGGTATCTGCAGCTGGGTAGACATGAACCACAGCCCGGCGGTCTCGCCGAACACCACCACCAGCACGGCCAGCAGCAGGTGTATGCTCAGTATGTTGCCGAAGGTGCGCTTCAGCACGGCCATGTCGCCTTTGCCCAGGTCGTAAGTGATGTAGCGCGACGAGGCCGCGCCGAGCGACCCCGTCAGGAAGCCGAGCAGCGTTATCACGCCGCCCACCACGTTGTTGATGCCGAAGTCTGTCACGCCGAGCGTGTTAAGCACAACTCGGCTGGTGTAAAGAGACACCGCCATCATGAACAGCATCCGGAAGTAGAGCAGCAGGGTGTTCTTTGCTATGCGTGCGTTGGAACTTGTCTGTATGTGCATTGACGGTTTGTTCTCGTTTCGTTTAAACAGGCCCGGGCGGCTGTCGCTTGGTGGCGCGCGTGCCAAAGTCTGTGCCTGTGTTTGTGCTTGCAAAGATAGCGAAAAAACGCATTTCACGCGAAAACGTTGCCCGGTAATTGCTGTTTGCTGGCTGACAAACAGCACAAATTCCAATTCTTCAGCCGGTATTTCGTGTCCTGTGTCATGTTAGTGTTTATTTGCAAAAGTTAAAAAACGGTGCTCTTTGCCCTCTCAAATTTCGCGAATTTGAAAATAAAAAGCATCTGGCGGCAAATACGCGCGGCACGGGTGTGCAATCGTAACTGTTTGGCCTTATAGGACTTATAAGCCTCATAAGACCTATTGTGCAATGAAACCAGCCCCCGAAACGTCCTTTTTCAGTCCCAAAACGGCGGTTTTGGGGCTGCGAGACCACCCTTCTTGGCTTCCGATATGGCCTATATCGCGTTGCGATATGGGTCATTTCGCGTTGCGATATGGGTGGTTTTGCAAAATCGGACGGCTTTTCGGACCGCCGAAGGCGGGCTTAGACGCTTTCTGGATTCTATTTCGCGCGGTCCGGAAGTGTTAAAAATCGGAATGGCTAAGCCTTTTGGCCGTCTGTCGGGGTGAGTGTGAACACGTGGCGGCCGTCCTCGAAGCTGTAGGCGATGCCCAGACCGTAGAGGCGGCAGATGGCCTTGACGATGGCCAGGCCCAGGCCTGTCGACGAGGCTTTCTGCGGCGAGTGGTAGAAGCGCTCGAATATGCGCCGCGCGTCGAGCGGCCCGTCATGCCCGGTGTTGGCTATGGTGACGGCTCCGGGCGTGATGCCGATGGCTATCGAGCCGCCGCTGCAGGTGTGGACGAAGGCGTTCTTCAGCAGGTTTGAGGCCAGCGTTGAGGCCAGTGAGGGGTCCATTGTCAGCGTCATGTCGCCGTCGGCGCTGGTTGTCACGGCTATGCGCTTGTGGGCGTAGACGGCCTGTATGTCGGCCAGCAGGCGGCCGATGACGGCCTCCATGCTCACGGGGCGGGCGTTGGTGAACTGCCCGTTGTCAATCTTGCAGAGCAGCAGCAGCGAGCGGTTCGTGCGCGCCATGGCCTGCAGCGTGTGCAGCGTCTTGACCACGTCGCCCATCTGGCGCTCGGTCAGTCCGCCGTCGTCGAGCAGCATCTCCAGTCGGCTCTGAATGACGGCCAGCGGCGTCTGCATCTCGTGCGAGGCGTTTGCGGTGAAGAGCTTCTGCTGCTCGTACGCCTGCTCGCTGCGCCTGAAGCTGCGCTCCATGGCCTCGCCCAATTGGCGGAACTCGTCGATGTCGGTCTGCGGGGGCATGGGGCGGTTGCGGCCTCCTATCCGGTAGGCTCCGAGCCAGGCCAGCAGAGCCTGTAGCGGGCGCATGAAGCGGCGCAGGGTGACGATGTTCACCGCCACGGTGCAGAGCACCATGGCCGCGTAGAGGGCCAGTATCCACCAGGCCACGGCGGCCTTCAGGTCGTCCTTGTCGATGGTGGGGGTGTAGACCATCAGCTCGAAGAAGCGCCCGTCGTCGTCGCTGAAGATGTAGGAGATGGTGCGGGCGGGTTCGAACTCGTTCTTCTGCCTGATGTACACCTCGCTGTCCTCGTAGCGTATGTGGGAGCGGCTGTCGGCGTAGGCGGCCGGCACCTCGTGCAGGTAGTACTGGTTGTTGGTGTCGTTCGACGCCGAGGGCAGCCGCTCGCCGGCCAGGTGGCGGCGTATGAGCGTCTCGGCGTGGTCCTCGAGCGAGTCGTCCACCTCGTCGTTTATCTCGTCAATGACGGCGAAATAGAACAGCGCGGCCCAGAAGGCGAACACCACCACCTTGATGACCGAGAGGCGCAGCGAGAGCACGTGGAGCAGTTTCATGGCTCTGTGAGCTTGTAGCCGAAGCCGTAGACGGTCTTTATCTCTATGCCGGCTCCGGCCGCCTTGAGCCGCTTGCGCAGGTTTTTCATCTGCGCGTAGATGAAGTCGAAGTTGTCGGCCTGGTCGATGTCGTCGCCCCACACGGCCTCGGCCAGCGCCTGTTTCTCTATGAGGCGGCCCCGGCGGTTCACGAGATAGAGCAGTATGTCGTACTCCTTGCGGTTCAGCTCCACGGGCGCGCCGTCCACCTCAACGCGGAATGTGTCGGGGTGTATCGTCACGTTGGCCACCCTTATCGTCTGTTCGCCGCCGCGTGTCTGCCGCCTTAGCACGCTCCTTATCCTGGCGTGAAGCTCAGCCAGGTGGAAGGGCTTGGGCAGGTAGTCGTCGGCCCCAAGCTCCAGTCCGTTCACCTTGTCGTCTATCGAGTCCTTGGCCGAGAGTATGATGACGTTTACCCTCCGCCCCGCCTTGTGCAGTTCGCGCAGCAGGTCCAGCCCGCTGCCGTCGGGCAGCATGATGTCGAGCAGTATGCAGTCGTACTCGTAGACGAACGCCTTGGTGCGCGCCTCGGCATAGGTGGCGGCGGTCTCGGCCACGTAGCGTTCCTTTTCGAGCGACCGGGCTATCACTTCGCGCAGGTCGTCGTTGTCTTCCACTATCAGTATCTTCATGTTTCTGTCTGTTGGTAACGTGTGGCCCAATCAGTTGCCAGGCCGCATAGGCTTGCCGCCCGGATAGGCTCGCCGTTGTTGTATGTGTGCAAAAATACGTTTTTTCTGTGACATTGCATCGCGGTTTTGCACTTTTCTTTGCGAACTTCAGCGCAAGCACCACACTTTTCTCGGCGAACTTTTGGCCGAATCTTACATTTTTCATTGGGAACTATGGTGCGGTAGGCGGTCTGTGCGGCTGTCAGACGTCGAGCAGGGTGGGGCGGACAGGCTTCATGTTGTAGCCGTTGTCGAGCACGGCGGCGTTGGAGAAAATGGTGCCGCCGGCGGAAACAGTGCCGTAGCTGTTGTGGTTGTGGCCGAAAAGATGGAGCTTGGGGCGCACCGTTCCCACCCTTTCGAGCAGCAGCCGGTCGCCGTAATGCGCCGATTTGTCGCGGTCGCTGCCGTCGAGGATGCCGAACGGTGGCTGGTGCGTAATCAGAACGTCAGTCTTGTCGGGGATTTTGCCAATCATGGCATCGTAATCTCCGCTCAGAATGTCGCCCATCAGCAGCGGAACGCCGTAGAAGCTGATGCCGCAGAGCGTCACCCCAGAGTTGCAAAGGTAGTGTACGTTGGCAGGCAGGCCGCTTATGGAGACGGCACCGAACATACAATCATCGTGGTTTCCGGCGATGAATACCTTGTTATTATAGGGCAGACTGATGAGCCACTCCATGAAGTCGTAAGCCTCGCTCTCGGCTCCGGCAAAGGTGAAGTCGCCCGAATGCACCAGCACATCGGCCTCTGGCAGGATTGGCTTACGGTGCAGTCCGTGCGTGTCTGAAATGTGCAGTATCCTCATTTCGGCGGATTATACAGTCACGTCGATATGCTTTATCCAACAGGAAATGGCTTTGCCGGAGATGTCTCTGACAATCTGTCCGTTGCCGTCCGCTCCTGTAGCTTTTAGGAAGTCGTCAAAGTCTTTCGCGTTTTTTGCGCAATTTGCATCGTAATTCTTTTCTTTTTCCACATTGCCTTTGAACGTGATGACGAGCATTATGCATTTATCCATCCCATGTTTCAAGGCTGCGCACATTATGCCTCTGGCCGCAGTGAAGAGCTGGTAGCCAATCCCGCTTACCTCGTCTTGGCTTTTTTTAGGCGTCAAGCACTTGATTAGACGTTCCGCCCTCGTGCTCTCATTGCCTTTTGGGCTTTTCAGATGCTTGCCGATTTCTTCATCAAAATATTCAGAAACCTTGGCTTCTATGCCAATTACGCAGTCTTTCCCAAGCATGAGCAGGTCGTGGTTGCGTGGCCCTCCTGAGTACATTCCTTCGCCAAGACCGGCTGCCGCTTCCGGCTCGCAGACGAAATCCTGCTCTGCAATGCCGCATTCGGCCAGCAGGTCTGATACACGTTTTGCGAACTCTGGCTTTCTCTCAATCGCCAGCTCGGCCATCAGCCGTGCGCTGTGGCCTTCTTTCCATTGGTTATCCTTTTTGGGGTTGCCAAGTTCTTTCCATGCTTCGAGGCTGTCGATAGCCTTTCCCTTTTTCTCGAATCTTATGTTCATGTGTTTTGTGTTTTATGGGGTTGTACGTTGTTTGTTGTCCTTTTGATTGTCACGAAGACATTTTCCAGCCTTACGATTGTTTGGTAGTACATCACTGCAGTGCGGTAGCCGTGTTCCGTCAGCCAGTTGAACACTTTGTTGCGCACGTCATCGTTGTAATATATTTCCACTTTCAGAGGCACTTCCGTCAGCCGTTTGTCCGCCAGGCGGCACACTCTGTCGAGGTCGATGTCGGCCATTTCCAGCGGGTTTGCGCTTGTTATTCCCAGCAGATAAGGAGTGGCGTTGCCGTTGAGCGAGCACATTTCATCAACGGGGCTGATGCCTAACCCGTCTTTGACCGCGTTTATCATGTCGCGCAACTGCAGCATTCCTTTCGTCAGTCCGTGGTGGAATATTGATTCAAGCTCGCCGTTCAGCACTATGTTGTCGGCTGGGATGCCGCAGCCCGGCCGGTTTTTCAGGCCGTACATGACTTGAAATCTGAACGACTCTTCCTCTTGCCTTCTTTTGAGTTCAGCCTTTCTTCGTTTGTCTCTGGTTGTCTTCATTGCTTTGGCGTGGTTTGGTTTCGAGGGCAAAGATAGTATGGCGGTGTGCAAAAAACTTTCATAGGCGAGTGGAAATTTATGTGAAATGTCGTTAGTCGTCGCTTTTTTCGCTGGCAGATTCATGCTTGTATGCTTCCACCATATTGCTAAGTTCGTCTCTCATCATGCCTCTGAGGCATTCCGGCTCTATCACCTCAACGGACTTTCCCAAGCCGATAAGCCTCAGTACAAGTTCGTGGCTGGGTGCCATTCTGTACCTGAAGTCTGTGTGGGTTGAGGTGCTTTGCAGCTCCTCTTGCGATTCGTGGAGAGGCACGGAGCGCAGATGTGCCGCCATTACGCCATGAACCCTGACAACGATACGCGAGTTCGGGATAAGAAAACAAGAAAAAAGTTGGTAATCTCGCAAATATTTTGTACCTTTATAGATGAAAATCAAACAGTTACAAAAGATATAAGCGATGATTACCAAGGACAAAGTTACGGAGATTTTCTGTATTATCGACGAGTTCGACAAGAATTTAACATCTGAAATGCGAAAAAACCTCCGCCTGCCCTCCGCCGGCAAGGACGGCAAAAGACGCAGGAACCGCAAAGGCAGGCTGTCGCAAAGCGAGATAATGACCATCCTCGTCTGTTACCATTTCGGCACCTACCGCAGTTTCAAGGAGTATTACCTGGACTTTGTCAAGGGCTGCCTGAGGCGTGAGTTCCCCGATGCCGTGTCCTACAACCGTTTCGTAGAGCTCATGCCGAGAACGTTTGTCGAAATGATGCTGTTCATGAAGTTGTATGCCTTCGGCAAATGCACGGGGATAACATTTGTTGACAGCACGATGATTCCCGTTTGCCACAACGTCAGGAGGTATTTCAACAAGGTTTTCGACGGCTTGGCCAAGGACGGCAAGGGTACCATGGGCTGGTGCCACGGCTTCAAGCTACACCTCATGTGCAACGACTGCGGTGACATCATAACGTTCTGTGTCACAGGGGCTAACGTGGATGACAGGGACGAGCGTGTGTGGAACGTGTTCACAAGGGAGCTTTACGGGAAAGTGTTTGCGGACAGGGGGTACATCAAGAAAGAACTCTTCGAGACGCTTTTCGACCGGGGCATACATCTCGTGCATGGGCTTAAGGCGAACATGAAGAACAAGCTCATGCGCATGTGGGACAAAATCATGCTCCGCAAGAGGTATGTCATCGAGTGCGTCAACGAGCTGCTCAAGAACAAGGCCAACCTTGTGCATTCAAGGCATCGCTCCGTACACAACTTCATCATGAACATCTGTTCCGCATTGACGGCATATTGCTTCTTCGACAACAAGCCGGAGGCATTGCCCGTACACATCGAAAGGACAAGGCAACTGGAGCTTTTCTAACGTTTCTTATCCCGAACTCGCGTAACGATGTTCTCCGGTTTGAGTCCTTCGTTGACGTAGATGCCGACGCTGTTGCGGAAATATTCTTTCGGGCTGAAGTCTTTCGGATATTCAAAATGCTTGCCGGTGGCTTCCATGTTCCATGCCCTGTCGAGCGAGATTGTCTTGATGTCGCGGTCTTCTTCTACCGTGCCGACAACATACCACCGCTGCCTAAGCACCTTGATGCAGTACGGCCTGAAATGCAGTTCACGTGGCTCGGTCTTGTAATACGACTGGTATTTCACATTCAGCACCCTGCATTCTCTCATGGCGCGAATCACCGTTTGCAGGAATTGCGCCCCGTCCGACATTTCTTCCAGGATGATTCTTTCGTGCAGGTCTGCGCTTTGGCGTATAGTCTCCACAGTGTTGAATGTGTTCACAAGCCATTGCAGGTATGGGGCATTGTCCAACGGAGCCTCATTGCAGATGCGATATTTGTAGCCGTCTGCGGCAGAGCACGCAATGGAAATGCCGAACATGGAGCACAATGCGTCCTTGTGGTTGTGGAATGTCCGCAGGCTAAGAGACTTGCGCTCATCGTTGATGGAGGCGTACTCCCACAATCTTCTAATCTCCTCGAACGTAAGCCGCTTGTGCCTTAGCAGCGTGTTGAGGAGCCACAGCTGGCGTTTGAAAGCGTTGCTTGACATTTGCCGTCTTGTAATTAAGGTGCTTCCTGTTCAGCACGCAATGCCTATCTCGTGCAGGAACTCCGGGGCGAGGTCTGCCCCGTTGGCCCATTCTATTGTCGAGTTGGTCAAGCCATACTGTATGAACTTGTCCTTGTCGAGCAAATCGCCGAACACTTCGCCTTTGAGGTAGGGCTTCAGGTCTACTCTCTTCTTGCTTCCGTCGCTGAAAGCGATGAGCAGCTCGTAGTCTTTTATGTAGTCAACGTCAACGATTTTTAGCATGGCAATATTATTTTAAAGGTTCTATTTTGTTCAATTTTTCTCCTCTTTGGGCTTTCCCCCATAGTTCAAGCAGCTCTGGCTCGTGCTGGTTTATCCACTCGTTTACTTTAGCAATTACCTTTGCCGGGGCTTGGCCGTCCACGATTCTGTCCAATATGCTCATGGAGCATTTATAATCCCCGTATGTGAAGTGAATGTGCGGAGGATTATGGTCTTTCCAGAACAGGCTGATAATTATACCGTAGAATCTGCAAATTTCGGGCATACTGCTTCTTGTTGTTTCTTTGCAAATGTACAAAAAATAATTCGTTTCTGCAATGGTTTGTGCGCAACGTTTATGCCGAGTCGAAGCGTTATGCGCAAAAGTTTGTGGCTGCCGATGCTTTTTTTCGGCCAAATGCCCGCCGTCTCAGAAAAAAATGCTAAGTTTGCAGTTGCAAAACAAAAGTGCGCACAGTCCGGCCCTCGGGGCCGGCAGGGGTGCTCGGGCTGTTGCCCGGGCTGAGATCATACCCGTAAGACCTGATTCGGATAATGCCGACGGAGGGAACCGACAATGCCAATGTTGCTTTTTGCAAGTCCGGAAGGCACGCGGCCTATATCGCAGGCAGCACCCCTTATTTGCGCCGTATATATTAAATAAGGAGAAAATGGAAAAGTTAGTGATTGCAGGCAAGGAGTTCTCATCGCGCCTGTTCCTGGGAACCGGCAAGTTCAGTTCCAACGAAGTGATGGCCCAGGCCATAGAAGCCTCGGCCACGGAGATGGTGACCATGGCCATGAAGCGCATCGACCTGGCCGACAAGGGCGACGACATGCTCGCCCACATCGCACGCCCCGGCATACAGCTGCTGCCCAACACCTCCGGCACGCGCAACGCCGAGGAGGCCGTGTTTGCCGCCAAGATGGCCCGCGAGGCTTTCGGCACCAACTGGCTCAAGCTGGAGATTCACCCCGACCCGCGCTACCTGCTGCCCGACCCCGTGGAGACGCTGCGGGCAACGGAGCAGCTCGTCAAAGAGGGCTTCGTGGTATTGCCCTACTGCCAGGCCGACCCCGTGATATGCAAGCGGCTGGCCGAGGCCGGCGCGGCCACCGTGATGCCGCTCGCCGCGCCCATAGGCACCAACATGGGGCTGCGCACGCTCGACTTCCTCAACATCATCATTGACGAAGCTTCGGTGCCTGTCGTGGTAGATGCCGGCATTGGCGCACCGAGCGACGCTGCAAAGGCAATGGAGATAGGCGCCGACGCGGTGCTCGTTAACACGGCCATCTCCGTGGCGGGCGACCCCGTGGCCATGGCACGCGCCTTCAAGAAGGCCGTTGAGGCAGGCCGCGAGGCTTTCGAGGCCGGGCTTGGCAACCAGTCGATGGACATGACGGCGGAGGCCAGCTCGCCGCTGACGGCATTTCTTAACTGACGTTAAAGCCGCACGCCCGCAGCCATGCCTGAATGCGCCACCTGCCGTATTGGTTTGCGAAATGGCCTATATCGCATTGCGAAATGGCCTATATCGCGCTCCAATATGGCCTATATTGCAGACTAAAACGGCCTGTCTTGCAACTTGTTGTGAATCAGGTGGTTATGTGAAACAGGCTGTGTGGGTTGCCAAGAGTTAAATAATCTTATAAGAACAAGGATAAAAGTAGTGTCTGATGAACATCAAGATAAACAACAAGACAGCCATAGTACCCGAGGGAATCAAGCTGGCTTCGGTAGCAATGATGCTCCAGCTGCCCGACAAGGGCGTGGCCGTGGCCGTCAACAACGCCATGGTGCCGCGCGAGGAGTGGGCCACGCGCACACTCGCCGAGGGCGACGACATCGTGATATTGAAAGCATTTTGTGGAGGATAAGACTATGTTTTACGACGTAATAAAGAAGATAAGCTGGGACGAGACAACCCAGAAAATCATGTCGAAGACCGACGCCGACGTGCGCCGCGCCCTCTCGAAGAGCCACCTGTCGGTGGACGACTTCATGGCGCTCGTGTCGCCCGCCGCCGACAAATACCTTGAGCAGATGGCCCGCCTGAGCCGTATGTACACGCGCGAGCGTTTCGGCAAGACCATCAATATGTTCATACCGATCTACATCACCAACTCGTGCTCCAACTCGTGCGTCTACTGCGGCTTCCACGTGCAGAACAAGATGCCGCGCACGGTGCTCACCGAGGAGGAGATAGTGCGCGAGTATGAGGCCATAAAGAAGCTCGGCCCGTTCGACAACCTGCTCGTGCTCACGGGCGAGAACCCGGCCGTGGCGGGCGTGAAATACATCGCCCGCGCCCTCGACCTGGCCAAGCCCTACTTCAACAACCTGCAGATTGAGGTGATGCCCCTGCGCTCGGAGGACTACGCCGAGCTGCGCCGCCACGGGCTTAACGGCGTGATATGCTTCCAGGAAACATATAACGAGGCCCGCTACAAGGTCTACCACCCGCGCGGGCCGAAGTCTAACTACGAGTGGAGGCTCAACGGATACGACCGCATGGGGCAGGCCGGCGTACACAAGATCGGCATGGGCGCGCTCATCGGACTGGAGGACTGGCGCACCGAGGTGACCATGATGGCCTACCACCTGCGCTACCTCGAGAAGACCTACTGGCGCACGCAGTACAGCGTGAACTTCCCCCGTATGCGCCGCGCTGAGAACGGCGGCTTCCAGCCCAACGTCGAAATGACCGACCGCGAGCTTGCCCAGGTGACCTTCGCCATGCGCATCTTCGACCACGATGTGGACATATCGTACTCCACGCGCGAGAACCCCGACGTGCGCAACCACATGGCCACGCTCGGCGTGACGACCATGAGCGCCGAGAGCCACACCGACCCGGGAGGCTACGCCTGCTACCCCAACGCCCTGGAGCAGTTCCACGTGAGCGACGAGCGCACCGCCGTAGAGGTGGACCGCGACCTCCGCGCCATCGGCATGGAGCCTGTCTGGAAGAACTGGGACGCAAGCTTCGACCGCATATCAATGGTGAATTAGGAATTACGAGTTATGAATTGTCGCGCAGAGCGCGATTGCGAATTATGGATTTTAGAATTGAGTGGGAAAACCGATTGGCTGCTTGGGCATGACAATCCAACTTTCCTCTCAACTCTAAAATGAATGATTCATCATCGCGTGAGCGACAATTCAAAATTCAAAACTCCAAACTCAAAATTCAGAATATGCGCTACATTCCCGTCCTTACCATAGCCGGCAGCGACTGCGGCGGCGGAGCCGGCATTCAGGCCGACATCAAGACAATCTCGGCCTTGGGCTGTTACGCCGCCTCGGTGGTCACTGCCGTCACCGTGCAGAACACCGTCGGGGTTTCCGGCGTTGACCTTGTAAGGCCCGAAACCGTGGCCGCCCAGATACGGGCGGTGATGGACGACATACGCCCCGTGGCCGTAAAGATAGGTATGGCTGGCGACGCCGCCACGATGTGCGCCATTGCCGGCGCTCTCAAGGCATATGGGCCTGAGGCCGTGGTGGTGGACCCCGTAATGGTGTCCACCAGCGGCCACACGCTCATGTTGCCCGACGCCATCGGCGCTTTCCGCCGCTACCTTGTGCCGCTGGCCACGCTGCTCACGCCAAACGTGCCGGAGGCCGAAGTGCTTTCGGGGCTGACCGTCAGCGACGAGGCGTCGTGCGGCATGGCCGGGCGGGCACTGGCCTGCGGTTGCGGCTGCCCCGTGCTCATCAAGGGCGGCCACTTCGGCGGCACGGTAAAGTCAGACAGGCTCTACGCCGCCGACGGAAGCCTCGCCGGAACATACACCTCTGAGGCCGTTGACACGCCGAACACCCACGGCACGGGCTGCACACTGTCGTCTGCCATAGCCTGCTTCATCGCCCGCGGACTACCGCTCGCCGATGCCGTAAGGCAGGCCAAGGCTTACGTAACCGAGGCCCTTAAGGCAGGAAGAGGCGTTGAGATAGGGCAGGGGCACGGCCCGGTGAACCACTTTTTCAATCCCGAAAAAATGTTGAAAGTATGATACCTGTACAGTTTATTACCCATCGCAACGAGCGTTTCGGCTATGTTGACGGCGCGCGCATGGCCCTTGAGGGCGGCTGCAAGTGGATTCAGCTGCGCATGAAAGGCGCGACTGACGACGAGGTGCGGGCCGCCGCCAAGGCCATCCAGCCGCTCTGCAAGCGGCACGAGGCCGTGTTCGTGATCGACGACCGCGTCGCTTTGGCCAAGGAGCTGGGCGCCGACGGCGTGCATCTGGGCAAGAACGACATGCCCGTCGGAGAGGCGAGGCTCATCCTCGGAGAGCAGGCCATCATCGGCGGAACGGCAAACACGTTTGAGGACATAGAGCTTCTGTACCGCCAGGGAGCCGACTACATAGGCTGCGGGCCGTTCCGTTTCACCACGACGAAGCAGAACCTTGCGCCCGTGCTGGGCCTCGACGGCTACTTCACCATCACCAACCGTATGCGTGCGGCGGGCATAATGCTGCCCGTGGTGGCCATCGGCGGCATCCGCTTTGAGGACATTCCCGACATCATGCGCACCGGCGTGCGCGGCATCGCCGTCTCCGGCGCGGTGCTCGGCGCATCTGACCCCGTGGCCGAAATGCGCCGGATGATAGGTGAGTGATACCGAATTTGCCGGAGACCGGGACTTGCCGGAGTTTTGGCAAAGGCCACATGGGTGGCTTGCATGGCTTTTGCAATTGCTTGCCATGGCAGCAGTCGCCGTGCAGCGCACAAGGCATTTGTCTGAACTCCCGCAACTCCTGAACTTCTGAACGCCTTTTGCAATAATCAAATAATGTAAGATATGGACAACAATATCAAGATTACTTATCCGAGTTCCGAGAAGGTTTACATGAGCGGAAAGCTCTACCCTGAACTCAGAGTGGGAATGCGCAAGGTGCGCCTGACCCCTACCGTCGACATCGTTGACGGCAAGAAAGTTGTGACGGAGAACGCTCCCGTCTACGTTTACGACACCAGCGGGCCTTACAGCGACCCCGAAGTGGAAATCGACTTGAGGCGCGGCCTGCCCAAGCTCCGCGCCCCGTGGATAGCCAAGCGCAAGCCGGGCGACACGCAGATGGCCCTGGCCAAGCGCGGAATCGTGACCGAAGAGATGGAGTATGTGGCCATCCGGGAGAACATGAACTGCGCCGAGCTGGGCATAGACACCCACATCACGCCTGAGTTCGTGCGCCAGGAGGTGGCCGCCGGCCGCGCTGTCATCCCCGCGAACATAAACCACCCGGAGGCTGAGCCGATGGTGATAGGCACCAACTTCCTCGTGAAGATAAACACGAACATTGGCAACTCGGCCACGACTTCGGGCATTGAGGAAGAGGTGGAGAAAGCCGTGTGGAGCTGCAAGTGGGGCGGCGACACGCTGATGGACCTCTCCACGGGCGACAACATACACGAGACGCGCGAGTGGATCCTGCGCAACTGCCCCGTGCCGGTGGGCACCGTGCCCATGTATCAGGCATTCGAGAAGGTGGACGGCAAGGCCGAGGACCTCACGTGGGAGATATTCCGCGACACCCTCTTGGAGCAGTGCGAGCAGGGCGTTGACTATTTCACCATCCACTGCGGCATCCGCCTGAAGAACGTTCCGCTCTCGCAGGGTCGCCTCACGGGCATGGTGAGCCGCGGCGGCAGCATAATCTCGAAGTGGTGCATGGTGCACCAGCAGGAGAGTTTCCTCTATTCGCACTTCGACGACATCTGCGACATCTGCGCAAAATACGACGTCGCCATATCGCTGGGCGACGGACTGCGCCCCGGAAGCATATACGACGCCAACGACGCCGCGCAGTTTGCCGAGCTTGACACGATGGGAGAACTGGTTGAGAGGGCATGGGCCAAGGACGTGCAGGCTTTCATCGAGGGACCCGGACACGTGCCGATGCAGAAGATCCGCGCCAACATGGACCGGCAGATTGACAAGTGCCACGGTGCGCCTTTCTACACCCTGGGGCCGCTCGTCACCGACATCGCGCCCGGATACGACCACATCACCAGCGCGATAGGCGCCTCTATGATCGGCTGGTATGGCACGGCCATGCTCTGCTACGTAACGCCCAAGGAGCACCTTGCGCTGCCGATGAAGGACGATGTGCGCACGGGCGTGGTGACATACAAGATTGCCGCCCACGCCGCCGACATAGCAAAGGGGCATCCCGGGGCCACAATCCGCGACAACGCGCTTAGCAAAGCCCGCTACGAATTCCGCTGGAAGGACCAGTTCAACCTCGCCCTCGACCCAGAGCGCGCACTCGAATACTACAAGACTTCCAACGATGTGGAGGGCCGCTACTGCACCATGTGCGGCCCGAACTTCTGCGCCGCACGCATAAGCCACTCGCTGAAGGACTGCGACCAGCAGTAGATTTAGGAATTAGGAGTTTTGAGTTTTGAATTGTCGCGCTATGCGCGATTATGAGTTATGGATTTTTAAGTTGGGTGGGAAGGATGGAGCAGCCGCTCAATTAGTAAATGCTTAATTCACAATCGCGCTATGCGCGACAATTCAAAACTTGAAATTCAAAACTCAAAATTCATGAAATTCCTTGTATTCACCTCCCCATCGTTCATTCCCGATGAGGCTTTCTACATACGACGGCTGTTTGAACTGGGGCTTGACGTGCTCCACTTGCGCAAGCCCGGTGCCTCGGCTGAGGAATGCGCGAGGCTCGTGGAAGAAGTGCCGGAGGTGTGGCGCGGGCGCATTGTGGTGCACGACCACTTCCGCCTCTGCCGCGACTACGGCCTGATGGGCGTACACCTGAACAGACGCAACCCTGCGCCGCCGACTGGTTTCAGCCCCGGTTCGGTGTCGGCCTCGTGCCATTCGGTGGCCGAGGTGGCCCGGCGCAAGTCTGGTTTGAACTATGTCACGCTCAGCCCCGTGTTCGACAGCATTTCCAAGCAGGGCTACAGGGCGGCCTTTTCAGCCGAAGAACTGGAGCGGGCTGCCGCCGCAGGCGTGATAGACGGCAGGGTGGTTGCCCTGGGCGGCGTCTCGCCTGACTGCATCCCGCAGCTGCGCCGGTGGCGTTTCGGCGGTGCGGCCATGCTCGGCGGGGTGTGGAAGATGGCGGGGAAAAACGGTTTTGACGATTACATAAGCGCGTTGCGCAGGGCGTTGGACGACTGAACCGCACGAAAAACAATCCGCATGAGCGGTGGGAATGCTGTTTCCACCCTCATGCGGATTGCTGTGTTGTCTTGCGGCGGACGGCAGCCGGTCACTTGCCGGCGAGTATCTGTGCGGCGTGGTCCTTCACCTTTATCTGCTTGGGGCCTATGATGCGCTCAACCGTTCCGTCCTCGCCGATGATGAACGTGGTGCGGAACGTTCCGAAATACTTGCGCCCGTACATCGACTTCTCGCCCCACACGCCGAACTCCTCCACTAATTTCTTCTCCGTGTCGGCAATGAGCGGGAATGGCAGCTCGTTCTTGGCGATGAATTTCTGGTGCGACTTCTCGTCGTCAACGCTTACGCCTACCACCTCGTAGCCTGCCGCCTTCAGCTCCTTGTAGTTGTCGCGCAGGTTGCAGGCCTGGCTCGTGCAGCCCGAGGTCATGTCCTTCGGATAGAAGTAAAGGGCCAGCTTGCGCCCGGCGAAGTCGCTCAGTCTCACCTCGTTTCCGTTCTCGTCGCGCCCCAGCAGCTCCGGGGCCTTGTCTCCAGTTTGCATATCTTGCGGTTTTGGTTTTAATGTTTTGCCCGATGGCGTCGGGCTTTTCTTCCTCCTGCAAATATACATTATTCCCCGCAAACGGGCAAGCCGGGGCCTGCTTTTTCTTGCCGTTGTGGGCGAAAAAGCGTAACTTTGCGGCATGAAACTGAACCAACGCGACCGCCAGATACTGGCCATTGCCCTGCCCTCGATAGTGTCGAACATCACCGTGCCGCTGCTCGGACTGGTCGATGTGGCCATCATGGGCCACGTGGGCGATGCCGTCTACATCGGCGCCATTGCCGTGGGGTCGATGATTTTCAACCTTGTCTACTGGATTTTCGGCTTCCTGCGCATGGGCACCAGCGGCATGACGTCGCAGGCTCTGGGCCGCCGCGACCTGCCCGAGGTGACGCTCCTGCTCGCCCGCTCGCTCGCCGTGGCCGGGGGGGTGGCCCTGCTGTTGCTGCTTTTCAGTAAGCCGCTGCTCGCGCTGATGCTCCTGCTGATAAAGCCCACGCCCG
Source organism: uncultured Prevotella sp. (assembly GCA_944320305.1). Classification (GTDB taxonomy): domain Bacteria; phylum Bacteroidota; class Bacteroidia; order Bacteroidales; family Bacteroidaceae; genus Prevotella. The sequence goes on along the minus strand of CALUGW010000002.1, from coordinate 126,351 downwards.
ATGTGGCGCCGCTGGCGGCCCGCTATTTCCACATCTGCGTGTGGGGAGCGCCGGCCGTGCTGGGCCTTTACGGGCTTATGGGGTGGTTCATAGGCATGCAGAACACGCGCGCCCCGATGCTCATCTCCATCATGCAGAACGTTGTGAACATAGCGGCGAGCCTTGCTCTTGTCGTCTTTGGCGGGCTGCGGCTGGAGGGTGTGGCCGCCGGAACGGTCATAGCGCAGTATGCCGGCTTCCTTATCGGCCTGTCGCTGCTTGTCCGCCACTACGGCCGGCTGCGCAAGTACTTCCGTGCGGCCGACGTTCCCGACCGCCGCTCCGTGGCACGCTTCTTCACCGTCAACCGCGACATATTCCTGCGCACGCTCTGCCTTGTGGCCGTAAACCTGTATTTCACCTCCGCCGGAGCGCGGCAGGGTGCTGTCATCCTGGCCGTCAACACGCTTCTGCTTCAGCTCTATCTGCTCTTCTCCTACGTGATGGACGGTTTCGCCTACGCCGGCGAGGCCGTGTGCGGTCGGTATTACGGTGCGCGTAACCGCGGCGCGTTCGCCGCCACCCTGCGCAGGCTGTTCATGTGGGGCTGGGCTATGGCCGCGCTGTTCACGGCCGTCTATGCCGTTGGCGGCACGCCGTTTCTGCGCCTGCTCACCACCGACGAGGCCGTGATCAGAGCCGCGTCGGAATACTTTCCCTGGGCCGTGGCCATCCCGGCGGCGGGAGTGGCCGCCTTCGTGTGGGACGGAGTGTTCATCGGCATGACCGCAACGCGGGCCATGCTCCTCTCGCTTGTGGTGGCTGCGGCGTCTTTCTTCAGCGTCTGCGCGGCCTTTTACGCGCAGCTGGGCAACCACGCGCTGTGGCTCGCCATGACCGTATATATGGTCATGCGCGGACTGGCACAGACCGTAATTTACCGGCTTCGTCACAACAAAGTTTAACATTCCGTGCCGTCTGATTTAACACGACCATGGGCGGCGGAATAGAATCGGGAAGTCTGTCTCTATCCTCTGAAACAGCAGTAAAAAGCGTCTCGTTTTGCAAAAAGACCCATATCGCAGTGCGAAAAGACCCGTATCGCGCAGCGATATAGGCCATATTGGAAGCCGGGAAGGGTGCTTTTGCAGCCTGAAAAATGCCGTTTTGTGGCAGAGAAGCACTGTTTCGGGGGCTTGTTTTATTGCACAATAGGTCTTATGAGGCTTATAAGTCGTATAAAATCAATAAGTTACGATTGCACACTTGTGCCGCGCGAATTTGCGACCACGGGCAAATTGTTTTCAAATACGCGCAAAATGGAGGCCGTGTCAGTACCCTGGATTAACACACTTAAACGTTTTTTTTGCATCTGGCGCGGCTGTCGCGGCATCTTAGTTTGGTCTGTGGCTGTCGGCATTTCCTTTATTTAAGTGTTCTTCAGAGTCAATAAACCTCAAGTTGGTGTTGCCGTTAGAGAATAAATGCTTATCTTTGCATAAGGAACCAAAAACAAAAGATGATGGACAGATACATTCACTTTGACTGGGCTATGAAGCGGCTGCTGCGCGACAAGAGCAATTACGTGGTGTTGGAGGGCTTTCTGTCGACGCTGCTCGACGAGGACCTGCACATCCGCCGCTTCCTTGAGAGCGAGTCTAACCAGACCGACGCCGGGGACAAGTTCAACAGGGCCGACATGCTGGTGGAGGACAGCCGGGGGCGGCTTCTCATAGTCGAGGTGCAGAACAACCGCGAGCTTGACTACTTCCACCGCATGCTCTACGGCGTGTCGAAGACCATATCGGAATACATAAACCTGGGCGACGACTACGACAAGGTGCGCAAGGTCTACTCGATAAACATTGTTTACTTCGGTCTGGGGCAGGGCCGCGACTACGTTTACCGAGGCAAGACGGAGTTCCGCGGGCTGCACGACCCGGCCGACGTGCTCCAGCTGTCGGCCCGCCAGCAGGAACTGTTCATCGGCAAGGAAGCCGGCGACATCTTCCCCGAATATTATGTGCTGCGCGTCAACGACTTTGACAAGGTGGCGCGCACGCCGCTCGACGAGTGGATAAGTTTTCTGAAGACGGGCGAGATTGACAGCACGGCCAAGGCCAAAGGACTGCCCGAGGCCCGTGAGCGCCTGCGCGTGGATGCGCTTCCGGCAGCCGAGCGCCGCGCCTACATTCGCGATATGGAGGCTCTGCGCTACCAGCGCAGCGTGATAAAGACAGGCTGGGACGACGGCCACACCGAGGGCTATGCTGAAGGTCGTGCCGAGGGGCGCATTGAGGGTCGTGCTGAGGGTCGTGCTGAGGGTCGTGCTGAGGGTCGTGCTGAGGGTCGTGCGGAGGGTCGTGCGGAAGGTCGTGCGGAAGGTCGCGCGGAAGGCATTGCCGAGGGTAAGGATGAGGCCTGCCGGAGCATTGCAGTGGGAATGAAGAAGGCGGGCATGGCTTCCGACGTGATCGCCCGGCTGACAGGTCTTTCGGTTGCTGACGTTGAGGACCTGCAGGTTTAATATATCAATGCATTTGCAGATGAAGAAACTTTTGCAGAATATCATTTTGCTGTTGCTGCTTGTGCCCGCTTCTGTGGCCGGACAGAGCTATTCCGCGCTGTGGAAGCAGGCCGGCGAGGCCTCAGACAAAGACTTGCCGCAGACGCAGATGGCCGTGCTTGACAGGATAAAGGCCAAGGCCGAGAAAGAGAAAGAGTACGGACAGCTGCTGAAAGCCGAGCTGATGAGAATGAAGGTCTGCTCTGAGGTGGCTCCCGACTCTCTGAAACCGGCTGTCGAGAGGCTTCGGAACAAGTGCGCCGCCGCCTCCGACGCTGTCTTGAAGGCGGTGCGGGCTGCCGTGCTCTGTCGCATATACAACGACCATCCTGAGCTTGACGACTCAGCAAAAGCCATTGCCGACGGCTACAGGCGCATGGCTATGGCCGACGCCGGGGCACTGGCCGCAGTACGGACGGAGGCGTTCGAGCCTGTTGTGCTCAACGGCTACAACGGCAGAATATTCAATGACGATATGCTCAGTGTGGTGGGCTACGAGGTGGAGGACTTCCAGACGCTCTACGACTATTATCACGTCAGGGGCAACCGCGCTGCAACCTGCCTTACGGCTCTGGAGCTGATAAGGCAGCACAGGGGCATGGCCGAGGAGTGCGTCAACAAGTCGGAATACATCAACTGGCTCGACTCGCTCATCCACGTCTACTCCGACGTTGACGTGGCCTGCGAGGCTGCCATCGAAAGATACCGCTACATGGAGCAGTGCCCGGGCGTAACGGCGGAGCAGAAGATAAGCTACATCCACTACGCTCTGGACAAATGGGGCGGATGGCAGAACGCCGGACAGCTGCGCAACGCCGAGCGCGAGCTTACCGCGCCGTGCTTCCGCGTGGACATGGAGCGGCGTGTGGGGCGGCCGGGCGTGCCGCAGACGGTGCGGCTGAGCGGAATGCGCAACATTTCTTCGCTGCAGATGAGCGTGTTCCGCGCCGGTGTCAGCGGCGACACAGAGCTTGATCCTGCCGCCGAAGACGATTATAAAAAGCTGCGCCCGCATCTCGCCGAGCTGAAAGAGCTGGCTTCAGAGCGCCGCTACATCAGCCATCCGGACTATCAGTTCTTCGAGGACTCAGTGCTGTTGCCCGCGCTCCCTGCGGGTGTCTATATGGTCGAGCTGCGCACTTCGCCACAGACGGAGACCGTGCGCTGGCTGTATCATGTCACCGATGTTTATCTGCTGAGCCACGGACTGCCCGGCAACCGCATCCGCTACGTGGCGGTGAGTGCCACCACGGGGCAGCCTCTGCCGGGAGCCAAGGTGCGCGTGACAACAAGAGAGGCAGCCGCCGGCAGCACCACAACCGCCACGCTGACCTGCAACAGCAGCGGCGAGGTGGTCTATGGCTATGTGAAAAACCGGCCGACGCGGGTCTTTGCCTATACCGACTCCGACCGCTTCTGCCCCGGAGCGTCGGCATACAGCACATACTCTTACTACGCCGGAGACAGCGACAGGGAGCAGACGCGCGTCTTCACCGACCGCAGCATATACCGCCCGGGGCAGAGGGTGAGGGTTTCTGCCGTGGTTTATAAGACTGCTGGCAATGCCAACACCAGCGCACTGGGCGGCAAGCGGGTAAAGGCTATGCTCCGCGACGCCAACTTCAAGGTCGTGGCGGAGAAAGAGCTTGTTACCGACGGCTATGGCACTTGCGCCGCCGACTTCACTCTGCCGGCGGCAGGGCTCAACGGTGTTTACACCGTGATGCTGAACAACTCGTCGGCCCGCATTCGCGTGGAAGACTACAAGCGGCCCACGTTCCGCGTGGAGTTCCCAAAGATAAACAAGAAATATGATGCCGGAGACACACTCGAAGTGCGTGCAAAGGCGCTTACATATGCCGGCGTGCCGGTGCAGGGGGCCAGGGTGAAGTACACCGTGGAGCGCCGCCGGTCGCTGTGGTGGAGGCCGCTGATGGCCGCGGGCGACTTGCGGAAGATGGCTCCCGGCATGGCTGCGGCAGTGCTGATGGAGGGCGAGGCCGTGACCGGCGCCGACGGCTCGTTCACGGTTCTAATGCCTATGCTCCTCCCGTCAACGCCAGACGGCGTGCGTATGTTCTACAACATCGTGGCCACGGCCAGTGTGACCGACGTGGCCGGAGAGACACGCACGGGCAGTGTCAGCGTGCCGATGGGCACCAAGGCCACCGCTTTCAGCTGTGATGTGGACGACATGGAGCTGGCCGACAGCCTTAAGGCTATAACATTCAAACTGCAAAACGCGGCTGGCGAGCCTATCACGGCCGACGTGCGCTTCCGCATCGACGGTGCGGGCGAGTGGCTCTCGGGCAAGACCTCGGTGCCGATACCCGTCGGACGGCAATTGGCGTCGGGCCGACACAGCGTCTTCGCCGTGTGCGAGACCGACACGCTGGAGCGCCGGTTCACGGTCTTTGCGCTCTCTGACACAGTGCCGTGCGCCGACACACGCAGCTGGTTCTACGTCTCCGGCGAGACATTCCCCGCCGACGGACGGCCCGTGACGGTGCAGGTGGGATCGTCAGACAGTGCCGTACACATTGTGTATTGCATATCCTCGGGCAACAAAGTGCTTGAAAGCGGCGCGGCAGACGTTACGGACAGACTCATAAACCGCAAGTTCCGGTATAAGGAAGACTACGGCAACGGTCTGCTGCTCACCTGTGCCTGGGTGAAAGACGGGCAGTGCTACACCCACAGCGCGACCATACGCCGCCCGCAGCCCGACAAGAGTCTGAGGGTGAAATGGACAACATTCCGCGACCGCCTCATCCCGGGCCAGGAGGAAGAGTGGCGGCTCAGCATAACGAATCCCGACGGAACGCCAGCCAAGGCGCAGCTCATGGCCACATTATACGATATGTCGCTCGACCAGATCGCGCCCCATTCGTGGAACTTTTCGGTGCAGACATGGCTGCCGGTGCCATACGCCGGATGGACAGCCCCGCACTGGTATGGCTTCACTCAGACTGCCGGGCAGGCGTGGAAGCCGTTTGCCTACCGCGAGCTGGAGCTTAACCGTTTCGACAGTTCGCTGTTTCCGCGTCATTATAGTCTTGTGTACAACGCTTTGTCGGGTGTTGCACAGGGTGCCCGCCCGATGATGCGGGCAATGAAAACGGGCGCGTCCAACGTTGCTGCCGACGGGGTGATGATGGCTAAGAGCACTGTGGCCGTGGCCGAAGAGTCTGCCGCGATGGATGCAGCCGCGCCGCAAGCTGACGCCGGGATGGGCGGTGGCGATGCCGAAGCGGCTGCCGCTGCCGGACAACTGCGTGAGAATCTCAACGAGACGGCGTTCTTCATGCCGGCTCTCGAGACCGGCAGCGAGGGTGGGGTGGCGCTGAAGTTCACCCTTCCCGAGAGCTTGACAACGTGGCGTTTCATGGGCATCGCCCACACGAAAGATATGTCCGTAGGGTCGATTGTCGGCGAGGCGGTGGCCAAGAAGAACGTGATGATTCTGCCAAACGTGCCCCGCTTCGTCCGCACAGGCGACAAGGTGCGCGTCAATGCCCGCGTGTTCAACACCACGGCGGCGCCACTCAGCGGCACGGCACGCCTGGAACTCATCGACCCTGAGACAGAAAGGGTTGTGCTTGAGCGTACAGACCGATTCACTGCCGGGGCCGAAGCCACTGCCACCGTTGCCTTTGACTTCGGCGCGGACGGCAAGCGTCAGTTGCTTATATGCCGCGTCACGGCTTCCGGCGACGGCTTCAGCGACGGCGAGCAGCACTATCTGCCGGTGCTGCCCGACCGCGAGCGCGTCACCGTCACTGTTCCGTTCGTCCAGAACGGGCCTGGAGTGAAGTCCGTGCGCATTGACACGCTGTTCGGCAAAGGCAGCTCTGACCGCAAGCTCACCGTCGAATACACAAACAGCCCGGAGTGGCTCGTCGTGCAGGCGCTGCCATACGTAGGCTCGCCGCGTGGCGACAATGCCATCGACCAGGCCTCGGCGTTCTATGCCAACGCGCTCGGTCGGAGCCTTGTGAAACGCTCCCCGCGCGCCAAGACCGTTTTCGACAGCTGGAGCATGGAGCGTGATGATGCCGGAACGCTTGCAGGCAGTCTGACGAAAAACGCCGAGCTGAAGGACATCATGCTCAATGAGACGCCGTGGATGGCCGATGCCGACAGCGAGAGCGAGCAGAAGCGCCACCTTGCCGACTTCTTCGACGAGTCGCTCATGCAGGCACGCATGGCCGCTGCCGTTGACAAGTTGCGCGACCTCCAGAATGCCGACGGCTCGTGGAGTTGGTGTCCCGATATGCCGGGCAACATTCACGTGACGGTAGAAGTGGCCGAGATGCTTGTCCGTCTCAACCATATCGCAGGGCGGCAGGAGCTTGCCCGCGACTTGCTCGACAAGGCTTTCGGCTTCATGGAGAAGAAAATGGCAGGCCAAGTGGCGGAGATGAAGAAGGCAGAGCGCGACGGGCGTCCGCAGTCATTCCCCGGAGAGACGGCTCTGCGCTACCTTTACATTTCGGCGCTCGACGGACGCAGGCAGTCTGCCGAGGCTGTCTCTGCCGCCGATTATCTTGTCGCTCTGCTCAAAAAAGACATAAAGGGCCAGACCATCTACGACAAAGCGCTCACGGCCGTGGTGCTGGCAAAGCGCGGCGAAAGCGCAAAAAGCAAGGAATACGTCAGGAGTTTGAAGGAATACACGGTCTTTGCCGAGGATGCAGGCCGCTATTACGATACGCCGAGGGCGGCGTATTCGTGGCGCGACTACCGCATCCCGACAGAGGTGGCGGCCATTGAGGCCATAGCCATGATAAATCCCGCAGACAGTGTGACAATAGGCGAGATGCGCCGCTGGCTGCTCCATGAGAAGCGCGCTCAGGCCTGGGACACACCCGTCAACAGCGTGAACGCCATCTACGCTTTCCTCAATGGTGCCTCAGGCCTGCTTGCGTCAAAAGCCCAGGCCGTGCTCGCCATCGACGGAAAGACGCTCGGCGTGCCGCAGGCCACGGCCGGCGTGGGCTATGTCAAGACTGCGGTGAGCAGTCCGCAGGGGCGTGTGTTCACGGCCACAAAGGTCTCGCAGGGCACGTCGTGGGGCGCGCTCTACGCTCAGTCCACGCTTCCCGCAAGCTCAGTCAAGGTGTCCTCGGCCGGAATCAGTGTCAAGAGGGAAATCGTTTCTGACTCCGCCGAGCTTCGCGTCGGCAGCCGTGTGACGGTGCGCATCACCATCCGCGCCGACCGTGACCTCGACTTCGTGCAGGTGGCCGACCGACGCGCGGCCTGCATGGAGCCTTTGGAGCAGCTCAGCGGCTACCGCTGCGGCGTTTATTGCTCGCCGAAGGACAACCGGACGGACTACTTCTTCGACCGCCTCACCAAGGGAACGCACGTTCTTGAGACAGTCTATTATATCGACAGGGCGGGGCAGTACGAGACCGGAACCTGCACCGCCGGCTGCGCATACGCTCCAGAATACCGCGCCACGGCTCCCTCGGCAACAATCAAGGTGAAAGAATAGACCATGCCGCCGGAGCAATACGGCGGCCGGAAAAGAATAAAAGCACAAGACATGAACAAACGGACAATGATACTGTCGCTGGCGGCAATGGCCGTGATGCAGGCCTCCGCCCAGCGGCTTACAGTGGAAAAAGAGACAGTTGACTGCGGCAGCGTGGCTTATGACGCCCCTGTGACGGCTGTGTTCGAGCTGCGCAACAAGGGCGGGCGCAGGCTCAAAATCACCGATGTGCGCACCAGTTGCGGCTGCGTCGGAGTGGAGTATCCGCGTGGCGAGGTGGCCGGCGGCGAGACTTTCAAGCTGCGCCTGACCTACGACGCGCGCCAGCTCGGCCGCTTCTACAAGCAGGCTGCCGTTTACAGCAGCGGGTCCGACGAGCCTCTTTACCTCACAATGCGCGGCGTCGTGCTTGCCGAGGTGGCCGATTATACGGGCGCTTACCCGTTCGTGTTCGGCGATTTGCGGGCCAACAGAAACGAGCTTGAGTTCGACGATGTGAACAAAGGCGACAAGCCCGAGCTTCAGATACACATCCGCAACACCGGAACCGAGACGCTGCGACCCAACATCATGCACCTGCCGCCATATCTTTCGGCGGCCGTCACGCCCGAAAAGCTGCGCCCGGGTCACGAGGGGCGCATCAGCATCACGCTCAATTCAGACCGCCTGCACGACTACGGCCTGACGCAGACCTCGGTCTATCTGGGCAACAAGCCGGGCGACAAGGTCAGCCAGGACAATGAGATACAGGTCTCGTCGGTGCTCCTTCCGGGCTTTGAGGGCATGACGGACGAGGTCAGGAAGTACGCCCCCAAGATGGTCATCTCTGCCGACTCGCTGCTCTTCGACTTTGAAGGCAAGAAGAAAAAGAAGGGCGAGATAAAGATAACCAACACCGGGCGGTCAAAGCTCCGGATCCGTTCGCTGCAGATGTTCACCGGCGGGCTGAAGGTCACTCTGGGCAAGCGCGAGCTTGATACGGGCGAAAGCACCACGCTCAAGGTCACCGCTTACAGCGAGGAGCTGTCAAAGACCCACACCCGTCCGCGCGTACTTATGATAACCAACGACCCCGACCATCCGAAAGTCGTGGTAAGAATAAAAACAAAATGACCTATGGAACATCCTGAAAACAGCTCAGAATACAAGGGCATTGCCGTCAACAGCGGCGTCAGTCAGCCCTCCATCGTCAACCCTTACCTCAAGCGCTTCCGCCGCCGTCACCGCGAGCTGTCGGCCGCCGAGATGGTTGACGGCATACGGAAGGGCGACGTCACGGTGCTCAGCCAGGCCGTGACGCTGGTGGAGAGCGTCAACCCCGACCACCAGGCCAAGGCCCAGGAGGTGATCGACAAGTGCCTGCCCTACAGCGGAAACTCCGTGCGCATAGGCATCAGCGGCGTGCCCGGCGCGGGCAAGTCCACTTCGATAGACCAGTTCGGCATCCATGTGCTCAACGAGCGCGGCGGCAAGCTGGCCGTGCTGGCCATCGACCCCAGCTCCGAGCGCACCAAGGGCAGCATCCTGGGCGACAAGACCCGCATGGAGAAGCTGGCCCAGCACCCCGACTCCTTCATACGCCCCAGCCCCACGGCGGGCTCGCTCGGCGGCGTGGCGCGCAAGACCCGCGAGACCATAATCCTCTGCGAGGCCGCCGGCTTCGACAAGATTTTCGTAGAGACCGTGGGCGTGGGGCAGAGCGAGACGGCCTGCCACTCCATGGTGGACTTCTTCCTGCTCATACAGCTTGCGGGCACCGGCGACGAGCTTCAGGGCATCAAGCGCGGCATAATGGAGATCAGCGACGGCATCGTCATCAACAAATGCGACGGCGAGAATGTGGACAAGTGCCATCTGGCGGCCCGCAATTTCCGCAACGCGCTGCACTTCTTCCCCATGCCTGAGAGCGGATGGACGCCCAAGGTGATGTGCTACAGCGGCTTCTACGGCACCGGCATCAAGGAAATCTGGGACATGATATACCAGTATTTCGACTTCGTAAAGGCCAACGGCTACTTCGACCACCGGCGCAACGAGCAGAGCAAGTACTGGATGTATGAGTCCATCAACGAGCATCTGCGCGGCAGTTTCTACAACAACGAGACTATACGCCGCCGCCTTGCCGACGAGGAGAGGTTAGTGCTCGCAGGAGGCAAGACCAGCTTTGCCGCCGCCGGCGAGCTGCTCGACGCCTATTTCAGAATGCTGAGGGGCGAATAGCGCAGCCTGCCTGTGTCCATAATGCAAGAAGCCCCGGCTGCGCACAGACGGCGGCGGGCGTTGGGCCAAAAGGCGGGCCGCAGGTCTCTGAGGCATATTTTCTTAAATTCTTAACCATTAACCCTTAACTTGTCAGTGCAGATAGAGATTGACAGCGGCAGCGGTTTCTGCTTCGGCGTGACCACTGCCATAAAGAAAGCCGAGGAGGAGCTGTCCGGGGGCAACACCCTTTATTGCCTCGGCGACATTGTTCACAACGGCATGGAGTGCGAGCGGCTCAGGCGCATGGGGCTGATAACCATCAACCACGACGAGCTGGGCCGCCTCCGCAACGCCAAGGTTCTGCTGCGCGCCCACGGCGAGCCGCCCGCCACCTACGAGCTGGCCCGCCGCAACAACATCGAGATCATTGACGCCACGTGCCCCGTGGTGCTGCAGCTTCAGCGGCGCATCAAGAAGCAGTATGACGCCAACCCCGAGGCGCAGATCGTCATCTTCGGCAAGAACGGCCATGCCGAGGTGCTCGGGCTGGTGGGCCAGACGCAGAGCCGGGCCATTGTCATCGAGACGTTCGACGACGTTAAGCGGCTCGACTTCACCCGCGACACATATCTTTACTCCCAGACCACGAAGTCGCTCGACGAGTTCCACCGCATCATCGACTACATCCAGAGCCACATCGCGCCGGGCGCGGTGTTCCGCAGTTTCGACACCATCTGCCGCCAGGTGGCCAACCGCATGCCCAATGTCAGCGCCTTTGCCGCCCGCCACGACCTCATACTCTTTGTCTGCGGCCACAAGAGCAGCAACGGCAAGGTGCTCTACGGCGAGTGTCTGCGCGTCAACCCCAACAGCCATCTGGTGGAGGGGCCGGGCGAGATAGACCCCGCCTGGCTGCGGGGCGTGTCCACGGTGGGCATCTGCGGCGCCACGAGCACGCCCAAGTGGCTCATGGAGCGCTGCCGCGACGCCCTGTCGGCCCTGCTCTGACGTGCCGCTCAAAGCCCTGCCCTGCATCGCCAAGCGGTGCCGGGCTGGGCTTTTTTCTTTCAGACATTACAAGCCAAACCGACAACCTGAAACCATCATAGCATTATGAGACGAACAATAGCAACGCTCGCCCTGGCCGCCATCGTGGCGGCCGTCTTCGGGCGCGACGCCGCCATGGACAAGTTCATCGGCGGCCTGATGCAGCGCATGACGCTGCAGGAGAAAATCGGACAGCTCACGCTTCTCGGCGCGGGCGACATCGTTACGGGCGCCGGAGGCAAGTCGCCCGTCGAGGGACGCATTGCCGAGGGGCGTCTCGGCGGAGTGTTCAACCTTAAGGGCGTGGCCGGCATACGCCGCCTGCAGGACATCGCCGTCAGGCAGAGCCGCCTCGGCATACCGCTCATCGTCGGCATGGACGTGGTCCACGGCTACGAGACCATCTTCCCCATTCCGCTCGCCATGTCGTGCAGCTGGGACACGCTGGCCATCCGCCGCTCCGCAGCCATAGCCGCCCGCGAGGCCAGCGCCGACGGCATCTGCTGGACCTACAGCCCCATGGTCGACATAAGCGTCGATCCGCGCTGGGGCCGCGTGGCCGAGGGCAGCGGCGAAGACCCCTTCCTCGGTTCCTGCATAGCGCGGGCTATGGTGCGGGGCTATCAGGGCGACCTGAGCCGCCCGGACAACATCATGGCCTGCGTGAAGCACTTCGCCCTGTATGGCGCCTCAGAGGCCGGGCGCGACTACAACACCGTCGACATGAGCCGCCTGCGGATGTTCAACCGCTACTTTCCGCCCTACCGCGCCGCCGTGGAGGCCGGCGCGGGCAGCTTCATGACCTCGTTCAACCTCGTGGAGGGCGTGCCCGCCACCGGCAACCGCTGGCTGCTCACCGACGTGCTGCGCCGCCAGTGGGGCTTCGACGGCTTTGTCGTCACCGACTACGAGTCGCTCATGGAGATGACGCGCCACGGCCTCGGCTCCTTGCAAGACGTGGCGGCCATGTCGCTCCACGCCGGAACAGACATGGAGATGGTCTCAAAAGGCTATTTCACCACGCTCGAAAAGTCGCTCGCCGAGGGCCGCGTCACCGAGGCCGAGATCGACTCTGCCTGCCGCCGCGTGCTTGAGGCGAAGTACAGGCTCGGACTCTTTGCCGACCCATATAAATACTGCGACCCCGACCGCAGGGCGGCGGACGTCTACACCGCCGAGAACCGAGCCGCCGCGCGCGAGCTGGCCGCCGAGACCTTTGTGCTGCTCAAGAACGACGGAGGCCTGCTGCCGCTGAAGAAGCAGGGCAAGATAGCTCTCATCGGCCCGCTGGCCGACAACGCCGCCAACCTCTGCGGCACGTGGTGCGTGGCCGCCACGCCAGAGCGTTACTCCACCCTGCGCCAGGCCATGGAGCGGGCCGTGGCCGGGAGGGCCGAGCTGCTCTACGCCCAGGGCAGCAACCTCACCCGCGACGCCGCCCTGCAGCGGGCCGCCGAGTTCGGCAAGACCATACCGCGCGGCGACGACTCCACCATGAAGGCCGAGGCCCTGCGCGTGGCCGCCGGCGCCGACGTGATAGTGTGCGCCATGGGCGAGTGCTCCGATATGTCGGGCGAAAGCTCCAGCCGCGCCGACCTCTCCATGCCCGATGTGCAGCGCGAGCTGCTCGCCGGGCTGCTCAGTCTGGGCAAGCCCCTCGTGCTGCTCAACTTTTCGGGCCGCCCCACAGTGCTCACCTGGGAGCAGGAGCGCGTGCCCGCCATTATGAACGTGTGGTTCGGAGGCTCCGAGGCGGCCGACGCCATCTGCGACGTGATCTTCGGCGACCGCGTGCCCTCGGGCAAGCTCACCATGACCATGCCCCAGGCCGTGGGCCAGATACCCATCTACTACAACCACCTGAACACGGGCCGCCCAGTGCCCGAGGGCGCAAAGTCATACCGCAAGTATCAGAGCAACTATCTCGACGTGCGCAACGACCCGCTCTATCCCTTCGGCTTCGGCCTTAGCTACACCACGTTCAGCTACGGTCGGCCCACGCTCAGCGCCGACAGCATGGCCGCCGGAGGCACGGTCACGGCCAGCGTCAGCGTGACCAACACTGGCAGCCGCGACGCCGACGAGATTGTGCAGCTCTACATCCGCGACCCCGTGGCGCGTGTCAGCCGTCCCGTCAAGGAGCTTAAGGGCTTCCGCCGCGTGCGCGTCAAGGCCGGCGAGACCGTCAGGGTAGACTTCGCCATAACCCCCGATATGCTCATGTACTACGACAACGAGCTGCGGCACGCGCTCGACCCCGGCGAGTTCCTGATAATGACCGGACCCGACAGCCGACGGCTGAAGAGCTGCACCCTGCGCGTGTATTGAGCGGAGGGCTTGCTGAGCGGTTGTGATACAGCAGCCAGAATACAGGCAAATGTGGTTAGTCTGGTCCGGGAGTCCGAAAGCTGTGGAAGCTTTTCGCCGCGCTTTCTGGCTCCCGGATTTATTAACGTGTTTTTATTGTTGTTAAAATTCCGGTCTCTTTGTCCCCTCAGATTTCGCTTATTTGAAAATTATTTGCCGTCGGCCGCAAATACGCCGAATATGAGTGTGCAATTGTAACTCATTGGCCTTATAGGACTTATAAGCCTTATACGACCTATTGTGCAATAAAACCCGCCCCCGAAGCGGCACTTTTCGGCCTCAAAACGACCCTTTTTGCCCTGCGAAAAGGGTTGTCTCGGCTTCCAATATGACCCATATCGCGATGCAATAAGGCCCATATCGCGCCGCGATATGGGCCTTATTGCAAAATCAAGCGGGTTTTCAGGCGGAATCAGGGGGCGAAAACCGCCTGATAATTTCTATTTCAGCGCAAAACCAAGTGTTAAATTTCGGCTTTGTCGGCGCACGCCTCGCGGTAGCGGTCCAGCAGCCACTGCTTCTGCTGGGCTATGGTCATGCGGCTGTTGTCAAGCTCGATGGCGTCGTCGGCCTTGCGCAGCGGCGACATGGCGCGGTGGGAGTCGGCATAGTCGCGCTGCTCCACGTTGCGCAGAATTTCGCTGAAGTCGGCCTCCATGCCTTTGGCCTTAAGCTCGTCGTAGCGTCGGCGCGCCCTCACCTCGGGCGAGGCCGTGACGAACACCTTCAGCTCGGCGTCGGGGAAAACGGTGGTGCCGATGTCGCGCCCGTCCATCACCACGCCCTTGTCGCGGCCCATGGCCTGCTGCTGCGCCACCATGGCCGAGCGCACAAAGGGCAGGGCGGCCACCTGGCTCACGCGCTCCGACACGTCCATGGAGCGTATCTCGCGCTCCACGTTCTCGCCGTTGAGCAGCGTGTCGGGGCGGCCTGTGGCGGCGTTGAGGCTGAAACTTATGCGGATGTCGCCCATCCGGGCCTCAAGCGCGGCGGCGTCGATGGCGCCGCCGGGGCCGAACAGTCCGGCGCGCATGGCGTAGAGTGTCACGGCGCGGTACATCGCGCCCGTGTCAACGTAAACATACCCGATCTCGCGGGCCAGGTCTTTGGCCATCGTGCTCTTGCCGCACGAGGAGTGGCCGTCAATAGCTATCGTTATTTTTTTCATAATGTCAGAGTGAGTAAGAGACGTTGAAGTTGAGCGATGTGGACGACACGTGATACTTGGCGTATGACGCCTGCAGCTTGAAACGCTCCAGCTGCAGGCCTGCTCCGAACGACAGTCCGGCGCCGTGGCTGCTGCTGCCGTCGGCGTCGTCGATGCCCATCTCGTCGTTGCGGCGGAAGTTGTAGCCCGCCGCGAGGTAGATGCTCTCAGACAGGATGACGTCTACGCCCACCACAAAGTGGTTGATGAAGTCCTCGCTCCAGTCGTGCAGCCGCGTCATGGTGGCCGAGAGGCGCAGCGGCGAGCGGCCCAGCCGCTTGGTGACGCCCGCCTGGAGGTCGAACGGCATGCGCTCGAAGTCGTCATCGTAGGCCTTGACCTGTCCGCCCAGATTGCGCGCCACGGCCGAGAGCGACAGCTCGCGGTCCTCGTCGTAGTAGTTAAGCCCGAGGTCAACGCCCACCCCCAGCGCCGTGTATCCGGCAATCGCCGAGGTGATGAACTTGGCGCTGACGCCTCCGGCCAGCCTGTCGTTGAAGATGTAGGCGATGGCTCCGCTCACGGCGATGTCCTTTGCCGAGAAGGTGCCCGTCTCAACGTTGTCGGCCGTCACCTCGCGCATCGAGCCGTAGTCCATGTATTGTGCCGTCACGGCCCATGAGCCTCGCTCGCGCCACTCGCGCGTGAACGAGGCGCTGGCTGTCTTCGATCCGGCCATGTAGGTCATGAAGTTGAGGTTCAGGGTCATGTCGCTCACGGCTGTTATCAGCGCGGGGTTGTGGAAGACGAGCGTAGGGTCGTCCTCCACTATTGTTGTGTTGTCGCCGCCGAGGGCCGCCACGTGCGCGCTCACCGGCAGGCGCAGAAAGTTGAACGCCGTCTGGCTCTCCTGCGCTCCGGCAGTTGTCGCGGCGGTGGCGCACAGTAAGGCAAAAACAACTTTTTTCATTCCTTTAAGCTATTTTGTCGGCAAAGTTACTCCTTTTTTCAAATATCTGCGCTACTTTTGCAGCATCAAACAATGCCGTCACTGTTTAATAACGCTAAATGGCGGCGAATATTATACGGCAAATGGACATAAAGAAGACAAAGGAAGCCGACCTGGAGTCGGGCAGACCCACGTGGTTTCTGCTTGGTCTTGTGCTTGTGCTTGCCGTTATGTTTGTGATGCTTGAGTACAACGGCGGCACCAGTGCCGCCGACGACGGGGCCGACAGTCTCTCGGCGCTGCTGCCCGAGCGCGACGACGGCCTCGTGCCCATGATGCTGCCCCACACCGTGCTGCGCGTGGCGGAGCCGGCGGAGGCTGACGCCGACGCCGCGCGGAAGACCAGAATCGTGGACGACAGCCCGGCTGACGACCAGCGCCGCAAGCTGTTCGACCCGGAGACTCTTGTGGCCGACCATGCCATGGAGCCGCTCGACGACGTGCTGAGGCCCGGCCAGCGCGACTCCTCGTCAGCTCCGGCGGAGCTGATGGACGACAAGCCGCTCGACTTCCGCGTGGTGGAGAGCCTGCCGCAGTTTCCCGGCGGGGCCGTGGCGTTTATGAAGTGGCTCACGCGCAACCTTCGCTATCCGCTGGCCGCCGAGCGGCAGAAGATAGAGGGGCGCGTGGTGGTGCAGTTCATTGTGGAGCGCGACGGCTCAGTGAGCGGCCTGAAAGTCACCGCCCCGGCCCATCCATACCTCAACCGCGAGGCCATGCGCGTGCTGCGCACCATGCCAAAGTGGACGCCGGGAGTGCAGAACGACCGCCCCTGCCGCACGCGGGTGAGCATCCCAGTGGTGTTCAGGCTGTGACAAGCCCGCGCGCCACCGGCTTCAGAACAAGAACAATTTTTAATGTGAACAATATGCTAACACCAAACGAACTGCTCGGCCGTATCAACCGTTTTCTTGACAACCTGAGCTACGACCGCAAGCCGGAGACCATCTACGCTCCGATAAAATACGTGCTCTCCATCGGCGGCAAGCGCATCCGTCCGGTGCTCATGCTGCTCGCGTACAATATTTATAAGGACGACCCCGACAGCATCCTCATGCAGGCCTGCGGCCTTGAGACGTATCACAACTACACGCTGCTGCACGACGACCTGATGGACAATGCCGACGTGAGGCGCGGCAGGCCCACCGTCCACAAGAAGTGGGACGCCAACACCGCCATCCTCTCGGGCGACTCCATGCTCGTGCTTGCCTACCAGCGCATGGCCTCGTGCGACCCCGCGAAGCTGAAGCCCGTGCTCGACCTCTTCACAGAGACGGCGCTCGAGATAGGCGAGGGGCAGCAGTATGACATGGACTTTGAGCGCCGCAACGACGTGACCGAGGGCGAGTACATAGAGATGATACGCCTCAAGACGAGCGTGCTGCTGGCCTGCGCCGCCAAGACAGGGGCCTTCCTGGCCGACGCTCCTGCCGCCGACGCCGACAGCCTCTACCGCTTCGGCGAGCAGCTCGGGCTGGCGTTCCAGCTGCAGGACGACCTGCTCGATGTCTACGGCGACCCGAAGGTGTTCGGCAAGGCCATCGGCGGCGACATCGTGTCGAACAAGAAGACCTACATGCTCATCAACGCTTTCCAGCGCGCCGACGAGACGCAGCGCGCCGAACTGGCGCGGTGGGTCTCGGCAACAGACTTTGACCGTCAGGAGAAGATAGCCGCCGTGACCGGCCTCTACGACCGCATCGGCATACGCCGGCTCTGCGAGGAGAAGATAAGCCATTACTTCGGCGAGGCCGCCAAGTGTCTTGACCGGGTGCAGGTGCCTGAGGAGCGCAAGCGGCAGCTGCGCCTCTTCATGCGTGAGCTGGTGCACAGGGAGGTGTAGTGTGCCGCCGCCGGCCGTTTCGCCGGGCGGCAACGGTCTGTCTTAAGCGTTTACACACATTTATTGACAACTGCAAATTATGAATTATACCGACACTCACGCCCATATAGACGGGCCTGAGTTTGACGCCGACCGCGACGAGGTGGTGGCCAGGGCGCGCGCCGCCGGAGTGTCTCGCGTGTTCGTTCCGGCCATAAACCTCGACTCTGTGTCCACCGTGCTCGCCACGTGCGAACGCTATCCGGGCTTCGCTTACCCCATGATAGGCCTTCATCCTGAAGAGGTGCGGGCTGATTTTCGCGACGTTCTGGCCCGGATGAGGACGCTGGCCGACAGCCGCTTCATAGCCATCGGCGAGGTGGGGCTTGACTTCTACTGGAGCCGCGAGTTCGAGAAAGAGCAGCTTGAGGCCTTCGAGGAGCAGGTGCGCTGGGCCGTGGAGCTTCGCCTGCCGCTGATGATCCACTGCCGAAAGGGGCAGAACGAGATGGTGGGCATACTGCGCCGCTATGCCGGCGACCTGGCGGGCGGGGTGTTCCACTGCTTCACGGGCAACGGGCGCGAGGCCGAGGAGCTGCTGCGCTTCGACAACTTCGCGCTCGGCATCGGCGGGGTGCTCACTTTCAAGAAGTCACACCTGCCCGAAGTGCTGCCGCACATTCCGCTCGACCGCATAGTACTTGAGACCGACTCGCCCTATATGGCGCCGGTGCCCATGCGCGGGAAGCGCAACGAGAGCGCCTTTGTGAGCCATGTCCTGGCGCGTGCCGCCCAGTGCTACGGCGTGCCGGAGGAGACTGTCGCCAAGGCCACCGAGGCCACCGTGGAGCGCATTTTCGGCCGGTTGGACAACCGGTGAGATCTGGGCGCGGTCGCGTTTCGATTCAGTTAAAGAAACATAAATAGCCCGGCAAGTTTGCTCAAATACACATAAAAGCATTAATTTTGCACCGCGTTAGGCTGGGAGAGATGCTCGAGTGGCTTAAGAGGCACGCCTGGAAAGCGTGTAGGCGCCAAAAGCGCCACGGGGGTTCGAATCCCCCTCTCTCCGCTGTTGACACTAATCTGGCTTGCGTAAGATATGAGAAAGTTGATTGCACTGTGCGCAATTATGGCTTTGACGGCACATAACCCGGTGGCTATGGCACAAGACAAAGCCGGCAATGACACCTCTTTTGTTGTGAAGAGCGACAGCGGAAGCAACGTTGCGGCGGATTCGGCGGAACTCAATATGGTCAGCGACACCGACCTGGCCGATGGCGAAGAGGTTGCGGTCGAGGCCACGGAGGCGGCCGGGCTGCACAAGGAGCTGAAGACGCGCTTCATCGAAGGCAGCGCGGGATTCATGTCGCTGGTGGCTCTCGCGCTGGTGCTCGGACTGGCGTTCTGCATCGAGCGCATCATTTATCTTACGCTCTCGGAAATCAACGCGAAGAAATTCATGGAGGATGTTGACGCCAAAGTGGAGGCGGGCGACATTGAGGCGGCCAAGGACCTGTGCCGCTCGACACGCGGCCCTGTGGCCTCCATCTGCTATCAGGGGCTGACACGGATCAGCGAGTCGATGGACAATATCGAGCGTTCGATTGTGTCCTACGGCTCGGTGCAGGCCGCTAATCTGGAGAAAGGATGCTCGTGGATAACGCTGTTCATATCGATGGCGCCGTCGCTGGGATTTCTCGGCACGGTGATTGGCATGGTGATGGCTTTCGACCAGATCCGTCTGGCGGGCGACATCAACACCACCATCGTGGCGGCGGGCATGAAAGTGGCTCTCATCACCACCATTTTCGGAATCATTGTGGCGCTGGTTCTGCAGGTGTTCTACAACTACATCCTCTCCAAGATAGAGCATCTCACGTCGCAGATGGAGGAGTCTTCGATAACGCTTCTTGACACAATAATGCGTTATAAGCTTGAGCGCAATGCACAATAAGGGCTTGAAAAGGCGGTACGCCGCGTCTTCCGACCGCGTGTCGGGGCGTGTGCTGGCGGTGCTGGTGGCGCTGTCGGCAGTGCTTTTCGGCGCTTTTTTCGTGGTGGGCTACGACCTGCCGTATGCCGCCGACCCGCAGTTCAACGCCCCGCTGCTCACCGACGCTCTTCTCGTTTACACCTATGCGCTCAGCATTGCGGCCGTGATTGCGGCCGTGGTGTCGATGGTTCACGGCGTGGTGAGGCACGGCGGAAGCCGCTATGAGACCCATGGCGTGCCCTCGGGGCGCATAGCCCTGGCCGTCGCCGGACTGCTGGTCGTCACTCTCTGTCTTACGTTCGCCCTCGGGTCTGACGAGCCGTTGCTCATCAACGGCAAGGTGTTCAGCGAGGCAGGATGGCTCAAGCTAACGGATATGTTCATCAACACGTCGCTTGTTCTCGGCGCTGTGGCCGTGCTACTTGTGGCGTTCGGCGTGTCGGGGCTTGGCCGCCGGATCAACTCCAAACACTGACACGAGGGACCTATGCTTAGAAACCGTGACAGAAAGCACCGCGTGCCGGAACTGAACACCACGTCAACGGCAGACATTTCTTTCATGCTGCTGACGTTCTTTCTTGTGACAACATCGATGGATTCCGACGAGGGCATTGTGCGGCAGCTGCCACCCATGCCCGCAGACAAGGAGCAGGCGGTGGCCGAGGTGAAGCGGCGCAACGTGATGGTCATTGCCATCGACGCCGCCGACAGCCTCACCTGCAACGGACGCCCCGTGGCGAAGGCCGGTCTGAAAGACGCTGTCATGGAGTTCATCGACAACAAGTCGGGCCGCGCCGACCTGCCCGAGCGGGTGTGGCGCGACATTCCGCTGCTCGGCCGCTGCAGCGTCACGGCCAATCATGTGGTCTTCATCCGCGCCGACCGTGCCGCCACCTATAAGGCATATTTTGCCGTTCAGGACGCCGTCGCGGCTGCCTACAACGAGCTGCGCGACCGTCTGGCCCGCCGTCGCTTCGCCCGCCGCTATGCCGAATGCACCGCTGAGCAGCAGGAGGCGGTGAGGGAGTATTACCCGGTGCGCCTGTCGGAAGGCGAGATTGAGGGGGAAGGAGGCCGCAGATGAGCCGTTTCCGCAAGTCGCGCCGCGAGGTGCCGGGGCTTAATACGGCCTCGCTGCCCGACCTTATCTTCACTGTTCTCTTCTTCTTTATGATTGTGACGCACGTCAGAAACTCTGCTGTCAAGGTTGACTACGACCCGCCCAAAGGCTCGCAGATAGAGAAGCTGGCCAACAGGTCGGGCGCGACATACATCTACATCGGCCGTCCCGCCGGGCTGCGTGGTGCAGGCGGCGACTCTGCTGTGTGTGTGCAGGTCAACGACAGGATCGTTGACATGGCCGACATTCCCAAGTTTATCGCCGCCGAGCGCTCGCGTATGTCTGCCGAAAAGGCTCAGGACATGACCGTGAACCTGCGCGCCGACAGTGCCACGCCGATGGGAATTATTGAGGAGGTGAAGCGCGCGCTGCGCTCGGCAGGCGCGCTCAGAGTGGTGTATTCGGCCGAAAATGCCGCCAAATGATTTCATTCAGCCCCGGATAACCAAAGTTGTCTTATAGTTTTGTTGTTAGAATCGAATTTTAATTGTATCTTTGTAACCATAATACAAAAATCATAATGGTGTATCAAAGATTGGATAAATTGGACAAACAGATTCTGCGTCTCATAGCGGGCAACGCCAGAATACCTTTCCTCGAAGTGGCCCGCTCGTGCAATGTCAGTGGCGCAGCCATCCACCAGCGCATACAGAAGCTGACCAACATGGGCATACTCAAAGGGTCGCAGTTTGTTATCGACCCTGAGAAGATAGGCTATGAGACGTGCGCCTACATCGGCCTTAACCTCAAGAATCCGGAGGATTTCGACAAGGTTGTGGGCGAGTTGCGCAACATTCCCGAGGTGGTGGAGTGCCACTACACTACGGGCGATTTTGATATGTTCATCAAAATCTACGCTTTCAACAACCATCATCTGCTCAACATCATTCACGACAAGCTCCAGCCGCTGGGTCTTTCGCGCAGCGAGACCATCATTTCGTTCAACGCGGCCATTGACAGGCAGCTGCCGGTAATGGACCTTCCGGTAGTGGACGAGGAGGAGGCTGTCGAGATTGAGGAATGACAATCAGGCTGCGTAGCGGTCTGTCGCCGCATGGCTGCGGACGGTCTGCCGGGTCTGGCAGTGCTTAATGGGAACGCGAATCCCCGCCGACAGTGCCGCTCCACTATGGAGCGTTGTGCCGTCGGCGGGGATTCGCGTGTTCTTTTCCGCTCCTGGCCGCAGGCTGTCATCTGTGGTGCGGCGGCGCGGGTGGCGGCGCGGGGTGCTTTGGCGCCTTGTGCTTCTTTGGCTTCTTTGGCGGCTTCGGCTTCTTGTGGTGCCTGCCGTGGCCGGGCTTTTCTACCACCACAACCCCGTGTCGGTGGGGCGGGCGCGTTATGCACGAGCTGGCGCTGAAGCTCAGAAATGCCGCCAGCGTGATGTAGAACAAATACTTTGCCATATCTCTTACATTTTTATTGCAGACAGGGGCGTCTTTGTCTGTATGACGGCTTGTGCGCACAGAGGTTTAACTCCGCCGGGCATATGCGCCGTCTGTTCACCGTTCGTAGTCCACAAAGGCGTAGGCGAAGGCGTGCTTCGCGTCGGCGGGATGCTCCTCGCGGGCTGTCTCGCGCCATGCGGCGTAGTCGGGAAAGAAGGCGTCGGCCCCCTCGGGCGTGTCGTCCACCTCGGTCAGGCAGAGCCTGTCGGCCCGCTCCATGGCCTGACTGTATACGCTCGCCCCTCCGATTATGTAGATGTCGTCGTCGGACGGGCAGTTCTCCAGCGCCTCGTCGAGCGAGGCGTAGCACTCGCAGCCGGGCAGTTCTGTCACCGTGCGGCTCAACACCACGTTGCGGCGGTTGGGCAGCGCACCCTTGGGCAGCGACAGATAGGTGTTCCGTCCCATGATTATGGTGTGGCCGGTGGTCAGCGCCTTGAATCTTTTCAGGTCGTCCGGCAGCCAGTATATCAGCTTGTTGTCTTTGCCGATGGCTCTGTTGCGCGCCACGGCGGCTATGATGTTGATGCGCATTTGTCTTTGTCTTTTTGGGGTTTATACGGCCACGTCGGCCTTGATGTGCGGCCACGGGTCGTAGCCTTCGAGGCTGAAGTCCTCGTAGCCGAAGTCGAAGATGCTCCTCACCTCGGGGTTGATGGTCATGCGGGGCAGCGGCCGCGGGGTGCGCGTGAGCTGCAGGCGTGCCTGCTCGATGTGGTTCAGGTAGAGGTGGGTGTCGCCCGTTGTGTGGACGAACTCGCCCGGCCTCAGCCCCGTCACCTGCGCCATCATCATCAGCAGTAGCGCGTAGGAGGCGATGTTGAACGGCACTCCGAGGAACGTGTCGGCCGAACGCTGGTAGAGCTGGAGGCTCAGCCGCCCGTCGGCCACGTAGAACTGGAACATGGTGTGGCAGGGCGGCAGCGCCATGCGGTCCACCTCGGCCACGTTCCACGCGCTCACAATCATGCGGCGGGAGTCGGGCGTGTGCCTTATCTGGTCCACAACGTTGGCAATTTGGTCTATGGTGCCGCCGCGGTAGTCGGGCCACGAGCGCCACTCGTGGCCGTAAATGGGGCCGAGGTCGCCGTTCTCGTCGGCCCATTCGTCCCAGATGCTCACGCCGTGGTCGTGCAGATACTTCACGTTGGTGTCGCCGCGGAGAAACCACAGCAGCTCGTAGATTATCGACTTCAGGTGCAGCTTCTTGGTCGTGAGCAGCGGGAAGCCCTCCGCCAGGTCGAATCTCATCTGGTGGCCGAACACGCTCAGCGTGCCTGTGCCGGTGCGGTCGGTCTTCTTCGCGCCCTCGGTCAGTATGCGGTCCAGCAGGTCTAAGTATTGTTTCATCTTTGTTCTGTTTGTTCTTCTTGTGTTGTTTGCGGATTGCCGGGCGTCCACCCGCTGCCGAACAGGGCGGGGCGCAGGCCGCCGTCGGGCGTGTGCGTGCTTCTGATGCGCCACTCCTGCGGATACAGGTTGTTGGCTCTTGCGCCCAGGTTCTTGACGAATCCCAGCGCAGCGCCGCCGCAAGTGGCGAGCACAAAACCCCTCGGCGTTCCCTCGGGCAGGCTGACCGGCAGCCGGCGCAGGTAGCTTATGGCGTCGTTGTGCGTCAGCTCGGCGCGCGGGAAGGCATCGTCGGCCAGCTCCACCGACAGGGCCAGTGACTGGTGGGGCACCACGTCGCGCCCCCTCAGCGTGCCCAGCGTAACGCCGGCGTGCACGACGCGCAGCGTGTCCTGTGCGGTGTCATATAGCGGCGTGAGGCTTTTGGGCACGGCCACAATGCTGTCTTGCCCGCTGAAATAGTCGAAGTCTGCGGGTCGCCGCAGCCATGCCGCCTGAGCGGGCGCGGCGGCCGGTGTCCTGCCCTTTTTCTGCTTACGGCGTGGCGCAGGCTCTGTGGCGTCGGCATCTGCGGGCTTCCGCATGGCGGCCATGAACAGGCCCTCGCTCCGGCTTACGCCCGGAATGAACCGGCACACAGGCCCCGGCAGGGCGGCGGAGAGCGATCCGCCGACGCCCCAGGCCTCGTCGCAGTCTGCAGGCAGCAGCTCAGCGCCCAGCTCGGAGCATATCCAGGCCACGTTCTCCTCGTTTTCGCGGGCGTTGAACGTGCAGGTGGAGTAGACAAGCAGTCCGCCCGGGCGCAGGCACTGCCACGCCCCGGCCACAATCTCGCGCTGCAGCGCGGCGCAGCGCTCCACGTTCTGTGCGCTCCACTCGCCAATGGAGGCCGGATCCTTGCGGAACATGCCCTCGCCCGAGCAGGGCACGTCGCACAGCACGACGTCGAACTTGAGGCCTGAGCGGGCGTAGTCGCGCGGCAGGCTGTTGGTGACAATCACCCCCGGCAGCCCCCATTTCATAATGTTTTCGGCCAGAATCTGCGCCCGCCTCGGCTCCGGCTCGTTGCACATCAGCACACTTCCCGCAGGCAGCGCGCCGAGGGCGCAGGTTGACTTGCCCCCCGGGGCGGCGCAAAGGTCGAGCATCCGCACGGGGCGGGTCACGTATTGGCTGATGACGCGGTGCAGAAACATCGACGCGGCCTCCTGCACGTAGTACCATCCGGCGTGCAGCAGCGGGTCGAACGTGAAGGCCGGACGCCACGGCAGCCAGTAGCCGCAGCCGCACCACGGCACGGGCTGGCCTCCGGCGGGCTTCAGCCGGCACTTGGCCGGGTTTGTCCTGATGCTCACAGGCGGCTCTTCGGCCAGCCCGTCAAGCAGCCTGCCGAAGAGCGCGTCGCCCATCAGCTGCCGCGTGTATTGTGTGAAAGAGTCGGGCAGAGTCATTGTTTGTGCGGTATTGGATTGCAAAATTAGGAAAAAAATCGCACCTTTGCAACTAAAACGGCGCACGTTGCGTCTAACAGATAAAAATAAAACAGAAAGAATGATTATGAAGAAACTGATTGTTGCGCTGGCCGCCATGGCCGCCCTTTGGACTGTGCTGCCGCCTGCGTCTGCGGCGGGCGCGGCCTCGGCAAAGGCGGAGCCCGCCGCTCAGGCGCAGGCTGACACGGCCGGGATAGAGGCTTTCTCCGACACCACCGGCGCCGGCACGGCCCAGCCCGTGGCCCATTCGTCTTACAGCGTGAGCGTGTCCGGCGGAGCCAGTGACGATATGGTGGAGCGCATGAGCGATTTCACCAGCGACGCGGTGATAACCATCGTGGCCATCCTCGTAATGTTTTTTGTGGCGCCTGTGGGCATACTCGCGCTGCTGTTCTACTTCATCTACAAGAGCCGCAAGCAGAAGCTGCGCCTCGCCGAGATGGCCATGGAGAAGGGGCAGCCGCTGCCCGGAGGGCTGCTCAGGGAGCAGGCGGAGCCTGCCGAGCTTGTGTGGCGCAGGGGCATCAGGAACGTGAGCGTCGGCCTGGGCCTGGCCTGCGTCTTCTACTTCTTCGGCATGGACTTCTTCGTGGGCATCGCGCTGTTCGTGGCCATCTATGGCGGCGGCCAGCTGGTCATAGCCCGCACGTCGGGCGGGAAGAAGCGCAAGACCGGCGGAGCCGACGACTACGAGGGAATAAAGGACTGACGGACATGGACGAGCGGCTCTCCGACACGTGTCTTGCGGCCCGCGTGGCCACGCTCGGCGACCGCCGGGCGTTCGACCGGCTCGTGCGCAAGTATCAGTCAAGGCTGCGCCGCTTCTTCCTCGGGCAGACTCTGGGCGACGCCCAGCTCAGCGACGACCTGGCTCAGGACACGTTTGTCAAGGCCTGGCAGGGCCTTCAGGGCTTCAGAGGGCTGTCGTCGTTCTCCACGTGGCTCTTCCGCATAGCCTGGCGCGTGCTCTACGACTACTCGCGCTCGCACCGCCCCACGTCCGATATAGACGCTGCTGCGGTCTCGCGGCGCGCCGCCCGCGCCACAGACGCTGGCCTGAGCCTCGACATCTGCCGCGCCCTGGCTCTGCTGCGCCCCGAGGAGCGCGTCTGCATAACGCTGCAGCTCATCGACGGCCAGCCCATAAACAAGATTGCGGAAATAACGGGCATGCCGCAGAACACGGTGAAGTCGCACCTGCGGCGGGGCAAGGAGCGGCTGGCCGATTACTTAAGAAAGAACGGATATGACAAATAATGACGACAAACTTTTGGAGCGGTTCTTCAGCGAGGCCGCCCGGACTGATATTCCCGACGCGGGCTTCAGCCGCCGCGTGATGCGCTCGCTGCCCGACCGCACGCTCCTAAAGGCGCGGCTGTGGCGGGCGTTCTGCGTGGCGGCGTGCTTGGCTCTGGCCGTGGGTCTGCGCGTGTGGACCCGGCTTGGCGGCTGGGCCGCCGGGGTGTTGGGCACCATGGCAGAGTCCGGCCTGCCCCGCGTCAATCTGCTGCACGCGGCTGTGGCCCTTGCCGTCGCGCTCGCCCTTGCCGTGCGCGAGGTAGTTGACTGTGAGCGGGCGTGGTGGTGACGGCCTAAGACAGAGCCGCCATTTTGTGTCTGCGGGCTTACGGCGGAACAGGCTTGCCTTTATCATGTATGCCCTTGCGTGGTGTTTTTTGTTGCTGAGTGAATTACAGAGCGGCGTTCATCTGTTTCTCAGCGTTGCCTTGCGCAGCAGCAAGTCGGTGGCGTCGGCAAGTATTTCTTTGCCTTGTTCGCCAAATATGGCTTTGGCCCAAAGCTCATCTGTGAGCCGCGTCTCTGGTTGTTGCAGGTCGAGGAATGTCGTTGTAGGCCATGCGGCGGTGATTCTTGCCTTTGCTTCTGTGCTCAGTTGCGATATGTAGGGAATGTGCGTCTTGAACAGTTCGCCACGCTCCATCTTGCGCGTTCCCTCCTGGTTCTTGCCATAAAGCTCGCAGCTTAGCTGAAAGAACACCGTGCTCATCCACGAAGCCAGCAGCAATGAGTTTGTTTGGTCGAGCCCCTCGATGACGAAAAAGTTGGTTGACGCGAATGTCTCGCGCCTGCAGCGGAAAACGCGGCCGTAGCGGCGCAGGTCGCGTGGCAGCAATATGGAGTTTGGCGGGCAGGCGTTTTGTGCTTCTTCGTGCAGTATCTCAAGCATCGTGTCGCGCGATTTGAAGTCGCGTCTTTGTCGGCTTTGTCTCGGTGCTGAGTGTATGTAGTTGTCCACGAGTGCCTCTACGGCTTGGGCCGGCAGCCGTTCCGCGTCAGGGAAACGGCAGTCGCCGTCAGTCACCTCAGCCGTGTCATACTTGGCGTTCCTCATGGCTGGTGACAGCCTTGCGGCCAGCTCGGGATCCATGGAGCGGTATGGCTCTTTGTCGGGAGATAGAAACAGCAGGTCGCTAAGCCCCTTGTTGCCAACCTTGCCGCGGTAGATATTGGTTCCGAGAGACCTTAGGCGTGTTATGGCTGGATTGTGGTCGAAATGCAACGATACGAATTCCGCGATTTCCATGGTGATGGAATCGCTGGTAAGCCATCCCGCCCTAATGCCGGTTTCCAGCTCGGCGCGGCTTTTGTGCAGGCACTCCAGACCGTTGCAGTGGGTGTCGTCGCGGCTATCAAGAATCCCCGCCACGGCGTCAAGGTCTGTGTCTGCCACTGCGTCCATGGTGCATAGCATGGTTATGCGTTCCGGTCTTGTGCCTTTGCGCCCGGCTACAATCACCGTGTCCTTGGTGACGTTCTCGAACAAACCCGTGCCGGGGAAGTTGAAGATGAGCAATAGGCCGAAGTCGTCGAGCAGGAACCGTCGCAAGGCTACGGCGGCCGGGCCTAAGGCGGTGAGGTGTGTGCGTGGCAGGAGTGCCACGGTCACGGTGCCGTCTTTGGCCAAGGTGTTGGCCAGCTCAATGAATGCCGCTTCGAGTGGCGGCTGCCCGGCGTCGGTGACGGGTTCTTTCCCAAGTTGCCTTATGCGGTCGTATAGGCGCTTGCGCTCGCCTCCGCACGATATGGAGGCAACCATTGGAGGGTTCATCACCATCAGGCTTATGTCGTCAAAGTATTCTTTCGGCAGGTCGGCAATGTCGCTGGCGGTCACTTTCGGAGCGTCATTTGGGCTTAGCATGGCAGGGAACTTAAGACCGAGACGCAGCGTGAGCAGTTGCAGCAGTATGCGTTTCTTGTCGTTGGCCTTTATTTGTGACGGTCGCAAACAAGGGTAGACTTCGCACAGGCACGAAAGAAGATTGCCGCTGCCAGCTGCCGGGTCGCAGACTGTTCCGCCTATCTCTGGCGCCAAATGGCGGGCTGTCAGAGCCATGAGCCGTCCAAGCTCGATGTCGGTGGCCACCTCTCCGCCGCTTTCAAAACCTTCAGACACAATCTGGTGGACTGCCGACACCACCTCGTCGGCATCTATGTTTGCCTTGCCCAGCGCGTAGATGTCTGCCAGCACACCCGGTTTGATCTTTGGAGAGTCAACATATTGTCTGCCGGAAAATATTCCGGCGAAGTCTATCCTGCTTATTGCCTTGCTCAACGGAGCAAGCCGCTGGTCGTATTGCCGTATGTCTTTCAGGCCTGTTTCGCGTTTGATGCCGTCGAACGCGCCCCGTATGTATTCGTAGACAGTACGCGCAAAGCGGCTGCTCCATTGTGCCTCGTCTTGTGCTGCTGCATCGGCCAGCATTGCGACGATGGCATTGATGCCGCCGAGATACCGTCCGCCGTCACAGAATGCCATTTTCAGGAGGAAAGCGAAGTGATTTGCCGTTATGCCAATAAGCTCTTCGTCGTTGTTTGTGTCAGTGAGGCTGGCGTTCCTTATGAATCCCGGCGCGAGCATCTGCTGATGTACATTGGGGCGTGCTGCGTCGTATCTGAATATACAGGAGCACTCAATGTTTGTCAGGATATAGTAAGGGTGTTCTATCAATGCGGGCGGGGTCTGCTGCAGGTAAGACATTGCCTGATATTGATACCGCGAGCTTTTCACTGCGGACGGCGTGCGTTTCACCTCGACGACGCACGCAATCTTGCCGCTGGCCTTGTTTGTTATGGCGAAGTCCATCTCTAATTCGCCGGTGCGTTTGTGGTGCTCCACATTGTAGCTGTCCGCCTTTCCGATTATCCGCAAGGCGGCCTGCAAGCTCTGCTCGCATATTGGGTGGAAGCGTTCCACCTCCTTGTCGCTGTATCTCAGTGCCATGGTCGGGTCAGTATAAGTATCGTTTCAGGTTTTCGGCCAGGACGTATGCCAGCAGGGGCGGCACGGCATTGCCTACGATGAGGTTCTTGGCCTGTTTGCTCTTGGCCACGATGCGGTAGCTGTCGGGGAAGCTTTGCAGGCGCAGTGCCTCGCGCACGGTGATGAGCCTGTCCTGGCTGTAGTGTATGTTGCAGCCCACGTTGGGGCGGTTGAAGTATGTGTTTATGGTGTAGGCGGGGCGGTCGGGGTGCATGCGGCCGTAGCAGGTGGTGTGGCCTCCGTCGCGTTGCAGGCGGCGTATGCGCTCCGACTTCACCTCGGGCGGTATGTCCATATAGTTACCGCCGGGCTTCACGTGGGCCGCGATGTAGCGGTCAAGCTCGCTCATGACCGGAGGCTCGTGGTCTATCGGTGAGCCTTTGACCGGCTGTGGCAGGTCGCCGATGGCCTCGCTCACGCTGACGTAGCGGTGCAGGCCGCCGCTGCCGTCGGCGTTGTGGGTGGGCGGCGGAAACTCCACCTTGCCTTTGCGCGAGCCTATGATTATTGCCCTGCGCCGCAGCTGCGGCACTCCGTATTCGGCTGCGTTCACTATCTTGAACGACAGACTGTAGCCCATGGTCGAGAACCGGGCCATGAGCAGGTCTATGATTTTTTCTTTCTTGCTGTTTCTTGCCGACAGTATTCCTACGACATTCTCAAACAGGAAGAACTTTGGCCGCTTCGTGTTGATGATGTTGAGGTAAGTCCACACGAGCTGTCCTCGCGCGTCTTCCACGTGCCTGTTGCCCGCAAGCGAGAACGACTGGCACGGCGGGCCGCCGATGATGATGTCGCATTCGGGTATGTCTGCCGGGGCGATGCCGTTTATGTCGGCGCAGACGATGTGGCTGCCTATGTTGGCGCGATAGGTCTCAACGGCGTCGCTGGCGTTGTCGATAGCCCACACGATGTTGTACCCGGCCTGCTTGAAGCCGAGGTCGAGACCGCCGCCGCCGGAGAAGAGGCTCACCACGCGGAAGTCATGCGCGCTTGCGGAGCCGTTGGTTTCTTGCATTTTCAAACATTGTCTTTATGCCGTCTATGGCGTAATACTTGGCGAGCACGCCGGTGATGCGCCCTACCAACGATGTGTCGGCGGTGGCTGCGAGTGCGTCGGCAAGCGAGCAGAGGACCGCCTTGTCGTCGGCTGATATAAGTTCGGGGCTTATCACCATGAGGTTGTCCACGTCATACTTCTGCACTTTGAGCACGTTGTTGCCGTAGGTCTTGCCGCACTGTTCCAGCTGATACCACACATAGTGGTTGTTGAGCAGTGCCATGAGCAGGCTGGCGGGCATGGGCGACGTTATGGAGTAGAAGTTGTCGCGCGTGAGCAGGCGGCGTTCGTTGCGTATGAAGCGGATGTTCTCGCGGATGATGTATGGAAAAATGACGTGGCCGGGCGTCATGTCGGGCGTGACATACCAGCACTCCGACCGCCGTATGCGCTCATAGAGTGACTTGGGCCACTGCCGTCCGGTTATCCATCGGGCGCAGTCTTGCAGGTAGGCTTTGGTCTCTGCGGACAACGGCGCAGACGGGCTCGTTATCATGAGATACTTGTCTGTTGCGGCGTTGGCGGTTGAGAAGCCGCTGACGTCCTTGGGACTCGACAGTATGTCGCGCAGGTTTTCCCTCACCGGCGGGTTTATGAATAGGCGGTTGCAGCCCGTGGTCTTGCCGCGGCGCACACTGGCCAGCCAGGCCAGCGGCACGGCGTTGGCGAAGCCTACGGCGCTCTTTGTGTCGTCCATCCGTTCTGTCAGAGTGTCGCCATCGATTAATATCTCTTTGTATATGGTGGCGGCCTTGCTGTGGCCGCGCCGCAGTTTCAGTATCTCCACATCAACGATGGGCGCCCCTATGAACGGATTGCCGCTCACGGAAATATGCTCTTCAACGTGGCAGAGGGCGGCCATTGCTTTGCGGAACTTCCCCCCGGAATGGCTGCGCTCCCAGCTGTTGGGAAAAATTACCACCAGCTGGCCGCCATCCTTGAGCGCACGGAGGGCCTGGATGGTGAAGTACATATACAGGTTGGCCTTTGCGTCAAGCCCGGTGCCCACCTTGGCGGCCAGTTTCTCCTTGCTGATGCCATACCCGTCGGCCAGCAAGTCAATCTCTTCCTGGCGCACATATGGCGGGTTCATCACCACTCCGTCGTACTGGCCTGTGGCGTCGAATGAGAAAAAGTCGGCATTGTGGATGCGGCACGATGGCGACTCCCGGTCGCGGCACTCCTCATAGCTCTGTGGGTCTATCTCGACTCCGTCCACGAGGTAGCGGCCTGTGGCCGTCAGGGCGTCGATGAATGCGCCGCGACCGCAGCATGGGTCGAGCACCCTCGCGCCATTGGGCAGGGTGAGCAGGCCGGTCATGTAGCGCGCCACAGACGGCTTTGTGTAGACTTGTCCGAGGTTTGTTGCCATGTGTGACAGTGGCTGCATATGGTTGCCGCCATCTTTGCAAAGGTACGAAAAATATTCTTTTTTCGTCAGTTCTGTGCTTGATAAAATGGCAGAAGCCGTCCTTTTCGTGTCGTTGTCTTTGTGTGGGTGTGCCGGAATTGGTTGCTTGTGCGCAGCAAGGTGTTGCATATTTATTCAATACTATGCGTGTTTTATACAACCGGCTGTAGCGTGTCTCAGAGCGATAAAAACCGTCTTGGCGGGTGATACGCGCCGGGCGGTTTTCCAATATAGGCCATATTGCATTGCGAAATGGCCTATTTCACGGTGCAATATGGCCTATATTGGCGGCCAAAATAGCCTATTTTGCAACCCGTTGACAGCCAGACGGTTACGAAGCCTCCTGGAAAACGCCTTTCAAGACGGTTTTGGCGGCCCGTCGGGGTGTGCCGGGGCGCGGTGCAGACTGCATATTTATACACTTCCGCGCGTGCCGCGCGGCGGCTCACCACGGCGACCATTCCGGCTCGGGCTGCTCGGTCTCGGCGTCGGCCTTGGGCTGCGGCGGGTTCTTCAGGTTGCCCTTCTCGTCGAACATGCCGTAGGTGGTGCGCAGCACGATGAACTCGGTGCGGCGGTTGAGCTGGTTGCATATCTCCTGCTCCTCGGGCTTGAGCTTCTTTATGAAGTCCTCGGTGAGCACGTCGTTCTCCTTGAGGAAGGGGTAGGTCTCGGTGAGCTTCTTGCGTATGGTCTTGGGCTTCTCCTTGCCGTAGCCCACGGGCGAGAGGCGGTCGGCGGCTATGCCGTGCTCCACGAGGTAGTTGACCACGCTCTCGGCGCGTTTCTGCGAGAGCACGCGGTTGTACTCGATGGCGCCCCGGTAGTCGCAGTGGGCCGACAGCTCGATGGTGACGTTGGGGTTCTCGTTGAGCAGCTTGATCAGCTCGTCGAGGGCTTTGGTCGACTCGGGGCGCAGCGTGGCCTTGTCGAAGTCGTAGAAGATGTTGTCTATGAGCACCGGGGCGGTGATGGAGGCCAGGGGGAACTGCAGGACGTATTCCTCAGACTCCGTGACCGGCTCGACGCGCAGCTGCTCCTTGTGGTTTAGGAATCCCTTGCAGGTGCCGAGCAGCACGTAGTCCACTCCGGGCTTTATGGGCTGAGTGAACGAGCCGTCGCCCTTGACGCTGAGCTTGAGGTTGGTGCCGTCGTTGCCCACCATGTAGACCACGGCCTGGGGCAGCTCGTAGCCCTCCTGCTCGTAGACCCAGCCCTTTACGGTCTGCACGATTTCGGGGTTGAGGAAGCTGTAGATGTGGTCCCAGCCCTTGCCGTCGCCCCGGTTTGACGAGAAGTAGCCCCGGTTGTGCGGTCCCTCGAAAGTCATTCCGAAGTCGTCGCCCTGCGAGTTGAGCGGGTATCCGGGGTGCTCAATGTGCCATGTGCCTCCGGCGGAGTCGGGCTTGGCTATGAAGATGTCGAGCCCGCCCATGCCGGGGTGGCCGTCTGACGAGAAGTAGAGGTCGCCGTTGGGGCGGAACGTGGGGAACATCTCGTCGCCCTCGGTGTTTATCGGCTCGCCCAGATTCTCGACGCCGCCTGTTCCGACGTCAGTCAGCCGCACGCGCCAGATGTCGAGTCCGCCCATGCCTCCGGGCATGTCGCTGGTGAAGTAGAGCCACTCGCCGTCGGGCGACACCGCCGGATGGGCGAAGCTGGAGAGCGTGTCTTTGGTGATTTCTATGACGTTCGACTTGCCCCACGAGGCGTCGGCCCGCGCCGATGTGCAGATGGTGGCGTAGCGCGGGTACTGCGGGTCGGTGGTGCACTGGGTGAGATACATTGTCTTTCCGTCGGGTGTGAACGAGCAGGCTCCCTCGTCGAATTCCGAGTTTAGCTCTGTGTCGATGGCCTGGGGCTTCTG
Source organism: uncultured Prevotella sp. (assembly GCA_944320305.1). Classification (GTDB taxonomy): domain Bacteria; phylum Bacteroidota; class Bacteroidia; order Bacteroidales; family Bacteroidaceae; genus Prevotella. The sequence goes on along the minus strand of CALUGW010000002.1, from coordinate 92,685 downwards.
CCACTTGCCGTTCTCGTCTTTTGTCGCCACGAAGATGTCGCCGTTCATCATGCCGGTGATGCCGCTCAGCTCGTCGCCCTTGGCGTCGGTGCGTGTCGAGGTGAAGTATAGCTGGTCGCCAGCGTCGCCGGCGAGCATGGGCGAGTAGTCCGCGCGGCGCGAGTTGAAGAAGTCTTCGCGCTTCACGGTGTACTGCGACCCCTCCTCCTTCCACTGCGGGGCCATGCGCGCCGAGCGCAGTCCGGCGGCGGCGAGACGGCTGCCCGGCAGGCTGTCGAGAGCCGTCTGGAACTGCTTGGCGGCCTCCTTGTAGTTGCCGGTCTTCATCAGCTGCTGTGCAAGGCGCAGGTGGGTGAGGCTGTCGGCCTGCTTGTAGCGCAGGGCGTTGTTGTAGGCCGCGATGGCCTTCTGGGTGTAGTTTATGCGGCGGTAGCACTCGGCCAGCTTCAGGGCGCGCTGCCCGCGCAGCGGCCTTTCCTTTGGCGGGGTGGCCGAGTAGGCCTTTTTGTAGTGGCTCGCGGCGTCAAAATATTCGCCGAGGGCGAAGAATTTGTCGCCTTTCTTCATGTGGGAGTCGGCCCCGCATCCGCAAAGGAGGATGCAGAGCGCGACTGTCGCTGCTATGGTTAATGTGCGTTCCATACCTTAAGAATAACGCGCCTGCGGCGTTTTTATTATCCGGAAGAGCCGTGGCTGGGCGGTTTTTTGGCTTTTTGCGGGGTTCGGCTGTTGCCGGAGAGGCATAGGAGTTGCAGGCGCCCTGTGCCGCCTAAGCCTTCTTCCCCTCGCCGAAAGGCAGGCGGAATGTGCATCCCTCGCGCCAGCGGCTGCACCCGTAGGCCGTCCGCCCCTTGATGATTGTGCCGCGTCCGCACTCGGGGCATGGCTTGCCGATGATGCTGTCGTCGGGCGCCGCGGCCTTTGTCTTTGCGGCCTGACGGCGTGCCGGGCGCGGCTTGGGCGCCTGGGCCACTTTCGGGGCGAGCTTTTTCTTCAGGTCGTCTTCGCTCATCACGGTGACATGGCGACCGGTGTTGTCGGCCAGCACATCGTTCACGATGGTGCTGATCTGCTGTTTCAGCTCCTCGATGAACTGCCCCGCGTCATACTTCTTGTGCTCTATGTCGCGCAGCTTCTTCTCCCAGATGCCTGTCAGCTCGCAGCTTTTGAGCAGCTCCTCCTTTATTGTGTCAATCAGTTCGACGCCTGTGGGCGTGGCGATGAGGTTGCTCCGCTCGCGCTTTATGTAGTGGCGCTTGAAGAGAGTCTCTATTATTCCGGCGCGCGACGACGGCCGGCCGATGCCGTTTTCTTTCAGGGCGGCCCGCAGCTCCTCGTCTTCAACAAACTTTCCGGCCGTCTCCATGGCGCGCAGCAGTGTGGCCTCGGTATAGAACTTGGGCGGCGTGGTCCATCTCTCGGTGAGGCTCGACGTGTGAGGCCCGCTCTCTCCCACGGCAAATTGGGGCAGGGTGCGCTCCTCGTCGCCGCCTTTCCTGTCGTCGTCTGCCGCCGCAGGCGCGTCCTTGGCGTAGACGTCGCGCCAGCCCGTGGCCAGTATTGTCTTGCCGGAGGTCTTGAACTCCACGCCGCCGGCCTTGCCGAGCACTGTGGTTGTGGCGAACTTGCAGTCGGGATAGAACGCGCTGATGAAGCGGCGGGCCACAAGGTCGTAGACGTGGCGCTCCATGTCGGTGAGGCCGACGGCCGGAACGCCCGTGGGAATGATGGCGTGGTGGTCGGTGACCTTGCTTGAGTCGAACACCTTTTTCGACTTCCTCAGCGGCTTGCCGGCCAGAGGCTGCGTGAGAGGCTCGTAGCCCCTGAGGCCCGAAAGGGTGGCCGCGCACTTGGGATAGATGTCGTCGCTGAGGTACTGCGTGTCCACGCGGGGATATGTCGTGAGCTTCTTCTCGTAGAGAGACTGTATGGTGTTGAGCGTCAGCTCGGCGCTCATGCCGAACTTTTTGTTGCAGTCCACCTGCAGCGACGTCAGGTCGTAGAGGTGTGGCGGGGCCTCGGTGCCGTTCTTCTTCTGCACGTCGGTCACGGTGAACGGCTCGCCGGTGATGGTCTGCAGAAACCTCTCGCCCTCCTCTTTGTCTGTGAACTTGCCCTTGGTGGCGCTGAACACGGTGTCGCGGTAGGTCGTGGCGAGAATCCAGTAGGCCTCGGGCTTGAAGTTCTCAATCTCCTTCTGCCTGTTGACAATGAGCGCGAGGGTGGGCGTCTGCACCCGTCCGATGCTCAGCACCTGGCGGTTCTGGCCGTACTTAAGCGTGTAGAGGCGCGTGGCGTTCATGCCCAGAATCCAGTCGCCGATGGCTCTGCTCAGTCCGGCGAGGTAGAGCGGCTGGTAGTCGGCCTGGTCCTTGAGCGTGCGGAATCCCTCCGTAATGGCTTCGTCTGTCATCGACGAGATCCACAGACGCTTCACGGGGCAGGTGGCCTTGGCCTTCTGCATCACCCAGCGCTGTATCAGCTCGCCCTCCTGTCCGGCGTCGCCGCAGTTTATTATGCCGTCGGCGGCCTGCATGAGCTTCTCTATCACGGCGAACTGCCGCCTTATTCCCTCGTCGTCGATGAGCTTTATGCCGAAGCGCTTGGGTATCATGGGCAGTGCGCCGAGGCTCCACCGCTTCCAGAGCGGGTTGTAGTCGTCGGGCTCTTTGAGCGTGCACAGGTGGCCGAAGGTCCATGTCACCTGGTATCCGTTGCCCTCGATGTAGCCGTTATGGCTGGCCGTTGCGCCGAGAATGCGCGCGATGTCGCGTGCAACGCTCGGCTTTTCGGCGATGCAAACTATCATATTTTAGTTTTGAATTTTGAGTTTTGAGTTTTGAATTGTCGCGCAAGCGCGATTGCTAAATGCCCGTTTGTTGAATTGAACGGCATCCTGCAGATGCGCTTGCGCGACAATTCAAAACTCAAAATTCCTAATTCCACATTATATTAATATCCCCAGCTGCCTCCTACGAGTATGACCGTGTGCCTGTGTCCGGGCGAGTTGCGCAGAAAGTGGATGTAGTTGCAGATGCAGTCTGCGGCGTTGCAGTTGTGGCAAACGCCGTCGGTGTGGCACGGGGTCTGTATGTCGAAGCGCGCGGCATTGACGGGCGATGCCGTCGAGCGGGCGCGTGCCAGGGCGGCGTCGGCTGTCTGTGCCACCTTGTTGAGGCCGATGACGAAGATCACGTGCTGCGGTCCGAAGGTGATTGCGGCCACGCGGTTGCCCGTGCCGTCGATGTTGATGATCACCCCGTCCTCGCTGATGGCGTTGGCGCCGGAGAGGTAGTAGTCGGCGGTGAAGGCCTTGCGGTAGATGGCCTGTGCCTCCTCGCGGCTGCCGGCCAGGTCGCGGTCCATCACGTCGAGAGTGCCGCGGGCGTGCAGCGCGGCGGGTATGCCCATGTCGCGCACGGTCATCGAGCCGCCCCAGGTCACTGAGGCTCCGTCCGGAATAAGCTCGTTGACCTTGGCCACGGCCTCTTGGGCTGTCGGGCAGTAGTATGCTGTCATGTTGCGCCGCTCCAGATGGCGTATCAGGTGGAGGGCAAGCCGTTCGTTTCTTGTTTCTGTCGGTGTCATGTCTTGTTGCCTTTTATGTGTTGTCGCGGCCGGTCGCTCCGGTCGGCCGGCGCTTTTCAGTAAGCCTCGTCTTTGGCTATTTCCGCCTTGTCAATCTTCTTTCTGTCGATGGAGCGCCATGCGTAGAATATGTACGCGAGCACAAAGGGGATGAAGATGCTCACGTATGCCATGGTGCGCAGGGTGAACTCGCTGCTGCATGAGTTGGCGATGGTGAGCGAGCTTTGCAGGTCGGCCGTGGAGGGATAGTAGGCTGTGCCGTTCCATCCGGCGCAGAGCAGCAGGGCGCAGACCGTGAGCGCGGTGCCGGCGCCTGCCGGCCAGATGCCGCGCGTGTATGTCTCCGACGCCGCCGTGCGCCCGATGCCGTAGAGCACGAGCGCCATTCCGGCGAGGAGCGCTGCCGAGACATACCACATTTCGGTGAAGTTGGTGAGATACTTCAGCGGCTCGACGGTTATCCTGCCTGTCACGGCGTCGGCGGCGAAGCCGTCCTTGAGCAGCGTGCGCACCAGAAACGCCACGAAGAACACCAGGAACGGCACGGCGTTGACCGCCGTGCGGCGGCGCGAGCGCCGGCGTATGGCGTCGTCGTTGACATTGTTGATGAAGTAGAGCAGGCCGAGCGCGCGGGCGAGGAAGAACACGGCGAAGGCCAGTATGAGGTTCCACGGGTTCAGCAGGGCGTCGAGTCCGTGGCTGGCGTTGGCCCAGCGGCTGATGATGGGCATTCCGTCGGTTATCAGGTTGTTCTTCTCGACGATGAAGTTTGAGCCGTTGAAGAATGTGGCCACGGCTCCGCCGAGCAGCAGCGGCCCAATGATGCCGTTGGCCACGAGGAACCACTGGAAGGTGCGCGTGCCCAGCAGGTTGCCCAGCTTGTGCTGGAACTCGTAGCTCACGGCCTGCAACACGAACGACAGCAGGATGAGCATCCACAGCCAGTAGGCTCCGCCGAAGCTCGTGCTGTAGAACAGCGGGAACGAGGCGAAGAACGCTCCGCCGAACGTCACGAGCGTGGTGAACGTGAATTCCCACTTGCGCCCGGTGGAGTTCACCAGCAGGCGGCGCTCCTCTTCGGTGCGCCCGATTGAGAACAGCTGTGAGTTTCCGCCCTGGACGAAGAGCAGGAAGACGAGGATTCCGCCGAGCAATGACACGAGGAACCACCAGTATTGTTGCAATGATGCGTAGTCCATGATGTTTTGTTTTTATTGTGGCTTTTAACTTTAGGGGCCTTTGGGGCTTTATTCCTTGGCCTTTGTTTCATCCCGGCTCTCCTCAGGCCCTTTCTTTATCTGCTTGCGCAGTATGTTTATTTCCACCGCCAGGAGCGTTGTGAACAGGGCCAGGAAGATGAAGAACGTCAGCGCCACGCCGCCCGACCCGATGTCGCTAACGCCCACCCACGTGGGCATCATGTCCTGTATGGCCCACGGCTGGCGGCCCATCTCGGCCACAATCCATCCCGACTCGCTGGCCACGTAGCCCAGGGGCAACATGGCCAGGGCGGCTATGTGGAGCCAGCGGCAGCGGCTGATGTCGCGGCGGAAGACGATGAAGAGCACGGCCGCGAAGAACACGATGAACAGCGTGCCAAGCCCCACCATGAGCCTGAAGGCCCAGAAGCACACGGGGATGTAGGGCACGGCCTGCGACTTGTCCTGCAGGTAGCCGTAGCCGAAGTAGGGCATCTCGGCCTTCAGTATGCGGCGGAGCACCATCTGGCGCTCGCACTCCTCGCCGCTGAGGTATTCGCGCTCGTCTTTGGCCTTCAGCTCGCGGTACTCCTTCAGGGCCAGTATGGCCCGTTTGCCGCGCATTATCTTGTCGTCCGTCGACGGAGCCTTGCTGCCGTCGGGCAGCGTGTAGCCGCCGTTGAGCAGGTCGTTGACGCCGGGCACGAAGCCGTCAGCGCTGCGCGTGGCCAGGAATGACAGCCCCGAGGGTATGGCCACCTGTAGCGGCGGCTCGCCTCCGGCGGCATAGTCGGGCTGGCTGAGGGGGTTGACCCACGCCACCACCGTGAGCGGCCGGCTCTTGCCGCCGTCGTAGAGAGCCTCCATGGCGGCCAGCTTCATGGGCTGCTTCTGCGCCACCTGGTAGGCCGAGCTGTCGCCGGTGTGGAGCGCCAGCAGCGAGGCGGCGAGGCCCACCGTGCCGCCAATCTTGACGCTCTCCACCGCCAGCTTGGTGTGGCGGCCGCGCATGAGGTAGTAGCAGCTCACGGCCACGACGAACAGCGCGCCGATGATCCACGACGAGGTGACGGTGTGGAAGAACTTGTCTACGGCCATCGGCGACAGCGCCACGTCGGCAAACGAGGTCATCTCGTTGCGCATGGTGTCGGGGTTGAAGCCGCAGCCCACCGGATTCTGCATCCAGGCGTTGGCCACCAGAATCCACCAGGCCGACAGCGTGGCCCCGATGCCGGTGAGCCAGGTGGAGGCCAGGTGGAAGCCGCGCGACACCTTGTTCCACCCGAAGTACATCACGGCCACGAAAGTGGACTCCATGAAGAAGGCCACGATGCCCTCGATGGCCAGCGGGGCGCCGAATATGTCGCCCACGAACCACGAGTAGTTGCTCCAGTTGGTGCCGAACTCGAACTCGAGGATGATGCCCGTGGCCACGCCCATGGCGAAGTTGACGCCGAAGAGGCGCTGCCAGAAGCGGGCCGTGTCGCGCCAGAAGCGCTTGCGCGTGCGGTAGTAGCAGGTCTCGGCTATGCCCATGATGACGGCCAGTCCCAGCGTCAGCGGGACGAACAGCCAGTGGTAAATAGCCGTGAGGGCGAACTGCGCCCTGGCCCAGTCAACGGCCGCGGCATCCACATTCAGTAACAGTTGTGTCATATCGTGCTTGTTGTTTTGTCGGGTTTCAGCGCCCGCCGGCGTCGCCGGCCGCGCTCCTGCCAATCATCTCAGAGGCCACGAAGTCGGCCTCGCGGCCCTCGCCGCCGTTGCTCTTGATGAAGTCGGGAAAGAAGAACAGCTTCAGCACGGCGAAGATCACCACCAGCTTGACTATTATCACCGCCCAGAGCGTGCGGCCGAGGGTCATGTGGCGGAAACCGTCGGCATACAGGTCGTAGATGCGGTAGATGAGGCTGTGCTTGTCCATGCTGTGCTTGTTTCTGTCCGCAAATATACATCTTTTATTTCATATACCTGCCGCGGCAGCCCGAAAAAACGTTTCCCGCCGGCTGCGAGACGCCATGGCGGACGCCGGTTTTTAACACTTCGTTTTCGGCTGAAATAGAAATTCAAAGGCTGTTTTTGCCATCTTTTCAGGCCGGAAAGGCCGGCAGGTTTTGCAATATGGGCCATATTGCAGAGCGAAACAGGCCATATCGCACTGCGATATGGGCCATATTGGAGGCCAAAACGGCCCCTTCCGCAGGCCGGAAAGTGCCGTTTCGGGGCTGAAAAGTGCCGTTTCGGGGGCTGGTTTCATTGCACAATAGGTCTTATGAGGCTTATAAGTCCTATAAGGCCAAACAGTTACGATTGCACACCCGTGCCGCGCTTATTTGCGGCCAGATGCTTTTTATTTTCAAATTCGCGAAATTTCAGAGGGTGAAGCGGGTGTTTTTTAACAGTTGTAAAATTATCTTAATCGCGCGGGAGCGTCTCCCTTTTCGTCTTTCCCCCTCTTTTAGCGCGCCGGGGCGCCGGATAACGATTTTTGCTTAAATGGGTTAAATGAGTTCAAATTTATCATTTATTCCGGCATTTCCTTTGCCGTCTCAGTTTAAAAGATTAATTTTGCAAATGTTTTACCATGTGTATTTTATGAACAAGAAAGTGTTGATACCGCTCATTGTGGCTGTGGTTCTGCTGGTGGCCGGCGTGGCCTACCTCGCTGTCAGCCTGTCGTCGCAACGGCAGGCGAACAAGGAGATGCAGGAGCTGGCGGCTCTCGACAAGAAGGAAATGGAGAACGAGTACGAGCAGTTCGCCCGCCAGTACAGTGAGATGAAGACCCAGATAAACAACGACTCGATAGTGGCCCAGCTCACGCGCGAGCAGATGCGCACGCAGCAGCTGCTCGAAGAGCTGCGCCAGGTGAAGAGCACCGACGCCCGCGAGATAGCCAGGCTGAAGAAGGAGCTGGCCACGGTGCGCGCCGTGCTGCGCAGCTATGTCATCGAGATTGACTCGCTCAACCGCCTCAACCAGGACCTCCGCGAGGAGAACACGCGCGTGAAAGGCCAGTACAACGAGGCCGCACGCCAGATTGCCGGCCTGAGCAGCGAGAAGGCTTCGCTCTCTGAGAAGGTGGCGATAGCCGCCCAGCTCGACGCCACAGGCATCAGCATGGTTGCCAAGAAGAAAAACGGCAAGCCCGTGAAGAAGATAAAGGACTGCAAGTCCATCGAGGTGTCGTTCCGCATCACGCGCAATGTAACGGCCTCAAACGGAGTGCGCACGTTCTACGTCCGCATCTCCACACCCTCGGGCGACGTGCTCGGCGGAGGAGGAACGTTCACATACGAGAACCGCAGTCTGGAATGCTCGATGAAGAAGAGCGTGGAATACACCGGCGAGGAGACCCCCGTGACGATGTACCGCCAGGTGGGCGAGTTCCTGAGCAAGGGCACCTACACCGTCAGCATCTTTGCCGACGGCAACATGATCGGCTCGCGCAGTTTCACGTTCGCAAAGTGACGTGCGGCACGTCCGCAACCTATCAGACAATATAACCATGTGTGCAATGGGGCAGGCAGCCTGAGAGCTTCTTGTGTTTCACTGCCCTTCGGTGCGCTGCCGCCATTGCCGCATTTTAAAAAACCGCAAAGTTATGAGGCACGTTGTTATGCTCGGTGTGTTTGCCTTGGCGGCGGTTCCTGCCGCGGCGGGCGGCGTGCTGTGCCTTGACAGCTGCAGGGCGCTGGCCCTGCGCAACAACCGCCAGGTGGCCATCTCGGAGCTGCAGCTCGACGTGGCGCGCAATGTGCGCAAGTCGGCGCGCACAAAATATCTGCCGAGGGTGAGCGCCGTGGGCACCTATATGTACAACAGCCGCGAGCTGTCCATCCTCAACGACAACCAGAAGCAGACGCTCTCCACCATCGGCACGACGGCCACCTCGGGCCTGTCGGGTGCGCTCGGCGACTTTGCCGCCGGACTTACCGACGCCCAGAAGGCCGCCCTCGACGGCGCGCTGCAGGCCTTCGGAACAACCACCGACCAGGCTCTGGGCAACCTCGGGGCGCAGGTGGGCGGTCTGGCCTCGGCACTCAACGCCGAGGGGCAGAAGGTCGTGGACGCCTTCCGCACCGACACGCGCAACATCTTCGCCGGGTCGGTGATGCTCACGCAGCCCCTGTTCATGGGCGGCAGCATCGTGGCAATGAACAAGATGGCCCGCCTGGGCGAGCAGATGGCTCGCACCGGCATCGACGCCCGGCGGCAGCAGACCATCTACAACACCGACAACGCCTACTGGACCATCGTCTCGCTTGTGCACAAGAAGCGGCTGGCGGAGAGCTATCTCGCCCTGGTGAGCCGCCTCGACGGCGACGTGCAGAAGATGATACGCGAGGGCGTGGCCACGCGCTCCGACGGTCTGAGCGTCAAGGTGAAGGTCAACGAGGCCCGTATGTCGCTCACGCAGGTAGACGACGGGCTGGCTCTGGCCCGTATGCTGCTGTGCCAGCTCTGCGGGCTTCCGCTCGACTCGGCCGTCACCCTGGCCGACGAGGCCTCCGACAGTCTGGCCGTCGGAGGCACCGGGCACGCCGCCGACGCCTCCGTGGCCATGCGAAGCCGCCCGGAGCTGAGGCAGCTGCAGACGGCGGTTGACATCAGCCGCCAGGCCACCAACCTGGTCAGGGCGGGCCGTCTGCCGCAGGTCGCGCTGATGGGAGGCTACTCGTTCAGCAATCCCAACGTGTTCAACGGCTTCCAGAACAAGTTTGGTGGCGTGTGGAGCGTGGGCGTGCTGGTGCGCGTGCCGCTGTGGAACTGGGGCGACGTGGCCTACAAGGTGCGTGCCGCCAAGGGCGCCACGGCCATGGCCTCGCTCGAGCTGGCCGAGGCGCGCGAGGGTGTGGAGCTTCAGGTGAGGCAAAGCTCGTTCAAGCTCGGCGAGGCCGGCAAGAGGCTGGAAATGGCCAGGGCCAGCGCCGCCCAGGCCGAGGAGAACCTGCGCAGCGCCAACCTCGGATTCCGCGAGGGCGTCATCCAGACTTCCACGGTGATGGAGGCGCAGGCCGCATGGCTCAAGGCGCAGTCGCAAAAAATTGACGCCGAGATAGATGTTAAACTCAGCCAAGTGAACCTTCAGAAGGCTCTTGGCACATTGGAACAATAGCAATGTCAGCAAAATCACAGCACAACAACATACTGCTCGCCATCATCGGCTTCGCCGCCGTGGTGGCCGTGGTGGCCGTCGTGGGCTATTTCGCCCTCGGACGCGAGCCGGAAGTAATCCAGGGACAGGTCGAAGTGACAGAGTACCGCGTGTCGAGCAAGGTGCCGGGGCGCATTCTTGAGCTGCGGGTGAAGGAGGGCGACCATGTGCGCAAGGGCGACACGCTCGCCATCATAGACGCGCCCGACGTCGTGGCCAAGCTCACCCAGGCGCAGAGCGCTGAGGACGCCGCCGCCGCTCTCGACGAGATGGCACGCCGCGGCGCCCGCGCCGAGCAGGTGAGCGGCGCGTACCAGCTTATGAAACAGGCCGAGGCGGGGCTTGAGATAGCCCGCAAGTCATACCGGCGCGTGCAGCGTCTGTTTGACGAAGGAGTGATGACGGAGCAGAAGCGCGACGAGGCCTACGCCAACTTCAAGGCAATGGAGGCGCAGGCTGCGGCCGCGCGGAGCCAGTATGAGATGGCCCGCAACGGCGCGAGGCGCGAGGAAAAGATGGCTGCCGCGGCTCAGGTGAACCGCGCCAGGGGCGCAGTGGCCGAGGTGGGGTCGTACATCGACGAGACGGTTCAGGTGGCGCAGATGGACGGCGAGGTGAGCGAAATATACCCGAAGGAGGGTGAACTCGTCGGCACAGGCTCGCCGATAATGACGGTTTCGGTGATGGACGACCTTTGGGGAACGTTCAACGTGCGCGAAGACCAGCTGCGCGGGCTGTCCGTCGGCTCTACGTTCAGCGCCTATGTGCCTGCGTTCGGCAAGGACATACGCATGAAAGTGTACTACATGAAGGACGAAGGCAGCTATGCGGTGTGGAAGGCCACCAAGGCCAACGGGCAGTTCGACCTCAAGACTTTTGAGGTGAAGGCGCGCCCGGTCGGCAAGTTCGAGGGCCTGCGTCCGGGAATGTCGTTGGTCATCAAGGAAGGGTAGCGCGGTTGGCTCGGCTCGTAACATACCTATCGCAGGTGGCGCACATCGCGCGGCGCGAGTGCCTCATCCTGCTAAGGAATCCCATCTGCTGGTTCTGCATGGTGGTTTTCCCGCTGCTTGTCATGTTCTTTTTCACGTCGATGATGGGCGAGGGAGTGCCTGTCGATATGCCCGTGGGCGTGGTGGACATGGACAACACGTCCACCTCGCGCCAACTCGTGCGCCGCTTGGACGCTTTCCAGACAAGCCGCGTGGTGGCGCGTTACCCCACCGTAGGCGAGGCGCGGCGTGCCATCCAGCGCAACGAGATATACGCATTCCTGTACATCCCGCGCGGCACCACCGACAAGTTGCTCGCCTCGCGCCGCCCTCCCGTCTCCTTTTACTACAGTATGGCCTACGTCGCGGCGGGCAACCTGCTCTACCGCGACCTTACCACAATATCCACGCTTGGCTCGGCCTCGGTGGGCATGGCCACGCTCTCGGCCCGCGGCGTGCCGCCGGAGCAGGTGCAGGCTTTCCTCCAGCCGATAGTGGTTGACCTCCATATGATTTCCAATCCGTGGACGAACTACAACATCTACCTTAGCTCTGTGCTCGTGCCGGGCGTGATGATGCTGTTCATATTCCTCATCACGGCCTACACCATAGGCACGGAGCTTAAGTTCGGCAGCTCGCGGCGGTGGCTTGCCATGGCCGACGGCAACATCGTTGTTGCCCTTGCCGGCAAGATGCTCCCGCAGACGCTCGTGTTCCTTGCCGTGGTCTACGCTTATATGTATTATGTGTTCGGTGTGCTTGGCTTCCCCCATCCGGGCGGCACGCTGCGCATTCTCGGCCTCGGTCTGGTCACGGTTTTGGCCTCGCAGGGCTTCGGAATATTCGCTTTCGGGCTTATGCCGTCGCTGCGTATGTCTATGAGCGTGTGCTCGCTTTGGGCCGTGCTTAGCTTCTCCATGGCGGGGTCGGCGTTCCCGGTGATGGGCATGGACACGCCGCTGCAGGCTCTCTCGTGGCTCTTTCCGCTGCGCCACTACTTCATGGTCTACCAGATAACCGTGTTCAATGGCTACGAGCTGCTCGACGCCTGGTTCCACATTGCCGCCCTCGTGGGCTTCGCCCTGCTGCCGCTGCTTGTGCTGCGGAAGATTAAAAACGCCATGCTCACTTACGTCTACATACCATAAGGCCATGAGGGAAAACGGACTATTGCAGAAGATTCGGGGCGGCTTTGCCGATGCCTGTGGCATTTGGGCCGACGAGATGCGCAACACCGTGCGCGACGAAGGCATGCTCATATTCTTCATTCTCGTGCCGCTGCTCTACCCGCTGCTTTATTCTTGGATATACAACAACGAGGTGGTGCGCGACGTTCCAGTGGTGGTGGTCGATGATTCCCACAGTGCCTTGGGCCGCGAGTTCGTGCGCCACTGCGACGCTTCGCCCGACGTGCGGGTGCTTTGCCACGCCAACGACATGGACGAGGCGCGCTCGCTGCTCAGCCGCCAGGTGGTGAAGGGCATCTACTACCTGCCGCCCGACTTCGCCACGCGCCTCGGGCGAATGGAGCAGACCGCCGTCAGCGTCTACTGCGACATGAGCCTCATGCTCACCTACAAGGCCATCTACCAGACTGCCATGGGCGTGGCGCTCGAGATGAACGGCGGATTCCAGGCCAAGCTTGCCGGCAACCAGACAGCCCGCGAGGACGAGCTGACCATCAGTCCGCTGGACATCAAGCCCGTGCCTATATTCAACCCGGCGGGCGGCTACGGCTCGTTCATCCTCCCCGGCGTGCTCATGCTCATCCTGCAACAGACGCTTGTGCTCGGCATAGGACTCTCGGCCGGCACCGCCCGCGAGCGCAACCGCTACCAAGACCTCATCCCCTTCAACCGCGCCTACCAGGGAATGTTCCGCATCGTGGTTGGAAAGGCGATGTGCTATTTTATGATTTATGCCGTGCTCGGTGCCTACCTGGCCATGGTCGTGCCAAGGATATTCGACTTTGTGGTGCTGGCCGAGCCGTCTGCGTTGCTTGCCGTGATGCTGCCTTACGTGCTGGCGTGCATCTTCTTCGGCATGGTCGTGTCGTGCATCGTGCGCTACCGCGAGAACGTCATGCTGCTCGTGGTCTTCGCCTCGGTGCCGCTGCTGTTCCTCTCCGGCGTGTCCTGGCCCGGGAGCAACATCCCGTGGTTCTGGGAAAGCTTCTCGTGGCTCTTCCCCTCCACCTTCGGCATCCGCGCATACGTGCGGGTCAACACCATGGGGGCGTCGCTCCACGACGTGGCTTTTGAGTATCGCGCCCTGTGGATTCAGGCTGCCGCCTACTTCTTCCTTGCCTGCGGGGTTTACCGTTACCAGATTGTCTTGTCAAAGCGGCACGCCCACGAGCGTCTCGACCACATACGCCGCAAGCGCGCCCTGCGCCGTTTGTTGCGCCAGCGCGGGGGCAGGCAGTAGTGTTGTGTCTGACTTGATTGAATAATATGAATAGGATGAAATGTTTGTTGTCGGCTTTCTTCCTCTTTGTTGTGGCCATGCAGGCCGCCGCGAAAGCCGATGGCGCGGGCTTGTGCCTGCGCGACGATGCCACCGGCGAGTGGCTTATAGGCATCTTCGACAGCTGTGCAGTGTACGACAATCGCCTCTGGCGGTGCGAGCAGACGTCGCGCCGGGGCTACCAACTGGCCGACGGGCATCGCAGGGTGGGCGTCAGCCTTAGGCAGGGCAAGGCCGTCATAGACGGGCGCAGCTACCGTTGCTCCGAGCTTTCTGGCCCGTTCCTGCCCGAATACCCGTCGCCTGACGAGACTCCTTACAGGGCCGTCAGGTCGCTGCATCCCGATACCGCCACGCTCATCTGCCTCACGCGCAGCCGCCGCGAGTTCTATTCCTATTACGAGGTGTCCGACGATTCCGTGAAGAAAACATTGCAGCGCGAGCCTCTGCCAAACGCCGACGGGAGCGTGGTGCTGCGCTTCCCCACGCGCAGCATGGCCTGCTTCCGCCTCTTGGCCGACTCGATTGGTACGCAGGGCCATTGGTCAAACGCCATGGTATACTGCAACTCGGGCGACACGGCCCTGCTTTACGTTGACGATATCGACGGACGAGCCTACTGCATGGGCAGCCTCTCCCGGCTCAACAACGAGCTGATGGCCGCCGGGGCGGCCTCGCTCCACGCATGGTCGGCGCCTTGGCACGACGCCCCGCTCGACTCCGCGCTGCCCGCCTTCGAGCGCAGCTATGCCCGCAGCCTGCGGCTCATCGACTCCGTTTGCGCCGCGCGGCCCTCGCTCTCGGCACGCGCCCGCCGCTGCATGGCCGCCTACTGCCGCTACGACCATGCCTTTGAGAGCATCTACACCATGTGGTCGGCCTTGTGTTACGATGAGGCCGGGCCGCTGCGCCGCGAGTTCATCGCCACGGGCAAGATGCCCGCCATCTGCCGCGAGACCATACTGAAGTTTGCCGGCGACTACGAGGCGCGGCAGGTGCCGCCGTCATACGCCCTGACCAATTTCAGGCAAATATACAAGCAAGCCAAATTCGTGCTCGACGCCGGGCTTACCCCTGCGGAAGCCTGCCCCGCGCAGCGACCCTTAGAGGTGCGCTTCGACTCCACCGAGACCGCCGGGCTTCAGCTCTTCGAGCAGATAGTAAGCCCTTACCGGGGCAAGATAGTCTACATCGACTTCTGGGGAGCGTGGTGCGGGCCGTGCCGCGCGGAGCTTAGGCACGTCAAAGCCATGCGCGAAAAACTGCGCGGCAAGGACATTGTGTACATCTTCCTGGCCAACGACACCGACGGCGAGGTTTTCGGCGAGCTTACCCGCCGCTACGCACTCGAGGCCCCCGGCTCCGTCAGCCTTAACTTGGCTGCCGACCGCCAGGCCGCCCTGGAGCGTTTCGTCGGCGTGCCGCACTTTCCGTTCAGCCTGCTCCTCGACCGCCGGGGCCGCCCCGTGAAGGGCGAGATACCGCGCCCCAGCCAGGCCGACGAGCTGCTGCGGCTGGTGGAGAGAGTGGAATGAGTTCCGTGAAATGCCCGGTTGTGAAGGAACCCCGTACCCCATAAAGGCGGGTTTCCTTTTTTCGTTGGCCGCTGGCCGGCGCTTTGTCGTGCGCTTGTGCGCCTTCTTTGCCTGTGCTTGCCTTGTGCCGCCGTCACCTCTCCGTCTTTTCCTCCCTGTATTTCCGCGGCGACAGGCCCATGGCCTTGGTGAACATACGGGTGAAATAGTAGCAGTCGTCTATGCCCACCTTGTGGCAAATCTGGTTTACTTTCATGTCCGTAGAGGTCAGCAGGCGGCAGGCCGTCTGCACCTTCAGCAGGTTGAAGTAGGCCAGCGGGCTGTGGCCGGTCTGCCGCTTGAACATGGCGGAGAAGTGTGTTGGCGAGAATCCCGCGTAGTCGGCAATGTCTTTGAGCGACAGCCGCCGCTCTGCGTTCTCGCGCATGAAGTGGATTGCCGCGCCCACCACGTCGGTAGGCTTCGTGCCGGCGTCCGTTTTGCGGTAGATGGAGAGGTAGCGCATGGAGGCCAGGTAGTGGTGCAGCAGCGACGAGGCGTAGCGCAGGTTCTCGCGCCCGTAGCCGTCGCGCAGCGTGTTGAATATCTCCTCGAAGAGCCGCGTGCGGTCGCTGATGCGCGACATGATGCCCGGCCTGATGTCGTGTGGCTGCAGTGCGCCCTCGGCGTAGACGGCGGCGTGCTCGCCCATGAAGTGTACCCAGTAGATTGTCCACGGCCTTTCGCCGTCGGCGGCGTAGGTGTGAGGCTTGCCTGCGGGCAGTATGAAGTACTGGCCGGCCTCCACCCGGTGTTCCTCCCCGCCCGCGCGGTACCACCCCGCGCCCTCCACGCAGTATATCAGCACGTGCTGCTCTATCGGTTCGGTGCGTTCGCGGTAGTGTCCGGCGGCGTTGGGGTAATAGCCGATGTCCGTTATGTAGAGGCTGGAGGCCAGCGGGTCGGCCCGCTCCATGTCTATTGCCATTTGCGGCAGCACAATCATCTGCTCGCCGCTGAATCCGTCTTTCTGTCTCATGGGCCTGTGGTTTTATGCCGCTAAGGTAGCTATTTTCAGTCTTTCCCCAAAATATTATTGTGCAAAAAAGTTCTTTCCCGTATTCGCCTTCGAGCCGGTTTGCAGGCGTTTCCGGCTGCTTTCGTAACTCGCTGACTGTCAGCCGGTTTGCAGCATCGGCCATTTTTGCTTGCGAAATGGCCTATATCGCAGGCCGAAATGGCCTATATTGGAGTGCGAAAAGGGTCATTTC
Source organism: uncultured Prevotella sp. (assembly GCA_944320305.1). Taxonomy (GTDB): domain Bacteria; phylum Bacteroidota; class Bacteroidia; order Bacteroidales; family Bacteroidaceae; genus Prevotella. The sequence goes on along the minus strand of CALUGW010000002.1, from coordinate 76,497 downwards.
GCAAAGCGATATGGCGGGGGTCGCCTTTCGGGGCGGCTGCAGGCGCTTGCCAATCGATGCCGGGGCGCGGCCGGACAGTGAAAAAGTCCATTAGTGTTTTATTGTCCCCTTTCGTTTGAAATGGATGGCCGAAATTGTGAAAATAGGAGGTTTGTTTCCAAAAAATTTGGACATATGTGACTAATTCGTTACCTTTGCAAAGAAAACAAAGGTAAATATGAAACGGAATTTGATATTGTCTCCCGCTTTCAAGGATTTTGCGATAAATGCCAATCCGCGCACACGTGATAAGTTGCGCTATGCAATATCCATATTGGAGTCTGTTTACCCTGTGCCAACCAAGTTCGTGAAGAAACTTGTCGGAACAGACTTCTTCGAGTTGCGGGTTTCCGTTGACAACGAGGTACGTGTCATCCTGTTTGCCGTTGACAACGAGAATATCAATCTTGCGACAAGCATTATACTGCTGAATGGCTTTGTGAAGAAAAGCACAAAGGACTATGAAAAGGAAATAACGAAGGCTATTAACATTTTAAGGAGCTTGCTATGAAAGTTAAGTATGACAGACTGACCGCTGAAGAAATGGCGAAATTGCGTCAAACAGATTTCTCCAAGAAGCCGGGTTTTGAGACGGCAGAGGCCATGCTTGCCCGTGAGGTGGGCGAGGCTGGAAGCCCGGAACGTGCCGATTTCAATGCCAAGGCGTTGGCGTGGTACTATGGCGAAGTGTTGCGTGACCGCCGAAAGGCACTCGGCATGACCCAAAAGGAGTTGGCCGAGCGCATTGGGCGCGAGCGTTCCTATATCAGCCGCCTGGAGAAAGGCGAGACAGACTTGCAGCTATCCTCGTTCATCAGGATTGCCGCAGCGTTGGGCTTTGTGCTTAGGCTCGACGCAAGCCTTGTCTGAGAAGCTGTTCTGATTTTTTACAGTAGCGTCTGTTTTGTGCCTATCGTTTATCTTTGCCCATGCCTTGCGGTGTTTTTTCGGTGTTTTTGTCGTTTTCGTCATTTAGCCCGATAGGCTCTATCAAACGACGACATAAAACATCAAGGCGCCCATGGCAATACGTTGGGCAAAACACATAAACGGTTCCTAAGCCGTCTGATGTGCCGTGGCGCGGCTTGACAGTGAAAAAGTCCATCTTTAAAACAAGGTTTGTCTATTTCCGGAAGTGCTTTTTATGCCTATCTTTGCAGGCAGAACCAATAACCGAAAACAAAAACAAACATTGTTATTATGGACAGCTACAACAAGACGTTCGTCTATTTCATTTGCCTCGTGTCGGCAATGGGCGGCCTGCTCTTCGGCTACGACTGGGTCGTAATCGGCGGGGCGAAGCCCTTCTATGAACTCTACTTCGGCATTGCCGACTCGCCCTCGGCGCAGGGCCTGGCCATGACCATCGCCCTCGTGGGCTGCATGATAGGCGCCATGGTGTGCGGCTGGCTTGCCGACCGCATAGGGCGCAAGCGGCTGCTTATAGTGTCGGCGCTTATATTCCTCCTGTCGTCGGTGGCCACGGGCGCGTTCTCCGACTTCCACTCGTTCCTCGTGGCCCGTTTCTTCGGCGGCATCGGCATCGGCGTGGCCTCTGGTCTGTCGCCGATGTACATCGCCGAGGTGGCCCCGGCGCGGGTCAGGGGCAAGCTCGTGTCGCTCAACCAGATGACCATCGTGCTCGGCATCCTCGGTGCGCAGATAACCAACTGGCTCATCGCCGACCCAATACCCGACGGCACCACGGCAGAGTTCATAGCCGCGTCGTGGAACGGCCAGATGGCCTGGCGGTGGATGTTCTGGGCCGCCGCCGTGCCTTCGGCGCTCTTTCTCGTGCTGGCTTTCTTCATACCTGAGAGCCCGCGGTGGCTCGCCCTGAAGGGCATGGACGGCGAGGCACGCACCACGCTCACCCACATAGGCGGCGCCGACTATGCCGACGGCGAGCTGGCCGCCGTGAAGCAGGCCAACGCCGCCGACGCCAGCCGGGGCGGGCTGCGCATGCTCCTGGGCCGCCCGTTCCACCGCGTGCTGCTGCTCGGCGTGGTCATTGCCGTGTTCCAGCAGTGGTGCGGCACCAACGTCATCTTCAACTACGCCCAGGAGATATTCCAGTCGGCGGGCTACGAGATTGGCGACGTGCTCTTCAACATCGTCGTCACCGGCGTGGCCAACGTCGTGTTCACCATCGTTGCCATCTTCACCGTCGACCGCCTTGGCCGCCGCGCTCTGATGCTTCTCGGCGCGGGCGGGCTGTGCGCCATCTACCTCATAATCGGCGTGTGCTACTATTTCCACGTCACGGGCTTCTTCATGATTGTGCTCGTGGTGCTCGCCATAGCCTGCTACGCCATGACGCTCGGCCCCTGCACGTGGGTGCTCATCTCCGAGCTGTTCCCCAACCGCGTCCGCGCCGTGGCCGTGGCCACCTGCACCTTCGCCCTGTGGGTAGGCTCGTCCACGCTCACCTATACCTTCCCGCTGCTCAACACCGCCCTCGGCAGCTACGGCACGTTCTGGATCTACTCCGGCGTGTGCCTTGCCGGGCTGCTCTTCTTCGCCTTCCGCCTGCCGGAGACCAAGGGCAAGTCGCTCGAAGAGCTTGAGAAGGAGATGGTGGGGTAGGAGAAGCCCCGCCCCGGAAGCCCCGGCCCAGCCCCCCCCCCGTGGGGAGGGAGACCGGTGGGCCGGTATGATATTTTGATTAATTAAAAAGAAGTCCGCATTTCGCCTAAGCGAATGAGATAAGGAATCGAAAGAGCATACGTCCTCTAACTTCTTAGCGGAACGCAGTGGAGCGTTGACTTCTTGTAACTCCTTTAACTCCTTTGAATAGGAGCTTTGCGGATATTCAATTAAATAAACAACATTATGGTAAAAGCATGGAGAGAGGTGGTGACGATTCCCACCTATGAGGTCGGCAAGCCCGACAAGAACCCGATGTTCCTCGAAAAGCGCGTCTACCAAGGCTCGAGCGGCGTGGTCTATCCCTATCCCGTAATCGAGTCGATAGCCGACGAGAAGGAGGACAAGGAGTACAACGCTGTGTTCCTTGAGAACGAATACATAAAAGTGATGATTCTGCCGGAGCTTGGCGGGCGCGTGCAGATGGCCTACGACAAGGTGAAGCGGCGCCACTTCGTCTACTACAACCACGTGGTGAAGCCCGCCCTGGTGGGTCTCACCGGGCCGTGGATTTCGGGCGGCATAGAGTTCAACTGGCCGCAGCACCACCGCCCGTCAACGTTTCTGCCCGTAGACAGCCGCATCGAGGAGAACGCCGACGGCTCCGTGACCGTGTGGGTGAGCGAGACGGAGCGTATGTTCCACCAGAAGGGCATGGCCGGATTCACCCTGAGGCCCGGCTGCGCCTACCTCGAGATACGCGGCCACCTCTACAACCGCACGCCCATGCCGCAGACGTTCCTCTGGTGGGCCAACCCCGCCGTGGCCGTGGGCGACCACTACCAGAGCGTGTTCCCGCCCGACATCAACGCCGTGTTCGACCACGGCAAGCGTGCCGTAAGCTCATTCCCGATAGCCACAGGCACATACTACAAGATGGACTACTCCGCCGGTGTGGACATTTCCAACTACAAGAACATCAAGGTGCCAACGTCTTATATGGCCGTCAACTCCAAGTACGACTTCGAGGGGGGCTACGAGAACGACACGCGCGGCGGCATGCTCCACGTGGCCAGCCACCACTTCTCGCCCGGAAAGAAGCAGTGGACGTGGGGCAACGGCGACTTCGGCCGCGCCTGGGACCGCAACCTCACCGACGCCGACGGCCCCTACATCGAGCTTATGGCCGGCGTCTACACCGAGAACCAGCCCGACTTCACGTGGCTCATGCCCTACGAGGAGAAGCGTTTCACGCAGTATTTCATGCCCTACCGCGAGCTGGGCATAGTGAAGAACGCCTCGCGCGACCTCGTGATGAACATCGACGGGGCCGACGGCGGCGCCAGGCTGAAGGTGCTTTCCACCGGCTGCAACCGCGTGAACATAGTCGTTCGCGCCGACGCCGACGGCCGCGTGCTCTTCGACCGCACGCTCGACATGACCCCAGAGGCTCTGTTCGACGAGGCGATACCCACCTGTGGCACGCCGCTCGACGCCCTCACCGTCGAGCTGTACATAATAAAGGAAGGCGGACGCCGCGCCCTCTCGCTCTCTTGGCACGCCGAGCCTGACGAGATACGCCCCATACCCAACGCCGCCGAGGCTGCCCTCCAGCCGCACGAGATAAAGACCACGGAGCAGCTCTATCTCACCGGCCTGCATCTGGAGCAGTACCGCCACGCGACGTTCTCGCCCGTTGACTACTACGAGGAGGCCCTGCGCCGCGACCCGATGGACTACCGGTGCAACAACGCCCTCGGCCTGTGGTATCTGCGCCGGGGCCGTTTCGACGTGGCCGAGCCTTACCTGCGCCGCGCCGTCGGCGTGCTCATGCGCCGTAACCCCAACCCCTACGACGGCGAGCCGCTCTACAATCTGGCCCTCTGCCTGAAGTGCATGGGGCGCGTCAGCGAGGCTTACGAACTGTTCTGGAAGTCCACTTGGAACAAGGCCTGGGCCGACGCCGGCTACACCGCCGCCGCACAAATCTCCGTGATGCAGGGCCGCTGGGACGATGCCCTCGACGAGGCGGAACGCGCCCTCGACAACAACCGCCGCAACCACAAGGCCCGCGCACTGCTCGCCACCGTGCTGCGCTGCATCGGGCGCGGGGCTGACGCGCTCGCCCTCTGCGACGAGTCGCTTGCCCTTGACCGCTTCAACTACGGCTGCCTCTACGAGAAATACCTCATCACTTCCGACGGGGCGGTGCTCGACGAGCTGCACACGCTCATGCACGGCGCACCGAACAACTACGACGAACTGGCCCTCGACTATATGCAGATGGGCCGCGCGGAAGAGGCTGTGGCCGTGTGGAGCATGGCGATAGCCGAGCGTGCCGCCACGCCCATGACATATTATTATATGGGATGGGCGGGCGACGGCAGCGCGTTTGCCGCAGGCCGCAGCGCCGATCCGGCCTACTGCTTCCCCAACCGCATAGAGGATGTGCTCGCGCTCCGCGCCGCCATGGAGGCCGACCCGCAGGACGCGCGTGCCCCTTACTATCTCGGCTGCCTCTACTACGACAAGCGGCAGTATGCCGAGGCCACCGCGTTGTGGGAGCGTTCGGCGCAGCTCGACCCGCAATATCCCACGGTGTGGCGCAACCTTGCGCTTGCATACTTCAACAAGCAGGACGACCACGCCCGCGCACTGGAGTGCATGGAGCGCGCCTTCAGCCTCGACGAGGCCGACGCCCGCGTGCTCATGGAGCTTGACCAGCTCTATAAGAGGTTGCAGAAGCCCCACGCCTGGAGGCTCGAACGCCTCATGCGCCACGCCGACCTCGTGGCAAGCCGCGACGACCTGCTGCTCGAAGAGGCCACGCTCCTGAACCAGACGGGCCGCTACGATGAGGCCATGGCCATTATCGACGGCCACACCTTCCACCCATGGGAAGGCGGCGAAGGCAAGGTGACGGCGCAATACCAGATATGCCGCGTTGAGCTGGCCAAGCAGGCTCTGGCCGCAGGCGACGCCGACAAGGCCATACGCCTGCTGGACGAGTGCCTCGTCTATCCGCACAACCTCGGCGAAGGCCGCCTCGAGGGGGCGCAGGAGAACGACTTCCTCTACTTCCTCGGCTGCGCCTACAGCATGAATGGCGACGACGGCAAGGCCCGCGACTGCTGGGAGAAGGCCACCGCCGGGCCGCAGGAGCCTGCCGCGGCCATGTACTACAACGACGCCAAGCCCGACAAGATATTCTACCAGGGCATGGCTCTGCTGCGTCTCGGGCGCAAGGACGAGGCCAACGGCCGCTTCTACCGCCTCGTGAACTACGGCAAGCAGCACGTGTTCGAGAAGGTGGTGATGGACTATTTCGCCGTGTCGCTGCCCGACCTGCTCATCTGGGAAGACTCGCTCGACGTGAAGAACGCCATCCACTGCAAGTATATGCTTGCCCTGGGCTACTGCGGGCTGGGCGACATGACGCACGCCGAACGCTACCTTGCCGAGGTGGAGCGCATGGACATCAACCACCAGGGAGTGCAGGCGCTGCGCTCGCTGCTCACGCTCGGAGTGATGAATTAAGTGGCGTTTTGCTTGCATTTCGGTTTAAAATGTATTAAATTTGCATTGTTGTAACTTGAAATAGAATATCAAATAACCAAAGACGACTTATGAAAGCAAGGCTAAAACTTTTTTCCCTGCTTTTCGCCTCGGCTCTGGCCGGTCTGCCTGCGCAGGCCGCAGTGCCAGAGGTGAAGTGGGATTCGCGCAGTCTTATCATCGACGGCAGGCGCGTGGTGCCCGTGATGGGCGAGGTGCATTACTCACGCATACCTGCCGACGAGTGGGAGAGGGAGGTGCGCAAGATGAAGGAAGGCGGCGTGACGATGATCGCCAACTACGTGTTCTGGAACCACGTGGAGGAGCAGGAAGGCGTGTTCGACTGGAGCGGGCAGCGCGACTTGCGTCGCTTCCTCGAAATCTGCAAGGCTCAGGGGCTGCCCGTAATCCTGCGCATCGGCCCGTTCTGCCATGGCGAGGTGCGCTGCGGGGGCATCCCCGACTGGGTGTTCACCAAGGGATGCAAGACACGCGACACCAACAGGCAGTTCATGTCGTATGTAGACAAGCTCTACCGCCAGATCTATTCGCAGGTGATCGGGATGCAGTGGAAGGACGGCGGGCCGGTCATTGCCGTGCAGTTTGACAACGAGCAGCGCAACGGCAACTACCTCATGGCGCTCAAGAAGCTCGCCCTCTCCATTGGCTTCGACCTGCCGTTCTACACCCGCACGGGCTGGCCTGAGCTTACGCGCCCCGTGCCTTTCGGCGAGATGCTGCCGCTCTATGGCGACTATGCCGACGGCTTCTGGGACCGCTCTACCAAGGAGACGGCCGGAAACTACTACAAAGCCTTCAACTTCAAGGCTTTCCGCAGCTCCACAGCGATAGCCACCGAGCAGCTCGGCGAGCAGAAGGAAAGGCTGAGCAAGGGCGACGAGCAGTATCCTTACTTCACCTGCGAGCTTGGCGGCGGCATGATTCCGTCGTATCACCGCCGCGTCTACGTATATCCGGAGGATGCCTATTCGATGGCGGTGGTGAAGCTGGGCAGCGGCAGCAACCTGCTCGGCTACTACATGTACCACGGAGGAACCAACCCTGACGGCAAGCTGACACATCTCAACGAGTGTCAGGCATCGCCCGCCACCAACCACAACGACCTGCCCGTGAAGAGCTATGAGTACTATGCCCCACTGGGAGAATACGGCCAGAGGTGGCCTCATTATTATATGTTGCGCAAGCTCCACCTGTTCATGCACGACTTCGGAGAGACGCTTGCGCCAATGGATGCCGCTTTCCCTTGCCCGCAGGATATAAGGAAAGGTGATGACAGTCACCTGCGTTGGTCGTACCGTTCGCTGGGTGACAGCGGCTTTGTCTTTGTGAACAACTACGAGCGTTTGCAGAACCTGACTGCCAAGAAGGGCGTGCAGTTCAGTGTGCTCGGTCAAAAGTTTCCACGCAAACCGATTACGATACCTGCCGGTACGTCGTGCATCTTCCCCGTGAACATCGCCGGCATGAGGTATGCAACGGCTCAGCTGATAGCCCGCCGCGACGGAAAGATATACTTGGAGCAGATAAAGGGAGTGCCAACGGAGATTTGCGTTGACGGCAAAACGCTCCGAAACGTAAAGCCGCGTGGCACGGAAAAACCTGTCTACGGCAACATCTACTTGCTTGATTCCGACGATGCGGGTAGGCTCTTCCTGCCTCTTCGCGGTGTTGACGACCTCGCTGTGGGTGTCACTCTGGCCAAGGTGAGGGAGGCGGGCGCGCCCCGGCAGATAAAGATGGGAGCGATGAAGGTGGCAGAGCAGCCATCTGATGCCGACTTCGACGCTGCTGCCGTCTACACCATCGACTTGCCGGAGCCTCGCTTAAGGGCTGGCCGCTTGCTTCGAATCGACTATCGTGGCGACGTGGCACGGCTCTACGCCGACGGCAAGCTCGTGGCAGATAACTTCTACAACGGCCGCCCCTTCCTCATGGGGCTGTGGCGTCTGCCCGACGACTGCAAGCAGCTGGAACTGCGCGTCCTGCCGCTCCAGAAGGATATGCCGGTCTACTTCCCGCGCGAGGCCAACGTGAGCGAGCCGGGAGAGGAAGTGCTTAAAGTATCAGTAACCAACAGATTATGAAGAAATATTTGATTGCATTGGCGGCGATGGCCTGCATGGCGGCCACTGCCCAAGACAAGGTTGACCTCTCGGGCGAATGGAAATTCGCCCAGGGAGACAGCCCGGAGTACAACGACAAGGTTACCTTGCCCGGCTCCATGCTCACCAACGGCAAGGGAAACGAGGTGACGGTGGAGACGAAGTGGGTGAGCAGCCTCTACGACTCCTCCTTCTTCTTCAACCCATACATGGAGAAATACCGCCAGCCGGGCAAGATGAAGTTCCCGTTTTTCCTCACGCCAGACAAGCACTACGTAGGCAATGCGTGGTACTCGCGCACTGTGAGCGTGCCTGAGGCGTGGAAGAAACGCCGCGTGCTGCTCCATCTTGAGCGCCCGCACATAGAGACCACGGTGTTCATAAACGGCAAACAGGTGGGCCGCGACTCGTCGCTCAGCGTGCCGCATGTGTTCGAGGTGACCGACTATCTGCTGCCCGGACAGGACAACGAGATTGCCGTCAAGGTCTACAACGGCATCGAGAACGTCTGTGTGGGGCAGGACTCGCACAGCGTAACCGACCAGACGCAGGGCGACTGGAACGGCATTGCCGGCCTGATGGAGCTGCAGGCACGCCCCGAAGTCTACATCGCCAACGTGCAGGTCTATCCCGACATCGACGCAAAGACCATCGACGTGGAGGTGAGAATAGACGGCGGCAAGGGCAAGTACGACCTGCGCTTCAATGTGGCGGGCAAAGACTATGAGCACAGGAAGCTCGTGGCCAATGCCGACGGCGTGGTGAAAGTGACGCTGCCCATGGGCGATGACGTGAAGCTTTGGGACGAGTTCACACCGAACCTCTACACCCTCACGTCGGTGCTCGGCCAGGACACCGTACAGACCGACTTCGGAATGCGCAAGATTGAGGTGCGCGGCCGCCAGTTCTACATCAACGGACGGCCCATCTGGATGCGCGGAACGGTGGAGAACTGCTGCTTCCCGCTGACGGGCTACCCGCCCACCGACGAGGAGTCGTGGCTCGCCGTGTTCCGCAAGTGCAAGGAGTACGGGCTGAACATGATGCGCTTCCACTCCTTCTGTCCGCCCGAGGCTGCCTTCAAGGCCGCCGACAAGGTGGGCTTCTACCTGCAGCCCGAAGGGCCGTCGTGGCCAAACCACGGCGTCCGCCTGGGCCGCGGCATGAACATAGACCACTATCTCTTGCAGGAGACCGAGCGCATGGTGGAGTTCTACGGCAACCATCCCTCGTTCTGCATGCTGGCTGCCGGCAACGAGCCGGCGGGCGACTGGGTGACTTGGGTGGGCGACTTCGTTGACCACTGGAAGCAGACGGGCGACGACCGCCGCGTGTATTGCGGCGCGTCCGTAGGCGGCGGATGGGCCTGGGATCCCAAGAGCGAATACCACGTGAAGGGCGGCGCACGCGGACTCGACTGGGACCGCCGCGCACCGCAGTCCACTGACGACTTCCTCAAGAACATAATGCAGGTGACGCAGAAAGGCCGCAAGCCGATAGTGTTCGACGTTAACGAGCCTTATCTGAGCCACGAGCTGGGCCAGTGGTGCGCGTTCCCCGACCTGAAGGAGACCTCGCAGTACACCGGGGCGTACAAAGCGCACAACTTTGAGATATTCGCCGACCTGCTGAAAGACAACGGCATGGCCTCGCAGGCAGAGAAGTTCCTCATGGCCAGCGGCAAGCTGCAGACCCTCGCCTACAAATACGATGTGGAGCGCAACCTCCGCACGCCAGACTACGCGGGCTTCCAGATGCTCGCGCTCAACGACTACAGCGGCCAGGGAACGGCTCTCGTGGGCGTACTCAACGTGTTCTGGCGCGAGAAGGGCTACTGCACAGCCGCCGACTGGACGCAGTTCTGCTCGCCGATAGTGCCGCTGGCAAAGTTCCCCAAGTTCGTTTACACAAACAAAGAGACGCTTAAAGTGGACGTGGAGATGTACAACGCATACCGTGAGACGCTCCGCGACGCGCTCACCACCTACACCGTCACCGACACGAAAGGCGCCGAGGTGGCCAAGGGCCAGCTCTTCAGCGGCGACATAACCGTGGGCAAGAACCGCGCGTTGGGCACCGTCACGCTGCCCCTCGCGGCCTTCACGGAACCGTCGAAGCTGCGCCTCACCGTCAGGACTACGCCAAAGAACGATGTAGGGCAGAAGATAGAGAACAGCTGGGAGTTCTGGGTCTACCCCGCCGAGACGCAGATGCCCGAGGCCAAGGGCGTGCTCATCACCGACACGCTCGACGCCGAGGCCATCGCCACGCTTAAGAAAGGGGGGCGCGTGCTCATCACCGCCGCAGGCAAGGTGCGCTTCGGCAACGACGTGAAGCAGACCTACCTGCCGGTGTTCTGGAACACGAGCTGGTTCAAGATGCGCCCGCCGCACACCACCGGAGCATACATCGACACCGGGCACCCGCTCTTCAGCGAGTTCCCGACTGACAACTGGACCAACCTCAACTGGTGGGAGCTGGTCAACAAGGCGCAGGTGATGAACCTACGCGACTTCCCCGCCGCCTACCAGCCGCCCGTGCAGCCCATCGACACGTGGCACATCAGCCGCAAGCTCGGCATGGTGGTCGAGGCCAACGTATTGGGCGGCAAGCTGCTCATGACCACCATCGACATTGACAGCGACCTCGAAAACCGCCCCGTGGCGCGCCAGATGCGCAAGGCCATAATAGACTATGTGGCGGGCGACAGCTTCCGCCCGGCCATCACGCTCGACCCGCAGGTAATCACCAACCTGTTTGAGAAGGAGGCTCCGGCGGTGAATATGTTCACCAACGACTCGCCCGACGAGCTGAAACCGAAACTCAAGTAAGGGTAGAAAGGTAAAAGAGTAAAAAGGTAAAAAAGGCCACGCCATGATGTTTGGCGCGGCCTTTTTTGTTTCTTATGGCGCGTGATTGCGGTGTGCGGCATAGCTCGTTTATGCTCCGTAAATGTTAAAACGCGGCCCGGCAAACCGTCCGTGAGTGGCGTATTTTGCGCCGACTGCATCTTTGGCGGCGTATATCGCAGTCTCAGGTGCGCAATGTTAAATGCCTGATACTGTGGGTGTTAGAAGAAGTGTGTGTAAAAGTGTGCTTAAAATGTGTTAATACTGTGCGCTGATATTCGTTGGAATTTAGTGTGTTTTAGCATAAGAAGCTGCGCGATAAGGCTGTTTTGCCTTGCAATATGGCCTATATCGCTTTGCAATAAGGGCCGTTTCGCATCTCGAAACGGCCCTTATTGCAGTTTTGTCGTGTTTTTCACGCCTTGCGGGCGTGCGGAAACCGCTTTCCCGGCTCTATTTCGTCACTTTCGGTCGTGTTAAATTCTGTCCGTCCGAATGTTAATCTTTGTTGTGGCGGCGAGGCTTTCGTGCGTTCTGCCGGGGCGGTAGCGTCAGTCGTAGTCCTCTATCCGCCACTCGTCTTTCCACTCTATCATTGGCACTCCGTCCTTGACGACGATGGGCAGGAACACGTAGGTGGCCTTGTAGACATCCTGGTTGGGGTTCACCAGCGTGTAGAATCTGTCGGCCGGCCGCGGCGTCTTGAAGTCGCGTGGGTAGGGGCGGTGGTCCTTGTAGCGCTTCAGGAACGAGTTCCACTCCTTTTTCGGTATGTCTGTCTTGTTGGTGTGTGGCTGCCAGCGGTCGGCCATGGCCACGTAGAGATTCTTGCCCGGAATCTTTATGACGCTCGTTATCTGCGAGCAGAACGAGTGGTCGTAGGGGTCGCCTATGTGCGGGTTGCCCAGCGTCTTGTAGTCGCCGTGGTAGTCGTCGAACACGGCCACCTCCGATGGGTTGGGGGTGTAGCCTGTGGTGCCCGACGTGTAGATGTAGTGGCGACCGTCCATCACGAAGTGGGCGGCGGCCTCGCGCGTCAGCGGGGGCGTCTGCCCCACGAAGTGCTCCGAGTACTTGCCGCTGGCGTCGAGATAGTCGTCGGTCAGCTCGGCGCATATCTGCTCCCAGTGCGGCCGCTCGAACCACACGTAGCCCTTGCCCGTCTCAGGGTCGGAGTACATATCGAAGTCGCCCACGGCGAATCCGCAGGGTTTCAGGCTGCGCACGTATCTGTAGGGCCCCATGAAGCTGTCGGCCTCAAGTATTACGAAGTGTCCGTCGTTGCTCTGCGACTTCAGCCAGCACACCCACCGGCCCGTCTTGGGGCTGCGCAGTATGTGCGGCCGCTCCAGCTTCTGGCAGTGGTGTGTGGGCGAGGCCGGGTCGGGGTCGGGGGTGACGATGAGTCCCTCGTCCTTCCAGTTGTAGAAGTCGGTTGACGAGTAGCACCTCACTCCGCCGAACATCATGTTCGTGCCGAAGAGCGTGTTCGTCTTGTCCTCGCCATACCAGTAGTACTTGTCGCCGATGCGCGTCACCTGGAAGCCGTGCGCCTGTATGGGCTTGCCCTCGGTGTCGAGCCACACCTCGCCGGGGCGTATCGAGTTGTATGTCACCGGAGCCAGCGGGTAGGTCTGCACGTTCAGGTAGCGGCACTCGCCGCCCTTCTTGCGTATGTCCACGGGGCGGCCCGTGGCGGTGTTGCTGAAGCCGAAGAACGAGGCGAAGTCGCAGTTGTCAATCTCCAGCACGCTGTCGGCGGTCTCCACGCGCACGTCTTTCATCGAGAATTTCGAGGCGTCGCGCACGCGCCCTATCTTCCCGCAGCGCGCCTTTACGTTGCCGAAGAATATGTTCTTCAGCACCTTCTCCGGCAGTCCGCCCACATCGACGAGCTGTCGGCAGGCGGTTATCTCCACGTCGTGGATGGATATGTTGCGGAACCACGGCGTGAGCTTTGTCACCTCGCGGGCTGGGTATCGCTTGGCCAGCTCGCCCACCCACTTGGCCGAGCCGAGCATGTCGCAGTAGAGCGCCTGGTGCTTGATGTCGGCGCGGACGCGCTCCACGTAGACGTTCTCGACAAAGCCGCCTCGCGGGCGGCGCGTCTTGAAGCGGAAGGCCTGGTCCGTGCCGTCGAACACACAGTCGGCCATATATACGTTGCGCACCCCACCGGCAGTCTCGGTGCCACAGACCATGCCACCGGCGCCCCTCAGCGCGATGCTCTTGCGGATGACGACGTTCTCCGTGGGGCGGTTCACCCTAAGGCCGTCCTCGCCCCGACCCGACTTCATGGTGTAGCAGTCGTCCTGGCAGTCGAGCGAGCAGTACTCAATGAGCACGCCCCGACTGGAGTCGATGTCTATGCCGTCGGTGCGGCCGTGGCCGAAACTGCTCACCGTCACGCCGCGTATGATGACGTTCTCGCAGTACTGCGGCACTATGTTCCAGTAGAGTCCGCGCTCCAGCGTCACGCCCTCTATGAGCACGTTCTTGCAGTTTATCGGCGCGAACGTCTTGGGCAGAAACACGCCCTGCCCGCCTTGTCGTCGAACACGCGCTCGGCCAGAGGCTTCTTTTCCACGCCGTCGATCATCATTCCCTCGTTGCGGGTGAAAATTTCGCAGTCTGTCGTCGGACCGGTTATCTTGCCCCGCCCCGTGAGGGCAATGTTCTCCTGGCCGTCGGCGTAGATGCAGGCGCCCAGCGAGTAGACCTCCACGCCCTCGTCGCGGGTGAACACGGCGGGCAGATAGTCATTGATGTAGCCGCTGAAGCGCAGCTCGGCCCCGTCGCTCAGGTGCAGCTCCACGTTGCTCTTCAGCGTTATGCGTCCTGTCGTCCACACTCCGGCGGGTATTACCACCGTTCCGCCGCCCCGGCGACCCATGCTGTCGATAGCCGTCTGGATGCTCGCGGTGGACAGTCCGCCGCTGTTCATCTCCACCAGGGCCGTGTCGGCCCTGAACTGCGGGCGGCTCAGCTCCGGCATGGGGAACGGAGCCGTCACCGGCTCGATGCTTTCGGGCATGTTCTTTGGCCCGATCTGGCCCGCCGTCAGTAGCGCGGCGGCGCAAATGATGCTTGTCAGTGACATAATTGTTTATTGTTTTGGTTTGTGTTCATTGCTTGTGTTGTCTGCAAAGTTAAGCATTGTTCAGGTTCTATCTATGGTAAAATCGTACATATAATTGTGGTTTTGTACGTTTTCCACATCTTTCGCTCCGCTGCGGGCGCAATACTTTTTAATACAAATCATTTTGCCGTTAGCAAAATAACGCCTACCTTTGCAGCCTGAAAACATAATCATGACGAAATCCAGAAATATGAAAAAAATACTTCTGTCCGCCATCGCGCTCATCATGGCTCTGCCCTCGATGGCGCAATACGGCATGCCGTTCAACTCATCGTACACCGAGGACCACAACGTGTACTACGGCCTGCGGCTCGGCTGGTCGCTGGCCACGGTCAATTCAGACGACGACATTCTCGACGGCGGGAGCGTGCGCTCGGGGCTGAACATCGGCGCCATCATCGGCTTCCAGCTGTCGCCCGCCGCCCCCGTGTATCTTGAGACAGGACTCTTCTACACCGAGAAGGGCGGCAACGGGCGCGTGGACGGTGTGAAGTTCACCTACGACCTGAACTACCTTGAGCTGCCGATACTGGCCAAGTATAAGTATTATTTCAACGACAACTTCAGCCTGCAGCCCTTTGCCGGCGGCTGGCTGGCCTGCGGTGTGGGCGGCAAGGTGAAGGACTACGGCACGTCGAAGGACGACCGCGCCGTCTACTCGTCGTTCTCTGGCGACTTCTTCAAGCGGTTCGACGGCGGACTGCGCATCGGTTGCGGCGCGGAGTACCAGATGATTTACGCCGAGATGGCCTACGACTTCGGTTTGGCCAACATCTGCCACAGCGACTTCGACACGTCGCGCACCGGCTGCTTCTACCTCAACTTCGGTGTGAACTTCTGACGTTTTCTTTATAAACATAAAGGCCGCCGCACTCAGCTTGCTGTGAGTGCGGCGGCCTTTGCCGTTCTGTGGGCCTGCCGTTCGTGGCGGGCGATGTGTTGCCTTATTCGTAGTGGGTGTCGAGATAGGTCACGTGCGTCACGAGATACTCCTCCACACCGTGCTTGCCGTCGGCTCCGCCTATGCCGCTCTTCTTCACTCCGGCGTGGAATCCCTGCATGGCCTCGAAGTGCTCGCGGTTGATGTAGGTCTCGCCGAACTCCAGGCCGCGCACGACCTTGGCCGCCGTGTCGATGTCCTTGGTGAACACGGAGGACGCCAGGCCGTACTCAACGTCGTTGGCCCAGGCTATCACTTGGTCGGTGTCCTCAAACTCAACGATGGGCAGCACCGGGCCGAACGTCTCCTCGTGGATGATGTCCATGTCCTGTCGGCAGTCGTCAAGCAGCGTTGCGGCGTAGAAATATCCCTTGTCGCCCACGCGGTGGCCGCCGCAGATGACCTTGGCTCCCTGCCTTATGGCGTTATCAACCTTGGCCTCCACGCTCTCCAGGGCGCGCTTCTCCACGAGCGGTCCCATGTCTACGGTGTGGTCCTGGCAGGGGTCGCCCACGCGCACTGCGTCGAACTTGCGCTTCAGTATCTCCGTGAACTCCTTCTTCACTGCCTTGTGAACGTACAGGCGCTCGGCGTTGTTGCATATCTGGCCGTTGTTGCCTATGCGGCTGTCGAGCACCCACTGGGCCGCGGCCTCAAGGTCGGCGTCGGGGAACACAATGGCCGGGGCCTTGCCGCCCAGTTCGAGCGACACCTTGGTTATGTTCGTGGCGGCGGCCTTCATGATGCTCTCGCCCGCGCCGACGCTGCCCGTCACGCTCACTATGCCAATCTTGGGGCTGCCCGCCATCTCGTTGCCGATGACGCTGCCGCGCCCGGTCACGATGTTGATGACGCCTGCGGGCAGGCCCGACTCCGCTACCACGTGGGCGAACTCCGTGCAGTTCTCAGGCGTGAGCTGCGACGGCTTGATGACTATCGTGCAGCCTGCTATGAGGGCCGCGCCTGCCTTTCGGGCTATGAGGAAGAAGGGAAAGTTCCACGGCAGTATGCCTGCCACCACGCCGATTGGGCGCTTCGTGAGGATGATTGTCTCGCCACGGCGGTCGCTCGGGATCACTTCGCCCTCGATGTGGCGGGCGAACGAGGCCATGTAGTCGAAGTAGTCGGCCGTCACGTTCACCTCAGTAGTGGCCCAGCTGAGGGTCTTTCCCTGCTCACGCATGATGATGTCGATGAACTGGTCCTTGCGCTTGCGTATGCCGTCGGCCATCTTGTGCAGGTATGCCGCGCGCTCTATGGCGGGCGTGGCCGCCCATGCCTTCTGCGCTGCCTGGGCTGCGTCGAGGGCGCGGTTCACGTCTTCCACCGTTCCTTCCGGCTGGCGGCTGATCACTTCCTCGGTGGAGGGGTTCAGCACTTCAATCCATTTGCCGGAGCTGCTCTCAACGAACTCGCCGTTGATGTACATTTTGAGATCTTTCATAAACATTGGTTTTAGGTTGTTTCTTGTTAGTTTTTGTCTGATTTTTCAATAGCAAAAGTAGCGAAAAAAAACGAGAATGGCAGTGCCATCCTCGTTTTTTATGATAATTTTACGGTTTCTGCCGCGTTGTTCTTAGAGCGGCTCCGCAAAATGCAGACATTCATTAATGTTCTCGTTATTGCCTTGTCAAGGCTCAGCACTTGTGCGTCATGATGTCGAGCACCATGTTGTCGGTGGACGACATGGCGTCGGCGCCGATCGATGTCAGGTTGTGTATGCTGCGGTCAACGTCGTCGTCGATTATCCCTTCGGCGCTGCTCACGCACTTGCCCTCCATCGACAGCAGGGCCGAGAGGATGGCCGTGGACACGCCGGAGGAAATCTTCAGCGAGCAGCTCGGCTTCGCCCCGTCGCATATCATGCCCGTTATGTTGGCTATCATGTTCTTTACCGAGCGGCAGACGTGCTCGTAGTTGCCGCCCATGAGGTAGGTTATGCCGCAGCTGCTGCCTATCGACGCCACCACGCAGCCGCAGAGCGCGGACAGCTTTCCGAGGCTCTGCTTGATGTAAATGGCCGTGAGGTGGCTCATGGTGAGGGCGCGTATCAGCTCCTCCTCGGTGTTCTCGTTCTCCTGGGCGTACACCGCCACGGGGTTGGTGGCGCAGATTCCCTGGTTTCCGCTGCCGCTGTTGCTCATCACGGGAATCATGGCTCCGCCCATGCGGGCGTCGCAGGCTGACGCGGTCCGCGCCAATATCTTTGAAAAAATGCTCTTGCCGAAGATGCCCTGGCTCAGCGGGCGGTCGATGGTCTTGCCCAGGTTGTGGCCGTAGTTGCCCTTTATGGCCTCGTGGGCCGCGCGCATATTGTAGTCCTTGGTCTCGGTTATGAAGCTTATCTCGTCCACCGGCGCGGTGGTGGCGAAGTCGTAGACAAGGCGCATATTGAGCATGATGTCGTCCTCTTCCTCGCCCGCTGCTGTCTTGGGGCGGTTGTCGAAGAGTGCCTTGCCGTCCTTCTCGACGTACACGAACGTGGTGTGTCCGCCCGCAATCACGGCAGTCGCCTCGCTGCCCCCGGCCTTGCAGCACACCTCTATATAAAGTTTCTCGGTGATGCCCTGCTTCAGCTTGATGTCGATGTGCTTCCCGGCGATGTAAGCCTTGCCCTCCTCGAGAGCCTCGGGCGTGAGGTCTTTGAGCACTTCGAGCTTGTAGTCGCTCTTGCCGATGAGCGCACCGAGAGCAATGGCGATGGGCAGTCCTATCATGCCCGTGCCGGGAATGCCCACGCCCATGGCGTTTTTCAGTATGTTGGCGCTAAGCAGCACGCTTATCTCCTCGGCCCTGCGGCCCAGCGTCTCGGCGGCCTTTGCCGTGCAGAGTGCCACGGCCATAGGCTCTGTGCAGCCGATGGCAGGCACCACTTCCTTGTGTATGAGCCTTATGATGCGGCTCCTTGTCTCTTTGTCCAGCATGGTGTGTCAACGCTTTGAGTAGTTGTCAAGACCTTTTTGCAGGAAGTCTATGTACTCCTGCAGGTTCTCATCGTATGACCGGCTGCCGTTAAGCGGCTTGCCCTCGTTGTCGAGCAGCACGTAGAAAGGCTGCGTGTTGGCGCCCACCTTGGTGCGCTGCAGGTAGCTCCACTTGTCGCCGATGGTGCGCAGCGTGCGCATCTGGCCGTTCTCCTCGACCTGGATGGGTTCTTTTAGCGGCGTCTTGTCGTCGACGTAGAGCGAGATCAGCACGTAGTCGTTGTTCAGTATGTCGGCCACTTTAGGGTCAGTCCAGACGGCGGCCTCCATCTTGCGGCAGTTCACGCAGCCGAAGCCGGTGAAGTCCACCATGACGGGCTTGCCCTGGGCGCGTGCAGCCGCCATGCCCTCGTCGTAGTCGGTGTATTTCGCTTCGACGGACTTCTCGTGCAGGTTGAAGTCCTGGGTGTTCATTGGCGGGGCGAAAGCGCTTATCGCTTTGAGCGGCGCGCCCCAGAGTCCGGGCACCATATAGATGGCGAAAGCGAGCGAAATCATGGCCAGGAAGAATTGCGGCACGTTGGTGCGGTGCTCCGGGTCGTCGTGCGGGAACTTTATCCAGCCCAGCAGGTAGATGCCCATGAGGCCGAAAATGACAATCCACAAGGCCACGAACACCTCGCGGTCGAGTATGTGCCAGCCGTATGCCAGGTCGGCCACCGACAGGAACTTCAGTGCGAAAGCAAGCTCTATGAAGCCCAGTACCACCTTTACCACGTTCATCCAGCCGCCCGACTTGGGCGCCGACTTGAGCAGGCTGGGGAACATTGCGAACAGTGTGAACGGTATGGCCAGCGCGATGGCGAAGCCGAGCATGCCAAGCGTGGGTCCCACTATGCTGCCCTGCGTCGAGACGGCCACAAGCAGAAAGCCTATGATGGGGCCGGTGCACGAGAACGAGACGAGCGTGAGCGTGAACGCCATGAGGAAGATGCTGAGCAGTCCGCTGGTGTTCTCAGACTTCTGGTCTATCTTGTTGCTCCACGACGAGGGCAGCGTTATCTCGAACGCGCCGAAGAACGACGCCGCGAACACCACCAGCAGCAGGCAGAAGAAGATGTTGAACACGGCGTTGGTGGACAGCGCGTTGAGCGCGCTCGCGCCGAAGAGCAGCGTCACCACCAAGCCGAGCAACACGTAGATGACCACAATCGAGATGCCGTAAGTCACTGCCTCGCGGATGGCTTTGGAGCGGTCCTTGTTGCGCTTGAGGAAGAAGCTCACCGTCATCGGGATGATAGGCCACACGCATGGGGTGAGCAGTGCGAGGAAGCCTCCCACTATTCCGGCCAGGAAAATGTACAGCAGGGAGCTGTTCTGCTGGCTTTCGTCAAACGAGTTCAGCTCGTCGATGACCGGAGCCCAGAGCGACTTGTCTCCCGATTGCGCCAGAGCCGGTGCGGCCTGTGCCGTGTCTGTCTGGGCGGAATCGGCCTCGGCGACGGGCTTTTCTGCCTCGGTCTCCGCTTTCTCTTCCGCCTTCTCCTCTGCCTTTCCTGTCTGGGCGGCGGTCACAGCGGGCGACTTGCCTTTCTTTATGAGCGTGGCCTGCGACGGCGGCAGGCACATCTCGTCGTTGCACGCGCCGTATTCCAAGTAGCAGTCTATGTCGTAAGTGGGCTTTGTAAAGCGTATTTTCTGCACGAACGTGGCGCTGCCCTCAAAGAAGCGCAGCTCCATTCCGAACATATTGTCGAACTGCTTCACCTCCTTTCCCCTCGGGGTGAGCTTGCCAACGGTCTCCGCGCCGTCCATCTTGTTGGCGTGGAACGAGGCCGAGATGGGACCGTCGCTGCCCAGTTCGGTGGAGTAGAGGTGCCACCCCTTGTCGATAGTGGCTGTAAAAACTATCTCAGCCTGGTCGCCGCCGAGCATTTTCAGCTGCGATGAGAAGTGCACCGGGTCTACCATCTGTGCCTGCATCACTGCGGTCAGGCACAGCATGGCGATGAGCGATATGATTTTCTTCATTTTGCTTTGGTTGTTTTTTGACTTTGCAAAATTACAAAAATACTTTCAATATTGTTGCACACGCCGGATATTTATTATACTTTTGCAGGCGTCATGCCGCTCGCGGGCGTCTGTCTTGTGACCGCCCGTGGTGTTTTTCGGCCATAAACAGATGACAGACTGATGCTCGTTTCCGTTTTGAATGGTTTTCCTGCTGCCGCCAAGCGGACTTTTGCGGCAGTGGCCATGGCTCTGTATTGCGCCGTGGCATGGGGCGTCGGCACTTTCTACACCCTCAACACTGCCAACGGCCTGAGCGCCAACTGCGTGCTGCAGATGCTCCAACTGCCCGACGGACGCATGGCCGCCTATACAGGCACGGCCGTGGATGTCTACGACGGACAGCGTTTTTCTTCTGCTGCAGTAACCGATTCGGGGTGGATAAGCCTTTCAGCTTACACCGGGCACACACATCTTTATATTGACGCGCACGACAATCTGTGGATTAAGGAGCACCGTCGCCTGGCCTGCGTCAGCCTGCGCACCATGCGGCAGATGCCTCTGGCGGCCTCCGCGTTTGGCCGTGCGACAGACGATTTCTTTGTTGACGGGCGGCGCCGGGCATGGACAGTGGGCGGCGACAGCGTGTTCTGCACTGACGGAGACCTTGCCGTAGAAACACCGCGCGGTGCCGGACGGCTTCAGGATGTGGAGTCCGTGGGGCAGTCGCTCTTTGTCTTTTTCGACACCGGGCGCATGATAGAATACGACGGGCGCGGCCGCATCGTGAGCCGGAGCACGCCGTTCGCCGGTGACGGATGGCGCGGTTACAGCCGCACCTCGCTCCTTGCGCTCTGCCGCGACTCTGCCTTTTACCAGTTGCGCACAGGCCGTGCAGGCTCCGTTCTGCTGGCCTACGACATCAGGCGCAGGACGTGGCGCACTGTGCTTCGCACCGGCAGCATCCTCCACACGCTTACCGTCACGCCCCGTGGAACGGTCTTCGCCACTTGTCCGCAGGGCTATCTGAGCATCGATCCGGCCACCGGCGCGGCCGAGCGCCACCCTGAGCTGCGTCTGCCCGACGGCACAATGCTCGCGGCGGGCATCAACACCGTGTGCCTCGACCGTGAGGGCGGCCTGTGGTTCGGCACGTATGACCGCGGGCTGCTGTACACATCGCCGCTCAGCGGACTCTTCGACACGCAGCCGATAGACATCCGCGTCAGTCCCATTCTGGCCTCGGTCTATCTCAACGGCGAGGCTTTGCAGACCGGCAGGGAATATGGCGGGCGCGTGCTTTTGGACGTAACGCCGCCATACATCGAGCGGATAACCCTCGCCCACGACCAGAACTCCATAGCCTTCCGCTTCTCCACCATGAACTATGTGCGCCCGCGCAGCACGTGCTACCGCTACCGCTGTTCGGCCGGCGGGGGCGCGTGGCACACCGTGACAGCCGATACCGACGGCTCGCCCGTTGACGACCGTGGCTCGCTCTATCTGCCTTTTGTCGGTCTGCCGCCCGGCGATTATGTGCTGGAGGTAATGGCATCGACCAACCCGGAGGCGTGGCGCGGGGCCGACGTGCGCCGCGTGGAGTTCAGCATACTGCCGCCGTGGTGGGCCACACCGTGGGCTTTTGCCGCTTATTGCGTGGTCGGCGTTTTGCTTCTGTGGCTGGCTTTTGTGCTTTACGGGCGTCATGTGCGCCGCAGGGCGGCTCTCCGCGCCCGCGAAGACGAACTGATGGAGCGCGTCAGAACGCTCACAGAGAGGCTTAGCGCCCGTCAGAGCGACAGCCGCGTGGTGCTGGGCGAGGCGTCGGCTGCCGACGGCCAGGGCCAGCAACTGTCGCCCGCCGAGGCAGAGTTCGTGAGCCGAGTCACGGCGTTGGTCAAGCGGAACATCGCCAACCAGGGGTACTCCGTCGAACAGCTTGCCGCCGACTTGTGCATGGAGCGCACCGGGCTCTACCGCAAGCTCACCGCGCTGATGGACAAGTCGCCCGTGGCTTTCATACGCAGCATACGCCTGCAGCGTGCCGCCGAGATGCTGGCCGGAGGCGGGCGCAGCGTGGCCGAGGTGGCCGAGCGTACCGGATTCGGCTCCACCGGCTACTTCAGCAAATGCTTCCAGACGGAGTTTGGCTGCCGCCCGTCAGACTATCCGAAAGCCGCCGACACCTCTGAAAACGCCTGATTCCCCGCTGTTTTCAACATTTGTGCGCACGGAATCAACATTTGCACCCCCGGCCTTTCACTGTTTTCGGCTATCTTTGCAGACGTAAAAGCCATTTTATTATTACAAACAAAGACAGCAGATGAAAGCAAAAATCCGTTTCTTCGCGGCATCGTTTGCCGCACTTGTGGCCATGACGGCCACTGCCGGACCCGCCGGGCGTACCCAGCGCGGACTCGATTTCGAGGCGCAGGGGCTGAAGGTGAGGGTTGAGTTCTTCTCCGACAGCATTGTCAGAGTGTATAAAGAGCCTGCGGGCAAGCCTTATAATAAGGTGAGCATACCCGTCATAATGCAGCCGCAGGCCGTGAGTCTGACCTACGGCGGCAGCGGCGCGACGGCCACCGTGGCCAGCGGCGCGGTCATGGTGAGCGTCAACACCGAGACTGGCGGCATAGCCTTCGCCGACGCAAAGGGCAACCAGATGCTCCGCGACAAAGACTACGGCACGCAGTTCACGCCGTTCAACGATGCCGGCACTCCGTCGTTCACCGTGCGCCAGGCATTCCTGCTCGACCCCGACGAGGTAATCTACGGCCTTGGCCAGCAGCAGACGGGTCTCGTGTCGCAGCGCGGACAGAAACTCCTGCTACGCAACCAGAACATGAAAATCTGCATACCATTCGTGCATTCGGCCAAGGGCTACGGCCTCTACTGGGACAACTACTCGCCCACCACGTTTACGGACAACCCGCAGGAGATGTCGTTCGACTCCGAGGTGGGCGACTGCGCAGACTACTACTTCGTCTATGGCGGCACGGCCGACGGCGTGGTTGCGGGCGTGAGGCAGCTCACGGGCCAGGCACCGATGTACCCGCTCTGGACGCTCGGCTTCTGGCAGAGCCGCGAACGCTACAAAAGCCCCGACGAGCTTTGCGGCGTGGTTGACAAGTACCGCGAGCTGCAGGTGCCGCTCGACGGCATCATACAGGACTGGCAGTACTGGGGATGCGACTCCAACTGGAACTCGATGAAGTTCCAGAACCCGCGCTACATCAACAAGATTGGCGACCCGGAGTATATGCGCTTCCTGCCAAAGGGCGAAGACCCGAAGGCACTGCAGGCCGAACCGCGCATTAAAAGCCCCAAGGAGATGGTTGACTACGTACACAAGCAGAACGCACACATTATGATTTCGGTGTGGGCCTCGTTCGGCCCGTGGACGGATATGTACCACAAGATGGACAGCATAGGCGCACTCTACAACTTCGAGACGTGGCCGCGCAAGGCCGGCGTGAAGCCCTACGACCCGTTCAACCCCGCAGCGCGCGACCTCTACTGGGCCGAGATGAAGCGCAACATCTTCGACCTCGGCATGGACGCCTGGTGGCTCGACTCCACCGAGCCTGACCACTTCGACATAAAGGACTCCGACTTCGACACCAAGACCTACTTGGGCAGCTTCCGCCGCGTTCACAACGCCTTCCCGCTCGTCACGAACAAGGGCGTGTATGAGCACCAGCGCGAGGCTACCGACCAGAAGCGCGTGTTCCTGCTCACCCGCTCGTCGTTCCTGGGGCAGCAGCATTACGCCTCCCACTCGTGGAGCGGCGACGTGACTTCCACCTGGGACAATATGCGCCGCCAGCTCGCCGCCGGGCTGAACTACAGCCTCTGCGGCATACCCTACTGGGGAACTGACCTCGGCGGGTTCTTCGCCAGCCGCTACCGCGACGCCATCAAGAACGTGGCCTACCACGAACTGCACGTGCGCTGGTATGAGTGGGGAGCCTTCCAGCCCATCATGCGCTCCCACAACTCAAGCCCCGTGGCCGTGGAGATATACCAGTTTGGCGAGAAGGGCTACTGGGCCTACGACGCGCTGGAGAAGTACACGCACCTGCGCTACCGCCTGCTGCCCTACCTTTACAGCACCACGTGGGAGGTGACGAGCCGCAGCGGAAGCATCATGCGCCCGCTCGTGATGGACTTCGCCGCCGACAAGCGCGTGCTCAACCTCGGCACGGAGTATATGTTCGGCCGCAGCTTCCTCGTGCGCCCCGTGATGGATTCGCTCTACACGTGGCAGGACAGCCGCCGCTACGGCCACATGAAGGACATGGGCAAGGCGACATCCGTGGATGTCTACCTGCCCGAGGGCGCCGACTGGTTCGACTTCTGGACAGGCAAGAAGCACAAGGGCGGGCAGACCATCATGCGCGAGGTGCCCATCGACATCATGCCAGTCTACGTGCGTGCAGGCTCCATCGTGCCTTACGGCCCGCGCGTGCAGTGGGCCGAGCAGGAGCGTTGGGACAACCTTGAGGTGCGCGTATATCCGGGCGCCGACGCCACGTTCACGCTCTACGAAGACGAGAACGATAACTACAACTACGAGAACGGGGCCTACACCACCATCGAGTTCAGCTGGGACGACAGCTCGCGCACACTCACCATCGGCCAGCGCAACGGCAAGTTCAAGGGCATGATGAAGTCGCGCAAGTTCAACGTCGTGCTCGTGGGCGAGGGCACTCCCGCCGGCGACGTGGCCGCCCGCGGCAAGAGCGTGAGGTATTCGGGCAAGCCGGTGACGGTGAAACTCTGAGAGGCCCCTCTCCCGTCTCCCCTGTGGGGAGAGGCCGCCGCGCCGCCGGTTCTGCATAAATATGCAGCTGTGGCAGGCGTTACGGCCGGCGTGTAAAAGTCCGTCAGGAGGCCATTCGTGCCATATCGGAAAGCGGCGGCATCCGTCCGATTTTGCAAAACAGGCCATATTGGACTGCAAAACGGGTCATTTCGCAATGCAATATGGCCTGTTTTGCAGTCCAATATGGCCTGTTTTGCAACCCTCTGAGTGTCAGTGTGTTGCAGATGTCGGCTCTGGCGGGGTGCAAAAGTGTTTTTCTGCGCTCTGAGTGCGGGCACTGGCGTTTCTCTTTTTCTATATTTATGCATTCGGGAGTGAATATTTATGCAGGTCTGCAGGTTTGCCATGGTGAATGGTAATGTGGCAGGCGGATGGCTGTTTTTGTGTGTCTTGCAGACAGTTATTTAGTTTTTTTGCTAATTTTGTACCGTGTTTTATCAATAACCAAAACAAAACCCAAAAAGAAATGACTGTTAGATTGTTATCAACTATGTGCGCTGTGGCTTTTGTTACTGTTCGTGCCGCAGCCGCGCAATACAGCGTCTACGGGCTTGCCTGCGAGGGGCAGGCCGACCCGCTGGGCATCGACGCGCAGCAGCCGCACTTCGGCTGGAAGCTGCAGGCACAGGAGCGCGGCACGGAGCAGGCCGCCTACCAGGTGGTCGTGGCCGACTCGGAGGAGCGGCTTGCCGCAGGCGAGGGCAACGTGTGGAACAGCGGGCGCGTAGGCTCGGCCAACTCCGTCGTAGTAGGCTACGGCGGCAAGCCGCTGAAGCCAGCCACCACGTACTACTGGCGCGTTCAGTCGTGGAGCCGGCGGGGCGAAAGCTCCGGCTGGAGCCGTGTGGCGCGGTTCACCACGGGGCTGCCCACCGAGGCCGACTGGGCCGGGAGCCGCTGGATAGCCATGGAGAAAGACGGGCGCAAGGTGCTGCCCGGCATACACTCGCCACTCGTAAAACGCGCCTTGGGCGACGAAAAGACGGGTATGTACCGCCTGCCGATGATGCGCCGCGTGGTGCGCGTGAAGAAGCCCGTGAGCCAGGCCCTGGCCTTCGTCTGCGGCCTCGGGCAGTTTGATATGTTCGTAAACGGCAGCAAGGCCGGCGACCATTTCCTCGACCCGGGGTGGACGCAATACGCAAAGGAAGCCCTCTACGTCGCGTTCGACCTTACCGACAGCCTGCGCGTGGGCGACAACGTGGTGGGCGTGATGCTCGGGGGCGGCTTCTACAACATACCGCGCGAGCGATACTTCAAGCTGCTGCAGTCGTATGGCGCGCCCAAGATGAGGCTGAAGCTCGTGATACGCTATGAGGACGGGAGCGAGGAGACGGTGGTCAGCGACAAGTCGTGGCGCGTGGCCGAAAGCCCGGTGACATACTCAAGCATATACGGCGGCGAGGACTACGACGCCACCCGCGAGCAGCCCGGCTGGTGCTCCGATGCCGCGTTCGACGACAGCCGCTGGGCCAAGGCCGTGGAGGTGGAGCAGCCCATAAGGCTGGTGTCGCAGGCAGGCAGCGCAGTGGCCGTGCGCGACGTGCTGCCCGTGCAGCGGCGGTTCAAGAGCGGCGAGGGCCGCTGGGTGTACGACCTGGGGCAGAACTTTGCCGGCATCGTGCGCCTCAAGGTGCGCAGCGGCAAGAGCGCGAAGGTAGTGCTGCGTCCCGGCGAGCTGCTCGGCAGGGGCAACTCCGTCACCCAGCGCGGCATAGGCGGGCCGTTTTACTTCGCCTACACCACGCGCGGCGACGGCGCGGTGGAGCAGTGGCAGCCGCAGTTCACCTACTACGGCTTCCGCTACGTGCAGGTGGAAGGGGCCGTGCCTGCGGGCGAGGACAACCCGGAAGGGCTGCCGGAGATTGTAGCCATCGAGGGATTGCACACGTGCAACAACGCCGCCGAGGCGGGAACGTTCGCCTGCTCGAAGCCACTCTTCAACCAGACGTACAACCTGATAGACTGGGCCATGCGCAGCAACATGGCGAGCCTGCTCACCGACTGTCCCCACCGCGAGAAGCTTGGCTGGCAGGAGCAGAGCCACCTGATGCAGTACTCAATGCAGTACCGCTTCGACATGAGGGCCATCTACGCCGACCTGATGGACAACATGGCCGCCTCGCAGCTCGAGGGCGGCTGCATACCCACCATAGCGCCGGAGTATGTGCGCTTCAGCGACGGCTTCGAGGACACGCCGGAGTGGGGCAGCGCGTTCATCATCTGCCCGTGGTATTTCTACAAGTGGTATGGCGACAGCAGCCTCATAGAGCGCCACTACCCGGCCATGCAGCGTTACTTAGACTACCTCACGGGCCGCAGCAGCGGCCACATCGTGGCCTACGGGCTTGGCGACTGGTTTGACATAGGGCCTAAGAAGCCCGGCAAGGCGCAGCTCACGAGCAACGCCCTGACCGCAACGGCCATCTACTATTACGACGCAAAGCTAATGGCCGACATGGCCCGCCTGCTCGGCAAGGACGCCGACGCACAGCGGTATGTCGCCCTCGCTGCCGAAATACGCGCGGCGTATAACGCGAAGTTCTTAAACAAGGCCGACTCCATATACGAGCGCAACAGCCAGACGGCGAGCGGCATGAGCCTCTGCCTCGGGCTGGTGGAGCCGGGGATGCGGGGAAAGGTTGAGCGAAACCTTGCGGCGGACATAGCCGGGCGCGACTACGCGCTGACTGCAGGCGACGTGGGCTACCGCTACGTTGTGCAGGCACTGCAGGCCGCCGGTATGGGCGAGACCATCTTCAGGATGAACAGCAAGTACGACGTGCCGGGCTACGGCTGGCAGCTCGCCCACGGCGCGACGGCGCTCACGGAGTCGTGGCAGGCATACAACGACGTGTCGAACAACCACCTCATGCTCGGCCACCTTATGGAGTGGTTCTTCGGCGGGCTGGGCGGCATAAGGCAAAGCGAGGAGTCCGTGGCCTTCAGCGACATAATCATTGACCCGCAGGAGGCGGGCGACGTGACCTGGGCCACCACCGCCTACGAGAGCGTGCGCGGCAGGATAGAGTGCAGCTGGCGGCGCAGCGGCGAGCGGTACACCCTGCGCGTGGCGATACCGGCGGGCAGCCGGGCCACCGTTACGCTGCCCACGGCCGACCCGGGCCGCATAACCGAGTATGGGCGCGCCGTCAGCGGGCGGCAGGACATACGCCCCGTCGATGCCGCAGGCGGCAAGAGCCGCTGGGCCATTGGGTCGGGCGAATACCTCTTCGAGGTGGAGACAAAATAAGGAAAACGTGCGCCGCCAAATGGCGGTATGCAACGGACAGGCAACACCAACTTTCATTACTCAATCAAAGAAGGCCGCAGCCACTGGTCAATGCCAGTGCTGCGGCCTTCAAGTGTCTCTATGGCAGGCAACGCCCGCCGTCAGATGTCGAGCACAAGCTCCACGGGGCAGTGGTCGCTGCCGTAGATTTCGGTGTGGATGTTGGCTTCCCTCACGCTGCCGTCCAGACGCTTGGAGGTGACGAAATAGTCGATGCGCCACCCTGCGTTCTTCTCGCGGGCCTTGAAGCGGTACGACCACCACGAGTAAGTTACCTCGCCGGGGTGCAGCAGGCGGAACGTGTCGGTGAAGCCGGAGGCGAGCAGCTGGGTGAACTTCTGGCGCTCCTCGTCGGTGAAGCCGGCGTTGCGGCGGTTGCTCTTGGGGTTCTTCAGGTCTATCTCCTCGTGGGCCACGTTCATGTCGCCGCACACTATGACGGGCTTGTCCAAGTCGAGCCGGCGCAGGTAGACCTGGAAGTCGTCCTCCCACCTCATGCGGTAGTCGAGGCGGCGCAGGCCGTCCTGCGAGTTGGGGGTGTAGACGTTGACGAGGTAGAAGCCCTCCATGTCGAGCGTAATCACGCGCCCCTCGTGGTCGTGCTCGTCGATGCCGATGCCGTAGGCCACCGACAGCGGCTTGCGCCGGGTGAAAATTGCCGTGCCGGAGTAGCCCTTCTTGTCGGCGTAGTTCCAGTAAGACTCGTAGCCGTCGAAGCCGAGGTCGAGCTGGCCTTGCTGCATCTTGGTCTCCTGTAGGCAGAAGAAGTCGGCGTCGAGCTGGCGGAACGAGTCGCTGAAGCCCTTGCCCTCGCAGGCCCTGAGGCCGTTGACGTTCCATGAAATGAATTTTGTCATGGCTTTTGTTCGGTTTTGTTTGTAATGTTGTGGAGTGTAAGGTTGCCGTGGCACAGAGACGGAATGTAAAGCGGCGGCCCTGCCAAAGCAAGGCCGCCGCCTGTGTGTCACGGTTTGTTTGTGTTCAGAATTTTGCCATCTTTATGGCGTCCACGGCGCACTCGTCGCCCTTGTTGCCGAGCCGTCCGCCGCTGCGGTCCTTGGCCTGCTGCAGGTTTTCGGTGGTGAGCAGGCCGAAGATGATGGGAATCTCGCTCGTGGTGTTCAGGCGGGCTATGCCGTAGGTGACGCCCTGGCAGATGTAGTCGAAGTGGGGCGTCTCGCCGCGGATTACGCAGCCCAGAATGATCACGGCGTCGTAGTTGCCGTTGAGGCTCATCTGGCGCGCCCCGTAGACCAGCTCGAAGCTGCCCGGCACGGTCTTCACGTGGATGTTCTCCGGCAGTGCGCCGTGCTTTTCGAGCGTATCGACGGCGCCGCGGAGCAGTGCGCCGGTTATCTCCTTGTTCCACTCGGCCACCACGATGCCGAAGCACATATTGCTGGCGTCGGGAACGCTTTGCGTGTCGTAGTCAGACAGGTTGTGCAGTGCTGTTGCCATGTTTACTTGATTGAAGCGCGCTCGATGTACTTGTCGATGGTCTGATACTGCATGGAGTTGAAGTATTTCTGCTTCACTTCCTGATACAGCTTCAGCGCCTCGTCCTTCTTGCCCTGGCTTTCCAGAATCTCGCCTGCCTGTATGAGGAACGTGGGCGAGAGGCTGTTGTTGTCGGCGTTCTGTGCGGCGCGCTTCAGGTGCTCCACGGCCTTGTCGAGCTGCTTGAGGTGGGCGTAGGCGTTGCCCAGGGCGGCCTCGGCGGCGGGGCTGATCATCTGGTCGTCCTGCTGGTCGAATTTCTCGAGCCATTCGGCGGCCTCTGTCCACTTGCCCAGCTGGGCGTAGCACAGTCCGGCGTAGAGGTTGGCCAGGTTGCCTGCGTCGGTGCTGCTGTAGTCGGAGGCTATTTTTGCAAATCCGGCGTAGCCCGTGCTGTCGCCGTTGAGGGCTTTCTCATACTGTCCCATGCTGAAGTAGTCCTGTCCCTTGGCGAGCACGGTGCTCGCCTTCTCCTGGCGCGGGGCTGCCACATAATTATTATATACAATCGCTCCGGCCACGATTACTATCACGGCTACCACGCCGTAGATGATGGCTTTCTTGTATTTCTCGAAGAAAGTCGCCTGGATTTTGACTGTGCTCTCTGCGTTCTGAGCCTCGTTCTGCTTGTTGTTGTTAGCCATTATGCTTTAATGTTTTGTTTCGGTTTTTATTGCGCGGCAAAATTACGGAATTTATCGCAGATACTGAAATTTATCACTGACTTTTTTCTTTTATGACTTGCAAAACGCTTAACTTTGCACTCTGTTAGCGAAAAGGTTGCTGATGATTCTCCAGAAGATTTCCATAATAAACTATAAGAACATCAAGGCGGCGGGGCTGGAGCTTTCGCCCCGGCTCAACTGCTTTGTGGGGCGCAACGGCGCCGGCAAGACAAACGTGGTGGACGCCGTCTACTATCTGTCGTTCTGCCGCAGCGCGGTGTGCCCTGCCGACTCGCAGGTGATAAGGCACGGCGAGGACTTCTTCGTGCTCGAAGGCTCGTATGCGACGGACAGCGGCGAGCCGCTCGCCGTCTACTGCGGCATGAAGCGCGGTGTGAAGAAGCGCTTCAAGCGCGACGGCAAGGAGTACCGCCGCCTGTCGGAGCACATAGGGCTGATACCGCTCGTGGCCGTGTCGCCCGCCGACACCATGCTCATCGACGGCGGCAGCGAGGAGCGCCGGCGGCTGATGGACATGGTGATATCGCAGTACGACCGCCCCTACATCGACTCGCTGGCGCGCTATGGCAAGGCTCTGCAGCAGCGCAACGCCCTGCTCAGGGCCGAGGCCGAGCCAGACCCCGCGCTGCTCGACGTGCTCGAGGAGCAGATGGCTGCCGAGGGCGAGGCCGTCTTTGCCCGGCGTGAGGCTTTCGTCAGCGAGCTTGTGCCGGTGTTCAGGCGGTATTATGCCGAGATCTCGTCGGGGCGCGAGAGCGTGTCGCTGGACTACGAGTCGCACTGCCGCCGCGGCCCGCTGCTCGACGTGATAAGGCGCGACAGGGCCAAGGACCGCATCATGGGCTACTCGCTGCACGGCGTGCACCGCGACGACCTGCTGTTCACCATGGGCGGACACCCTCTGAGGCGAGAGGGGAGCCAGGGGCAGAGCAAGACATTCGTGGTGGCGCTGAAGCTGGCCCAGTTTGAGTTCTTGCGCCGCCGGGGCACTGGAACCACGCCGCTGCTGCTGCTCGACGACATCTTCGACAAGCTCGACGCCTCGCGCGTGGAGCGCATCGTGGCCCTGGTGAGCGGCGACGGCTTCGGCCAGATATTCATCACAGACACCAACCGAAGCCATCTGGACAGCATCCTGAGCAGCCGCTCTGGCGATTACAAGATATTCAATGTGGACGGCGGCGAGGTGACGGAGGGCAGCCATGTTTAAGCGCGACGTGCAGTCCATACGCGACCTGGTGCTGCGCAACCTCAGGCAGCAGGGGCTTGAGACCCCGCTGCTGCAGCGGCGGCTCGTCGAGGCGTGGCCAATGGTGGCCGGCCCGGCTGTCGCCCGCTACACGCGCGAGGCTTGCATACGAAACCAGACGCTCTTTGTCAGCCTGTCCAGTCCGGCTCTGCGCGCCGACCTGAGCATGAGGCGCGCCGACTTTGTGCGGCGGCTCAACGCCGCCGTGGGCAACCGGGTGATTGTTGACATACGCTTCTGCTGACGGAGCGGCTTCTGCGGGGCTTTCTTGTGTGGCCTCCGCGTGCTGTTGTGGAGTTGCCAGAATGGCTTTTACATTACTTCACAACAGTTAAAAACAGCTTTTTTGGTCTCTCATATTCAGCGTATTTGAAAATGAAAAGCTTCCTGGCCGCAAATACGCGCGGCACGGGTGTGCAATCGTAACTTATTGGACTAATTAGACTTATAAGCCTTATACGACCTATTGTGCAATGAAACCAGCTTCCAAAACGGCCTTTCCGGGCGGCAAAACAGCCTTTTTTGCCCTGCAAGAAGGGTCGTTTTGGCTTGCAATACAGGCCATATCGCAATGCAAAACGGCCTATATCGCATCGCAATATGGGCCGTTTCGCAAAACAAAGTGTGTTTTCTGGCTGGAAGAGGCGGCAAAAACCGCCCGGAAATTTCTATTTCGCCGGTTTCGGAAGTGTTAAAATCGATGTGCTGCACGGATGTTTTGGTGTCTCATGGCTGCCGTAATGACAATTTGCAGGCTGGCATTTCTGCTTTTGCCTTGGCAGGGACTTGCGGCAAAGAATCTTTTTTGTAACTTTGCACCATGAACAATTAAAGAGTCGCCTATGTAGCATAACCGACAAAAGACATAATGACAAGAAAGCGTTAGCTTTGTTCTTGCTATCTGAAATCGCCAAATTAAAGATGCACACAAGAGTGAAAGTTAATGCTCACGCCACAGGCGTGGGCTTTTACTCGTATATGTGTGCATGGTGTTTGGCGATACCGAGATGGCATAGACGAAGTTTTAAGTCCGCGCTTTTTTTGTTGTCTGGACATCAGCATAAGAGGGCGCGTCATCTCGGCGCACCCTCTTTTGCAGTTTTCACAAATTGCCTGACGGCTATCGGACTCGTTTAATCCGAATAGGCCGTCAGGCCGATTCGGGTTAAAATTTCCATAACGGCAAGCCAGCGCAGGCTCTCATTGTATCTTCAATTCCTTCAATATCTCGCTGAATTTCCTCATGGTCGATATGCGGGTCGGAACAAGCGGCAGCCTCAGCACATTCTTTATCATGCCCATTTCAGACAGCATGGCCTTCACTCCGGCCGGATTTCCGTCAACAAACAGCAGGCCGAACAGTTCCGTGAACCGGTGGTGAATCTCTCTCGCCGCCGCATACTCGCCGTTAAACTCAAGCCGTATCATGCGGGATATTTCCTTTGGAAGGGCGTTGCCGATAACACTTATGGCACCAACGGCGCCACAAGAAACCATCGGGAACGTGAGAGCGTCGTCGCCACTCAGCACATCGAAGTCGGCCGGCTTGTTCTTGATTATCTCGTCCACCTGCTCAAGACTTCCGCCTGCCTCCTTTATCGCCACAATGTTCTTGCAGTCGCGGGCCAGCCTGACGGTTGTCGCGGCACTCATATTGACACCGGTGCGCCCCGGAACATTATAAAGCACAACAGGAAGGTCCGTTGCGGCGGCAATGGCCTTGAAGTGCTGGTACAGTCCCTCCTGCGACGGCTTGTTGTAATACGGGCAAACGCTCAGGATGCCGGAGACGCCTTTCATGTCAGCATTCTTCAGCTCTTCCACCACCGCTGCGGTATTGTTTCCTCCGCATCCGGCCAGAATAGGCACCCTGCCTGCAACGGTGCTGACGACAAGCTGCTTGATTCTCTGTTTTTCGTCAGCAGTAAGACACGGGGTCTCACCTGTCGTCGCCAGTATGCACAAAAAGTCCGCACCGTTGTCAAGCTGGTATCTCAGCAGTTTCTCCAATGATTCGTAGTCAACCGATCCGTCCTCATTGAACGGGGTCACCAACGCTATGCCCAACCCCCTGAAAATATTTCGCATCATAATGTCTTATCACTAAATTTTCATTATTGCCTACAAAATTACGAAATATCGCTGGAATAACCGAACAAAAACAGCAGATTAACGCAATATGGATTGAAATTTAAATACCATTTAACCCAACAGAAATTCCTGTGAACTCATTTAGACTTTAATGAATATCCGCGCCAAATGCTCCAATCTCGGCAGGGCGTGTCTCGCATACCGTCTCGAACTGAAGCCGCAAAAAGTTTAAATGAGTTCTATGTGTGTATAACCCAATCCTGCGTTTTGTATTTTTGCAGTAACGCAAAAACCATACACCGTATGCCGTTGCAATACAGAAAGAGGGCGCGCCGGAATTCAGGCGCACCCTCTTTTGTCGTAAAATGGGTTCTGTCTTGGATGTCTTCAGACAATGCCCTGGGCCATCATGGCTTTTGCCACTTTCATGAATCCTGCCACATTGGCACCCTTCTCGTAGTTGATGTAGCCGTCAGGTTCGGTGCCATACTTTACACAGTTGTCGTGGATGTCCTTCATGATTACTTTCAGCCTGTTGTCCACGTCTTCGGCAGTCCAGCTCAGACGCTCTGAGTTCTGGCTCATCTCCAGGCCAGACACAGACACTCCGCCGGCGTTGGAAGCCTTTCCGGGAGCATAGAGAATCTTGGCGTTCTGGAATGTCTCGATGGCCTCAGGCGTCGAGGGCATATTCGCTCCTTCGGCAACGGCAATCACACCGTTGTTTACCAGAGCTTGCGCTTCTTCTCCGTTAATCTCGTTCTGTGTGGCGCATGGCAGTGCGATGTCTGCTTTCTCCTTCCACGGTCTTTCTCCTGCATGATACACCACATTGGGATATTCGTCGGCGTATTCCTTGATTCGTCCGCGCTCGATGTTCTTCAGCTCCATGATGAAGTCAAGTTTCTCGCGGTCGATGCCGTCCGGGTCATACACATAGCCGTCGGAGTCGGACATTGTGAGAACCTTCGCGCCGAGCTGTATGCACTTTTCCGCAGCATATTGGGCAACGTTTCCTGAGCCTGAAATCAGCACGCTCTTGCCTGCCAGCTCTATATTTCTGGTCTCAAGCATGGACAGCAGGAAATACACTGTGCCATAACCGGTGGCCTCAGGGCGGATCAGTGAGCCTCCGAATTCGCGTCCTTTGCCGGTAAGCACACCGCTCCATTCGTGCGTGAGCTTCTTGTATTGTCCAAACAGATAGCCGATCTCGCGCCCGCCAACGCCGATGTCGCCCGCCGGAACGTCAACATCGGGGCCGATGTGGCGGTAAAGCTCGTTCATGAAAGCCTGGCAGAAGCGCATCACCTCGGCGTTGCTTTTGCCGCGGGGTGAGAAGTCTGAGCCTCCTTTGGCGCCGCCCATGGGCAGTGTTGTCAGTGAGTTCTTGAATGTCTGCTCAAAAGCGAGGAACTTCAAGATGCCGAGATTTACAGACTTGTGGAAGCGGATGCCGCCTTTGTAAGGGCCTATCACGTTGTTGTGCTGGATGCGGTAGCCCATGTTGGTCTGCACGTTGCCGTTGTCGTCAACCCATGTCACCCTGAATTCTATCACGCGGTCGGGGATGCAAAGTCGTTCAATGAGGTTTGCTTTTTCAAACTCGGGATGCTTGTTGTATTCTTCTTCAATTGTGGGCAGCACCTGACTGACTGCCTGGATGTACTCCGGTTCATTCGGAAATCTGGTTTTAAGATCTTCTACGACTTTTGCTGCGTTCATAATCTTTGTCCTTTAATTGTTGAATTGTATTATATTCTCGCTATTTGTTTAAAACTTTTGCAAAGGTATAGCTTTTTTCTGAAATACCAAACATTTTATCAATAAAATTCAAGAATAACTGTCTTTTTGTTATAATTGATGGGTGTTCAGACTCTTTTGTCTTTGTTTTCTGTGCCGGCTCTGGCAGTGTGTTGTGCGTTTCTGATTCTGACTCCTGTTTTTCTTTGTTGTTTTCCTGCATTTGGATTGTTCTCATTGATTCGTTGTCTGTGGTGAAAAAATCTTTAAATGTTTTCATGCGAACAAATTTTATTGCTATTTTTGCACAGGACAAGAAATCATCATGTTATGAAAAGAGTGGTTTGTATATTATTGTGTGCCTGCTTGTTTGGGGCGGTGGCGGCGCAGGTGATGCCGGCCAGAATAAACCGCACCACGGTCTACGAGACATTCCGCCCGGCGACAATCATTATGGACAACGGGCGCACGCTCAGCCAGAAGGAAGCTAATATATTTCTGAAGAACAGTTCGCTGGTTTATAAGTCGTTCGGAAATATCATGGAGGCGGACATAGACCAGATACGTTCCGTGAGATTCTCAGACCGTTGCTATGTGAAATTCAACGAGTCGTTGGCTTGCGTCATAGACACGCTCGGCAATGACAAACTGCTGTGCGTGACACAAATAGACATTGACGCCTACAAGAACCAGTTGCTCAACGAGCGCCAGATCACGAATCTGGAGCTTAGGGAGTTTGTCAATGTCAATGCTACGGGGCTGTCTGACGAGGAAATACGCAATTATCCGCTGGTCAATCAGTATTATTTTGAGATAGACAATAAAATAATAAAGGTTCAGGAGCGGACCGTCAAGCGTTATGTGCCGAAGGAGAATATGCGGCTTTATAAGTCTTTGTTGCGGTCGGCCGGCTTCAGCTGGGACAACCCGGAGTCGCTGATGAGTGTGCTGAAATTGATAAATTGAGGACTTTGGGCCGGCATTAAGACCTGATGTGTGTGTTGTTAAAAATCAATGATGATGAATGTTTGTATTGTTGTGGGGGCGCGCCCTAACTTTATGAAGGCCGCTCCGATAATATGGGCGATAGACAAGGCCAAGTCTGCGGGCAAGGCCATTGACTACAAGTTGGTTTATACCGGCGCGGCAGCAGACCCGACAATAGAGCCGACGTTGTTTGAAGATCTGCTCATCCCCGCGCCTGATGCGTTCCTCGGTGTTGAGAGCGTCAGCCTCAACGAGCTGACCGGGCGTGTGATGTCTGAATTTGAACGCTATCTCCAGAAAAGTCCGGCAGACATTGTCATTGTCGTTGATGATCTGGCCTCGACAATGGCGGTGGCCATTGTTGCAAAGAAGTGCGGCTTGTGCCTGGCCCATCTGGTTGCCGGCACGCGGTCTTTCGACATCACCATGCCGAAGGAAATAAACCGGCTGGTGATTGACGGCTTGAGCGATTTGCTGTTCACAGCCGGCGCAGGGTCGAGCAGCGTGGCAACACGCGAGGGCGTGGAGCTGTCGCAAATATACATGGTGGGCAACCTCCTCATGGACACGCTTCGTGTGAACCAAAGCAGGCTGAGGCGTCCGGCAGTGCTGCGGGAGCTGAAGATGGAAGACGGCGGATATCTTGTTCTCACAATCAACAGAAAGGCTCTTTTGAGCGATACGGTTAAACTGCGGGAACTCATAGAGACTTTGGCATCTGCCAAAGGGGCTGTTCCTGTGGTTGCCCCGCTGCGTGACGCTGCGCGCGATGCGCTGGCTGGCCTGCGGTTGGAAGAGTCGGGAATTCATGTCACAGCCCCGTTGCCATATCTGGAGTTCGGCTATCTTCTGTCGCACGCCAAGGGAATCGTGACCGATTCGGGGAATGTGGCCGAGGAGGCCACATTCGACAATGTGCCGTGCATAACGATAAACAGTTATACGGAGCACATAGAAACTGTCAAGCAGGGCACGAATGTGCTTGTCGGCGAGGACAGCGCTTTGCTGCGCAAGGCCGTCTCAGATATGGTTGGCGGGCAATGGAAAAAAAGCACACTGCCCGAGCGTTGGGACGGACGCACCGCCGAGCGCATTGTGCAGATTCTGCTTGAGCAGAAGCCCAGGGGCAAATGACCGTAAAGGCAGAACAATTCGTTCTGTCGCGGTTTGGGGTTGTTATAAGTTAGAATTGTTTATGCAAACCGATATCAGACTTCCGGCCTGTATTGCTTTGTGGGTCAATATATCACTTCGTCCATCCTTGCGTCTGTGGCCTCTGTCGGCACGCTGCCGACAAGCTGGAACGGGAAGCACACGCCTATTTTATATGCCTGCGGCAGGATCGGCAGGAAGCGGTCGTAGTATCCGCGCCCCCGGCCGAGGCGGTTGCCTGCGGCGTCGAAAGCCAAGCCGGGGATGATGGCGAGGTCTACCGACGGGTAGTCGGTGAAGAGCCGGCCTGTAGGCTCCATTATGTGGAACGCTCCTTCGGCCAGACTCTGCGGACCGTCGTAGAGCCGCAGCTCCATGGTCGCAGGACCGGTGACGCGGGGCAGCAGCAGTGTCTTTCCGGCGGCGGCCGGGAGCAGCGGGCGCGTGTCAACCTCGTCGGCCAGCGGCCAGTAGAGCAGCACCGTCCGGGCGTGGCGGAACGCGCTGTGCCGCATAACGCGCCCGGTTACGGCAAGCGACAGCTCGGCCAGCACGCCGCTGCCGTGCTGCCGCTTGAGCCGACGCATCTCCTCTCTCAGCTCGCTCTTAAGCATTCGCTCTGGTCTTTTGCGTCTTGCGCAGGCTGCCCTTGGCACCATTGGCACCGGCTTTGGCCTGCTTTGCGTTGTCGGTCTTGACGGCCTGCTTCTTGGGAAATGCCGCGCCCTCGCGGAACACCTTGAGCGTCATGTCTATCGCAGGGTCGTCCTGGTTGAGATATTCCACCCAGTCCTGCTCGTCGAGCATATTGTAGATGATGCGGCTGTTGATGAATCTCTCAAGCAGCTTGTGCGACTTGCGAATCA
This sequence comes from uncultured Prevotella sp., assembly GCA_944320305.1. Classification (GTDB taxonomy): domain Bacteria; phylum Bacteroidota; class Bacteroidia; order Bacteroidales; family Bacteroidaceae; genus Prevotella. The sequence goes on along the minus strand of CALUGW010000002.1, from coordinate 37,941 downwards.
TTAGGTTGCGGCGTCGCAGGCCGTTCTTGGCGGCGTAGCGCACGAAGTCCTCCACGGTGTTCTGCTTGACGAGATAGTCGGCCAGCTCCTCCATGCCGGTGAACTCGCGCAGCTTGCCCCGGTTGTTGTCGGTGTAGCTGTAAGCGAACTGTATTATAAGCCCGCTCATGCTGGCTTCCTTGTAATATGAAGTCATGCCGGAGGTGTCTTCGGGCACGAAAATGTCGGGTGTGATGCCGCCGCCGCCGTAGACCGAGCGGCCGATGCCGGTGTGGTAGGCCGGTCCGGAGTGCTTGATGCTGTCCTGTGAGAAGAATTCCCCGTGCTGGTAGCGGCTCAGCAGGTCCTCGTCATAGCTGCTGCCGTCGCCTGCGGTGTACGGCTTCTGGATGCAGCGGCCCGACGGCGAGTAGTAGCGGGCCACCGTCAGGCGTATCATAGAGCCGTCGTTGAACACTATGGGCTGCTGCACCAGACCTTTGCCAAAGGAGCGCCGGCCGATGATGGTGCCCCGGTCGTTGTCCTGTATGGCTCCGGCGAATATCTCGGAGGCCGACGCAGACCCCTCGTCGATGAGCACCACGAGCGGGATGTGCTGGTAGCTGCCGCGCCCGTCGCTGCGGTACTCCTGGCGCGGAGACTTGCGCCCCTCGGTGTAGACAATCAGGCGGTCCTTGGGCAGGAACTCGTTGACCATCTGGACTGCCGAGGCCAGATAGCCGCCGGTGTTGCCACGGAGGTCTATCACCAGGTTCTTGAAGTTCTCCTGCGACAGCCTTGCCAGGGCGATGAGCAGCTCGGGATAGGTGTTCTCGCCGAAGTTCTTCACCTTGATGTAGCCTGTGGTCTCGTCGAGCATATAGGTTGCGTTGATGCTGTGCTGCGGTATGTCGCCGCGGGTGATGGTGAAGTGGCGCACGCCTTTCTCGCCGTAGCGTATCACTCCGATTTTCACTTTCGTGTCTTTGGGGCCTTTCAGACGGCGCATGGCTTCCGTCTGGGTGACCTCTTTGCCCACGAACGGCTTGCCGTCAACGCTCACGATCTTGTCGCCGGCGGCCACCCCGGCGCGCTCCGCCGGGCCGTTCTTTATCACGTTTTCAACGTGGATGGTGTCCTTGCGGATGGTGAACTCGATGCCTACTCCCGAGAATGAGCCTTTCAGCTCGTCGTTGGCGGCCTGCACGTCCTTGGCGCTGATGTAGACGGAATGCGGGTCAAGCTCGGCCAGAATCTGCGGCATGGCTTTCTCTACAAGGCCGTTGATGCTCACCGTGTCAACGTACTGGTCGTCGATGATGTGCAGCAGGTTGTTGAGCTTGTTGCTGCTTGAGTTGATGATGCTCAGTCTGTTGCCCGAGAAGAGGTTGGCGTAGAACGTGCCGATGATGATTCCCAACACCACGCACACTGCCATAATCAGGGGCATGAATCGGTTAGACTTTTTCTGGTTCATCGTCGTCGGGATTTAGGTATAACACTTCTATGTTGGCTTTCCTGAGCAGGTCGATGCCGTCTTCGAGCCGGTATAGCTCGCCGTAGACCACACGCCTGATGCCGGCCTGGATTATGAGTTTGGCGCATTCGATGCATGGCGAGGCGGTGACGTAGAGCGTGGAGCCGTCGCTGTTGTTGGAGCTGCGCGCCAGTTTGGTGATGGCGTTGGCCTCGGCGTGCAGCACGTAGGGCTTGGTGATGTTGTTGCTGTCCTCGCAGATGTTCTCGAATCCGCTCGGCGTGCCGTTGTAACCGTCGCTGATGATTGTCTTGTCTTTCACCACGAGCGCCCCCACCTGGCGGCGTTTGCAGTAACTGTTCTCGGCCCAGATGCGCGCCATGCGCAGGTATCTGAGGTCGAGCTCGCGCTGTTTCTCCTCTTGTGTCATTTCTGTTTGCCTTTGCCGAGTTTTATTCCGTTTCTGCGCAGCAGGGCCACGATGGTGGGCTCGCCCTTGCGGAAGCGCTTGTAGAGGGTCATGGGGTGCTCGGTGCCGCCTTTCGAGAGCACCTCGTCGCGGAATCTGCGGGCGGTGTCGCGGTTGAAGATTCCCTCTTTCTTGAACACGCTGAAGGCGTCGGCGTCGAGCACTTCGGCCCATTTGTAGCTGTAGTAGCCTGCGGCGTAGCCTCCGGCCATGATGTGGCTGAACTGCACGGTCATGCAGGTGTCGGGCAGCTGGGGCGTGACCATGGCCTTTGCCCAGGCCTTTTTCTCAAACTTGAGCAGGTCGTCCTCAAACGGCGTCTTGAGCGTGTAGTAGGCCATGTCGAGCAGTCCGAAGCTCACCTGGCGCAGGCATCCGTAGGCCACCATGAAGTTGCGGCTCCTCACAATGCGCTTCAGCAGGTCTTCGGGCAGCGGCTCCCCTGTCTTGTAGTGGAATGCGAAGGTGCTCAGAAACTCCCTCTGCACGGAGTAGTTCTCCATGAACTGCGACGGCAGCTCGACGAAGTCCCACCACACATTGGTGCCGCTGAGGCTCTCGAAGCGCGTGTTTGCGAACATTCCGTGGAGCGCGTGGCCGAACTCGTGGAGGAATGTCTCCACCTCGCCGAGTGTCAGCAGGGCGGGCTTCTCTTCCGTAGGCTTTGTCAGGTTCATCACAATGCTGACGTGCGGGCGCACGTTAACGCCCTTGCGGTCTATCCACTGGCCCTGGTACTGGGTCATCCAGGCGCCGCCCTGCTTGCCTTTGCGCGGGAAGAAGTCGGAGTAGAGCACGGCCAGATAGGAGCCGTCCTCGTCGAACACCTCGTAGGCCTTGACGTCGGGATGGTAGACAGGAATGTCGTTGTTCTCTTTGAAGGTGATGCCGTAAAGGCGTGTGGCAAGGCCGAACACTCCTTTTATGACGTTGGAAAGCTCGAAATAGGGGCGCAGCATCTCAGCGTCGATGTTGTATTTGCTGAGCTGCAGCTTGTGGGAATAGAAGCTGAAGTCCCACGGCTCGGGCTTGAAGCGTATGCCCTCGCGCTTCTTGGCAAAGGCTGTCAGGGTCTTCACCTCCTCGATGGCTGTGGGCTTGTAGGCGTCGATGAGGTCGTTCAGCAGCTTGTAGACGTTCTTGCGGTTGCCTGCCATGCGGTGCTTCAGCACGTAGTCGGCGTAGGTCTTGAAGCCGAGCAGCTGGGCGATCTCGCGCCGCAGGTTTATCAGCCGCTTGCATATCTCGATGTTGTTCTCGCTGTTGTCGTGTGTACACTCGGTGTTCTTGGCCATATAGAGCTGCCGGCGCAGCTCCCTGCGGGTGGAGTAAGTCATAAACGGGCTGTAGCTCGGATAGTCGAGCGTGAAGATCCAGCCCTCCTTGCCCTCCTCCTTGGCAGTCAGCGCGGCGGCCTCTGTGGCCGATTCCGGCAGTCCGTCAAGGTCTTCGCTGTCTGTTATGTGCAGCCTGAACGCCTTGTTCTCCTTCAGCAGGTTCTGCGAGAACTGGAGCGACAGCACGCTTGCCTCCTCGGTGAGCTTGCGCAGGCGCTCCTTGTCTTCGTCGTCGAGCAGCGCTCCGCTTCTGACGAAGCCGTCGTAGGTGTCGTCGAGCAGCCGCCTCTCTTCCTGGGTGAGGCGGCGGTGGCGGCGGTGTACGGCCCTGACGCGCTCGAAGAGAGCCTTGTTGAGCCTCACGTCGTTGGCGTGCTGCGTCAGTATGGGCTGTATTTTCTGTGCCAGAGCGTCCATCTGGTCGTTGGTCTCGGCGCTGAGCAGATTGAAGAACACGGCCGACACTCGCGAAAGCAGGTCGTAATATCCCTCGCGGTCTTCCTCGGCGTTGATTATGGTGTTGTCGAAAGTTGGCTTTTCAGGGTTGTTTATGGTTTTGTCTATCTGTTCGTTGTCGCGTCTGATACCCTCCATAAACGCTTCCTCGAAGTCTTCCAGCCTGATGCGGTCGAACGGAACTGTGTCGTGCGGAGTGCCGTAAGGCTCAAGGAACGGGTTCTTGTGTTCTGTATTCTCAATGTTGTTGTCTGGCATAATGTGTTGTTTGTGACTGTTCCGGCTGCCGTTCCTGACTGTTGCCGGGGCTTGGCGGAACTATGTTGCAAATATAATGATTTTTTTGGATTTAAGCGTCTGTAAGCCAAACTTTAACGTTCTGTCACAGTGCGAGCAGCTTTCCCAGCTCCGGGATGTCGATTCTTCCGCGTCCGAGCGACACCAGCCCGGCCTCTTCCATGGCTCTGAGGGCGCGCGACACGTTGATGCGGCTGTCGTTCACCTCGGCCGCCAGCCGTTCCATGAGTATCGTTACGGTTTTGCGGCCGCTTGCGCTGACGCATCTTGACGCCACGAACCTTGCTATGCGCTGCCGCAGGTCCTGCGGCGGCGCGGCCCAGCGTTCGCCCGCCTGCCGCTGCGCCTTGGTGGCAAGGAGGTTGAGCATGTTAAGCCTGAAGGCGATGCTCTCGGAGCAGAGGCGGGCCACTTCGGTCTTGTCTATTGCCACGATGCTTGAGGTGGCGGCCGCCCTGAATGTTCTGGCGGCCAGCTGCCGCAGGCCGAAAAGGCGCTCCGGCTCGATTATGAACGGTGCCTCCGCTTCCTCGCTGACGGTGCACTTCATGTCGGCGGAGGCGGTTGTGACCGTCAGGCTGCCGTCAAGCAGCAGCAGCAGCCGTCTGACCACATCGCCCGCGTGCACAATCTCGCCGCCAGGAGCGTGCTTGCTGAAGTCCAGACGGGTACGGGCCACAAGTTCTGCCAGTTCCGCATGGCCCATGCCCTTGAACAGGGCGAAGCGCATCAGCTTCTCGTTGAGGTGGAGTGCGGCCATGTTTCTGTCATTCTATTTTGTCTCTCAGCGACGGCGAGTACCACACGCTGTCCTGCCTGCCGCCGGAGGCGCAGATGAAATAGGCCATCAGCTCGGGGTGGCGGGCAAGCACTTCCTGAGATTTTTCAAGCCCGAGCACCATGAAGGCCGTGGCGTAGGCGTCGGCCGTGGCGCAGTCGTCGGCCAGCACCGTGGCCGACAGTATGTTGTGCTGCACGGGGTAGCCCGTGTGCGGGTCGATGGTATGGGCGTATTTCTTGCCGTCTTTGTAGTAGAAGTTGCGGTAGTTGCCGCTGGTGGCCATGGCCTTGTCTGTCACGTTGATGACGGTCTGTATTCCGCCGCCTGCGCCCAGCTGGTCGTCGTCGGGCTTTGTCACTCCTATCTTCCAGGGCAGACGCTTCTCGCTGATGCCGCTTGTCACAATCTCGCCGCCAATCTCAATCATGAAGTTGCCGATGCCGTTGTCGCGCAGCAGGGCCGCCACCATGTCGCAGCCGTAGCCTTTGGCGATGGCGCTGCAGTCGAGCATCACGCGCGGGTCGGACTTTACCACCCGGCCGCCCTGCAGTCTTACCTTTTCGTAGCCGATAATGCGGCGGATGCTGTCCACGGCGCTGCGTGTCGGGGTGGTGCCGTCTTTGAATCCGAAGCCCCACAGATTGACAAGCGGCGCCACGGTGATGTCGAACGCGCCGCCGGTCTCGCGCGACACCTCCTGCGCCTTGTTGAACACGCTGGTGAACATGCTGTCGGGGGTGGTGCGCTCGTTGCGGTTGACAGCCGAGATCACCGAGCGGCTGTTGAACGGCGACAGGGAGGCGTCAACCTGCTCCAGGCGCTCCCTGATTCCTGCGCTCAGGTCTTTGTGGCTTTGGTAGGTGATGTTGTAGACAGTGCCGAAGATGGCGCCTGAGGCGTGGCGGTAAGGCTCTGCCCGCTGGTTTCTCACCACCACCATTATCGCTGCTGTGAGCACGGCCAGCATTGCCGCGAGCCACGCCCGCCGCCTGCCGGCGTTCCTGTTCTGTTTGTGTCTTGTGTCGGGCATAGCGTCTTTAAATGTCGATTATCACATTGAAGTCGGCCCCGATGCGCGTGTCGCCGTACTTGCCGTAGCCCGGCACGTACCAGGTGTTGCCAGCGCTGCTGTCCTTGTGGGCCAGGCGGAGCTTGTATCTGACGCTCCACCCGAGGTGCAGCGGCCCCACTATTCTGCTCTGCAGGCCGAACACCACCTCGGCCCAGTGCTGGTTGCACGACTCGCCGCTGATGGAGAATCCGGTGGGCCACTGCCACACGGGGTCCTCAAAGGTGTGGCGCGAGATGTCCACCTTGTATGTCGTGAAAGCGTATCTCAGTCCGGCGTAGAGCCTGTTGGGCGAGTGCTTGTTCTTGAGCAGGTTCAGGTCGCAGCCTATGCGGAAGTATGGCGCCTGCGTCTTGTAGTAGATGCCGGTCACCTCGTCGTCGTGCTCTGCCGCGCCGTAGCCCACCTCCACCACCGGAAAGTACTGGTCGTGCAGGTTGAGCCGCGCCGCAGCCTCATATTCGCCGTAGTCGCTGAGCGCCAGGATTACGGGGCCTGCCACGTTGACGCTCACGGAGAATCCGTTGAGCAGCGGCACGGTGTCTTTCTCGATGGAGAATATCTTGCTCTGCGCCCGGGCGGAGGCTGCGGCCAGAAGCACCGCCAGACTAACGGCGAGCTTTGAGATAAATGTGGAAATGTTCGGTCGATGCGTCATAATCAACGTGCTGTTTGTTCACCGCTACGGAGTCGATGGCGTGGCCCGCCCACCTTACGCCGGTGATGTAGTGGAAGAACGAGATGTTGCAGTCCACCGACTCGAAGTGCGGGTAGTTCTCCTTGTCGATCCACAGGGTGTCTCTGACGGTGCGGCCCAGCGTGTCGGCGATGGTGAACACAAGCGTGTCGGCGGGCGCGGTGTAGCTCATCGGCAGCTCGAAGGCCGACGTGTTGGTGCTCCTGTTGAGCAGTATGCTGTCGGTGCGGTTGCTCCTGGCTGTGCTCACGGTGAGCGTGTCGGTGAGCGTGTCGCGCACCCCGGCCGCCTTGTAGAGCCCGTAGGCCGTGTAGACGGTGTTCTCCACGGGGCAGTCTATCGACGAGCACGCGCCCAGCGCCATGGCCGCGGCGATGGCGGCCAGCGCCGGTAGCCTCATGGCCGCGCGGCTGTTGCGGTTGGTCTGTGGCTGTGTCATTTCTCGCTTGCTTTGCCTCCGGCTTCCTCCGGCTTTATTTCCTCGGCTATCTGGTAGTCGTTGCGGTTGGTTGACGTGCGGCTGATGAGGTCGCCGATAAAGCCCGTCAGGAACAGCTGCGTGCCGATGATCATCATGGTCAGTGCGATGAAGAAGTAGGGTGACTCCGTCACGAGCCGCTGGGGCACGCCGCTGGCCAGCGCGTACAGCTTGTCGATGCCAAGGATTGCGGCGGCCACGAAGCCTATGAGGAACATTATTGTGCCCAGAAAGCCGAACACGTGCATCGGCTTGCGGCCGAAACTGCTGAGAAACCACAGCGTGATGAGGTCGAGATAGCCGTTGAAGAAGCGGTTGAGCCCGAATTTTGTCTTGCCGTACTTGCGCGCCCTGTGCCTCACCACTTTCTCCCCGATCTTGGTGAAGCCGGCGTTTTTGGCCAGATAGGGTATGTAGCGGTGCATCTCGCCGTACACCTCGATGTTCTTCACCACGTCGCGGCGGTAGGCCTTCAGGCCGCAGTTGAAGTCGTGCAGGTTCTTTATTCCGCTTATCTTGCGCGCCGTGGCGTTGAAGAGCTTTGTCGGTATGGTCTTCGACAGCGGGTCGTAGCGCTTCTTCTTGTAGCCCGACACGAGGTCGTAGCCCTCTGCCGTGATCATGCGGTACAGCTCGGGAATCTCGTCGGGCGAGTCCTGCAGGTCGGCGTCCATGGTTATCACCACGTCGCCCTGCGCCCTGGCGAACCCGCAGTGCAGGGCGGGGCTCTTGCCGTAGTTGCGGCGGAATCTGATGCCGCGCACGGTGGACGTCTCTTTGCTCAGGCGCTCGATGACGTCCCACGAGTGGTCTGTGGAGCCGTCGTTGACGAAAATCACCTCGAAGGTGAAGTTGTTCTCTCTCATCACCCGTTCAATCCAGGCGTAGAGTTCGGGAAGAGACTCTTCCTCGTTGTAAAGCGGGATTATTACTGAAATGTCCATTTCTTCGGTTGTTGTCAGTGCTTATTGGCGGGTAGGGTGCCCGGCCGGTGCGTTTTTCTTGATTATCGCGGCCGCCGGAATGCTCAGTATTATGCCGAAGGTCACGTTCATGCTCAGGATGTTGAGCACAATGTATATCGGGTCTGTCTGTGCCAGCGCGCTGATGCTCGCGCTCATCTGCGCCGCGTCCATGCCCGACGCTTCCAGCATCGCGGCGGCCTCGGGGGTTGACATGATGGCCGAATACGTTGACACGAGGTAGCCGCCGTCGATGAAGGCAAAGTATATGTATTGTGCCAGGGCCATCAGCAGCGAGGCGTAGAGGAATGTCATGATGTAGTAGGCCACCGCGCGGCGGAACGAGATGATGCCGTCGCGGGCCTTGTCGCGGAACTTACGCAGGCGCAGGGCGGCGAACACGGGCGAGCCGACGGCCAGCAGGGCGGCCGCCAGGCCGAGGGCGGGGGAGGTGAGTCCGCAGATGTAGAACGCGAAACTGGCTATCCACACCAGACCGAGATACGCCCCGTCAATGCGGGCGAATGCTTTCAGCTGAATATATTCTGCCGGTGTCATAAATTTAAAAAACAGTATTCTTGACTGCAAAATTACTCATTTTATCACAATAATGCCATGTGGCGGCGCACTATTTTTGAATTTTTTGTAATAAAAAGTTTGCAGGATGGTGGAAAATGACTAACTTTGCACACGCTTACAGACGGGCAAGTCTTGCACGGCCAGCTCCCTTCGAATCCTCCAGGACGGGAACGTAGCAAAGGTAGTTGGTTGTAGCGGCGCGATGCAAGTAGCTTGCCCACCCGCCTCTTTAGCTCAGTTGGCCAGAGCACGTGATTTGTAATCTCGGGGTCGTTGGTTCGAATCCGACAAGAGGCTCTTTCATAAGCGTAGTTTTCCGGGGTGTATGGCTTCAGCCGTCGCTTCGGATTTTTGTTTTCCGGGAGCACGGTGCGTCCGCTCCGAGCGTCTCTTCCCGGAGTTAACATTGTTTCATAATGCTTAAAAATCGGCACTTTACCCCTCTCATATTTCGCGTATTTGAAAACAAAAAGCCAGGCGGACGCAAATAAGCGCGGCACGGGTGTGCAATCGTAACTTATTGGTCCTTATAGGACTTATAAGCCTCATACAACTTGTTGTGCAATGAAATCAGCCCTTGAAACAGCCTTTTTCGGCTCCGAAACCACCCGTTTCGGCTCGCGGAAAGGGTCTTCTTGCGTGCCGATATGGCCTATATTGCAATGCCAAAAGGCCCATATCGCATGGCGATATGGGCCTTTTGGCATTGTCAAGCGCTTATTATGGCAGTTTCAGTGGGCAGAAACAGCCCGGAATTTTCTATTTCGGGGGAAAATGAAGTGTTAAAAACGCGACTCCGCGCATGGGGGTGGGAGAGTGTCTCTTTATTCTCCGCTCCCTTGAAGGTACTCCATCACGCGCCCGCTGAGCAGCATCAGCGACACCTCGCACATCTTCGTGTCATATTCAGCGGTGAGTATTCGCTCCTCGGCGTCGAGCAGGTTGGTCTGCACCTCGCGCAGCTCGAAGCCGGAAATCACGTTTTTCTCAAACTGCAGGTTGGCCAGATAATAGTTGTCTGAGGCCGCTATGAGGTTCTCGCGCTCCTTCTGCACTATCTGCCAGTTGTTCTTGTAGGCCTGCCAGTAGTCGTTGAGCTGCGCCTTGAGCGACAGCTTCAGGTCCTCGCGCTCCAGCCGGGCGTACTCAATGTCCAGCCGGGCGTTGTCGCGCTGCATGCGCCGCTTGCCGTCAAAGATGTTGAAGCCCACGGTCACTCCGGCGCTCAGCCCCCAGTTGTCGCGCTTCTTCGTGGCGGCCAGCTCGTAGCGGTTCATGGTGTAGCCGTAGCCCAGGTTGAGGCGCACGTAGGGGAAGTCGCGCGACATCACCTTTTTATATTCGGCACTGACAATGGCCGAGTTGTTGTCGGCCAGCAGCAGTGACGAGTTGGTGGCCAGCGTGGCCCGCCACAGGTCCTCGTAGCCCAGGTTGGGGTTGACGTCTATCAGCGTGTCGCGGATGCTCAGCGCCTCGGTCACGTCGTCGTTGGCCATCAGCTGGTTCAGCTTTATGCGCGAGGTGTTGAGCGCTTCAAGCTGTTTCATATACTGCGTGCTGTCGGTGTTGAAGTAGACCTTGGCCTGCAGATAGTCCACTTGCGACTGGCTTCCGATGCTGTAGCTTATCTGGGCGTTGCGGAAGCGCTCGCGCGACAGCTCCATGTTCTTGCGGAAGTTGTTCAGCCTTATTTTCTGCTGGATGAAGTTGTAGTACTCCTGAATGACCGACGCCACGTAGTCCTCGATGGCCATGCGCGTCTGCAGCTCCCCCTCCTCGCGCATGAGCTTCAGCTGCTTGTAGTTCGTCCAGACGCTGAAGCCGTCGAAAACGGTCCAGTTCAGGTCAACGCCCACATCGAGCGTGCCGTCGTAGGCGTTGTTCTCGCGTGCGGTTTCTCCTGTTGACCGCGCCGTGGTGCGGGTGGTGTGCAGGTCGCCGCCGTAAGAGGCGCTCAGGTCTACGGTGGGCAGCAGGCCGGCGTTGGCTGGAGTGGCGTTGTTGGCGCTCACCTGCTGGCGGTTCTTGACCATGCGTATCGAGAAGTTGTTCTCGAGCCCGCGGCTGATGCACTCCTGCAGCGACATCACTCCGGCGGCGGCACCGCTGCCGCCCTCGGGGGCAGCCCCTGCCGTCAGCGCAGCGGCGGCCAGGAGCGACGTTATGATGATGTTCTTCATTTCTTGTCCTTTTTGGCAATCTGGTTGGTTGAGATGTAACTGTAAACGGCGGGCACGACATACATCGTGAGGAACGTCGAGACGAGCATTCCGCCCACCACGGCCACGCCCATGGCTATGCGCTGGTTGCACCCCTCGCCTGTGGCAAAGGCCAGCGGCACAAGACCCAGTATGGTGGCCGCGCTCGTCATGAGGATGGGGCGCAGCCGCTGCAGGGCGGCCTCGCTCACGGCCTGCATCTTGTCAAGGCCCGAGTGCTGCTTCTGGTTGGCGAACTCCACAATCAGAATGCCGTTCTTGGCCACAAGGCCGATGAGCATGATGATGCCAATCTGGCTGAAGATGTTCATCGTGATGTCGCCGAAATACATGAACACCAGCGCTCCGGTGATGGCCAGCGGCACTGTGAGCATGATGACCATGGGATCCTTGAAACTCTCGAATTGGGCCGCCAGGATGAGATAGATGAGCACCAGAGCCAGTATGAACGCGAACATGAGGCTCGACGCGCTTTCGCGGAAGTCCTTCGAGTCGCCCGACAGCGATGTGCGGAATGTGTCGTCGAGCACGTCGGCGGCAATCTTGTCCATCTCGTCGAGGCCCTCACCGATGGTCTTGCCGTCGGCCAGTCCGGCTGAGATGGTGGCCGACACAAAGCGGTTGTAGCGGTAGAGCTTCGACGGCGCGGTGCTATACTCAAGCTCGATGAGGTTGTCCATCTGTATCATCTTGCCGTCGCTGCTGCGCAGGTATATCGACTTCAGGTCGGCGGGCTTGTTGCGCTGCTGCCTGTTAATCTCTCCGAGAATCTCGTACTGCTTGCCGTTCATGTAGAAGTAGCCCATGCGCTGTCCGCTGAGTCCGTACTGGAGGGTCTCCGCCAGGTCGCGCGTGTTGACGTTCATCACGTTGGCCTTGTCGCGGTCTATGTGTACGCGGGCTTCCGGCTTGCTGAACTTCAGGTCAACGTCGGCCATCTGGAACACGGGGTTCTCGTAGACCCGCTCCATGAACACTGGCAGCACCTTCTCCAGCTTCTCTATGTTGGTGGCCTGGAGCACATACTGGATGGGCATTCTGGAGCGGCGTCCACCGAACGACGACTGCTGCTGCACGAAGGCGCGCGCTTTCGTCTTTTTCTGCACGGCGCGCGATATGCGCTCGGCCACCTCCATCTGCGTGTAGTCGCGCTCGGCCATGTCCTTCAGCATCACGTCTATGTTTCCGCTGCCGTCCGACACTCGGGCCACCACAGCCTGTGCGTCGGGCACGATCGAGTCGATTATGCTGTTGATGTCTTCGGTGTAGTCGCGTATGTACTCATAGGTCGCGCCGTCGGCGCCCTTGGTGTTGATGGTTATCTTCGAGCGGTCCTCAAGCGGGGCCATTTCCGACGGAATCTTGTTCCAGAGCACCACGATCAGCACCAACATCACCGCCATCAGCGGCAGCACCCACACGCGGTGGCGCAGCACGAAGGCCAGCGAGCGCGAGTAGGCGCGGTTCATGCCCTCGAAGAAAGGCTCGGTGGCGCGGTAGAAGGCGTTCTTCTTCTTTTGCTGCTTGAGCATCTTCGTGGCGAGCATCGGGGTGAACGTCAGCGCGGCAAAGGCCGAAATGATGATCGAGCCGGATATGACCATGCTGAACTCGCGGAACAGGCGGCCCGTCGTGCCCTCCATGAACACGATGGGGAAGAACACGGCCACAAGCGTTATGGTCGTTGAAACCACGGCGAAGAATATCTCCTTGGCGCCCTCGATGCCCGCCTGGAGCGGCGGCATGCCCTGCTCTATGCGAATGTAGATGTTCTCCGTCATCACAATGGCGTCGTCCACCACAAGTCCCACGGCCAGCACCACGGCCAGCATCGTCAGCACGTTGATGGAGAAGCCCATCAGATACATCACGAAAAAGGCTCCGATGAGCGACACCGGGATGACGATGCAGGGGATGAGCGTCACGCGCCAGTCGCGCAGGAACAGGAAGATGATGATGATCACGAGCACAAACGCCTCGTAGACGGTCTTCTCAACCTCGCTGATTGAGGCGCGTATGAACTTCGTGTTGTCGAATCCGTAGCTGTAGTGCACGTCGTCCGGCAGGTCTTTCTTCATCTTCTCCATGCGCTCGTACACGGCGTCGGCAATGTTGATGTGATTTGCTCCCGGCTGCGGAATCACCACCACGCCCACCATCGGCACACCGTTCATCTTCATGTAGCTCTTCAGGTCGGCCGCGCTCAGCTCCGCCCGGCCAATGTCGCTGAAGCGTATCACCTGGTTGCCCTCGTGCTTGATGATGAGGTCGTCAAACATCTTGGCGGTGTTCATCAGACCCATGGTGCGTATCTCAAGCTCCACGGTGTTGCCCTCTATGCTTCCCGAGGGCAGCTCCACGTTCTCGTTGTCCACGGCGTTCTTCACGTCCATGGGCGTTATGCCGTAGCCCGCCATCTTGATGGGGTCGAGCCACAGGCGCATGGAGTACTTCTTCTCGCCCCAGATGGACACGCTGCTCACCTCGGGTATGGTTTGCAGCTGCTCCTTTACCGTCAGGTCTGCAATCTCGCTCAGCTCCAGCAGCGGGCGCTTCTCGCTCTGCAGCGCCACCATGAGAATCGGCGAGGCGTCGGCGTCGGCCTTCGACACCGTCGGCGGGTCGCAGTCGCGCGGCAGGTAGCGTTGCGCACGCGACACCTTGTCGCGCACGTCGTTGGCGGCGGTCTCCAGGTCTACCGACAGGTCGAACTCCACCGTTATGCGGCTGCTGCCCTGCTGGCTCACGCTCGTCAGCGAGCGTATGCCCGGAATGCCGTTGATGTTCTGCTCGAGCGGCTCCGTTATCTGGTTCTCAATCACGTCGGCGTTGGCGCCGGCATACGAGCACTGCACCGATATGATGGGGTTGTCCACCGACGGATACTCGCGCACGCCGAGGTAGAAGTAGCCGATGATGCCGAACAGCAGGATGATGACGGTCATCACCGTGGCCAGCACCGGCCTGCGTATGCTTAATTCTGAAATGTTCATAGTATGGCAGTCTCCGAGTTTATTCCACCTTGTCCAACACAACCGGGAGACCCGTGCGCAGCTGCAGCGTTCCCGACGTTATCAGCGTGTCGCCCACGTTCAGACCCTTGAGCACCTGCACCTGGCTCTCCGTTCTCAGTCCGAGCTTAAGCTCAACAGGCTGCGCCTTGCCCGACTTGTAGAGGAACACCTTGTCCTTGCCCATCTCCGGCACCACGGCCTCGGCCGGAATGGCAATGGCGTCTTTTATCTCCTCCTTCTTCAGGTTGATGCTGGCATAGCGTCCCGGCGTGAGCAGCGCGTTCTTGTTGGCGTAGAGGGCGCGCACCGTCAGCGTGCGGGTGGCCACGTCAATCTCCGCCTCTTTGGCATACACCTTGGCGGGGAATGTCTCCAGGAATCCGTCAACGGTGAAGTCGAGCGCCGTGCCCGGCTTTATGTCGCGGGCGTAGCGCTCCGGCACGGCGAACTCAACCTTCAGCGGAACAAACCGCGTGAGCTTCGTCACCACAGTCGTCGGCGAGGCGTATGCGCCCACGCTAATCTGCCTCAGTCCTATCACCCCGTCGAACGGGGCGCGCAGCTCCGTCATCTCTATCTGCGCCTTCACCACGTCGATGTCGGCCTGCAGCGTGGCCAGCTCTGTCTTCACCTGCTCGTAGGCCTCCTGGCTCACGGCGTCGTGCTGCAGCAGCGTGCGCTGGCGGTACACGCGGTCGTTGGCCAGCTTCAGCTGGGCCAGCAGTCGCTGAAGCTCCGCCTTGAGCTTCTTGTCGTTGACGCGGGCCAGCAGCTGGCCGCGCTTCACGTGGGCACCCTCCTTGAACATGATCTCAACAACCTGGCCCGAAGTCTCAAACGACAGGTCAACCTCCTCGTCGGGAAGCAGCGTGCCAGTCACCATGATCTCGTCGGTAATCTCGCCTTTCTTCACTCTCAGGGCGTTCACGTTCAGCGTTTTCTTTTTCGACTCGCCGCCCTTGTCAACCTTGTCGGCCTGCGACAGCTCTTCGTTCTGCTTGGGCATCTGGGAGTAAACGCCCCAGCATACCAGCGCGACGACTATGAAGACAATAAGTCCCCACTTAACTTTCTTGTTCATCTATTGATTAGTTTTGTCATGTTTACGCTTTGTCTCAACCACATTCCGGCCATCGGCGGGCTTTGTGCAGAACCCGTGGCAGAGGCGTCAAGCCCCATTTACAGAATAAAGTGGTTTTTATAGTGTTTTTGACTTTCTGACAGCGGCTGTGCAAACGAGCGGAAAGAAAGACTCGCTTTCAATTTCCCGAGTGCAGCTTGTCTTCTGCAAAGACAATGCAAACGAGCGGAAAGAAAGACTCGCTTTCAATTTCCCGAGTGCAGCTTGTCTTCTGCAAAGTTACGAATAATTATCGCAAATCGAACAATTTTAGTTCGTTTTTATTTGCAATGAACGTTTTTTAATGTTTTTATTAGATAACAAGGTGTTTCTGAGAATGTTCTCGGTCTTAGTGTTTTTCAGTCCGTCCGTGGGTATGTTAATATAATCGAATATCCGCAATTTGCCAAGTTGTGCCCTCTATAAGGGGGCGTGTCTCGCATCTTGTCATTCCGCTGAAAAGCGGAATCCAGCAAGCAGCATGGTATACTGCCCCGCATCGCAGTGCGGGGTGACTTGCGAGACACACCCTGCGAATATTTGAATGTTTGGCAACTTGCGGATATTCATATATTATTTTAAGGTGTAATTCTATAGAGCCGTTCCAAATCTTAATTTCTCAAGCAATTGTTTCATGCGCGTATTCTTCCGTTCGTGCGCATAGCGCAAGATCTCAACCAATGCCGCAGATGGGTTGGGAATTCTGATAGTGTTTGCCTGTTCCATACTTTTTCGCTTTGCTTAACCATGCAAAGTTAATACTTCCTTTTTCGTTTTGCAAGTCTTTTCTGCTTTTATAATAACAAAAACGACGTCTTGCAACCGTCGCTCTCTTGGTAAGAGAGGGATGGTGTGTTGTGAACGCCCTGAATGACAAGCAGTTGGCCATTCCACGCCAGATGCTTTTGCAAAACATTGCAACAAAATGTTTTGCAAATTTTTCAACAAGAAACAAATTAAAAAGCAAAAAGTCTTTGATTTTGAGGATTTTATGTAACTTTGCACACCAAACATCCCTCTCTTACCAAGAGAGCGACGGTTGCACGGCATGAAAATGCTTGACAGATAACAGCGGGAATAGTCAGCCTCGACAGACAGAAGCAAAGATGGCACAGACTCCCCGATATTTTGCAGATGATTTTATAACTGCTTGCGTATTAGTTAGTTACACCGGCAAGCAGGAGTAGTAAGAATGTCTCATAGTTAGCAGCGATGACCGAAGCAAGCCAATGGTTTGTGCTGCGCGACTTGTCGCGCCCCAACGCGCTTGTCTCAGCCTACATGAGGCTGACGGGCGAGGGCATAAGGTGCTTCACGCCGTTAGTCAAGAAGCGGGTGACGGTCGGTGGCCGGCCCGTGTGGCGCGACGTGCCCTACATCCGCGACCTGCTCTTCGCCTATGCCACACGCGCCGCGCTCGACCCGCTCACTGCGCCCGGCCGCCGCCTGCAGTACCGCTACGTGCGCGGAGGCTATAAAGAGCCGATGACCGTGCGCAACGCCGAGATGGAGCGGTTCATCCGTGCCGTCAGCTCGTCGCCGTCGGCCCGCTATTACAGTCCTGAAGAAATTACCCCCGCCATGCGCAACCGCAGGATACGCATCATCGGCGGCCCGCTCGACGGTCTTGAGGGCAGCCTTGTCTCCGTGCGCGGCACCACCGTCAAGCGTCTGCTCGTCGAGATACCCATGCTTCTCGCCGCCGCCGTGGAGGTGGAGCCGGAGTACATACAGTTGGTGGAATAAACATTTTATTTCCAATCGCAATTTGCTTTCTTCCGTCGTTTAGGCAAAATGCGGACATTCATATTTACGCGAGTTCGGGATAAGCAAGCATTGAGATTAAGCGGTGGTAGTTCTCACGTAGAGACGCAAAATTTTGCGTCTGCCATTGCCATTTGCATCCATTTTTTAATGCATTGCCCCTGCGAGACGCAAAATTTTGCGTCTCTACACGTGGCAGACAGCAGGCCGGAGGCTTGCTTTTCTTGCCGGACAAACGAAAATCCTTATCCCGAACTCGCGCATATTTGTTGTAGTAAGAATTTAACAGATTGCATTTGTTTACTGTTGCATTATGTGAGGATGTTTTTATGTAGATAAGTAGCGGGAAAACAATTGTGTGATAATAACAATTTTGATGTTAAAATGAATATAGCGGTAATTTTTGCGGGCGGAGTCGGCTCTCGAATGAATACGGTGTCACGTCCTAAGCAGTTTTTGGATTTGAACGGTAAGCCTGTCATAATTTACACATTAGAGTTGTTTGACAATCATCCGGAGATTGACGCGATAGTCGTGGCGTGTGTTGAGGATTGGATACCATTCTTGAAGAAAATGATAAAGAAGTTTGAAATCAATAAGGTGGTAAGTATAATTCCCGGAGGCAAGTCTGGTCAGGAATCGATTTATAAAGGTCTGGTCGCGGCAGAGAATTTTGCTCAAGAGAAAAAAGACAGTGGCACGATAGTTTTGATTCATGATGGTGTCCGCCCGTTGATAACGGAGCAGACAATAACGGACAATATAATCAAGGTGAAAGAGTGCGGCAGTTGCATCACTTGTGTTCCTGCCATAGAAACATTTGTCATCAACAAAGGAAATGGCGACCTTTTGATTCCGAAACGCTCCGATTGCCTGATAGCCAGAGCGCCACAGTCTTTCTATTTGAAAGATATTCTTGAAGCACACCGAAAATCACAGAAAGAACAGCATACTGATTTTATCGACAGCTGCTCAATGATGAATTATTACGGACATAAGCTCGGGCTTTTGGTGGGGCCGATGGAAAATATAAAGATTACGACGCCGACAGACTTTTTCGTTTTTCGTGCGATGGTCCAGGTGCATGAAAACCAGCAAATATTTGGTTTTTGATGTTTGGAAATCTCTGAATATTTCAACTGTTGTATTAATTTGAGGCGTGCTGTACATAAAGGATGAATAAAATTTTAAAAGAGGATATAAAGGATTTCGTTTCATCATTTCCTTTTTCAGGGGAGTTGGTGGGGCGGAAGTTTTTGGTTACTGGTGCGACAGGGCTGATTGGCTCAACGTTAGTTAAATGCCTGCTTGCTCTTGACAAGGGCATACAAGTAACTTGTCTTGTCCGTAGTATGGATAAGGCAATGGCTGTTTTCGGTAAAGATGCATCGAAGCTTTGTTTCTATGAAATAATCAATGGTGATTGGGAAAGTCTTCTCTGCAGCATATCCGAAAAAATCGATTATGTTGTTCATTGCGCAAGTCCAACGTCAGGAAGCTACATGGTGGAGCACCCGGTTGAGACGTATGAGCTTGCGTTTGAAACAACAAAGCTGCTTCTGAGATATGCAAAGGTGGCAAATGTCAGAAGTTTTGTCTATGTGTCATCTGTGGAATATTATGGAACAGTATTGGAAGATTGTATTCTGACAGAAGATATGCAAGGAAGTATCGACATGACGAGTCCTCGCAGTTCCTATCCAATGGGTAAGCGTGCCGCAGAATATCTTTGCACAGCATACGCGAAAGAGTATGGCGTGAAAGTGAAAATCGCCCGCCTTACCCAGACCTTTGGCGCAGGTGTCTCCAAATCGGACAACCGCGTCTTTACCCAGTTCGCGAGAAGTATAATGAAAAAAGAGGATATCGTTTTGCATACGACAGGCGAATCTGCCAAACCATATTGTTATACGACGGACTGTGTTTCCGCAATCTTATACATTCTTCTGAAAGGAACAGATGGCGAGGCGTATAATGTGGCTGCCCCCGAGACTTACGTGTCGGTTAAGAGTATGGCAGAAATGTTGTGCCGTCGGTTCGCTCCAGATAAATGTGTGAGGATAGAACTCCATCCCGAAATGGGATATGCCCCTGTGACAAAGCTGCACCTTTCGGTTGATAAACTTATGGAGCTGGGATGGGCTCCACGTTACAATCTTGTGCAGATGTTCGAAAGGCTGATAGAATGGTTCAAGCAGGCATAAAGTATGTATGTAGTGTGGGGCATGAATATGAAAATGTTTTCATCATTTATCGGCTGGCTGAAGGACATTAAGCATCGTGCCGATGCCTTGCGTGATGACGTTAGGGTGGCATTTTATCGCTGGTCGTTCAAGAACTTCCGTGTCAAGGACAATAAAATTGTATTCAGCAATTTCCATGGCAAAGGTTTTGGTGATAATCCCAAATACATTGCAGAGGAAATTTTGCGCCAGGGGCTTCAGTACGACATGGTGTGGATTACATCATCTTCACACACTGATGTGCCTTGCCAGATACGCACTGTTCGTAAAGACAGTTGGCGCGAAGCCTACGAATGTGCCACTGCAAAAATCATCATCAGCAATGTCAAGGCCAGAATGCCTTATGTCAAGAAGCCGGAGCAATACTATATTCAGACTTGGCATGGAGCGTTTGGCCTGAAGCAAATAGAGCACGAGGTGGAAGACAAGTTGTCGCCGGAATATGTGCGCTGGAGCAAAGAGGATTCTTCTATTACAGACGTCATGCTTGCAGGAAGCAGCCAGATTAGTGGCGTTATGCGTCATTCGTTCTGGTATGTGGGAGAAGTTCTTGAGTGCGGCCAGCCGCGTGATGACATCTATTTTCACAGCACCAGTAGGCAAATACAGAGTTTGAAAACCAAATACGGACTTCGGGAAAATGTGCGTATTTTGGTCTATGCTCCTACATTCCGCGACAATTTAGATACGTCCGTTTACACGCAGATTGATATCGAGAGTGTTCTTGACGTTCTGTGCCGTAAGACAGGACAAGAATGGGTGGCCGTGGTTCGCCTGCATCCTAATGTGGCGTTTCAAGACGGCATTTTCAAGTATGGGAAGCGGGTTGTTAACGGTTCGCGTTGGGCAGACCAGCAGGAGCTGTTTTTGATTGCTGACGCATTGGTGACAGACTTTTCGTCTGTAATGATGGATTTCACGTTGATGAACAAGCCCGTATTCCTCTTTGTTCCAGACTTGGACGAATACCGGCAGAATCGTGACCTGCGGCCGATGTCCGATATTCCGCCGTATCCGCGTTGCAAGACGAATGATGAATTGATAAAAGCCGTGGAAATGTTTGACAAGGCTGCTTATCAAAAAGAAATAGACGCTTTTATGAACGGCGATTTCCGCAACTTCTCCGACGGCCATGCCTCGGAGCGGGTGGTGGAGCGCATAAAGCAAGTGATAGATGGAACGTTTGCTTCCTGAGCGTGACTATGGCGTGGACGCGGGGCGGTTTGTCTTCGCTTTTCTGGTCGTCACGCTGCACATGCCTATGCTGGGCGGATGGTATCTTCTGCCTGTGGCACGCTGCGCGGTGCCTTTTTTCTATCTTGTGTCAGGATATTATATGTTCAAGCCTGACAGCCGTGGGTTCGGACGGTCAATATTGCGCAATTGGCGCAAATGGCTGAAACTTTATGTGGCATACACGGCCATATTCCTGTTGGTCTCGTGCGTGCTGAAAGCGGCGGTGCCGGGCAACAGCTACGACTGGACGCGCACAGACACCCTGTCCATGCTGTTGGAGGGTGTGTGCCCCTTTATCGACGAGGTGCACCACGGCGCTGACACCTACGGCATAATGACATTGTGGTTTCTTTATGCCGGCACGCTTGCAATGCTTGTGCTCTACGCCATGCGTAACAGCGTCGGGAGGCTTTCGTCACTGCTTTTGGTCGCATTGGTTTATGTGGCGGCCGTTTCTGTTAATGTCGTGTGGGGCGAGAGGGTTGTGCCGCGACTCTTCACCGCGGCAATTCCGTCTTTGTTCTTGGGAGCGTTCATCCGCTGCCATTATGAGGCGGTGCAAGGCGTGTTTCTGAGGCACAAGCAGCTTTTCGTTTCGGCGGGTTTTCTTGTCGCGTACGGAGAGTTTGTTATCAATCGGGGGGGGTACAATGAAATTTATTACTCCACAGTGCCTTTCACTTGCATACTGTTCGTGGCCATGCTTGCATACAATCCACCTGCATTGTCGGTGGTATCTCGTGTTCCGGTGAAGTGCACCCTCGACATCTACGTTTGGCACCGTCTCGCCTATTGCCTTGTCTGTCTTGCCGGTGTCAGTCTTGGCCCGTGGGCTTCGCTTGTTGTTTTTCTGTTGGTTTTTGTGGTGTCGTTTTTCATTCGCAAGTATGTTGAACCCTGCAAAAAGTAAAAAAGAGTGCTATGGCAGACGGTGATTTGAAGCGCAAGACCATAAGCGGCTTCTTCTGGCGTTTCGGCGAGCGCATCTCCTCCCAGCTTGTGAGCTTCGCCGTCTCGGTGGTGCTGGCGCGCCTGCTTCTGCCGCAGGAGTACGGCACGATAGCCCTGTGCATGGTGTTTATAAACCTTACGGCGGTGCTGGCCGTGAGCGGTCTCGGCACGTCTCTTGTGCAGAAGAAGGACGCCGACGGGCTTGACTTCTCCACCATGTTTCACGCCGGCATGGCCGTGTCGCTCCTGCTGTATGCCGCCCTGTTCGTGTCGGCCCCATGGGTGGCCGCCTTGTATGGCGACCCGCAGGTGTGCGCGGTGCTCCGCGTTCTGGGGCTTGTCATTCCCGTGCAGGCTCTCAACTCGGTGCAGCAGGCGTCGGTCTCCCGCACGATGGACTTCCGCAAGTTCTTCTACGCCACAGGCGTCGGCACTGTCGTCTCCGGCGCCGTGGGCATAGCCATGGCCTGCGCCGGATGCGGCGTGTGGGCGCTGGTGGGCCAGCAGCTGTCCAACAACATCGTCAACACCTTCACGCTCAACCGCATCATAGACTGGCGCCCCGACCTGCGGTTCTCTTTCCGGCGGTGCCGCCGACTCCTGTCTTTCGGCGCGCGGCTTATGGGCGCCAATTTCCTCGGCACATTTTTCAACGAGCTTAAGAACTTCATCGTCGGCTTCCGCTACACCCCGGCAGACCTGGCGTTCTACAACCGCGGCGACTCGCTTCCCGGCCTGTTCTCAAACAATGTCAACAACACAATCAACGCCGTCCTCTTTCCCGCCATCTCCAAGGTGCAGGACGACAGGGACGCCGTGAAGCGGGCAGTCCGCCGCTCCATGATGACCGGCAGCTTCGTGGTCTTCCCGCTGCTGTTCATGCTCGCCGCCGCCGCCGACAACATCGTGCTGGTGCTCCTCACCGACAAGTGGCTGCCCTGCGTGCCTTACATCCGGGTGCTCTGCGTGGGCCATTGCATGGGCGTGCTGGGCACGGCCAACCTCCAGGCCATCAACGCCGTGGGCAGGAGCGACGTCACGCTCAAGCTTGAGCTGTATAAGAAGCCGCTGTACATCCTGGCCATATTTGCCGGAATGTGTGTCAGCCCGTTGGCAATAGCCGTGGCGCACACGTTCTACAGCCTGCTCGGAACAGCCATAAACGCTTGGCCCAACAAGCGGCTGATAGGCTACAAGTTCTCGGAGCAGCTGCAGGATGTCGCGCCGCAATTCGTCCTTGCCTTGGTTGCCGCGCTTGCGGTGTATTCCATCGGGCTGGCCGGCTTGAATGTATGGCTTGCGTTGTGTCTGCAGTTCCTTGCCGGAGTCGGGCTGTACTGGGGCGGCTCCAGGATGTTCTCTTTGGAAAGTTACCGTTATGTCAGCTCGTCTGTGCGGGATTTCTTCGCCGGCAGGCGCAAATCATAACAACAAGAAAGATTCATTATGAAAAGAAAAATCAGCGAGTTGCTCCCCAAATTGTGGTATTGGAAGAAAGCCTCGTGGACCCGCTCGCAGTGGCTGTGCTATGACCGCATGAAGCCGTTATTGAAGTACAAGGACAACGACGAGTTCCGCGCCGTGGGCAAGCGTCCGTGTGCCGACAACGTAATCTGGATGTACTGGAGGCAGGGTGAGGCCAACGCTCCCGAGATTGTGCGCCGGTGCATATCCTCTGTGAGGCGTCATTCGGGCGGACGGCGGGTCATGGTTCTTGACGCCAGCACACTCGGAGATTATCTTGCCATGCCGGACTTCATCGAGCGCAAGCACGCTGACGGAAAGATTGGTGAGGCCCTTTATTCCGACCTGCTTCGGGTGTCGCTGCTGCTGGAGTATGGCGGAATATGGTGCGACGCCACCTGCTACATGACGCGGCCCATAGACTCTGTGGTGGAGCGTGCACCGTTCTTCATGTTCACCAAGAGCCTGCTTTTTGCCGACACCACGCCGATAGACTGCTCCAGCTGGTTCATCAAGGCCGAAAAGGGCAACGCCGCATTGAGAAAACTGCGCAATGTGCTGTTTCATTATTTCAGCCGCCACAGCTGGCTGCCCGATTATTACATCTTCCATATCACCCTCGGACTGCTCGTGCGCACTGACAGCGAGGTGGAGGCTCTATGGCAGTCAAAGCCATACATCTGCAACATGAATCCCCATGTGTTCCTCTTTTCATTCCAGATGCCATACAGCGAGAGCCGGTACAGACACATTCTCGACAGCTGCTTCATTCACAAGCTGACGTATAAGTATGACCCGCAGCTGCCGGACGCCGAGCCGGAAAATATGCTGCGGCATTTTCTGAACAATAACGACTGTGAATCATGAAACTGAACTTGAAACTGCGCTTGCGCAAATTTCGCTTTAGATTTGTTAAAAAATCTGTCGGGGGGGGTAAAACGCTGCTCTGCAACAACTGCACCGGGGCAATGGTGCTCCACGACTACGGCCTGCGCTTCGACACACCTACCGTGAATCTGTTCATCCGACCGGCGGATTACGTTGAGCTGCTGTCGGACCTCAGGCGTTACGTGCAGGCTCCTATGGAAGACATCACCGGCGGCAACAGCTATCCCATAGGCCTGCTCGGCGGCAGAATACGCATAGACTTTCTACATTATGCCACGTTCGCCGAGGCTGCTGCGGCATGGCAACGGCGGGCGGCAAGGATAGACTACGACAACATCTACGCCGTGCTTGTGGAGCGCGACGGCTGCACCCACGCTGACTTGCTGCGCTTCGACAGCCTGCCCATCCGCCGCAAAGTGGCGCTGGTACACAAGGCTTGTCCTGATATAAAGTGCTCGTTCGTTATAGATTACCAAGGCGCGGACGGCCTGCTCGGCCAGATAATAGACTACCGCGGCAACTTCGGCAGCCGGTATTACGACCGCTTCGGCTGGGCGCGGTTTCTTGAGATATAATCAGGCAAAGGCTTTTCGCTATTTCAATCAGCAATGGTGTTCTTAGTGAAAAATGCCTGCGGAGATAATTGCAAATACGCAACTAAAATTTGTCCGCTTCATGTCGTTTTTCGATATGTGCCGTTTCGTTTTGCAAAATGGGTCATTTCAGACTCCAATATAGGCCATTTCGGCCTGCAAAAAGGCCTGTTTTGGAAGCTAAAACAGCTTATTTCGTATTCTGTTGATGCTCAGGCTGTTATCAGAGGCGATGCAAACTGCTTCGCTTTAACACATTTAACATAGTAATGTTAATTTTCTCTCTCGCAGTATGAAGCATTTACTCAGTGAATAACGCCTGCTGTATGGTAAGGAGAAACACGCGGAATACCTGCTTGCAAAATACTACGTCAATGTCGGCACTTTGCCAAACATTATATAGACGCAGGGTTTGCCTCTCTTCCATACCCTCCGAGGCATACTGAAAGGCAGGTGCAGGCACATCCGCGTCATCCCGCTGAAAAGCGGAATCCAGACTCGCGCACAGTGCTGCACTCTGCTAAATGCTGGATGCTGGACCCCGCGTCGGGGCGCGAGGTGATGTGGAAGGAAATGTGGGTGCGGCATACAGAACGTTGGGTACGGCTGTAATGGATCGCGAAATCGACGCCTGGGCATATTAAAACATTAACACAACAAGTATATCAACATAATGTTTCTTTCCATCATAATTCCTGTTTACAACGTTGAGCGGTATGTGCGCCACACGCTCGACAGCATATTCTCACAAGATTTCAGTGAGAACGACTTCGAGGTGATAGCCGTTGAAGCCGGCTCGCCTGACAAGTCTGTAGACAATGTGGAAGAGTTTTCCACGTGCCATATATGTTAAAATATATACATTTTCCCTTTTATGACAACTTGGTTATTAATAATATTAATTGTGCTGTTATTGAAAAATTATCCCAAATACCTTGGGTTAATATTACTATTGGGCACGCTGCTGTCATGTTTCGTTTCGTTTGAACCATTGAATCTTTATACAGTAGTTGGTTGTTTTGCCGTTTTGATTCTTGTGGTCAAATATCGGTGGTTGATAGGCGACTTTACAAATAATAAGTTCTTTATCGGCTTGCTGTTTTATTTTGTTTCAATTGTGCTTACAAACACATTCAGTGGTGAATTCAGACCAAGTACGCTTATAAATGGGTTTGTAACTGTTGTCCTTATTTTGACCTTGTATTCGTGCATCCAAAAATATCCTCAGCGAATGCTTCCTGCTATGTGCTCGTTTTTATATTATTTCGGATGGTTACTTTCTTTGTATGGAATATACGTTGCGTTGACAGGTAGCAATCCTTATATTGAAATGGTGCAGGCTAATGGTTGGTATGGGGATAATCTAAAAATTATCACAGATATTAGATACAATGTAACACGTACCCAATCGTTTTTTTCCATGCACACAACGAGTGGATGCGTTTGTGCTTGTTACGGATTGGCTGTTTTGTATTTGTACAGATATTCCACACTATTTATAAAATACAAGTATGTGACGGCGTTGGTGTTGTTTTTGCTGCTTGCCGGAATCTTTTCTGGCTCACGCTCCGTCATAATTTTTATTGTCGTTTCACTTTGCTTCGTCTTGAATAAGAAAATTTTTGACAAGCGCATCATAATAGCTGTTTTGTTGTCCGTTGTAGTGTTGAACATTATAGGATACGATTCGTCTGAAATTATTAATTCAATTATAAACTCAGACAGCTCTAAGGTTCAAGGCAGTTCCGCGTCTTTGCGTGACCAGCAATTGGCAATTATTATGAATTCCATAAGTGACACATGGCTTATTGGTAATGGCGTTGGCTATACGTGGACGGTATTGACGCAAAATGTGGAGGGATTGTTTGGCGCAGAATCATTGTGGTTTCAAGTCATTGGGGATCAGGGGCTTGTCGGAGTGATTGCCTATTTGGGATTTTTCATAAGCTGTATGTCGCATATTATTGAAATGCATCAGAAGAAAGTTTTGTTTTTTTTGGCGGGATTTGTAATATGTTGTTCATTGACTTCATTGCCTCAGTTTGATGCTTTATATATAGCGGTGTTTGTTATAATTATGACTGGGGGAGCGAAATTTTTTTGTAATAGAATATAACTAATCCATGTTTCTTTCCATCATAATTCCTGTTTATAGCGTTGAGAGGTATGTGCGCCACACGCTCGACAGCATCTTCTCGCAAGATTTCTGTGGGGACGACTTCGAGGTGATAGTCGTTGACGACGGCTCGCCGGACAAGTCTGTTGATATTGTGGAGGAATTGGCCGCGCACTATGCCAACCTGAACATAATCCGCCAGAAGAATAAGGGGCTGAGCTGCGCCCGCAACGCAGGTCTGGCAGTGGCCAAGGGCGATTACGTCTGGTTTGTAGACAGCGACGACACAGTGGAAGCCGGAAGCCTTGAGCGCTTGCACAGGATTGCCGCCGAAAGCCCGGACACCGATATGTTCGGCCTCAACATGATGAGCATTGACGAGGCTACAGGCGCGGAGACCGAGCAGAAGATTGTGCCCAAGCATCGGCACGATTACCTCTATGGCCGGACTTCCGGGCCAAGGCAGCTCGTTGGCCGCTTTGTGAAGACTCCCGTGCAGCGGTTTCTGTTCAAGAGGGAGTTTCTGCTCGGCCGCAACCTGTCGTTCTATCCCGGCATCTACCACGAGGACGAGGAGTTCGTGCCCCGCGCGGTATTTTTAGCCAACGGCGTCCGCCTTGTGGACAATGCCTCCTACCGTTACCTCGTGAGAAGCTCAGGGAGCATAATGGCCAGCAGGAGCGCGAAGAAAATCGCCGACCAGATGAAGATTCTTGACTCGCTGACGGCTTTCAGCCGGACTCATTCAAGGTGTTACGCGGATAGGGCTTTTTTCGATTTCTATAACTTTATGATGGTTATCAGAATACTGTCTGACAAGAAGAATGTCAATGATGACACTCACCGACTCATTAAAAGTAAAATGTCGCTCCTGCGGCACCTGTCGGTTCGAGGCTTATTTGCTTCTGTTTATTTTGGCCTTTGGCGTCAGGTAATGAAAGGTTTGCCTATAATGTTGTTCCCGTCATTGGCCTCATTTATTGGAGTTTTGTGTTGCAAATTGAAAGGAGAACCAATCGGGCGGTAGCCTGGAAAATGGTTTTCCTGTAAAGGTTTATTCAATCAAAGACGCAATTTAGGATGTCGTTTTTATGAAAGTTTCCATTTTGGTTCCGGTGTACAATGCGGAAAAATATATTGAGCGTTGTGCCGTAAGTCTTTTCGGACAGACTTATGGCGACATTGAGTTTGTGTTTGTCAACGATTGCTCAACAGATAGGGGCATTGATATTTTAAAGTCTGTGGCAAAGAGATACCCTGCCAGATGTGGCAGCGTAAAGATTGTCAGCCATGAGGCGAACAGGGGTGTTGCTGCCGCACGCAACACATTGCTCGACAATGCCACTGGCGAGTATCTGTTGTGGGTGGACGCCGATGACTTTATTAATACATATGCGGTAGAGACCCTTGTCAGAAAAGCAGAGAATATGGGGGCGGATATAGTGTGTTTCGGCACTGTTGTTATTTCTGCGTTGGGTACAACAAAACTTCCGTTGCAGGTTGAATATAGTTCAGAAAAACTGATTGTCAGTCTATTGGCGAATCGCATACCAACTGCGTTGTGGGGAAAATTAATGAAGCGAAGCCTTTTAATTGATAACCATATTGCATTTATTGATGGTCTTAATCTTGGTGAAGATTTGTTGGTGCTTGTCAAAGCCGCGTATTTTGCAAAGATAATTGCTAACGACGATACGGCGTTGTATTATTATGACAAAACAAATGACCAATCTATTACGCACGTATTTTCGATAGAAAAGACTTTCGAACGTTCAGATATGGTCGTGAAAATCTTAGATGAGATAGACTGTTTTCTGTCGGGAAAATTGGATGTTAATAAATTCATAGTAAGCCGAAAACTCGATGCTTATTTGTCTATGATATATTGTTGTCTATTAAAAAAAGACAGAAGCGGTTATGAAAAAATAAGGTTAAAAATTAGTGAGTTAAACATCAAAGACATAAAAACAAGTCGAAGTAGATTCTATAAGTTTTTCCTTTTGTGTGATAATTATTTTATTAACTTATGCTGGGCTTATATGATGCACTTTTTAAGGTTTGTCCTTATGAAATTTGATGTGGTGATGAAAGGAATAAAAGCAGCAATAATATAATTGAAAATGTGCCAGATTAAAGTTGTGGTATATAATGTTTGATATGACAAATAAAAATTGCCGATATTCCGTATACATCCGCACCTTGGGCAGGGGGGAGATAAATACAGCAAGCTGCTTCAGTCCATCGATCGGCAGACAGTGAAGCCGGAAGAGGTCGTGGTGGTGCTCCCGCATGGATTCAGACCGCCGGAGGAGCGGTTGGGCTATGAACGCTTTGCGTTCTGCGAGAAAGGAATGGTGAGGCAGAGGGTGTTTGCCATCAATGACGCAAAAACGCCCTATGTGTTGTTGCTGGACGATGATGTTGAGTTTGAACCTCAGTATGTCGAGAAAATTTTCAAGACAATGGTGACAGCCGAGGCACAGTGTTGCATTCCGATTCTGCATGATGACTCGAAGCGGCGGTCTCGGCTTGCGGTGCTGGTCAATAGCTTTATCGGTTGTGAGGTGCAACGGCCTGTAGACGATGAGTTTTATATAAAAATCAACCGCTGCGCCGGCTTTGTTGTGAACACGCGATTGAAGCCCGGTGTGCAGTATTACAGTCAGAGTGGTCACGGCTCGAATTGCTTTGCCGAGACGGCGGCTCTGCGGAACATACGTTTTGAGGATGAGCTGTGGCTTGAGGATTCCGGCTATCCGTTGCCTGAAGACCAGGTGATGTTTTACAAACTCTACAAGAGTGGTGTGCGCATTGCAGTCTGCCGCGACGCTTATTTCCGGCATCTTGACGCAGGGTCGGCAAGTGATGGTGGTCGGTATCTGAAAGTTGCTTATGCGAAGACTTGCAATTTTCTGATTTTCTGGTATAGGTTTATTTACACTGGAAACACGGGCTTCAATCGGTTTGTTAGCGTTGCCTGTATTGCGCACCGGCTGTTTTGGGACAGTGCGCTAACCATTGTCAGATACCATAATATTGTGGTTTGTAAAGTAATGGCAATGGGTCTTAAACATGGATTGAGACATATAAGAATGGAGCGTTCAGGAAGTGACAGGCGGTAACAAAATCTGTTGATTGTCTGTTGATTTTTTGTTTTCATCTTTTATCTAAGATTAAATAACCGAATGATAAATTCCAAAGCCGCATTGTCGGATTACATAGCCTCCGACCGCCGGCGCAACATCCAGAACTGCTCAGGGGCGTATATGCTGTTTGAACCGCTGCTGGCTGTGTTCGGGGCGGTGCGCGAGAGTTATTACGTAAGGAAGTACTTGCAGACGTTAAGAAAGTATGAATACTTTATAAATGTTAAATCGGGGGGGGTAAAACGCCTGATGGGGCTTTACTACGGCTTCAGATGGAAGCGGTTGTCTAACAGATACCAGATTTACATCCACCCGAACACCGTGGGCAAGGGGCTTTACATACCGCATTTCCACGGAGGGGTGCAGCTGAACTGCATCAGGATGGGCGACTGGTGTACGGTGTCGGCGGGCGTGGTCGTGGGCAACAAGGGCTCGCAGGAGAACCGGGCTGTGATTGGCGACCGCGTGGAGCTGACGATAGGATGCAAGGTGATAGGCCGTGTGACTGTTGGCGACGGTGCGGTGGTGTGCCCCAACTCGGTTGTAATCAAGGACGTTCCGGCGGGCGCTGTGGTGTCGGGCGTGCCCGCAAATATAGTTAGTCGGAGCGCGGAATGACCTCAGCGTCGTGGTGTGTGGTGACGTGCGAGGCACGTGCCGCATTTTATGCAATCGGATTGATGTGCAGTCACAGCTCCAGCAGCCATTTCCACACAGGAATAACTTTTATCTCAAGGTCTTTGGCCGTAATGGTCTGCTCGTCGTTGTAGGTTATGATGAGCGCCTGCCGCAGCGGTTTGAATGCGTTCAGTTTGACGAGGGCTGACGTCTCGCGCTCTCTGGTTTCGAGGTCTGTGATGTCGTAAGACACTTGTATTCCGGTTTGCTCAGCCGGGATGTAGAAGTCAACCTCGACGTTGCGGTTGTAGTAAAACAGGTTGTCGCCGTGCTTGCGTAGCAGGCTTATGGCCACGAGGTTTTCAAGCAGCTTGGCTTCCGGGTTTATCAGAAATAGATTGAGGATGCCGTTGTCGTAGAAATAGTGCTTCTGCATAAGCTCGCGCTGGGGAATGCTGTCAGTGAAGTTTGGCACCGAGAAGCAGAGGAAAGCCTCGCGGAGATAGGTCAGGTATGTGGTGATGGTGGCGCGTGTTATTTGTGTTCCGTCGCCCTGCAGAATGTTCTGGAGCCGTTTTACGGCGGTGGGCTGCATCACGCTGTCGGCCAGCTTTCTGATCAGCAGCGACATACTGCGCTCGTTGCGTATTCCTTTTCTGATGATGATGTCGGAATAGAGCACCTTGTGGAAGAGAGATGTGAGCCACAGGCGTTTGTCGGCATAGGAGAACGACTCGGCCAGTCCGCCGTAAAGAAAATAATCGCCAAACAGGCGCACAACGTCTGCCTTTGCGGGTGACAGCTCCCAATGCTTGCCGAGCCGCAGTCCCTTAAACTGCAGATACTCGCGGAATGAGAACGGCCAGACCTCCTGGATGAGGAACCGCCCGCCCAAGGCCGAGGCTATCTCGCGGCTGAGCATATGGGCGTTGCTGCCAGTGATGAACACGCGGCGGCCCTCGTCGGCCAACCGGCGGGCGAAGTGCTGCCAGCCCTCGACATTCTGAATCTCGTCAAGAAATATTATCGGCTCGTGGGCGAACAGCTCCCGGTAGGCGTCGATGACGGTGTGCAGCTCGCCTTTCTGAATGTCTGATATGCGCTCGTCTTCAAAATTCACAAACAGAATTTCCGTAATGTCGTGGCCTTCGCGCAGCAGTTGCTGTATGTGCTGGTAGAGCATATAGGTCTTTCCGGCGCGGCGTATGCCAACGAACACATAGTTTCCGGCCGGGTCTATGCTGATTTTGCGCTCTTGCAGCTTCACTCCTTTTATGAACTGCTGCTGCCACAGTATGATTTCTTTTATCACTTTTTTGTCCATTGCTCAATCTGTTTTGTAGGGTTATTGGGCTTGCGCCGGTTTGGCGGACAGCTCGCCATATGCTGTGCGGATGTCTTGTTTTCTTGCAAAGATACAAAAAAATATTGTCAGGAGAGCATAAAACCGATAAAATATGCACTCTATAGAGAGCATAATTAGCGCGGAATATGCTTTCTGTGGCTGTTTTTAAGATGTTGCCATGAAAGTTCTTCTCATAGATGTTTACAATTACAACAAGGGCGGGGCGGAGACCGTGTGCTTCAACACGGGGCGGATGCTTGAGGAGCACGGCCACGAGGTGGTCTACTTCACGCTGAAGTGGGAGCGCAACGAACCGTCGCCGCAGAGCAAGTATTTCCCCGAGTCGAAGGAGACGAGGCGCGGGCCGCTCAGGCAGGCGCGCAATCTGGTGAACTATTTCTACAGCAGGGAGGCCGCGAGGAACATTGAGCGGCTGATCAGAGACGAGCGGCCGGACATAGCGCACATTCACCTGATGTGGGGCCAGATTACAGGCTCGATACTGCCTGTGCTGCGCAGGCACGGCGTGCCGGTGCTCTTCACCGTGCACGACTACCGCTTAGTGTGCCCGGCATACACCTTCCGCGACGGCCGGGGGCGCGTCTGCGAGGCGTGCCGCGGCCGGCATTTCTACCGCTGCCTCACCCACAACTGCTGCAAGGGCAGCCGCCTGATGAGCGCTGTAATGGCCGCCGAGCAGTATATCCGCAACGCTTTCTTCAATCCGGCGGAGTATTTCGACGGCTTCATCTACGTGAGCAATTTCGCAAAGGAGATTCAGGAGAGGTATATGCCTGCGGTGAGGCGCAAGCCGAGCGTCACGCTGTATAATTTCTCGACGGCGGTGGCCGCCGCCCCGAAGCGGCTGCCCGAAGACCGCTATTTCCTGTACTTCGGCCGTCTGTCATACGAGAAGGGCGTCAGAACGCTGCTTGAGGCTTTCAGAGGTTTGCCGCAGTGCCGCCTGAAGATAGCCGGAACGGGGCCGAAGGAGGAGGGGCTGAAAGCCTTTGCATGGGCCTGCGGCATGGACAATGTGGAGTTTCTGGGCTACAAGCGGGGGCGCGAGCTGGAGGAGCTTGTGGCCGGGGCGTGCTTCGTGGTGGTGCCGTCGGAGTGGTATGAGAACAATCCCATGACCGTCATCGAGGCTTACTCCGCCGGAACGCCGGTCATAGGGGCGCGCATAGGCGGAATACCTGAGATTGTTGTTGAGGCCCAGACCGGCTTCCTGTTCACAAGCGGCGACGCCGACGACCTGCGCGACGTGCTCTGTAATGCCGCTTCGTTTGGGGCTGACGACTACCATGCGCTGAGCGCCGGTGCCTTGCGCTTTGCCGCCGAAAACTTTGCCCCGGGGCCTTACTACGAGCGGCTCGTGGCTTTCTACCGCCGCTTTGTGTGAGCGGCCAGTGCTTCGGTCATTTCCGCCTGCGCCCCGTGAGCAGCAGCCACGCCGCCGACAGGACCGACAGCAAGACGATGCCGGCGTATGTCATGGCCTCTTTCAGGGCGGAGAGCGGTCTTATCATAGGTTTTGTCAGTGAGGATTGTTTCAGTCTGTCTGTATAAACTCTTCAATATTTTGAGGCGTGATGACCTTGAACTCAGAGCCGGGATAGGCGGTGGAAAATGCTTCAGGGCACTTCACGTTCGCCTTGCGCTCGTTCCATTTGAACTCAAAAGCCTTCAGCCTGCCGTCTTCTTCCTCGATGTAGTCTATCTCCTTTTGCTGCTGTGTGCGCCAGAACCACGATTGGGCGAAGCTGCCGCGATAAGCGTTGAGCTTCATCCGCTCGGCGATGGCATAGTTCTCCCACAGCTCTCCAACGTCAGTGCGGCTCTCAATTTGGGCCATATTGCCTATCGCCGCGTTGCGTATGCCGAGATCCCAGAAGTATATCTTGCGGCTCGCTTTCAGCTCATTGCGGATGTTGCGCGAGAAACTGCCGAGGCGGAACACGATGTATGACTTCTCAAGAATGTCAACATAGCGTTCCACGGTCTTTGAGTCGAGACCGATCATGTTGCCTATTTCATTGTAAGAAACCTGGCTTCCTATCTGCAGTGCGAGGGCTTTGACAAGGCGCGACAGCTTGTCGGGCTTGTTGATGCTGTCGAGCGTCAGTATGTCTTTGTAGAGATAGCTGTCCGCCAACTCCTTCAGTATGGGCTTTTCGTTGCCGGGAGCACATACAACCTCTGGATAATATCCGTAAACCATACGGTGTGGAATCATGCGAAGCTCGTCAAGCAGGTTTGTGCTTTTGGCCATTTCTGCGAAAGTCAGCGGAAACATCTTGAACTCGCGTTTGCGCCCGGTAAGCGGTTCGTTTATTTTCGACGCCAGTTCGAACGAGCTGCTGCCTGTCGCAATGACTTGTACGCCCGGTATCTGGTCTGTGATGAGCTTCAGGCGGAGTCCTATGTCGGGTATCCGTTGTGCCTCGTCAATGATTACATATTTGTTGTTGCCTATCAGTGCTTTCAGCCTGGTGGACGAGATGTCTTTGAAGAGAGCCTGAATGTCGGTGTCGTCGCCGTTCATCCAGAGCACGTCTTTCGTGCTGCCGAACATTTGGTTGAGCAAAGTTGACTTGCCCACCTGTCTGGCTCCCATTATTATTATGGCTTTGTTGCTTCCGAGCAGTGGGCTGATGATGTATTCCAGAGTGCGGTGTATCATGCCGGTTGGTTTTGAGTGGTTGTTTACTGTTGGCACTGCGATGGTCTGCCATGGGCAAAGATAGGAAGAAAATACGTATTTTCCAAAAATCTTATGATAATTTCGGAATTGATTCCGAAAATCTTATAATAATTTCGGAATTGGCTCTATCGCGTTCCGATAAAATGTTTCAGCAGAAATGAAAATATTCGTTACCGGCACGCGCGGCATTCCCGGCGTGATGGGTGGTGTGGAGACCCATTGCGAGGAGCTGTTTCCGCGTCTGGCCAGCATGGGCTTCGACGTTACCGTGGCCCGGCGCAGGAACTATGTGAGCGACGGCCTGACGGAGTGGCGCGGGGTGAGGCTCGTGGACATTGAGAGTCCGAAGCGGAAGTCGTTTGAGGCCATAATCCACACGTTCCGGGCCATTAACGCGGCGCGGAGGATGCGCGCCGATGTGGTGCACATCCACGCCGTCGGCCCGGCGCTGCTTGTGCCATACGCAAAGATGCTGGGGCTGCGGGTGGTGTTCACCCACCACGGCCCCGACTACGACCGCGACAAATGGGGCGCGGCGGCCAAGGCAATGCTGAGGCTGGGCGAGCGCATGGGCTGTATGTTTGCCGACGATGTGATAGTTATCTCGGACGTTATCCGCGGCATCATAAGGCGCAAGTATGGCAGGACACACCGCGTGCACCTCATTTATAACGGCGTGTCGGAGCCGGAGCTGTGTGATTGCCCGGAATACTTCAAAGAGCTGGGCATAGAAAAGGGGCGCTACATTCTCGGCATGTGCCGCTTTGTGCCCGAGAAGAACCTGCACCACCTCGTTTCCGCTTACGCTCAAATTAAGAATTATGAATTAAGAGTTAAAAAAGATAGCGGCATAAAGCTGGTGCTTGCCGGCGACGCAGACTTTGAGGACGACTATTCACGACGTCTCAAGCAGATGGCAAAGGACAATGGTGTGGTGCTTACCGGATTCATCAAGGGGCGCAGGCTGCACTCGCTGCTCTACAACTGCCGTTGCTTCTGTCTGCCGTCGAGCCACGAGGGGCTGCCCATAGCCCTGCTTGAGGCCATGAGCTACGGCGCAAGGGTTGTGGTGAGCGACATTCCGGCCAATCTGGAGGTGGGGCTTGACTCGGAATGCTATTTCCCCGTGGGCAATGTTGACGCCCTTGCCGCCAGGCTCCGCAATGTGGCGGAGCGGCCTTTCGCCCGCGTCAGTTACGATATGTCGCGCTACGACTGGAACCGCATAGCCCGCCAGGTGGCCGAGGTTTATAACGGTCTGGACCGATAACGCGCACTGGTGCGCTTGCTCCTGAAATCATGAATACCGGCCATTTCGTTCTTCGTGACTATCAGCACTCCGTTGTCAGCCGTGTTCGCGAGGCGTGGCGGACGTGCCGCAGCGTGCTCGTGCAGATGCCCACGGGCACGGGCAAGACCGTTGTGCTGGCGGAGATAGTGAATGAGGAGTTACGAATTAGGAATGAGGAGTTAAGCGTGAGGAATGGCGGGGCGGGCGAGGTGTGGATCGTCGCCCACCGCCGCGAGCTGGTGGAGCAGATAGAGGAGACGGTGGCACGGTATGGTATGAGTCCGTCGGAAAGGATTGTCAGGGTGCTGTCTATCCAGTGGCTTTCACGACATTGGGATGACATGAAGAATGAACAGCCCCGCCTCATCATCATCGACGAGGCTCACCACGCGCTGGCAGAGACTTACCGCGAGCTGTGGCGCCGTTTTCCCGACGTCAAGAAGTTAGGCATGACCGCCACGCCGTGCAGGCTGAACGGGCGTGGATTCACAGACCTGTTTGACGTGATGGTGGAGTCGGACGGCATCGCCGACTTCATCAGGCAGGGGTGGCTCTCTGCGTTTGACTATGTGTCCATCAGGCCGGACAGCGAGGACCAAAGGCTGATAGACGGCTTGGAAAAACGCGGCGCCGACGGCGACTTTCAGGTGAAGGAGATGGACGCCGTGCTGAACAAACAGCCGACCATTGAAAGGCTCTACGAGAGCGTGCGGCAATATGCCGGCGGCAAGAAGGGCATTGTTTATGCCGTCAGCATCAGCCACGCGCGCAACATTGCCGAATACTATAATAATAAAGGTGTGAATGCCGTGGCCATCGACAGCAAGACGCCCTCAGGGCTGCGCCGTCAGCTGGTGGATGACTTCAGGCTGGGCAAGATACAAGTGCTGGTGAACGTTGATGTGTTCAGCGAGGGCTTCGACTGCCCCGACGTGGAGTTTGTGCAGCTGGCCCGGCCCACGCTGTCGCTGGCCAAGTATCTGCAGCAGGTGGGCCGCGGGCTGCGCAAGACGGCGGGCAAGGCGGCGTGCGTGCTGATTGACAACGTGGGGCTTTACCGCCTGTTCGGGCTGCCCGCGGCCCGGCGCGACTGGCAGGCAATGTTTGAGGGGAGGCTGGCCGGAAAGGGGCGCCCTGCGACGGACGCACGCGCAGCCGCAATGGCTGTGGGGCGCGAGGTGACGGAGAGGATAGGGGTTGCCACCGAACTGGAGTTGATTGTTGACCATGCCGGACTGTTGAGATGTCTCGAAGACGGAAAATGTCCGGAGAGCGCGACAATACAGGCCGCGCTGACGGCTTTTAAGGACCGGCAGACGGGGCTTTTCGGTCTGAGGCGTGGAGCCACGGTGACTGCCTTGCCACGTTTCCGCCGTGTTGTCGGCATAGACGGCGATTATGCGGCGGTGGTGCTTTCGGACGGAATGGTGTGCGTTGTCGGTGCCGACGGCAAGGCGACAGTGCGGCTTGGGCGATACACAGGCATAAGAATCCTGCGGGGATGCATTCTGTCGGCTTTTGACGGTGGCGGTGCTCAGGCTTTCATAGACGTCAGGAACGGACAGGTTTACCGCGAGCGTCCGGCGTTGGTGAAATATGGCGGTGTGGAGATGCTGCGCGTCGGAAGGCGTCTGTACAGCCGGACGCGGCGCGTGTGCGTCCGTGTGTCCGGCAGCGGTGGCTCTGTGGCGGCTCGCGGGTTTTATGTGAGAATCCGCGGCTGTATGCCGAACCGGGTGTGTCGTCAGATTGACGGGGAGAACGCCTGCTGGAACAGAGGCACGGTGTGCCTGCTGGCCGGTGACTATGACGACGCCTATATGCTGAGCGGAACTTTGGCCGACGGCAGCATAATAGTGGCCGACAGCGACTGCGGGAGATACTATCATGTGACTCCCGCCGGAGATAAGCGCTGCATTGCAAGTGACGACCCGGCCGACGGGGTGGGGGATTTTGACAGTGCCGCAGCCTTACTGAAGAAAGAAGCCTGTAGGATTGCGCGGCAGAAGACTGACGCGGCCCGGCGAGAGCTTGACGCAAAACGGAGCAGGACGTTCGCTGAGGCCGGAGAGGCGGTGCCGTTTAAAGCCGGTTTGAAATGGGGGCTGCGGCAAGGTGACAGGGTGGTGGTGCCGCCTGTCTACCGCAGCATACGTGTGCCGGTGGGCGTCTACTGTGCTTTTGAGGACAACCCGCAGCACTGGGGCGTGATATCCGTAGACGGACGAATTGTTGTTGACGCAAGATATGCCGATGTCGAGATAGACAGCGACGGCACGGCACGGCTTACGCTGGTGCCGGGCAAGACAAAGACCGTAAGGCTCGGGCCGTGAGCGCTTGCGGCTGTCCGCTGAAAACTTTTTGAATAATGAAAGGGGCTGAATTCCGAAAATGGAAGTCAGCCCCCTTTTTTGGCATATTTATCTAAATCTGATTGAGCTTCCTCCTTTTCTTTTTTTGCTCGTGCATACTCTCCACGTGTGAACTGAGAAGAATAGCCATCAGGAGCATATATATTCATAGAGGTCTCAGCAGATTCAATATCCATATTACATTTGTCTATTTTAGATTATTAGTGTCCGCTAAAACTTTTTAGTTTCAATAAAATTAGGGCTGATTTCCTCGCTTGGAAGTCAGCCCTTTTC
>CALUGW010000001.1 GCA_944320305.1 uncultured Prevotella sp. | reverse complement strand
GTCTGTCAAAGATCTCTCTTCGTTTTGCCTGCTCCCGGATTGCTTCCCGAAAGCGGATGCAAAGGTACGAACTTACAACGCACAAAACAAACTTTCAGACAAAAAAGTTTCGGTTTTTAATTGTCTTTAACAGAACAGGAGCGAAAATACGGCACCCTGTGGGCGCACACATTAATATATTAAGGCACGACAAACACCGCCAGATGAGCACAAGCACGACTCATCGCGACAGCGCATTGGCTGATTGCCTATATAGGCATAAACGCAAAACGTCATAAATTAATTTGAGCATCCATTTTCCGCCAATACTTGCAAATACGCAACTAAAAACCAGCCCCAGCCCACCCATTTTAACACAGACACCATATTGCTACGCAAAATGGGCTGTTTCAGGCTGCGATATGGCCTGTTTCAGGAGCCGAAACGGGCTGTTTTGGAGACCAAAATGGCACGTCTTGCAACACACTGAACATCAAGCAATTAGCAAAGAGCTTTATTGCCGTTTTCTTTTAACATAAAAATGTTAACGGTGACACACGGCCACAGCAGTGGCAAGACGTATAAACCGCTTGCGGATATAAACTAAAAGTCATACGAGAATCCCAGAGAACAATACTCTTTGAACTGCCAATAACCTAAGTCCTCATCAAAATTTCCGGCATCGTCAAAACGCGGATAAATAAATATATTTGTGCTGATATACTTGCTGATGTTCAATGTTATGGTATTTTCCCATTCCATCTGCACACGCTCATAAGTTGTGTAGCCATAGAAGCGTGATTTCCATTTTATCTGGTCTGTAATATTCCATGTAAGGTCGACCGTCACCTGCGAACCAAAATCTTCATGCGTGTGATGGTCGCCAACAACGCCGTAATTGCCTGCCAAACTCTTTCTGTCAACATAAACAAAACTGAATGCAATCGGCGAAAGATTGACACTTCCGCTCAACCGCTTATTCTCTGTATCAAGCTTGTAATCCATACCAAGACCGACATTAAGATTGAAAGGAGACATAAAATCGGAATAGGTGTTTTCGTCATTACTCTTCAAGCCACGAGTGAACTGGGTGTATGCAAGAAGCTGGATTGTATAATACCATCGGTTTTTTGCCTGCAGCCCGAGTTTGCCGGTATAACGGACCAAATCATTATTTGTCTTGAACTTATGTATTGTGTCGTCGCGCGATGTCTGAAACCCCAACTTCATCTCAAGCTTGTTTTCAAACTTCACCCTGCTTTTGTTGTCGTAATTGGCTGTCAAGGTCAGATTGCCCACCATCGAATAATTGCTTTCGCCACCTTTGTACCAATTGTCTGACACATAATTCTGCAAGAGCTGTAGATACGCATCACCACCGAATGTCCAGAAATTCGGTTTTTTGAGCATCACCTCTGTCGGGGCCAACAGAGCGACATCCGGAACGGGAGCGACGCGATCAACCAAATCCAGTTCCTGCCGCAACGGCTCGTCAAGAATATCATTGCGAATGGATCCGGACTGCTTCAGGATTTCATCCGTGCAGACAATTAAATCCGGACGCTTAGAATAAATCGCAAGTAGCACTCTGTCTGCAACAAGAGCAAGAGAATCCCCACCGACAGATATCGAATCAGCTCCAAACGCAACCGGCGCTACAGAATGATAAAACGTGAGAGGCAAAAACAAGCGGCAAAGCCTGGCGTCAAGATTCACGTCTTCTGCCGAATCCCGACGAAACGCCATTGAATCCTTTTTTATAATATATGTGTCCAAAGAGTCTGTGTAAGCCCGGACGACAGCAGATGTGTCTGCTCGAAAATGTCTGAGCCCCGCACGGCGCTGAGCCGACGCATCAAGCACAAAGGCGCACAGAACGAGCAACAACACAACCGTTCCTCTCGCATTGCGAAACCAATTTAATATTGTGAACTTTCTTGTCATCCAATTCTGCATAAACTACAAATGCAAAGGTAGGCATTTAAAATGAAAAACGAGGCCCATCCACTGAAAAAAGCTCAAAGATGCAAGTCTCTGAGTTAATTATAAGACGTTTTTTTGCCATATTCATTTTTTTTCCTAATTTTGCACATTGGTTAAGACGGTTACGTATTTAATTTGTTCAATAATTTTAGGCATTATAAATCTTTAAACATATTTTATCGTGGCAGAAACAAAGTATATCTTCGTCACTGGCGGTGTTGTCTCATCATTGGGTAAAGGCATAATATCGTCTTCAATAGGAAAACTCCTTCAAGCCAGAGGCTACAATATTACAATTCAAAAGTTTGACCCATACATCAACATAGACCCAGGAACACTCAACCCCTACGAACACGGAGAGTGCTACGTGACTGTTGATGGAATGGAGACAGACCTCGACCTCGGTCACTATGAGAGATTCACCGGCATTCAGACAACAAAAGCGAATTCTCTCACCACAGGCAGAATATACAAAGCCGTAATAGATAAAGAACGCCGCGGCGACTATCTTGGTAAGACCATCCAGGTGGTGCCCCACATAACCAATGAGATCAAACGCAATGTAAAGCTGTTAGGCGAGAAAAAACATTACGACTTTGTGATAACAGAAATTGGCGGCACTATCGGCGACATCGAAAGTATGCCGTTCCTCGAGGCCATCAGGCAGATGAAATGGGAAATGGGACGCAACGCCGTTTGCGTGCATCTTACGTACATTCCGTATCTGAAAGCAGCCGGAGAATTAAAGACCAAGCCAACCCAGCATTCCGTAAAAGAGCTGCAAAGCGTCGGCATTCAGCCCGACGTGCTCGTATTGAGAACTGAAAAGCATCTCAACGAAGCCATATTAAAGAAAGTGGCAGCGTTCTGCAATGTTGATTTCGACTGTGTCGTGCAAAGTGAAGACCTGCCCTCAATATATGAGGTGCCTGTCAACATGCTGAATCAAGGGCTTGACTCAGCCATACTGAGAAAGCTCGGAATGGAAATTGGAGAAAAGCCAACGCTCGGTCCATGGAGGAACTTTCTCGAACGTCGCAAGAATGCCACAGAAGAGGTCCACATCGGACTTGTCGGAAAATATGACTTACAGGATGCCTATAAGAGCATTCGTGAAAGTCTGTCACAGGCAGGCACTTACAACGACCATAAAACAGTGCTGACATTCATCAATTCCGAGAAGCTTACAGAAGACAACGTTGCGGAAAAACTGAACGGACAAGACGGTATCGTCATCTGTCCTGGATTTGGCCAGCGTGGAATTGAGGGGAAAATCATTGCCGCACATTATTCCAGAACCCATAACATACCGACATTCGGTATTTGCCTCGGAATGCAAATGATGGTAATAGAGTTTGCACGCAATGTGCTTGGATACGCAGACGCCAACAGCCGTGAAATGGACGAAAAGACAGAGCACAACGTGATTGACATTATGGAAGAGCAAAAAGACATAACGAATCTTGGCGGAACTATGCGCCTCGGAGCTTACGAGTGTGTGTTACGCCAAGGATCGAGGGTCTTCGACATCTACAAACAAGAGCACATCCAGGAGCGCCACCGTCACCGCTATGAATTCAATAATGTCTTCCAGGCTGAGTTTGAAAAGAACGGAATGATGTGTACCGGGCGCAATCCCGAAAGTGACCTTGTGGAAATTGTGGAAATACCCTCTCTGAAATGGTACATTGGCACCCAATTCCATCCGGAATACCAGAGCACAGTGCTTAAACCCCACCCGCTTTTCCTGGATTTTGTGAGAACAGCAATAGCAAACAAGAAAAAATAACAGCCAAAAGCAAACAAGACAAGCAAAAAGAACGTTATGAACAAGAACACAACCATAGGGTTCATTCTTATTGCCCTGCTGTTGGTCGGCTACTCCTGGTATGTGCAACCATCGGAAGAGCAGCTTGCGGAAATGCAACGGCAAGACTCTATTGCCAACGTGATGAAGCAAAGGGTTGAACAGGAACAGAAAGCTGCCGAAGCCGCCAGAAAGGCCCAAGCCGCAGCTTCTGCGATGGGCGACACGACTGCAATGTTTCATGCGGCACTTTCAGGAGTCAACCGGCAGATAGTGCTGAAAAACAATAAAGTTGAACTCACGCTCAACACAAAAGGCGGTGTAGTCAGAAAAGCCAAAATACTTGATTTCAAAGACCGCAACGGAGCTTCTGACGTTACACTGTTTGATACAAAGGAGCAAAACCTCAACTTCATGCTGGCCGGCAAGGAAGACAACATCATCACCGCCGACTTGTATTTCACTCCGTCAAACATAACAGACAGCACTGTCACAATGACAGCACAGGCCGCCAATGGCGGAGCACTGGTACTCAACTACACACTTGGCAAGGACTACCTTCTCAAAATGTCCGTTCAGGCCAAAGGGCTAAGCGGGATGTTCGCGCCGAACTACAACGAGATGGACATTGAGTGGACAGATTTGTGCCGTCAGCAGGAAAAGGGCTTCACCTTTGAAAACCGTTACGCAACACTAACATATAAGGAGAAAAACGGAGGCACCGACTATCTGAGCGAGACATCGGCCGAAGAAGACGAGAAGATTGAAGAGAAGCTTGACTGGGTGGCCTTCAAGAACCAGTTCTTCAGCGCAGTGCTGATTTCAAAAGACGACTTTGCCGCAAATTCCCTGATGACGAGCGTGCCACAGGAGAAAGGCAGCGGATACCTCAAACAATATGAGGCAAAGCTGAAGACTTTCTTCGACCCAACCGGAGCAAAGCCCACCGAACTGGAAATGTTCATAGGCCCCAATGACTTCAGACTGTTGCAGAGTGTTGAGGAAGAGAGCACAAGCGGCAAAGAGCTTGACCTGCAAAAGCTTGTTTACCTCGGATGGCCTCTGTTCCGCATCATCAACCGCTGGTTCACGCTCTATGTGTTCGACTGGCTGACAGGACTCGGATTCAACATGGGCGTCGTCCTCATCCTCATCACGCTGCTGCTCAAAGTCATAACATACCCGCTTGTGAAAAAGAGCTACATGAGCTCTGCCAAGATGCGGGTGCTGAGACCGAAGCTCGAAGAGGCCACAAAGCAGTATGACAAGCCAGAAGACCAGATGATGAAGCAACAGGCGATGATGGCCATGTATGCAAAATACGGCGTCAGCCCGCTCAGCGGATGCTTGCCCGTGCTCATACAGATGCCTATCTGGATCGCCATGTTCAACTTTGTGCCAAACGCCATACAGCTGCGCGGCGAAAGTTTCCTGTGGATCAGCGACCTGTCAACCTATGACCCCATTATTGAATGGAACAGAAACATCTGGCTCATCGGCGACCACCTGAGCCTCACGTGCATATTGTTCTGCGTTGCCAACGTGCTTTATTCCATAATGAGCATGCGCCAGCAGAGAGACCAGCTGGTGGGTCAGCAGGCCGAGCAGATGAAGATGATGCAGTGGATGATGTATCTCATGCCCGTGATGTTCTTCTTCATCTTCAACGACTACTCTGCCGGACTCAATTTCTATTACTTCATCTCGCTTTTCTTCAGCGCCGCAATAATGTGGGTTTTGCGCAAGACCACCAATGACGAGAAGCTGCTTGCCATTCTGGAGGCCAGATATAAGGAAAACCAGAAGAACCCAAAGAAGGCCAGCGGCCTGGCCGCAAGGCTCGAAGAAATGCAGAAGCAGGCACAAGAGATACAGCGCCAGCGTGAGCAGATGAAAAGAAAATAGCTTCCATTTATTGACCGAAAAGCTACAAATGAAAGTTCTACATCTTTAAAATGCCAGAAGCAGAATCTTCACAATGAACAAATGGGAGCCGACAGACAGATACTGTGCGACAAGCACAACACTCTGTCTGTCGGCTCCCATAATTATTTTACGTTTGAGAGCAAAACGGACTACACCCCGCAACACCACATAAGACAAAATTAAAACCAATGAAAAAGCTTCTAACAATAGTAACAGCTGCGCTGATTGCATCAAATGCCTGCGCACAAACTCCAGCCACAAACATGATTGGCAAGAACAACATCAACCTCGAAAGCAAGCACATGACCCCTGAGACACTATGGGCCATGGGCCGCATCGCCACTGCCACTGCCTCACCCGACGGCAAGCAGATAGCCTATCAGGTGGGATATTACAGCGTGAAAGAGAACAAAGGTCACCAAGTCATCTGCGTCATCAGTTCCAACGGCAAAGACAACCGACAGCTGACCACCGACGCCGCCAACGAGACAGACCCGGCTTGGATCAATGGCGGGCGGCGCATAGCCTACCTCAGAGACGGCCAGATATGGGTCATGAACGCCGACGGCAGCGAGCGGACGCAACTGACAAAATCCGCAACTCCCATTGAGGGCTTCAAGTTCTCACCCGACGGCACAAAGGTGATACTCATAAAGTCAATACCCTATAACGACATTATCAAGAAGAATCCGGTCGATCTTCCGCTCGCCACAGGCCGTCTTGTCACCGACCTCAACTACCGCCACTGGGACCACTACGTAGAAAGCATTCCCCACCCATTTGTGGCCGATGTAACCGCCAGTGGCATCACCGAAGGCGAGGACATCATGAAAGGCGAGCCTTACGAATGCCCTATGGCACCGTTCGGCGGCATAGAG
Organism: uncultured Prevotella sp.; assembly: GCA_944320305.1. Lineage (GTDB taxonomy): Bacteria > Bacteroidota > Bacteroidia > Bacteroidales > Bacteroidaceae > Prevotella. The sequence goes on along the minus strand of CALUGW010000001.1, from coordinate 221,645 downwards.
CAGCTCGCCTGGAGCCCCGACTCGAAGACAATAGCCTATACAAGCCGCAAGAAGACCGGAGTGCAGTATGCCACCTCTACAGACGCAGACATCTACCTTTACAGCATCGAGACCAAACAGACCGCAAGCCTCTGCAAGCCCGATAGCTACAAACCAGTGGCCACCGACCCGACGCGCTCAATGAAAGAGCAAAGCGTGAACAACGCGGAGAACCTCAAAAACAATCCCGGCTATGACACAAACCCGCAATTCTCGCCCGACGGCAAATATATTGCGTGGCAGAGCATGGCGCGCGACGGCTATGAGGCCGACCGCAACCGCCTCTGCGTCTACGACATCGCCACCGGCACCAAGCGATATGTCACCGAGAGTTTCGACTCCAATGTTGACGTTTTCTGCTGGGAGGCAGACTCACGGAGCCTGTCGTTCACCGGCGTGTGGCACGGCTGCGTCAGCGTCTGGCAAACAAACCTCAACGGCGAAGTAAGACAAATCACCAACGAATGGGCAGACTACGTTGCGCTCTCGCCCGCCAACGACGGCAAGAAGCTCATAGCCTTGCGCCAGAGCCTGTCTGCACCGACAGACATTTTCGTAATAGATCCGGGAAAGAATGCAGACAAAACCAAAGTGGATCAGCTGACATTCGAGAACAAACACATTCTCGACCAACTCTCGCTTGGCAAGGTACAACAGCGCTGGGTCAAGACCACCGACGGCAAGAATATGCTTTGCTGGATCATACTGCCTTCAGACTTCGACCCGAGCAAGAAGTACCCCACCCTGCTCTTCTGCGAGGGCGGGCCGCAAACACCCGTGAGCCAGTCGTGGAGCTACCGCTGGAACTTCCAGATAATGGCGGCCAACGGTTATGTGATAGTGGCGCCCAACAGGCGCGGACTACCCGGCTTCGGCTCGGCGTGGAACGAAGCCGTCAGCGGCGACTGGACCGGACTCTGCATGAGCGACTACCTCTCCGCCATAGATGACGCCACCCAGAACCTGCCCTTCGTAGACAAAGACCGTCTCGGTGCCGTGGGTGCCAGTTTCGGCGGCTTCAGCGTCTACTGGCTGGCCGGCCATCACGACAAACGTTTCAAGTGCTTCATCGCCCACGATGGCGCCTTCAACCTCGAGTCGATGTACACCGACACCGAGGAAGCGTGGTTCAGCAACTGGGAGTATGAGAGCGCTTATTGGAACAAGCCGCTGCCGGCCAACGCCCGGAATACATACGACAACTCGCCACACAAGTTCGTCGACCGGTGGGACACCCCGATACTGTGCATCCACGGCGAGAAAGACTACCGCATAAACTATAATCAGGGCATGGGCGCGTTCAACGCCGCACGGATGCGCGGCATACCAGCCGAGCTTCTCATCTTCCCCAACGAGAACCACTGGGTGCTCAAGCCTCAGAATGGCGTGCTGTGGCAGCGAACGTTCTTCGGCTGGCTCGACCGCTGGCTCAAGAAATAAGAAGCCGGAGCATAAAGGCAAAAGCTCCACATATCTTTAACATACAACAAAAAACATACAAACAATGACAACATCACAAATCAGGCTCAACGACAAGGCTTGGGCACGCTGGTCGGCTCTGTTCATCGTGGCTTTCACGATGATGGCCGCCTACTACGTCAACGATGTCATGGCCCCGCTCAAGAGTATGCTCGAAGGTCAGCTCCGCTGGACGAGCAGCGAGTTCGGAATGTTCACCGGAGCCTACAGCTTCCTCAACGTGTTCCTGCTCATGCTCATCTGGGGCGGACTAATCCTCGACCGCTTCGGCATACGCTTCACCGGCATCCTCGCCACCGTGCTCATGGTGGGCGGCACGGCTGCCGAATACGTCGCCATAACCGCCTACGGCGGCACCAGCGAGATGCTCTTCGGCTACAAGCTCGACGTGCTCATGGCCTCTGCCGGCTACTCCGTCTTCGGCGTCGGCGCCGAGGTGGCGGGCATCACCGTCAGCAAGATCATCGCCAAGTGGTTCTGCGGCAAGGAGCTAGCCCTCGCCATGGGCGTGCAGGTGGCACTGGCCCGCATCGGCTCTCAGGTGGCCTACGCCGTGGCCATCCCCGTGGCCCGCGCCTGGAACCTTGACACGCCGCTGTTCATCGGCGCCATCCTGCTGCTGGGCGGCTTCGTCTCGTTCCTCGCTTTCACCTTCATGGACCGCAAGCTCGACCGCCAGGTCAGAATCTCCGCCGAGTCGTCGGCAGAAGACAAGTTCTCGTTCCGCGATGTGGTGGCCGTGGTCAGCAATCCCGGCTTCTGGCTCATAGCCGTGCTCTGCGTGCTGTTCTACTCGTGCGTGTTCCCGTTCCAGAAGTTCGCCACCGAGCTTATGGTCACGAAATACGGCGTGAGCGAGACCATCGCCGGCACCTTTGCCGGACTGCCCGCCCTCGGCGCACTGTTCCTCACGCCCGTCTTCGGCGGAATGATTGATAAGCAAGGGCGCGCCGCCTCCATCATGGTGCTCGGCGCACTGATGCTCATCTGCGTCCACTGCATCTACGCCTTGCCCTTCATCCACGCCCCGTGGGTGGCCATCGCGCTGATGATTGTGCTCGGCATTGCCTTCTCGCTCGTGCCCTCGGCCATGTGGCCCAGCGTGGCAAAGATATTCCCCGTCAAGCAGCTCGGCACGGCCTACTCTCTGATATTCTTCATCCAGAACATAGGACTCTGGGGAGTGCCGGCCCTGATTGGCTACATTCTCGACACATGGTGCGTCACAGGCCAACAGACCTCCGCCGACGGCGTGGTTACAAACGTCTATGACTACACCCTGCCCATGTGCGTCTTCACCGCCATCGCCGTGCTCTCGCTCGTCACCGCCTTCCTGCTCAAGGCCGCCGACAAGAAGTACGGCTACGGACTCGAAGAGGCCAACATCAAGAAATAAGCCAATTGCAAAACCAAAGAAAACTGTATTAAAAGGCCGGGAACGCGAGTAAAAGCAAACGTTCCCGGCCTTTTGATTCTATATTGGCTCCTGAAGACAACCTCATTTTTTATTTTTAACCTTCCTGTTAGCTTGTATTGCTGAGAGCAGATCCGGCATGACATCTTCTGCAATCTTGCCACGCATCGTCACAATCACTGCCTGACCTTTCTGCTTCTTAATATCACGCATGACGAAGCACCCTTTCTTTTTCTCAATCATCGAATGGGCAAACGCATTCCTGATGTGTCTTGCCAGATTGTAAACGGCAGATTGTTGTGGATTATAAGCCACCACATTCGCTCCACGCAACGTCTTGGGAACATTTTTACGAAACAACAACTTCACACCATTGGCATTCAGAAAAGCCTGAAACACCTTATCCTTAAAGTTAAAGCTGCCGTTGCCCTTGTCGTTCTTCAGCCCGTTGAACCATTCCATGAAGCGGCTGAACATCAGCCGGTCTTCGTCAGAAAGATTTGCCATCAGCTATTCGTTGTTATTTCACAAGCAGTTTCTCCGTATGGTTGCCCGCACGGACAATATAGAGCCCTTGTGCCGGAACACTGAATGTTCCCTCGCCACCGTCATAGACCATAGACCCGCCGGCGCTGTACACCCTCACGCGCACATTCCGTCCGTCGGTCTTTACCGTTATCTGCCTGCCGTCAGCCTCAACAGTGACGTCATCATCACTTATCGTAGGCATCTCTACGCCGGTCGTAGCGTCCCATTCCCGTATGTTTCGGAACTCTTTCCATCCTTCAGCAGACTTATAAGCGTCAAGCGTTCCACACGGCACATACACAATCGTGCTCTCATATATACTATCAGTCCATTCATCGGATAGTGGCGGAATCTGACAACACATATAAATTTTTTTACATGAGAACGCATCAGATCCAATCAGCGTCACACTCTCAGGAACTATTACTGAGTCAAGAGAGCTGCATCCTCTGAATGCATAATTCCAAATCTCCGTTACGCCGTCTTGGATTGTTACTGAAGTAAGAGAACTGCAATCATCAAATGCACAATCTTCTATTGTCTTTACACTGCCTGGAATTGTTACCGAAGTAAGAGAACTGCATCTTCTGAATGCATTTTCTTCAATTGTCATTACACCGTCTGAGATTGTTACTGAAACGAGGGAACTACAATCACTAAATGCACCATCACCAAATAAGCCACCTCCAATTGTTTTTACACTACCAGGGATTGTTACAGAAGTAAGAGAACTACAATTAGAGAATGCAGTTCTTTCAATCGTCTTTACACCATCTGGAATTGTTACAGAAGTAAGAGAACTACAACCACTGAATGCTGAATTTCCAATTGACGTCACACCAACAGGAATATCGACTGACGTCAAGGACTTACAATCATAGAATGTTGCACCATTAATTGATGTCAAGCTGCTGGAGATAGACACGGATTTCAATGATTCACAGCCACTGAATGCACCAGTTCCTAAATAAATCACACTGTTTGGAATGTCAACAGACTCAAGCAGACAGCCTTCGAAAGCAGACTCACCGATTGAAAGCACGCTGTCTGGAATGTCTATATCCTCAAGAGGGGTCTCAAAAATGCATATTTGCCAATTGATTTCACACTGTTTGGAATTGTTATATGATGCAAACCGTAGGTGACTTTGAACGCATTATCACCAATTGATACCACTTTATATATATTCGCTCTGTAAACAACAAATTCTGGTATGGTCACACTGATTGGACTCATTTGCTGGCCCGCCGCCACCTCCACAGTCTTATCCTCCATCGAAATGATGTTGTAGTTAACGCCCTCTATCTCAAAATCATATGCCTCAGCATAGTCGAAAGCCAGCAACGAAAGCGCCAGCACCGCAAAATGTTTTGAAAAAATCTTCATGTCTGTTCTATTTTACAAATGTTATCAACTCAGGTTCAACTTTGTACATCTGCCCCGTATCGGCGTCCTCAACAAGGGCAAGCGTTTTTGTGTAAGGGTTTCCCGTCTGCGGACAGATGTCCTGCTCTTCCACCCACTTGTGGAAGCAACCCTCGCGCCGGCGGGTGCGTTCATACTCTTCTTGCCGTTCCTCTTCTGTCCAATCCGGATCAAACCCATTGCAATATCCCGGCTGGAACATCACTTTTCGTAAATCTTCTTGCATACGTGTTTAAGTTTAAATTCAACATATCGTTATCACCCACAAAGGTAACACATATTTCATTTGCCACACGCGCGCAAACGCAAGCAACAACAATACACAACGGCACAGATAATGATACATAATGACCAACAAAACATTACATCGGGCACAAAAACATCGGCCTTGACGCTCTCAAAATCAGATATTATGCGTATCTTTGCAGCGGACGACCGCCTAGGTGGCCGTCCGAGACATGATAGAAAAGAAGCGTTTTTGCTTTTTCCTTTATCCGAAATTCGCCAAAATTTTCCTGAAGGAGAGAGCAGTCACAAGACGCCTCGGCTTGTCGTATATCCACTCCCGGCAAGGGAATATCGATATTCGATCAAGGCGTGGGAGTGGACTGTTTATTTCAGGAAGGGCGTTTGGCGATGCCTCGGATAAGATAAACTGAACATCGTCCTGCGCTTTTTTCATGCCTGCATCAGTGTTGCCGCAAGGGGGCGGGCGGCTTTACAGAACCAACAACACACGGAAGTATGATTCACATTGGAAAAATGATAAAGGCGGAATTCGACAGGCACCCCAAAGCGCACACAGTGAACTGGCTTGCCGAGCAGCTCAGCTGTAGGCGCAACAACGTCTACGACATATTCAACCGCAAGGCCGTAGACACGGACTTGCTCATTCGCCTGACACGCATACTACAACACGACTTCTTCAAAGAAATATCAGACGAGATTGCGAAAGAATACTGAATGCGCCAAAGAATTTGTCCAAAGTCCGCACAATATGTCGAAGACCCGGACGTTCACACCACCGAACCTTTGATATGAATCTAAAATAAAGAGGGAGTGCCGGCCCGCACTTGATATGCGATACCGGCACTCCCTGTTGTTTTGCCTTTTTACAGTTTCCTTTTCCCGCGCCATACGGCGTGGTTGTCAGATGCCGAGCTTCTTGCGGATGTCGGCCGGTATGGCGTTCTTGTTCACCATGAAGTCAATGGTCTTGTAGGCCACGAAAGCTTTTGTCATATACCATGTGCCCTTGTAGTCGCCATATTCGCCCCATGAGTTCTTCACCATGTAGTACTCACGTCCGTTCTGGTCCTTGGCCACGCCATAGATGTGCATTCCGTGGTCGTCGGTGGTCTGCCAGTTGTCATAAGCCTCCTGGCGCATCTGCTGTGTGGGCACAATCTCCGGCGCGTTCACTCCGAGCGAGTCAAACTTGTTGTTCTTCTCAGATGCAGACAGGCGCAGCCAGCGGGCGGCGTCGCTGCCGGTGAGGTCGCGCACCTTCTCCGCGTCATAGGCCACGCCGAGCCCCTTGCGTGTGAAACCGTCCTCAGACACGTCGCCGCCCCACATCACGGTGTAGCCCTCGCTGATGGCGTTGTCGATGATGCGCATCATGTCGTCCATGGGCACGTTGTAGCTGGGCTTCCAGCGCCAGTTGTCCTGCACCTCCACGATGAACGTCTTCCAGAACGGGTGGTGGGTGAAGCTGCTGATGCTCACATAGTCGTCCCAGTTGAGACCGAGGCTCTGTGCAAACGTCTGCGGTGTATAGGTCTTGCCCTCATAGGTGAACTCTTCGGGGCACTCGCCAAGATAGGCGTCAATGATGCCCTGCACGCCTTTCTTCCACACCGGGGTGAGCTTCTTCGCGTTGCTTGTGGCTATTGCCTCGACATAGGCTGTCATGCCGCGGAAGAACTCGTCGAAGTTGTTGAGCGAGTCACCCTGCGGTGTTCCGGGGGCAGGCATGATGCCCTCAGGTATCAGACCGTAATTTACAGCACAGTAGAGGGGGTCGTAAGACGAGCCGCCCTGAGAGAATGATATGTCGCCATGGGTGCGCACAGTGGCAATGGCACGGTCCATATAAGTCTTGGCCGCCACGAAATTCTCGCAAAGGTCGTATGTCTTGCCTGTCTTCTTGAGAATCTCGCTCTCGAAGAACGACAGAGTGGAATAGGCCCAGCAGGTGCCGCTGCGGCTCTGGTCCTTGATGCTGGTGATGGGATTGGCCTTGATGGTGGTGAACACCGGTTTGTTGGCGTTGGCGGAGTCTTTCTTCTCCTCAGCCGCTGTCGCGCCGGCGGCCGTCATGGCGGCGAGCGCGAGTGTCAATAATTTCTTCATAATCTATTTTTTTGTTCTGTTTGAAAGTTTAATATGTTCTTTGTTTTCTCACCGTGTCGCCAGGAATGTCTCCAGGTCGGCCGGATGGTATGGTATGCGGGTCTGGCCGAGGAAGCGGCATCCGTCTTTGGTTATGAGCAGGTCGTCTTCTATGCGTATGCCGCCGAAGTCCTTGTATGTCTCAAGCATGTCAAAGTTCAGGAACTCGCGGCAATGCCCGCTGGCGCGCCAGTCGTCGATGAGAGCCGGAATGAAGTATATGCCCGGCTCGTCGGTCACGACGAAGCCCTCCTCGAGCCTGCGGCCCATGCGAAGGCAGTTTGTGCCAAACTGGGTGGATGGGCGCGTCTCCTCGTCGAAGCCCACATACTGCTGGCCGAGACCCTCCATGTCGTGCACGTCGAGCCCCATCATGTGGCCGAGTCCGTGCGGAAGGAACATGGCGTGCGCCCCGGCCCTTACGGCCTCCTCCGTGTCGCCGCGCATAAGCCCCAGCTCCTTGAGCCTGTCGGTCATCAGGCGGCACACGTCCATGTGGACGTCAAACCAGCGTACACCCGGCCGGGCGAGGCCGAGCGTCAGGTCGTGGCACTCCTCCACAATCTTGTAGATCTCCAGCTGACGCTGGGTGAACCTGCCCGACACGGGGTATGTGCGGGTGTGGTCGGAGCAGTAGTCGTCAAGCTCGCATCCCGCGTCGCACAGGGCAAGACGCCCGGCCTCGAGCTTGTTTTCCGACGGGCATCCGTGCATTATCTCGCCGTGCTGGCTGAAGATGGTGGCAAAGCTCACCTTAGAGGCGAGCGAATTGGCCACTCCGTCTACCGTTCCGCCCACAAAGCGCTCCGTCACACCGGGCTTGGCCGCAAGCATGGCGGCGGTGTGCATCTTGTAGCCCACCTCGCAGGCCCGCTCGATGGCCTCGATTTCCTGCGGCTCCTTAGCCGAGCGCATCCTCACCACGGCCTTTATCAGCTCCATCGAGGCCGCCTCGCGCTGGCGCCCGGGGTGAATGCCGAGCAAATCCATGATCTGTATCATGGTGTCGTGGCGGTAGGGCGGCAGGAAGTGAATCTTGCGGTGCCGCCGGACGACCTCCGCGCAGACTGCCTGCAGCTCTTTCGACGGCGCCGAATGCGCCACTCCCGCTCTGGCCGCCATGTCGCTTACGCTGTCAACAGAACCGTACCAGACGATGTCCTCAATGCTTATGTCGTCGCCGACCAGTGTCTCGGTGTCGTTGTCAACGTCAATCACTCCAACCAGGCCGTCGCGGTGCAGGCCGAAATAATAGACAAACGACGAGTCCTGGCGGAACGGCGCGTATGCGTTGGCCGGATAATTGGCCGGAGCCTCGTTATTGCCAAAAAGTAATATGACACCGCCGCCGACAAGCCTCTTCAGCTCGGCGCGGCGCCTTGTGTAAGTTTCTGTGCTGAACATTGCTGAATGTTTTTTAACTGTTCATTGGGTGAATATTGTTGCAAAGGTACATAAATTTATATATAAATGACGTATCTTTGCGCGGAAAAAGTATTTCCAAGGAGGGTTTATAAATGCTGACAGTGTGGAACAGCGGACTCGTGCTTGAGGGCGGCGGCATGCGCGGGGTGTTCACAAGTGGTGTGCTCGACGCTTTTATGAAGCATGAGCTTTACTTCAACTACGTGGTGGCCGTGTCGGCCGGCGCGTGCAACGGCCTGTCTTACATGAGCCGCCAGCCGCGCCGCGCCCGCGTGTCAAACATAGACATGCTCGTGAAGTACGACTACATAAGCCTGCGCAACCTTGTGACCCGGGGCAGCATCTTCGACCCGGAGCTGCTCTACGAGCGTTTTCCCAACGAGATTGTGCCCTACGACTATGACGTTTTTTTTGGCAGCGGCGCCACTTTCGAGATGGTGGCCACAAACTGTCTTACGGGCCGCCCCGAATACCTTAGCGAAAGCTCCGGCGACCGCAAGAGACTGATTGACATCGTGAAGGCAAGCAGCAGCCTGCCGTACGTGAGCAGAATGACCTTGGTGGACGGCGTGCCGATGCTCGACGGAGGCATCGTGGACAGCATTCCAGTGCTGAGAGCCATCGAGACAGGCCACAGGCACAACGTGGTGATAGCCACGCGCAACCGGGGCTGGCGCAACAAGGGGCGCGACCGCCGGCTGCCGCCGTTCGTCTATAAGAATTATCCACGCCTGCGCGTGGCGCTGAGCCGCCGCATCGCGGCTTACAACCGGCAGCTGGAGATGGTGGAGCGCATGGAGGATGAGGGCACGATAAGCTGCATCCGCCCGCAGCGGCCCGTGGTTGTGGGGCGGATGGAGAAAGACCCGCGCAAGCTGGAAGCCCTCTACGAGGAAGGCTTCAGGCTCGGCGATGAGTTCTGCAAAAGGATTCTGTGAGCCTATTTCAGCAGGTCGGGCCTCAGGCGGCGCGTGCGCTCCATGGCCTGGTCCATCTCCCACTCCTTTATCTTGGCCTCGTTGCCGCTCAGCAGCACATCCGGCACACGCCAGCCCCTGTATTCCGCAGGGCGCGTGTAGACAGGGGCCGAGAGCATATCGTCTTGAAAGCAGTCTGACAAGGCGCTCTGCTCGTCGCCTATCACGCCCGGCACCACCCTCACAATGGCATCGGCCATCACTGCCGCGGCAAGCTCGCCGCCCGTAAGAACGTAGTCGCCAATGCTTATCTCGCGGGTTATCAGATGGTCGCGCACACGCTGGTCAATGCCTTTGTAGTGGCCGCAAAGGATTATCATGTTCTCTTTCATCGAAAGCTCGTTGGCCACATGCTGGTCGAAGCGCTCGCCGTCGGGCGAGGTGTAAATCACCTCATCATACTTCCGCTCGGCCGTCAGCGCCGTGATCGCGCGGTCTATCGGCTCGCACTGCATCACCATGCCGGCAAAGCCTCCATAGGGATAATCGTCCACGCGGCGCCACTTGTCGGTGGTGTAGTCGCGCAAATTATGCAGATGTATCTCGGCAAGCCCCTTCTTTTGTGCCCTTGCCAGTATCGACTCGTTGACGAATCCCTCAAGCATTTCGGGCAGAACTGTTATAATATCGATTCTCATACAGCTGCAAAAGTACTTAATTTAGCCTCAAAACCAATCCGCGCGATGGTTAATAAACACAAAAAGACAATCTGCGCCGCCCCCACTCTGACGCCTGCAGCCGCAGCTCCGCTGGCAACGACACGCAAATAATCACAACAGGCGGTACCCACGCGCCCTCCCTGTCATTCCGCTTTAAACAGAATGACTGGAAGGGCGTGAGGACCGGGAATGACGTGGTCGCACAGGTTTATTTTGAACAGCCATTTATTCTTTTAACAGCAAAAAAACGCCGTTTCTGCCGTGTTTTTACTACTTTTGCCGACAAAAACCAGCATCAGCAATGAAGAGAGCACTGTTATGTCTGGCCGCGGCGGCAGCCTTTTGCGCCGCCTGCCAGGAGAGCCTCGAGGACAAATGCGCCCGCGAGGCCGAGGAATACACCCGGAAGAAATGCCCCGCGCCCATCGGGCAGAACATGACAATAGACAGCCTGACGTTCGACCGCGCCACACACACCCTGCACTACCACTACACCCTGAGCGGCGCGGCTGACAACGCGGAGCTGCTCAGAAACTCCGACGCCGGCAACATGCTGCTCAACGAGATCAAGAACGCCACATCGGTGAAAGACTACAAGGACGCAGGCTACAACTTCGCCTACACCTACCGCTCGGCCAAGGAGCCGGGCAAGGTGCTATATGAGGCCACATTCACCCGGAAAGACTACGCCGAAGGCGGCAGCGCCGAATAGCACAGCGGGGCGCCAGGCAGTGCCGCCGCGCCGGCCTTCGCCTCCGCTGCGGCACACACGCCCGCCCCGCCGACAGGCAACAAATATTTGCAGTTGTTAAATTCCGCCTGGAAAAGCCTCTCGGAATTCGCGTATTTGAAATCACTCCGCTCTTCGGCCGCAAATACGCGCAGCACGGGTGTGCAACCGTAACTGATTGGCCTGATTAGACTTATTGGACTAATTGGCTCGATTGTGCAACTAAATCAGCCCCTGAAACAGCCCTTTTTAACCCCAAAACAGCCCTTTTTGCCCTGCAAGAAGGGTCTTTTCGCGTTCTAATATGGCCTATATCGTAGTGCAATATGGGCCATATTGCATTCCTACATGGGCCTTTTCGCAAAGCGGGGCTGCATTTTTGTCAAGATAAAATACTTTCAGGAGTCTCCCGGCTTCTATTTCAGCAGTTTCAGAAGTGTTAAAAATCGAATTGGCCCTTAGACTTTCTCTAATTTGAATACCCGCAATTTGACAAATTGCGTTCTTTAATGAGTACTGTGTCTCCCACGTCACCCCGCGCCCCGACGCGGGGTCCAGCCTCTATATAGACAAGCGGCAGTGAACACACACGCGGATGCCGGACTCCGCGTATATGCGTATATGCGCCTGAGAACACAAAAAATAGTCTGACTATTTTTGAGTATGTCAGAAAGAACAGCTACCTTTGCACTCAACACACCGAAAAACAGATGAAACTGATAGCAGACAGCGGAAGCACCAAGACCGACTGGTGCCTGACCGAAGGCGGACAAACCGTCAGGCTGATGGCCACACAGGGCATGAACCCGTTCCACATGGGCGAGGGCGAGATATACGAGATTCTTACGGGCGAGCTGCGCCCCCAGCTGGGCGGCGCCGAGCCTGCCGAGGTGTACTTCTACGGCAGCGGCTGCCGCGACGCCTGCCTCACACTGATGGAGACGATGCTGCGCCGCGTGTTCGCCAAGGCCGGAACAGTCTGCGTGGGCAGCGACCTGCTCGGCGCGGCGCGCGCCCTCTGCGCCCGCTCCGGGGGCATTGCCTGCATTCTGGGCACAGGCAGCAACTCCTGCCTTTATAACGGTGAAAGCATTGTGGAGAACACGCCACCACTGGGCTACATCCTCGGCGACGAGGGCAGCGGCGCCGTGCTGGGCCGTTGCTTCGCCGCAGCGCTGCTGCGCGGCCTGCTGCCGCAGGCGCTGGCCGACGCCTTTGCCCAAGAGACGGGCCTGACCGCCGCCGAAATCATCAGGCGCGTCTACCGCGAGCCGGGGGCCAACAGGTTTCTGGCCTCGCTCACCCGCTTCATCCACCGCCACATAGACAGCCCCGAGCTGCGCCGGCTGGCCATCGACAACTTCCGCAGCTTCTTCCGCCTGCACGTGGCGCCCTACCGCCGCCCCGACCTGCCCGTGGGCGTCATAGGCAGCGTGGGCTACTACTTCTCGGCCGAACTGTCTGACGCTGCCGAGGCCGAGGGCATAACCCTCGGCACCGTGGAGCGCAGCCCACTGGAACGGCTGGCCGCATACCACGGCTGAGCCGCATACTGCCACCTTGCGCTCCTACACAGAGTCCCGATAAGATGTGTTCTTCCACAAAGATTATAAAAATCAATGCTGCAAGGTGCACTATAATTAGTAAAAATAACTAAAACACGAGTAAATATGAAACATTCCATCAAAACAGCCGCACTATCTGCCCTTTGCCTGATGACCACAGTGACAGCTTCTGCTTACGACTTCGGTGAGAACGGCATTTGGTACAATATCATTTCGGAAGATGGGAAAACCTGCGAAGTGACTGGAATAAGTTATGATATGTCTAACGACATAACAATTCCAAGAAGTAGTAAATGGTTATAAAGTGACAGAAATTGGAGATAGTGTATTCATTGGCCTGAGCACTCTGTCAAGCATTTCCATTCCGAAAAGCATAGCAACGATTGGGGCAGGCGCGTTCGCTTATTGCCGTAGCCTAAATGTAATCGACGTTGATGAAAGGAATATATATTTTACATCTGTCAACGGTGCTCTTTATAACAAGTCCATAACAACTTTATTGAGAGCACCCAACAAGAAAGAACTTACAACTATTCTTGAAACAGTTACAATTATTGAAAATTACGCGTTCTCTGGATGCAACAATCTGACTAACGTCAATATCCCGAGCAGCGTAACAACGATTGGAAACTATGCATTTTCTGGTTGCAACAACCTGACAAACATCACCATTCCTGAAAACGTAACAACGATTGGAGACAACGCATTCGATGGATGTGACAACCTGACAAGCATAACCATTCCTGAAAACACAACAACAATTGGGAATGATATTTTTTCTAATTGTAACAATATTGAGGTTGTTAACGTATTATGTAATCTTGAGAATTGGTATATTCTTGCAAATTTGCCAAACCTAAAAACCATCAATATCTCTGACAAGGTAGAAAAAATCGGACTTGAAAGCTCTTCATACAATAACTTACAAGAAATAAACGTTGACAAGGACAACAAATTCTTCGCTTCGATAGACGGTGTACTTTATTGGAAATAGAGGAACGTGCTTTCTCATCCTGCTGTGGAGTTAAAACAATCAACAGTCCTGCGGCAAATGTCGGAGAGTATGCTTTCATATATTGCGACAGCCTCACAAATGTAACCGTTGGAGGAAATGTCGGAGAACGAGCTTTCAGCGGATGTAGCCACATTGAATACCTAAATCTTCTTGACGGAGTAGAAACTATTGAACGTTCGGCATTTCAACTTTGTAGAAACCTGACAACGGTTGTTCTTCCTAAAACTGTCACCCAAATTGCAGACTATGCTTTTAATGGGAGTTTCATTTTTGGCTCATATATTACAACCGTAACATCTCTTAACCCAATACCGCCAACACTTGGAAAGTATGTATTTAGTCGTAATGAGAATGTTCCTGACACCCTGTACGTTCCGGCAGGTTCGCTGGAAGCATATAAAAATGCTGAAACATGGAAAGATATTCCCAACATCATTGAGCTGACACCGACAGACATTGACGGAACGACAGCCGACGGACAGCCTACAGTGACAGCCACAAACGGCGGCCACGCGCAGTCCGTGAGAACTGCTGCATGGCCGCCGCTTTTGCGTTTGCCGGGCGGTCGGATTGCGCTTTGCAAAACGGGATGACAGGGAGAGCCGTGGAGGCTTTCGCAGCGGCATTGACGCCATTCACAAAACAAAAACGCCGGGTTAAATCATCGTTTCATTAAAAACATTTTTGCATTAAATATAATGCCTTTGCAATAAATTTACTAACTTTGCAACCGCTTAAGGCGTACAAATTTGTAATATTTTATAGTTTTTATGTATTCTACTTTATTTATTACCGTTATCTTGACGGCTGTCGTATTGGTTGTGGGCGCGTATGTCGTGGCCAAGCTGATAGGACCGCGTTCGTACAATCCGGTAAAGGGTGAACCGTTTGAGTGCGGTATTCCCACGAAGGGGTCGTCGTGGCTTCCTGTTCACGTGGGCTACTATCTCTTCGCCATCCTGTTCCTGATGTTCGACATCGAGACAGTGTTCCTCTACCCCTGGGCAGTGGTCGTTAAGCAGTTCGGAACGATGGCTCTGTGCAGCATCGGTTTCTTCCTGCTGGTATTGGTATTTGGCCTGGCTTACGCCTGGCGGAAAGGAGCGTTGGAATGGAAGTGAGAAAACCGGTTATCAAGAGCATTCCCTACGGGGAGTTCAAGGACAACGAGAGCCTGGAGAAGATTGCAGACGAGCTGCACGCCGGCGGAACGAACGTTGTGCTGGGGTCGCTGGACCAGGTGATAAACTGGGGCCGGTCGAACTCGCTGTGGTCGCTGACATTCGCGACGAGCTGCTGCGGTATAGAGTTCATGGCCGTGGGCTGCGCCCGCTATGACTTCGCCCGCTTCGGCTTCGAGGTGACGCGAAACTCTCCGCGCCAGGCCGACCTGATCATGTGCGCCGGAACGATAACGCACAAGATGGCGCCGGTGTTCAAGCGCCTCTACGACGAGATGGCCGACCCGAAGTATGTGGTGGCCGTGGGCGGCTGCGCCATATCGGGCGGCCCGTTCAAGGACAGCTACCACGTGGTGCGCGGAATATCGGAGATTGTGCCGGTGGATGTCTACATTCCCGGATGCCCCCCGCGCCCTGAGGCCATCATGTATGGCATGATGCAGCTGCAGCGCAAGGTGAAGATTGAGAAGTTCTTCGGCGGCGTGAACCACAAGCAGACCGCCGAGGAGCGCCGCGAGGCCATGAAGCCGATTGTAGTGACAAACGTGCCCAAGGGCTTCGACCCGAAGAACGGCCTGACTGAATAACATATTAATAAGGTAAGAAAGAATATGAAACTGAACAACTTAGTATTCGACAACAACAGCTTTGCCGCCGAAATGGCAAAGCTGAAGAACGACAGACACTTTGACTACCTTGTTACTATCGTCGGCGAGGACTTCGGTGAGGAAGGGCTCGGGTGCATATACATTCTGGAGAACACGGAGACGCACGAGCGTGTGTCGGTGAAAGAAATGGCACGCAGGATCGGCGATGACCACGTGATTCCGACCGTATGCAGACTGTGGAAGTCGGCCGAACTGCTGGAGCGCGAGGTGTTCGACTTCTTCGGCATCAAGTTTCTGGGCCACCCCGATATGCGCCGCCTCTACCTGCGCAGCGACTTCGTGGGCTATCCGTTCCGCAAGGACTACGACATGAGCCCGGAGAACAACCGCTACACGCTGGAAGACGACAACGAGCCTGACTACACCTGCGAATACTCGCTCGACGCCGAGGGCAACCTGACTGCAAAGCAGCGCAAGCTCTTCACCGACGACGACTTCGTGGTGAACATCGGCCCGCAGCACCCGTCGACCCATGGCGTGCTCCGCCTGCAGACAATACTCGACGGCGAGACGGTGAAGAAGATTTATCCCCACTTCGGATACATACACCGCGGAATAGAGAAGATGTGCGAGAAGTACACCTACCCGCAGACGCTGGCTCTGACAGACCGTATGGACTACCTGAGCGCAATGATGAACCGCCACGCGCTGTGCGGCGTCATCGAGGAGGCCATGGGAGTGGAGCTGTCGGACCGCATACAGTACATCCGCACCATCATGGACGAGCTGCAGCGCCTGGACAGCCACCTGCTCTACATTGGCTGCTGCGCACAGGACCTGGGAGCGCTGACGGCATTCCTCTACTCCATGCGCGACCGCGAGCACGTGCTCAACGCCATGGAGGAGACCACCGGCGGACGACTCATCCAGAACTACTACCGCATAGGCGGACTGCAGGACGACATCGACCCGAACTTCGTGAAGAACGTGAAGGATCTGTGCCGCTACATCAAGCCGATGTTCCAGGAATATATGGACGTGTTCGGCGACAATGTGATAATGCAGAACCGATTCAAGAAAGTGGGGCCGCTGTCGAAGGCCGACGCCATAAGCTACGGTGTGTCGGGCGCGTCGGGGCGCGCCTCCGACTGGCACAACGACGTGCGCAAGAACCATCCCTACGCAATGTACGGCAATGTGGAGTTCGACGAGGTGACAAACGGAATGTGCGACTCGATGGGACGCTACCTCATACGTATCGAGGAGATGAAGCAGAGTGTGCGCATCATCGAACAGCTTATAGACAACATTCCCGAGGGCGACTTCTACATCAAGCAGAAGCCGATCATCAAAGTGCCGGAGGGACAGTGGTTCTTCTCGTGCGAGGGGAGCCGCGGCGAAATCGGAGTGTATCTTGACTCAAGGGGCGACAAGTCGCCTTACCGCCTGAAGCTGAAGCCCATGGGTCTGAACCTTGTGGCCGCCATGGACGAGATGCTCCGCGGACAGAAAGTGGCCGACATCATCACAACCGGTGCGGCACTTGACTTCGTCATACCCGACATCGACAGATGACACGCCAATTCCAAATTCGTATTTTAAACTCATCATTTTAACGAGATGTTTGATTTTAGTATAGTTACAACGTGGTTCGACAATCTTCTGCGCCAGACACTTGGCCTGGGAGATTTCTGGTCGATACTTATCGAGTGCATACTGGTTGGCGTGCTCATCCTTGCGGCCTACGCCATGCTGGCTATCGTCTTGATATTCATGGAGCGCAAGGTCTGCGCCTATTTCCAGTGCCGCCTCGGCCCGATGCGTGTCGGTCCGTGGGGCATATTCCAGGTGTTCGCCGATGTGCTGAAAATGCTCATCAAGGAGATTTTCGCCGTAGACAAGGCAGACAAGCTGCTCTATTGCGTGGCTCCGTTCCTGGTGATTATAGCTTCTGTTGGCACATTCTCATTCCTTCCATGGAACAAGGGTGCCGAGATTCTGAACTTCAACGTGGGCATCTTCCTGCTCACCGCCGTGTCAAGCATCGGAGTGCTGGGCATCTTCCTTGCAGGATGGGGCAGCAACAACAAGTATGGCGTGGTTTCGGCCATGCGCGGCGCCGTGCAGCTCATTTCATACGAGATGTCGCTCGGCCTCTGCCTCATCACCGCCGTGATACTGACCGGCACGATGCAGGTTTCCGAAATTGTTGAGGCACAGACAGGCCCATGGAACTGGCTCATATTCCAAGGCCACATCCCGGCAATCATAGCTTTTCTGGTGTTCCTCGTCGCAGGCAACGCCGAGGCCAACCGCGGCCCGTTCGACCTGGCCGAGGCTGAGAGCGAGCTTACTGCCGGCTACCACACGGAATACAGCGGGATGGGCTTCGGATTCTATTATCTGGCTGAATACCTCAACCTGTTCGTAATAGCAGGCATCGCCACAACGGTGTTCCTCGGCGGATGGGCACCGGTGAACATCGGCATCGAGGCTTTCGACACCGTGATGGACTACATCCCCGGCATCGTCTGGTTCCTCGGCAAGACATTCGCAATCGTATGGCTGCTGATGTGGATCCGCTGGACATACCCGCGCCTGCGCATCGACCAGATTCTGAAGCTGGAGTGGAAGTATCTCATGCCGCTCTGCCTGCTCAACCTTGTTCTTATGACAATTGTCGTTGCCTTCGGGTGGCACTTCTAAAAATCTTATAAGAAAATGGAAGAAAACAACAAATCATATTTCGGTGAAATCGGTGACGCCATCAAGTCGCTGGCAACAGGCCTGAGAGTCACCCTGAAAGAGTATTTCACGAAGAAAAGCACCGAACAATATCCGGAAAACCGCAAGACCACGCTCCATGTGGCCAAGCGTCATCGCGGACGCCTCGTGATGAAGCGCGATGAGAATGATGTGGTGAAGTGCGTGGCATGTACACTCTGCGAGAAGGCCTGCCCCAACGGCACAATCAAAATTACATCAGAGATGATAACCACCGAGGACGGAAAGAAGAAGCGCCACCTGGTGGACTATCAATACGATCTGGGCGACTGTATGTTCTGCCAGCTCTGTGTGAATGCGTGCAACTTCGACGCCATTGAGTTCACCAACGATTTTGAGAACAGCGTGTTCGACCGCGACAAGCTGGTGCTCCACCTTGACAAAGAGCACTATGAAAGCTCGCTGCCCAACATTCTCGATGGCGGGGCGCCGCTGACAATCGGTAAGTTTAACACTGCAACCAAATAAAGGAGGACTCTATAAAATGGCTAATTTAGTAATGTTTTGCATTCTGGCAGTCGTGATTCTCGGTTCTGCCGTATTGTGTGTTGCCACAAAGAGTATCATGCGGGCAGCAACGTTCCTCCTGTTCGTTCTCCTCGGTGTGGCAGGCATCTACTTCCTGCTCGACTACACATTCCTCGGAGCAGCCCAAATCAGCATTTATGCCGGCGGCATCACGATGATGTACATCTTCGCTATCCAGCTGGTGAGCAAGCGAACGCTTCAGGGGCTTGTTGAGCACATCAAGGGTAGTAGAGTCGTATTCGGCGGAATCATTTCTCTGGTAGGACTTGCCACAGTGGCGCTTGTGCTTCTGAAGAACGAGTTCATCAACAGGGCATGCAGCGTTGCTGACGCTGAGGTGCCGATGGAGAAAATCGGTATGGCTCTGCTCGGAAGCGAGAAATACCAGTATGTGCTCCCATTCGAGTTCATCTCTGTATTCCTGCTCGCCTGCATTATTGGCGGCATTGTTGTTGCACGTAAAGAAAAGGAGAAATAAACAATATGGTACCAGTAGAAGCTTATTTTGTGCTCAGCGCACTGCTGTTCTTTATCGGCGTTTTCGGTTTTGTGACGCGCCGCAATCTGATTGCCATGCTCATCTCCGTTGAACTTGTGCTCAACGCCGTTGACATCAACTTCGCGGCATTCAACCGCCTGCTGTTCCCGGGAGAGTTGGAGGGATTCTTCATGACCCTGTTCTCAATCGGTGTCAGCGCGGCAGAGAGTGCAGTGGCAATAGCGATAATAATCAATGTTTACCGTAATTTCCACAGCGATCAGGTGAACAGTATTGAAAACATGAAATTTTAAAGTGTGTTATGGATTATAGTTATGTATTTCTGATACTTCTTTTGCCGGCACTGTCGTTCATACTGTTGGGCCTGGCCGGCATGAAGATGTCGCATAAAGTGGCGGGGCTTATCGGCACATTCTCGCTTGCTGTGGTGACCGTGCTGTGCTACTACACCGCCATCCAGTATTTCCTTGTCGAGGGCCGCGACGCAGCCACCGGGCTGTACCCGACAATCACCGCTTTCGACTTTGTGTGGATCAAGTTCTCCGAACTGCTCACATTCACCATCGGCTTCCGCCTCACCCCCATCTCGGTGATGATGCTGATTGTGATTTCCACCGTCAGCTTCATGGTTCACATCTATTCGTTCGGCTATATGCACGGCGAAAAGGGATTCCAGCGCTACTACGCATTCCTGTCGCTGTTCACAATGTCGATGCTCGGTCTGGTTGTCGCCACTAATATCTTCCAGATGTATCTGTTCTGGGAGCTTGTGGGCGTCAGCTCCTACCTGCTCATCGGATTCTACTATCCGCTGCATTCGGCTGTGGCCGCGTCTAAAAAAGCGTTCATTGTAACCCGCTTTGCAGACCTGTTCTTCCTCATCGGTATTCTGTTCTACAGCTTCTACGTGGGAACGTTCAGCTACGACCTCACCGCAATGCCCGAACTTCACCAGAACGTGGCCGGTGCCGCATGGGTAATGCCAATGGCACTGTTCCTCATGTTCATCGGTGGCGCAGGCAAGTCAGCCATGTTCCCGTTGCACATATGGCTGCCAGACGCTATGGAAGGCCCCACACCGGTCTCGGCTCTCATCCACGCCGCGACCATGGTTGTCGCCGGTGTTTATTTGGTGGCAAGTCTGTTCCCGCTCTTTGTTGAGTTTGCCCCACAGGCACTGCACTGGGTGGCCTACATCGCCGCTTTCACAGCTTTCTACGCAGCCGCCGTGGCTTGCTGCCAGAGCGACATCAAGCGCGTACTTGCCTTCTCCACCATATCGCAGATAGGCTTCATGCTTGTTGCACTTGGTGTCTGTATGCCCGGAGAGACCGGCGGTGTTGACGCAACAGTTGAATATGCCGACGCCAACGGCCTCGGTTATATGGCCGGTATGTACCACCTGTTCACCCACGCCATGTTCAAGGCCTGCCTGTTCCTCGGCGCAGGCTGCATCATCCACGCCGTGCACTCCAACGAGAAGATGTATATGGGAGGTCTGCGCAAGTATATGCCCGTCACCCATGTCACATTCCTGATATCATGCCTTGCAATCTCCGGAATACCGTTCTTCTCAGGCTTCTGCTCCAAGGACGAGATACTCGTGGCCTGCTACAACTTCAGCCCCGTGATGGGCGTGATTATGAGCGGCATCGCCACTATGACGGCTTTCTATATGTTCCGCCTCTACTATGTAATCTTCTGGGGCAAGAGCTACTACGAGACCCACAAGGCTGAGGGAGCACACCAGCCCCATGAGGCACCGCTGACCATGACCGTGCCGCTCATCGTGCTGTCGGCCATTACCATGCTTGTGGGCATCTTCGGCACGCTCCACGTCTTCGAGTTCGGCGAGTTCGTCTCGGCCAACGGCATCGGCTTCGGAACCCATATCAATTGGGCCATCGCAGGAACAAGCACTGTGCTCGCCATTCTTGGCATCCTGCTTGCAACTTACATGTACAAGGGCGAAGAGACACCCGTGGCCGATATGCTCGCACGGCGTTTCCCGAAATTGCACGAGGCAGCCTACCGCCGCTTCTATCTTGACGAAGTGTGGATGTTTGTCACCCACAAAATTATCTTCCGCTGTGTCTCAACCCCAATAGCCTGGTTCGACCGTCATGTCATCGACGGCACGTTCAATTTCATGGCATGGGGCGCCAATGCCGCCGGAGAGACCATCCGCCCATGGCAGAGCGGCGACGTGCGCCAGTACGCCGTTTGGTTTATCACCGGAACAGTAGCTTTAACATTAGTATTACTTTGCATCCTGTAACAAAATGAGTATATTAAGTTTATTTGTTGTAATACCTGCACTGATGTTGCTCGGGTTGTGGATTGCCCGCAACCTCAATCAGGTACGCGGCGTGATGGTGGCCGGTTCGTCTTGCCTGCTTGCACTCTCAGTATGGCTTACGGTCGCTTTCATCCAGGCGCGCCAGTCGGGCAACACCGACGCGATGTTGTTCACATACAGTGTCACATGGTTTGAGCCTCTGAACATCGCCTACGCCGTTGGCGTTGACGGCATTTCGGTAGTGATGCTCCTGCTGTCGAGCATCATCGTGTTCACAGGCACGTTCGCCTCATGGCAGCTCAAGCCTCTCACCAAGGAGTACTTCCTCTGGTTCACGCTTCTTTCCACCGGAGTGTTCGGCTTCTTCATCTGCATCGACATGTTCACCATGTTCATGTTCTACGAGGTGGCCCTCATCCCCATGTACCTGCTCATCGGTGTGTGGGGCAGCGGCCGCAAGGAGTACGCCGCCATGAAGCTCACACTGATGCTCATGGGAGGCTCGGCACTGCTCATTCTCGGCATCCTCGGCATCTACTTCTTCAACGGCGCCACCACAATGAACGTCATGGAGATAGCCGCCGACAACCACATACCACACAACATCCAGAACATCTTCTTCCCCTTCATCTTCATCGGATTCGGAGTGCTCGGAGCCTTGTTCCCGTTCCACACATGGAGTCCCGACGGCCACGCCTCGGCGCCCACAGCCGTATCCATGCTCCATGCCGGAGTGCTCATGAAGCTCGGAGGCTACGGATGCTTCCGCGTGGCAATGTTCCTGCTGCCCGCCGCAGCCCAGGATCTGGCATGGATATTCCTCATCCTCACCACCATCTCTGTGGTCTACGGAGCGTTCTCTGCCTGCGTGCAGACAGACCTGAAGTACATCAATGCCTACTCCTCTGTGTCACACTGCGGCCTGGTGCTCTTCGCCCTGCTGATGATGACCAAGACCGCCTGCACGGGCGCCATCCTTCAGATGCTCTCACACGGACTGATGACGGCACTTTTCTTCGCCCTCATCGGCATGATTTATGGCCGTACCCACACACGTGACGTGCGCAAGCTGGGCGGTCTGATGAAGATAATGCCGTTCCTCAGCGTCGGCTACGTCATAGCCGGTTTGGCCAATCTCGGTCTGCCCGGCTTCTCCGGCTTCGTGGCAGAGATGAACATCTTCGTAGGCTCGTTTGAGAATGCAGACACTTTCCGCCGCACCGCCACCATCATAGCCTGCACATCGATTGTCATCACGGCAGTCTATATCCTGCGCGTTGTCGGCAAGATTCTCTATCAGAAAGTGGCCGACCCACACTATCTTGAGCTTACAGACGCCACTTGGGACGAGCGTGTGGCCGTCTGCTGCCTCATCTTCTGCGTGGCAGGCCTCGGCATAGCCCCGCTTTGGGTCAGCAATGTCATCACAGACGCCGTAGGCCCCATCCTCAACGTAATTAACTTCTAAAAAATCAGCAGCGAAATGAATTACAGCCAGTTTTTCAACATGATACCGGAGGCCACGCTTGTGGCCATCCTGATAATCGTCTTCCTCGCCGACATGATAATGCGCGGCACAGGGAAGAAACAGTCTGCACTGAATCTGCTGATGTGCGCACTCCTTGTCGTTCAGACAGGAGTATGCCTGTGGGCCGCCCCCGCCACCGCGTTCGGCGGCATCTACGTCACCACGGCCGCAGCCAACGTCATGAAAGTGATTCTCACCGCAGGCACACTCGTTGTCTGCATCATGGCCCGTCCGTGGCTTGAGCGCACAGACACCCGCCGCCGTGCCGGAGAGTTCTACGCCCTCGTGGCCTCCACCCTGCTCGGAATGTACATGATGATGTCCTCTGGCCACTTCCTCATGTTCTTCCTCGGACTCGAGATGGCCTCCGTGCCCATGGCATGCCTCGTGGCTTTCGACAAGTTCCGCCAGAACTCCGCCGAGGGAGCTGCCAAGTTCGTGCTCACAGCCACCTTCTCCAGCGGCGTCATGCTCTACGGCATATCGTTCATCTACGCCGCCGCCGGCACACTCTACTTCGACGACGTGGCCGCCGTCATAGCCAACACGCCGCTGGCCGTCATGGGTCTGGTGTTCTTCTTCAGCGGACTGGGCTTCAAGCTCTCGCTCGTGCCGTTCCACTTCTGGACCGCCGACACCTACCAAGGCGCGCCCACACCCGTCACAGGCTATCTCAGCGTAGTCTCAAAAGGTGCCGCAGCCTTCGCCCTCATGGCCATCCTCGTCAAGGTGTTCGCCCCGATGATTGAGTATTGGGAATATCTGCTCTATATTGTCATTGTGCTCAGCATCA
This sequence comes from uncultured Prevotella sp., assembly GCA_944320305.1. GTDB lineage: Bacteria > Bacteroidota > Bacteroidia > Bacteroidales > Bacteroidaceae > Prevotella. The sequence continues at coordinate 197,775 of CALUGW010000001.1, read as the reverse complement.
CCGTGGCCAACCTCTTCGCCATCCGGCAGACCGAGCTGAAGCGCTTCATGGCATTCAGCTCCATCTCGCAGGCAGGCTACATCATGCTCGCCGTCATTGGCGGCAGCGCACTTGGCATGGCCGCGCTCACCTACTATGTGCTTGTATATGTAGTGGCCAACATGGCCGTCTTCACCGTCATCAACGTGGTAGAGACACGCGGCGGCGGCACCACAAAGATGAGCTGCTACGACGGCTTCTACCGCACCAACCCAAAGCTCACGCTGCTCATGACGCTCGCCCTCTTCTCGCTGGCGGGCATACCGCCGTTCGCCGGAATGTTCAGCAAGTTCTTTGTGTTCATGGCTGCGGCAGAACAAGGCTCTTTCTGGGCCTACTTCGTGGTGTTCGTAGCGCTGGTCAACACTGTCACCAGCCTCTACTACTACCTGCTTATCGTCAAGGCCATGTACATCAAGCCCTCCGACGCCCCCCTGCCGGCGTTCCGCAGCGACGGGGGCACCAGGCTCGCCCTTGCCCTCTGCACGGCCGGCATCGTGGCCTTCGGCGTGTTCAGCTGCGTTTACCAGTGGATTGCCGACGCCTCGCTCTGACAGCCATAAACGACAGCTGCCCAGACCACAGCAAGACAAAGACATGAAAAAGAGCCGGACAGCGGACAAGCTGCCCGGCTCTTTCACTTTAACCCACATCCCAACCCATCACACCGAAAGGAAATATGAACTCCGGCCACGGCCTGTTCCAGCTCTACCCAATAGTGCCACTGTGCGTCTGCCTCATCGGCGGCATCCATCTCGGCCACGCTCTCTGCCCGGGCATCACCCCCATGTGGCCGCTCGCTGCGGCGGCGGCCGCACTGGGAGCCGCATTCACAGTTCCGCGCCGCCCCCGGCTCCAGACAGCGATGCTGCTCGCCGCCACATTCTGCTTCGGTCTGGCGCGCGTGGCAAACACCGAGCGGGCCATGGCCGTCAGGCTGCCACAGGACGAAACCACTTTCAATGCCGTCATCACCAGCCAGCCGGTGGAGCGCGGGCGCACCATGCGCTTCGACATGATTGTGGCCTCAGGCCCGCTCTGCGGACACACAGTGCGCGCATCACTGCTCAAAGACACCGCCACCATGCGCTACCGGTCGCTACGCGCCGGCGACGGCATCACTGTCAGCTCCAGCCTTGAGCAGCCAAGAAACTTCCACAGCTCAGCTTTCAATTATGCCACCTGGCTCAAGAGCCGCGGCATAATAGCCACCACATTCATCTACTACCGCAACTGGCACGGCAACCGCGTCAGCCTCAATGGCCTTTCACTAACCGACCGAACGCGCATAGCCGCCATAAAGCTGCGCCGTTCGCTACTCGACCGCTACCGCAGCCTCGGCCTCGGTGGCCAGTCATTTGCCGTAGTGGCAGCCATGACACTGGGCGACAAGACCGCCCTCACCGACGACACCCTCGACGCCTACTCCGCCACCGGCGCCTCCCACGTGCTAGCCCTTTCCGGCCTCCACCTCGGCATCATTTATGCCCTGCTGTCGTTCATGGCCGTTGGGCGGCGTTTCCGCACAGCCCGTGAGAGCGTGCTGCTGCTCGCCGTCTGGGCTTACGTCTTCCTTGTCGGCTTGTCGCCGTCGGTCATGCGTGCAGCCGTCATGGTCAGCGTCTGCTCCATCGTCGGACTTACAGGCCGCCGCCCCCTGTCCGCCAACACTCTTGCCCTGGCTGCAGTGGCACTGCTGACGGCCAATCCCCTTGTGCTCTACGACATCGGCTTCCAGCTCTCATTCGCCGCTGTGGCGTTCATCGTTGTGTTCAAATTCGTGTGTGGCATCGTGCCCTACAAATTCCAGCAGAGTCACCGCCTCGCAGGCTGGCTGTGGCAGCTGTTTGCTGTGTCGCTCCTTGCACAGCTCGGCACATCGCCGCTCGTCGCCCTCTATTTCGGCCGCCTGCCGCTGTTGTCGCTGCCAGTCAACTTCCTTGTCATTCCCGCCGCCACCGTAATCCTCTACGGTTCCGCCGCCATGCTCGCCCTCTCGCCGTTGCCGATGGCGGGCACTGCCGTGGTCACTGCCCTGTCTTTCGTCACCGGCTTTCTCAACTCCGCGCTCAGTCTGGTTGCCTCTCTGCCCTGCTCCACCGTCAGCGTCAGCCCCGGCCCGCTGCAGACGGTGCTCGTCTACATCGTCATCGTAAGCTTGCTGCAGAGTCTTCGGCTCTTTCTCCGCAGCCGCCGCGACAGTATGAAACTGTCAGACAACTAACGCGCAACAAAAGCAAATACATTCCCGATTTACAAAATAAGCTCAAATGAACTCATTTAAACTTTATGCGACTTCAGTCCGAGGTTCTTTTCGGAAAAAGTTTAAATGAGTTCAATAGCATCAGAGATTTGAGGGGACAAAAAACAAAGGCAACAACAAGGGCTGAATTCCATGCGAGGAATCCAGCCCTATTCTTTCGTCCAAAACTTTTATTCTTTATTTTATCAGTTCGACAGAACGCTTCAAGAAAGCGTCGAGCGACGCACCCTTGAGCATTCCGTTCTGCAGGAGCGCCAGATCGATGAGCTGGTGCACGATGCTGTTGCCTTTCGCATAGTCCGCAATGATGGCATTCTTCTTGTCGCGCTGCTCGCTGACAGCTTTCTCAGTGTTTGTCAGATCGTCTTTCTCAGCCTGCGTAATCTCTTCCGCCTTTTTCTTTGACTGGCTCTGGTGCAAAGCGGCAAGGCGCGCCTGCTGCCCTTTCAGCTCGCTGACCACAGGCTTGAGAGCGTCCGAGGTGCTTGCGTTGCAGTCGTCAAGCACTTTCTTGATGAGCGGATGGTCGGTGTTGAGCACAAGGCTGTAGCTGTCTGGCATCTGCGCATAGAAGCCCATTCCCGACTGGAAGCGGCTTATGTCTTTCATCCTCCGCATATATTCGCTCTGGGTGATGACAACGGGCTGGGCCTGCTCTCCGAGGCTCTGCACCTCGACATAAAACTCCGCCTTGTCAATCTTCGGGAGCTGACTTCTGAACACTGATGACAGATTGTCAGAATCATCATCGGAGATTTCACCCTTCTTTGCGTCTTCCTTTGGCACAAGTCTGTCAATCACATCGCCGTCAACACGGGTAAAGCGGCTCTTCTCAAACTTCTGCTCAAGCATCGAGATCACCGGCACGTCGAGCTGGCCGTCGAGCAGCAGCACGCTGTAGCCTTTCTGGCGGGCAGCCTCAATGTAGCTGTACTGCTCCTCCTTGTCTGTCGCATACAGATAAACAAGCTGGCCGTCCTTGTCTGTCTGGTTGTCCTTTATAAGTGTCCTGTATTCGTCAAAGGTGAAATACTTCCCCTCGGTATCTTTCATCAGCGCGAATTCCTTAGCCCTGTCGTAGAAGCTCTCCTCGCTGAGCATTCCGTAATTGATAAACAGCTTCAGGTCGTCCCACTTCTCTTCGTACTGCTTGCGGTCTTCCTTAAAGATGCCCTGCAGGCGGTCGCTCACCTTCTTGGTGATATATGTCGAAATTTTCTTGACGTCGCGGTCGCTCTGCAGGTAGGAACGGCTCACATTGAGCGGGATGTCCGGCGAGTCAATCACGCCGTGCAGCAGCGTCAGGAACTCAGGCACAATGCCTTCCACTTGGTCTGTCACAAACACCTGGTTGCAATACAGCTGGATTTTGTTGCGCTGCAGGTCTATATTCGACTTTATCCTCGGGAAATAAAGAATTCCCGTAAGGTTGAACGGATAGTCAACATTGAGGTGAATCCAGAACAACGGCTCGTCCTGCATCGGGTAAAGTGTGCGATAGAACGCCTTGTAGTCTTCATCCTTCAGAGTGCTCGGTGCCTTGGTCCACAGCGGCTCCACATTATTTATTATGTTGTCTTCGGCTGTCTCAACCTCCTTGCCGTCCTTCCATTCTGTCTTTTTGCCGAACGCAACCGGCACCGGCATGAACTTGCAGTACTTGTTGAGCAGTTCCTGAATTCTGCGTTTTTCCAGAAATTCCTTGCAGTCATCGTCTATATGAAGAACAATGTCGCTGCCCCTGTCCTCTTTTTCCGCATCGTCAACCTCGTATGCCGGACTGCCGTCGCAGCTCCATCTCACGGCCTTTGCCCCGTCTCTGTAGCTTCGTGTTATTATCTCCACTTTCTTGCTGACCATAAAAGAAGAGTAGAAGCCCAACCCGAAATGGCCGATGATGTTGTTGGCATTGTCCTTGTATTTCTCAAGAAAATCGTTTACGCCTGAGAAAGCTATCTGATTAATGTATTTGTCTATCTCTTCTTCTGTCATGCCGATTCCGCGGTCGCTGACGGTGATTGTGCCGGCCTTCTCGTCAACACTGACGCGAACCGTCAAATCGCCCAGCTCGCCTTTGAAGTCGCCGCTCTCGGCAAGAGTCTTCAGCTTCTGCGTTGCGTCAACTGCATTGGAAACCATCTCGCGGAGGAAAATCTCGTGATCGGAATAAAGGAACTTTTTAATGACGGGGAAAATGTTCTCGGTTGTAACCCCGATATTACCTGTTTGCATGATATTTTGTTTTACGTTTCTGTTCTTTATTTTGTCACAATCAGCATTGCAAATTGTGTGCCAAAAGCGAAACTGCAAATCCGCCAAAGATATTCTTGTCAGTTATCCCCACAGCCGCACCGTGCAGCCAGCCACAGATTTTCCACCGGCTGCCAGCGGCTCAGGATAATTACATATACGCAACTAAAAATACCTCATACCGCATCATTTTCAGGAACCATCCGTTTTGCCTTGCAATATAGGCCGTTTTGCCTTGCGAAACGGCCTGTTTTACGCTCTGAAACGGCCTGTTTCGCAAGGCAAAACGGCAGGTGTCATAACATACTGACAGCCAAAACATTAGCTACAAGGCATAGTCTTAACATTTTTAACACACAATTTGTTAAAAGCCAGACCGCCACACCACCCCGGCGCAGACATCACTCAAAAACCTCATCGATGCCGTTGGCGCCAATGGAGTCGGCCGCGACACGGCATGGGTCATAGCCCGGCGGCAGACTGAAGCGGACCGTGTCGCTGTAGCCCAAGGCTTCGTCGGCCAGCACGCGCTTCATGTAGTATGCCCAGACAGGCAGAGCCATTGTGGCGCCCTGGCCCATGGCCATGGTGTCAAAGTGGATGTCGCGGTCGTCGCCGCCCACCCAGACTCCGCTTACCAGCTCGGGAGTAATCCCGATGAACCATGCGTCGCTATTGTTGTTGGTGGTGCCGGTCTTGCCTCCAATCTCTCCTTTCAGATGGTAGCGGAAGCGCAGACGCCCGGCCGTGCCGCCGTCCACAACGCCGCGCAGCATATGGAGCATCCGGGCCGCGCTCTGCTCGCTGATCACCTCGTTCATGCGAGGCTGGAAGCGGGCCACAACATTGCCCTCACTGTCCTCAATGCGGGTGACGTATAGAGGGGCGCAGCGTATTCCACGGTTTACGAAGGCGGTGTAAGCGCTCACCATCTCGGCCACAGTAATCTCGCACGGGCCAAGACAAAGCGCCATGGACGGATGAATGTCGGGATTCTTCACCCCATACTCATGCAACAGCGTGACAAAAGCCTGGGGGCTGAGGCGGCTCATAAGCCATGCCGATATCCAGTTGTTCGACTGCGCCAGCCCCCACTTCAGCGTAACCATCTCGCCGTAGCGGCGACGGCTGGAGTTGCGCGGAGTCCATGGCTGCCCGGCCACAATGTAGGTCTGCTGCACATTGGGCGCAAGGTCGCAGGGAGAGAAGCCGTTCTCCATGGCCAGCGAATAGAGGAAAGGCTTGATGGTTGAGCCGACCTGCCGGCGTCCGCCGGTACACATATCGTAGTTGAAGTGGACGAAATCCATGCCGCCCACGTAGGCCTTGACCGCACCATCCGCCGGACTCATGCTCATAAATCCCGCCCTGAGGAACGACTTGTAGTAGCGGATTGAGTCAAGCGGGGTCATAACGGTATCTATGTCGCCGTGATAAGTGAAGACTGTCATCTCCACAGGCGTGCGGAATGCCTTCCGTATCTCAGCGTCTGTGGCGCCGGCATCCTTCATGGCGCGGTAGCGCTCGCTCTGGGCCACAGAGCGGCCGAGTATACGCCGCACCTCTGCGGTGGTGAGCTTTCCTGAGAACGGGGCTGTCGACTTGCCGCGGTTCTCGCGGTCGAAAGCCGGCTGCAGGAACTTGGCCACATGGTCAAAGAGGGCGCGCTCGGCATAGTCCTGCATCCGCGAGTCTATGGTGGTATAGACTTTCAGCCCGTCGGTGTAAACATTATAGGGGCTTCCGTCTTTCTTGAGGTTCTTGTTGCACCAGCCGCACAGCGGGTCTGTCTCCCAGTTCAGCGAGTCCTCATAGAACTTGGCCGCAGCCCACACGGGATAGTCGGCACGGCTGGGCTTCTTTTCTGTCATATAGCGGCGGAGGAACTCGCGGAAGTAAGTGGCGACGCCATCCTTGTGGTCGGCCACGTGGAAGTCGAGCTTGAGCGGCTCGGCAGCGGTAGAGTCATACTGCGCCTGCGTTAGAAAGCCCGCCTTGAGCATCTGCATGAGCACCACGTTGCGCCGCTCAAGACAACGCTCAGGATGCCTCACCGGATTGAAATAGGACGGATTTTTGCACAGGCCGATGAGCGTGGCGGACTCCGCCACGGTGAGACTGCGCGGGTCTTTATTGAAATATGTCTTGGCGGCAGTCTTTATGCCAACCGCATTGTGCAGGAAGTCAAAGTAGTTCAGATAGAGCGCAATGATCTCGTTCTTGGTGTAATTGCGCTCAAGCTGCACCGCAATGACCCACTCTATCGGCTTCTGGAGCATCCGCTCGGTAACGTTGGCGGCAGTTCCGGAGTAAAGCTGCTTGGCCAGCTGCTGGGTTATGGTGGATCCGCCGCCGGCGCTCTTCTGGCCGAGCAGCCCGCGCTTCACCACGGCGCGGCCGAGAGCGTAGAAGTCAATGCCCGAGTGGTCGTAGAATCTGACGTCCTCTGTGGCTATAAGCGCCTGCACCAGCGACGGCGCCAGTTGTGAGTAGTCAACGCAGATGCGGTTCTCCTTGTTGTAGTTCCACGTGCCCATGAGCTTGCCGTCGGCAGAATACACCTGCGTGGCAAAGCGGTCGATGGGGTTCTGAAGGTCCTCGAGCGGCGGCATATAGCCTATCCATCCCCGCGCTATGGCGGTGAAAGCGGCTGCGGCGGAAAGCACTCCCACAACAAGCAGAGTCCACAGAAATCCGATAAAGAACTTTCTCATCTGGCCTGAAATATTAATGAAGAATAAAAATTAGGCGTGCAAAAATAGCCATTTTCGCTTACATATTGAAGAAATTAAGTGGAAATTATGCCCCGGAAGCGTAGGTTAATCGGAAAATATGTGTAACTTAGCGGTCGGAAACAAAATATAAACATATTGTCACACTGATGGAAAAACATAATTTTGTCACTATCGCAGACATCACGAAAGAGAAAATTCTCTATATGATCGAGATGGCCGGCGAATTTGAAAAGCATCCCAACAGGGAAATTCTGAAAGGCAAAGTCGTGGCCACCCTGTTTTTCGAGCCGTCCACAAGGACCCGCCTGAGCTTCGAGACGGCGGCCAACCGCCTCGGGGCGCGCGTAATCGGCTTCGCCGACCCGAAAGTGACAAGCGGCACAAAGGGCGAGACTCTCAAGGACACCATACTGATGGTGGCCAACTATGCGGACGTGATTGTGATGCGCCACTACATCGAGGGCGCGGCGCAATATGCCAGCGAGGTGTCGCCTGTGCCCATAGTCAACGCCGGCGACGGGGCCCACCAGCACCCCTCTCAGTGCATGCTCGACCTCTACTCTATCTACAAGACCCAGGGCACACTCGAAAACCTGAACATCTACCTGGTGGGAGACCTGAAGTACGGACGCACCGTCCACTCGCTGCTCATGGCTATGAGGCACTTCAACCCCACATTCCATTTTGTCGCACCGAAAGAGCTCGAAATGCCTGCCGAATATAAAATATACTGCAACGAGCACAACATCAGATTCGAAGAGCACACCGACTTCAACGAGGACACCATAGCCGATGCCGACATACTCTACATGACCAGAGTGCAAAAGGAGCGCTTCTCTGACCTGATGGAGTATGAGCAGGTGAAAAACGTGTACATACTGAAAAACGAAATGCTGGCCAGCGCCAAGCCAAACATGAGAATACTGCACCCGCTGCCCAGGGTCAACGAGATTGACTACAGCGTGGACGCAAATCCGCACGCATACTACATACAGCAGGCCGGCAACGGACTTTATGCCCGCGAGGCAATATTCTGCGACGTGTTAGGAATATCTCTCGAAGACGTGAAAAACGACAACACAATAATATAAAGCTGCGATGAACAGAAACGAAATGCTTGTGGCCGCCATAAAAAACGGCACCGTGATAGACCACATACCGACGGGAAAAACCTACCAGGTGGCAAACCTGCTGAAGCTTGAGGAACTGACAACGCCGGTGACCATCGGATACAACTATAAATCGAAGAAACTGGACAGAAAGGGAATTATCAAAGTGGAAGACAAGTTCTTCACCGATGAAGAGATTTCACGACTGTCGGTAGTGGCTCCAAATATTGTCCTGAACATTATCAGAAACTACGAGGTGGTGGAAAAGAAAACCGTCACCACGCCCGACGAACTGCGAGGAATCGTGAAATGCAACAACCCGAAATGCATCACCAACAACGAGCCAATGCAGACACTCTTTCATGTTGTTGACAAAGAAAAAGGAATCCTGAAGTGCCATTATTGCGAAAAAGAGCAAAACATTGACAACGTTGAACTGGTATGACAGAAACTTCAAGCCGAAAGATTGAACACAAACACAGCGGCAGCTTTTGTCCACAACAATAATTTAAGGTATGCATGAAATGTCTGTGAAGTTTTTCAACAGACAACACCGGCAAATTAATCAATATTGCGTACCTTTGCACCCACAATCAGACACCGCACGGCGGTGAGCACCGGCAAAACCTGTGTGAAAGACACCGTTATTCCCGGCGGGCAAAAAGATTGGCACAGACCGGCACAATGATAATTTGCAGGACGAGAACATTGACAGAACACAAACAAATTTAAATCAAACGAGAATGAAAAGAGATCAAGAGGTGTTTGACCTGATAGAGAAAGAGCACCAGCGCCAACTAAAAGGAATGGAGCTGATCGCATCGGAAAACTTCGTCAGCGACGAGGTTATGGAGGCCATGGGATCCTATCTTACCAACAAATATGCCGAAGGCTACCCCGGCAAGCGCTACTATGGAGGCTGCGAGGTGGTGGACCAGGTGGAGCAGCTGGCAATAGACAGGGTGTGCAAACTGTTCGGCGCGGAATACGCCAACGTGCAGCCTCACTCGGGAGCACAGGCAAACGCCGCCGTGCTGCTGGCCGTCCTCAATCCCGGCGACACGTTCCTGGGGCTTAACCTAGCTCACGGCGGGCACTTGTCACACGGCTCGGCCGTCAACACATCCGGCATTCTTTACCACGCCGTGGGCTATAACCTCAACCAGGAGACCGGCCGCGTGGATTATGACGAAATGGAACAGCTTGCCATCGAGCACAAGCCAAAGCTGATAATAGGCGGCGGATCGGCCTACAGCCGCGAATGGGACTACAAGAGAATGCGCGAGATTGCCGACAAAGTTGGCGCACTGCTGATGATTGACATGGCACACCCGGCAGGACTTATTGCCGCCGGACTGCTGGACAATCCGGTAAAATACGCCCACATCGTAACATCTACAACCCACAAGACACTGCGCGGCCCGCGCGGCGGCATAATCCTCATGGGCAAAGACTTTGAAAATCCGTGGGGCCTGAAAACGCCTAAAGGCGTAACAAAAATGATGAGCCAGCTGCTGAATTCGGCCGTATTCCCGGGAGAACAGGGAGGTCCTCTGGAGCATGTAATAGCTGCAAAGGCCGTCGCATTCGGCGAGGCGCTTCAGCCGGAGTTCAAAGAATGGGCAAAACAAGTGCAGAAGAACGCAAAGGTGCTGGCCGACGAACTGATGAAGCGCGGCTTCACAATCGTCAGCGGCGGAACGGACAATCACTCAATGCTTGTGGACCTGCGTTCGAAATATCCCGACCTGACAGGAAAAATGGCTGAGAAAGCTCTTGTAGCGGCCGACATCACCGTCAACAAGAACATGGTTCCATACGACAGCCGCAGCGCTTTCCAGACCAGCGGAATACGGCTCGGAACACCGGCAATAACAACACGCGGCGCCAAGGAGGACTTGATGGTGCTCATTGCCGACCTTATTGAGGAGGTGCTGAACGACCATGAGAACGAAGAGGTAATAGCAAAAGTCCGCTCAAAAGTGAACGAGACGATGAAGACCTATCCGCTCTTCGCTTATTAATCACCCGACAGGCCATTTGATTCCACTCACTTCCAGTTGCAGGAAATAAGGAATCAAATGGCCTGAATTATTTTTAAATCATAAGGAAACCGCACAATAAAAATAACAGACAAGCAACAAAAAAAACAGCCAAAAGATTTTGAGTTGTTCAAATTAATCAGTATCTTTGCAAATACTAAACCACCCCTTTGATGAGACAGCTCAAGATAAACAAATCAATCACCAACCGTGAAAGCGCCTCTCTTGACAAATATCTTCAAGAGATAGGGCGTGAAGAGCTTGTCACTGTTGAAGAGGAGGTTGAACTCGCGCAAAGAATAAAGAAAGGCGACCGCAAGGCTCTTGAAAAGCTGACAAAAGCAAACTTACGGTTTGTCGTGTCGGTGGCAAAGCAATACCAGAATCAGGGATTGAGCCTGCCCGACCTTATTAACGAGGGCAACGTCGGCCTAATAAAAGCAGCGGAGAAATTTGACGAGACCAGAGGCTTTAAGTTCATATCATACGCTGTATGGTGGATCAGGCAGAGCATACTACAGGCCATCGCGGAGCAAAGCCGCCTGGTGCGTCTTCCGCTAAACCAAGTCGGCTCCGTGAACAAAATAAACAAGGCACTGAACAAATTCGAACAGGAGAATGAGCGCAGGCCTTCAATTGAAGAAATATCAGAGACCGTCGATCTGCCGGAGGACAAAATTGACGACGCCCTGAAAATAAACAACCACCACGTCTCCGTAGACGCACCGTTTGCAGACGGAGAGGACAACAGCCTGCTGGACGTGTTGGTAAACAGCGACTCGCCAATGGCTGACAAGGAGCTTGTTTTGGAATCACTGCGCTCTGAAATCAACACGGCACTAAAGGAGCTGAACGAGAGGGAGCGAAATGTCATAGAGGCCTTCTTCGGCATAAACCAGCAGGAAATGACACTGGATGAGATTGGCGCGAAATACGGACTGACACGTGAAAGAGTGAGACAAATCAAAGAAAAAGCCATCAGGCGCTTGCGCAACTGCACAAAAAACAAAATATTAAAAGCATATTTAGGACAGTAAAATAAAATAAGTATTATCAAAAGCATGAAAGTGTTCAAATGTTTTTTTGCCCTTGCAATCTTTCTGTCATTGTTCAACAATGAAGAATTGATGGCCAAAGGCAAAGTTGTTCCGCGTATTTATATGTTCGGCTTTTCTGCATCATTCACAGACTCAATAGTGTATTTTACAAACATACAGGAAGTTGACAGCGCATGGATTGACTCCGGCTCCAAATTTCTCATGGGGCGTGAGAACTATTCTTACCAACTGCGAAACTATCTTGCAGACAAACTGAAGATGCCGAACAGGACTTGCCTTGTAATGTATGGGAAGAACAGAAAAGACGCCGAAAAGAAATACCTCAAAATGAAACGCCTGTACACTGAAAAGAGCAAGGGCATGTATGATGTCAGATTCATTAACGACTCAAACTTTAAATTCGCGACAATAGACATGAGCTACAATGAAGGTGAGTCTGTAACCACATCCGGCGGATTGTAGAAACAAATGACAGCATCAGCATCCGCACAGTTTATTTATCAGTTTGACTCCGTATGAAAGAATACAAGACTTACCGCATTGCCGGTTTTGTATTTAGTGTTTCTCATGATGCATCTTGCGAATCTCTCGCCTCGTTATTGCCGTCATTCAAACCATTCGAGACACAAGAGAAAGATGCCGAGCCGACGTTCTCATTGTCTGTCGACAATCGCCTGAAGCCCGATGTTGACAGATGTGAACTCATAGGAGAATTCGACACGGGCAACGGTAAAACGGCTGTCTATCAGCGTGCAGACGGAGGATACCAGTACATTATAAAAAACATAAATGGTGATGAGTGCTGCCTGCTAAAGACAAACCAAAGATTCACGCAATCACAATGCGCATTGCGAGGTTCCACAGAAATGCAGGCCTTCGGATTAAGCAACTCCCTGATGTTTATCTGCGCCTTTGGCGGAAGTTTCAAAGGCGCATTGCTGGTACACGCCTCTTGCGTCAGACACAACGGACTGGCCTACCCTTTTATCGCAAAAAGCGGAACTGGCAAGAGCACACACTCAAATTTGTGGCTGAAAAACATTCCTGGAACAGATTTAATCAATGACGACAATCCCATAATCCGCCTCATCAACGGCAGCCCTGTGCTGTTCGGATCGCCATGGAGCGGCAAAACGCCCTGCTATAGGCCGATAGACGTGCCCTTAGGAGCTATAACAAGAATTGCCAGAGCACCTGTCAACAGTATTGAACGACTTGCTCCGGTACAGGCTTTCGCCTCTTTACTGCCGGCTTGTTCAACAATGAAATGGGACAGCACAATCTATGACAACATTTGTAATTCAATAACAGCCATCATCGAGACAACCCCGATATACACGCTCCACTGTCTCCCTGATGACGCAGCAGCAATTTTATGCCACTCAACGATTGCAAGATAAACACCAAGCAGGTTGCCAATTATGTATTCCTGCCTGAAATAATAAAACTAATAAATGAGGGGCACACTGTAACATTGCCGCTGCGAGGATTCAGCATGAGACCTTTTCTTGAGGACGGACGCGACAAGGCCATCCTGAAATATGCTGAAAACATAACTGTCGGAGATGTCGTTTTGGCAGAATTGGCACCAGGAAAATTTGTCCTGCACCGTATCATAAGCATCAAAGACACCGAGAACGTCACACTTTTAGGTGACGGGAACACCTCTCCTGAGTACTGTAGATTAACAGACATCAAGGGCCGGGCAATAGGATTCTACCGCAAAGGAAATTGCAGACCGGACTTCACATCAGGCGCAAAATGGCGCATATACTCCTGGTGGTGGATGCGCTTTCGACCGATAAGAAGATATTTATTATTTATTTACAGACACATATTTATAAAATGAAAACAAAACCAGGTTTTAAATTACGCAATGTTTGCGGGGAGCGCATCATTGTCGCTGAAGGAAAAGAAAACATCGATTTCAGTAAAATAATAAGCATGAACGAGTCTGCCGCCTTTTTGTGGAATGCCATTGAAGGCAAGGAGTTTACTGAGAGCGACCTCGTGTCACTGCTGACAGGCGAATACAACATAGACGCTCATACTGCCGCAGAAGATGTCAAAGCAATTGTCAAGCAGTGGGAACAAGCCGGAATAACAGAAGCATGAGTTCCCCAAAATCTTTTACAGAAAAAGAATGATGTTCTGCAATTGTTGAAAATCAACACAACGGACATTTCAAACTATAAAACTGGGGTGTATCAAATTGCGATATATTTGATGCGCCTTTTTTCATGTTGCAAGGCACGGACTTTTCAAATGGATGAATATGAAAAAGAGGGCGTGCCGGAATTTTGAAACAAACATTTTTTGGTCAAAGAGATTTTTCGCCGGTTGACTAAAAAAGCTAAAATGTTTTGCCATATAAATAAAATGTAGTAATTTTGAAAGCTGAAAACAATGCCAAAACAGCCCCATCGGCTTAAAAAGGGGCTTAAAACGGCATCTTGCCATTTTACGCGTTAGTCGCGAGCAAGACAGAGAAAAGATTAAGAAACGAATAATTTAACGTCAATACATTATCGATGGACCAAACAATAGACCAAGACAGAATAATAAAAATCAACATCGAGGAGGAAATGAAATCCTCGTATATAGACTACTCCATGTCAGTCATTGTTGCGAGAGCACTTCCCGATGTCCGTGACGGATTCAAGCCCGTTCACCGCCGCATTTTATATGGTATGCTCGGCATTGGCAACACCAGCGACAAGCCATACAAGAAGTGCGCCCGCGTTGTCGGCGAGGTGTTGGGAAAATACCATCCGCACGGAGACAGTTCTGTTTATGGGGCACTTGCCAGAATGGCTCAAGACTGGAATATGCGCTATACGCTGGTAGACGGCCAGGGCAATTTCGGTTCAGTGGATGGCGACTCACCGGCCGCCATGCGTTATACAGAGTGCCGGTTGTCCAAGATGGGCGAGCACATTATGGACGACCTCGAAAAGAACACTGTCGACATGACAAACAACTTTGACGATTCGCTGACAGAACCGACCGTCATGCCGACAAAGATTCCCAACCTGCTTGTAAACGGCGGAAACGGTATCGCCGTGGGAATGGCGACAAACATTCCCACGCACAATCTCGGAGAAGTCATTGACGGATGCTGCGCATACATCGACAATCCGGACATCGACACCGACGGTCTGATGCAATATATCAAGGCTCCAGACTTCCCCACAGGAGCTTACATTTACGGCATTCAAGGCGTCAAAGATGCCTATGAGACCGGTCGCGGACGAATAATAATGCGCGCGAAAGCAGAAATAGAAAGCGATGAAAGCCACGATAAAATTGTGGTTACAGAAATTCCTTATGGTGTAAACAAGGCCGACCTCGTAAAATATATCGCAGACCTTGCAACAGAAAAGAAAATAGACGGCATCACCAATGTCAACGATGAGTCAGGGCGCCAAGGAATGCGCATTGTTGTTGATGTAAGACGCGACGCAAACGCAAATGTCATTTTGAACAAATTATTCAAGATGACCGCATTACAAAGTTCATTCTCAGTGAATTGCATCGCTCTTGTCAAAGGGCGTCCAAAGCTCCTCACGCTTAAAGACTGCATCAGGCATTTTGTTGAGCACAGACACGATGTGACAATACGGAGAACGAAATTCGACTTGGCAAAGGCACAGGAACGCGCCCATATACTTGAGGCACTCATTGTGGCCTGCGACAATATCGATGAGGTTGTACACATCATTCGTTCCTCTAAGACTCCGCTTGAGGCTGTTGAGAACCTCAAGACACGTTTCAATTTTGACGATGTCCAGGCAAGAGCAATTGTCGACATGAGGCTCAGACAACTGACAGGCCTGCAGATGGAACAGCTGCACAAAGAATATGAAGACATTGAGAACCTGATCCGGCACTTGCAAGCAATACTTGATGACCCCGAGCTTTGCAAAAAAGTAATAAAGGACGAGCTTCAGGAAGTCAAGGAAAAATACGGCGACGAGCGCAGGACAGAAATCAGATACTCCGGCGAAGAATTCAACGCTGAAGACTTTTATCCGGATGACCCTGTGGTAATAACAATCAGCCATCTTGGCTACATCAAGCGCACAGCACTGTCAGAGTTCAGAGAGCAGAGCCGTGGAGGTGTAGGCAGTAAGGGAGCCAACACACGCGACAACGATTTCACAGAGTACCTCTACCCCGCGACAATGCATAACACCCTGCTCTTCTTCACGCAGAAAGGCCGTTGCTATTGGCTCAAGTGCTACGAGATTCCTGAGGGTGCGAAGAACGCCAAAGGCAGAGCCATACAGAATCTTCTCAACATCGAAGCAGACGATGCCGTCAATGCGGTGTTAAGAATCAAAAAGTTTGACGACGAGGAATTCCTCAACTCACATTATGTTGTATTTGCCACAAAGAACGGAATAATCAAGAAGACCTGCCTTGAAGCCTACAGCCGCCCAAGAGCAAATGGAGTCATAGCCATAAATATTCTTGATGACGACCGCGTGGTGGGAGTTCGGCTGACAAACGGCAACAACGAGATAATAATGGCAAACCGCAACGGACGGGCCATCCGCTTCAACGAGAGCGAGGTGCGCACCATGGGTCGCGTTTCTACAGGTGTGCGCGGAATGAAACTTGACGGTGGCGATGACGAGGTTGTCGGCATGGTCTGCATAAATGACCCACAGACAGAGACCGTAATGGTTGTGAGTGAGAAAGGATACGGCAAACGAAGCGAAGTTGCAGACTACCGCAAGACCAGCCGTGGCGCAAAAGGCGTAAAGACACTGAGCATAACAGACAAGACCGGCCGTCTTGTTGCCATTAAGGCTGTGACAAATGCCAACGACCTGATGATCATCAACAAGAGCGGCATACTCATTCGTCTAAAAGTGGCGGACGTCAGGGTCATGGGCCGCGCCACCCAAGGAGTAAGACTCATCAACCTTACAAAAAAGAACGACACAATCGCCAGCGTATGCAAAGTCATGAGCGCGGTCGATGATGAGGTCGTAGAAGAAGCTGACAATGAAAATGGAGACAATGCCACCGAATCTATTGCCGACGGCTCCGGCCTGAGTCCAGAAAACATGACAGACGCCGACAAAGCCAAAGACAGCCCAAATTCGGACAACTGACAACAAAATCTCCTCAAAAGCCCAATATAAGAAAAAACAAGATTGTCAAATTAAATTAATACAGTTATGAAAAAAGTTATGATGTTGGCAGTGTTGGCAGTTGCAGCAACAACTGCTTTCGCTCAAGACGATTTGGTAAAGCAAGCCAAAAAGTTATGTGACAAGGGAGAACTGGAATCGGCTGTCACCACATTAACTCCTGCCCTGACCTCAGACCAGACGGAAGACAAGGCCGAGGCATGGAACCTGATGAGCGACATCCAGTATCAGCTCTTCATGAAAGGACAGCAAGTGGAATTGGAAAACAAAACCAACAACACCGCAAATCCTTATGATACAGCAGCCATGCACAACGCAATGGTGGCAGCACTCGAAGCCGCTATGAAGTGTGACGAATTCGACAGCAAGCCAAATGAGAAAGGAAAAATAAAAATCCGTTTCCGCGAAGCCAATGGAAAGAAATTCATGATGTCTCGTCCTTACGTGATTTCTGCCGGTCTGTACGCTTATAACCACAACAATGTGGCAGAAGCCATAAAGGACTGGAAATTGTACATTGACAGCGCAGAATCACCTTTGTTCACCGGTCTCGATCTCTCGAATGACCCCTACCGCGCAGATGTTTGCTATTATATAGGTCTGGCCGCATACAATCAGAAAGACTATGCCACAGCAACAAAATATGCAAAAATTGCGGCTCAGGATTCAGCAAAAGCCAAAGAAGCCAGCGACATAATTCTGTTCGCACAGAAAGACGGTGCCAAAACGAAAGAGGACTCTTTGGCTTATCTGGCAACCATAAAGGATCTTCACACGCAATATCCTAGCGAGTCGCGCTATTACAACCTCCTGATGGACTATTATTCAAAGCCGGGCCGTCAGGCAGAAATGAAGAAATGGACCGAGGAGGAACTTGCAAAGGATCCCAACAACAAAATGACATGGGCTCTCAAGGGCGAGTGCGAGATGAACGCCGGCCAATGGGATGACGCTGTCGCATCATACAACAAAGCTGCAGAACTCGATCCGACATTTGTTCAGGTCATCTTCAATTCCGGAGTCTGCCTTAACTCAAAAGCAATCCAGCTTAAAGACAGCCTTGCAGACAAGAGCACCGGCAAGCTTACCGTTGAGAATGCAAACAAAGTAAAGGCCATATTGGCTGACGCAAAGGTGTATTTGGAGAAGTCAAAAGAGCTTGACCCGAATCGTGAGAAAGTCAACTGGGCTTATCCTCTGTACCAAATATACTACCAGCTTGGCGACAAAGCAAAATCAGCCGAAATGGAGGCACTGCTGGGAAACAACAAATAAATTCTGAGTAATGATAAGGAAGCTTATAACAATAACGCTTCTCTTGCTTACTATTGTACCGTGCTTGAGAGGTCAACGAAAGGAGATGTCTCAAGCACGGTCTTATATAAAAAGCGGCAAGGACCTTGACAAGGCGGAGAAGCTCTTGATGGATTTGCTGAAGGATTCTTTAAACAAAAAGAATCCAAAAATTTATTTGCTTCTTTATCAGTCCGTACAGAAACAATATGAAGCCGGCAATGAAAAACTTTACCTGAAACAGCAATATGACACGGCATCACTCTTCAGCCTCACCAAAAAGATGTTCAAAATTTACGAGTCATTAGACTCGATAGACGCCATGCCTGACAAAAACGGTAAAATAAAACTTGAATACAGGAAAAAAAATGCAGCAGAGCTGAACAGATACCGTCCGAACTTGTTTTTCGGAGGCACATACAACATACACAAGAATAATTACAACGAGGCATTTTCTTTCTTTGACACATACATTGACTGTGCCAACCAGCCCTTATTCACGTATTACAACTTCTGGACAACAGACAAAAAAATAATTGAAGCAGCATACTGGGCGACATATTGTGGCTTTAAACTCAAAGACCCGAATCTGGCACTAAAATATTCCGACGTAGCTTTAAAAGATTCCGCAAAACAGAAAACCACGCTTATCTACATCGCTGAGGCGTTTTCAATGCTCAATGATGAAGCGAATTATCTCAAGACCTTAAACACAGGATTCCGACAATTCAGAAACTCGCCTTACTTCTTCTCCCATCTGATGGATTTCTTTACCGCAAACAACAAACTTGACAATGCGCTGGCACTGGCAGACTCCGCTCTTGCCGCCGACAAAGACAATCCGTTATTTCTGTTTGCAAAATCTTCTGTACTCCTGAATATGGAGCGGTTTGACGAATGCATTCTTGTCAGCGACTCATTGATAAGCATAAACGATTCACTGCCTGAAGCATACTATAACGCCGGCACCGCATATCTAAACAAAGCCAGAGCTATCGAAAAGGCCAAAGATTACAACAAGAAAAAACGCAGTACAACTCTGCTTTTATATGAAAAGGCACTTCCTTACATCGAAAAATATCGCAAGCTCTCACCTGACGGGAGAAAGAAATGGGGGCCGGCTTTATATAGAATATATCTCAAATTAAATAAAGGACAGCAATTTGAAGAGATTGACAAACTCTTAAAAGAACGGTAATCACCCACTCCTTTCCGGCAATGAAACCGTATCGGAAACAAATCCCAACCAAAAGCCGGAAAAAGTTCGGATGAAGCCCCCAATCGCCAGACCGCACGGTTCGGATTTTACGGTCATTTGTCATGTGTGTTCGACCGTATGCTGTCGTGTTTTGTCACGCTCTTCGCCTGCCTACGCGCCCCCATCGGCATCTTGCGTTCCCGTCTTGGCTCAACGTAGCCAGCCATACCTCCGCCAGGAGGGCTTTCCCCCGACAGGGAGACAGGAGATGCCACCGACAAAAAACGCATAATCATCCAGAGACCAATCCCCGGTTCAGAACAGAAAAACAGCAAATCAAGACTCCTCATCTTCTTGTGAAACGCTGTCACCGTTCAGCAAAGGCAGAGACACATGAAACCTGACTGCCAGAAACCGTATAAAACACGTCACGACAAAGCTCGCCAGAACCGTGAAATGTATCGCCACACCGGCCTCGGCCAATCCCCAATAGACAACACCTCCCGCAACACTTGCCAGCGCATATATCTCCTTGCGCAGTATCACCGGCTCATTGTTCAGCAGAATGTCGCGTATCACTCCGCCGGCCGCCCCCGTGACACACCCCATGATTATAGCCACCCAGAATGGCTGTCCAAAGTCAAGGCTCTTCTGGATGCCGGCGATTGTAAACAGCGCCAGCCCCAATGTGTCAAATACAAACCAGGCATTCTGCAGCCGCTCCATATGCTTTGAGAACACAATGACCATGCACAAAGCCAGAGCCGTGCAGATGATATATATGGGATTGGTCATCCAGAACGGAACCGTGCCGAGCATGACATCGCGTATAGTGCCGCCGCCGATGGCGACAGCAATGCCGCAGACATATCCGCCGAACCAGTCGAAATGCTTTGCCGCTGCGTGCCTGATTCCTGATATTGCAAAAGCAAAGGTGCCGAGAAACTCGATCACCTGCAGAACTGTTGACACTGTCACACTGTCATTCATCAGGCAACAACATTTATAGGTTTCCCGCTGATGAAGGCTTTCAAGTTCCCAACAGCAATGTCCATCAGCCTTGCCCTGGCCTCGTAGGTGGCCCAGGCAATATGAGGAGTTATGAAAGCGTTGGGAGCGCCGAACAGCGGGTTGTCCGCCGCAGGCGGCTCACTGCACATCACGTCGGCCCCATAGCCGCCGAGCTGTCCGTCGCGCAGTGCCGCAGCCACGTCTGCCTCATTGACCAGCTGCCCGCGTCCGGTGTTTATCAATATCGCGCCACGCTTCATTTTCCTGATTGCGCCTGCGTTTATCATCTCGCGGGTATTGTCCGTAAGCGGGCAGTGCAGGGTCAGTATGTCGCTCACTCCGAGCAATCCGTCGACCGTGGTCTTCTGTATGCCAGAAGGCAGCGAGGCCGAGCTTTTGCTCGTGCAGGCGAAAACATCCATGCCGAACTCCATGGCAATCCGCGCGACCTTCATTCCTATGTTTCCGAGGCCGACAATGCCGATGGTCTTTCCGGCAAGTTCGTGCAACGGAGTGTCCCAATAACAGAAGTCCTCGCTGCCGCTCCACCGCGCCTGTCGGTTCTGTGCGGCGTAGTGCCCCACCCTGTTCGTTATGTTCAGAATATGGGCAAACGTCATCTGCGCCACGCTGTCAGTGCTGTATGCCGGAATGTTCGTAACACAAATGCCGCGCTGGCGGGCGGCAACCGTGTCCACAACATTATAGCCTGTGGCCAGAACGCCGATATATTTCAGTCCGGGGAGACGGTCCATTGTCTCCGCTCCTATCACCACCTTGTTCGTAAGCAGCGCGTCGGCGCCGTCACACCGTTCCAGCAGCTGCCCCTGCGCCGTGCGCGGATAAACCGCAACATCACCCAAAGCCTGCAAGGCATCCCACGACAAGTCACCGGGATTCAGCCCGTAACCGTCCAAAACCACTATCTTCATTTCTTACAAATAAATAATTGTTATTCTTCAAATCTTTTGCCCCAGCAGTCGCGCATGCGCTGCCCCAGCCTGTCCTCCTGCGCATTGTGCTGGGCGCGCCACAGCCGCTCTCCGGCAATCCCGTCGGGCATATACTGCTGAGCGGTGAAGTGGCCCGGATAATCGTGCGGATATTTGTATCCGTCGTGATATCCCAGATCCTTCATCAGCTTTGTGGGCGCGTTGCGCAGGTGGAGCGGCACCGGCTGGTTGCCGGTCCTGCGCACCAGCTCAAGCGCCTTGTCAATGCCGAGATAAGCAGAATTGCTCTTGGCGCTCGTGGCCAGATAGACGGTGGCCTCGGCCAGCGGTATCCGCCCCTCGGGCCAGCCAATCTTGGCCACGGCGTCAAACGCGGCATTGGCCAGCAGCAGGGCATTGGGGTTTGCCAGTCCGATGTCCTCTGCCGCGCTGATTACAAGACGCCGCGCGATGAACTTCGGGTCCTCGCCGCCTTCAATCATCCGGGCCAGCCAATAGAGCGCGGCATCGGGGTCGCTGCCTCTGATGCTCTTGATGAAAGCCGAGATGATGTCATAGTGCATCTCACCGTCCTTGTCGTAGGCCAGCGGATTCTGCTGCAGCCTGTCCACCACCATGCTGTCTGTTATCACCACTTTTCCCTCCGGCGCGGCCTCAACCACAAGCTCGAGGATGTTGAGCAGCTTGCGCGCGTCGCCGCCGCTGTAGCGCAGCAGCGCGTCAGTCTGGCGCAGCTCGATGTCGCGTTTGCTCAGCTCCACGTCTTTTGTCAGCGCCCGCTGCAGCAGCTCCAGCAGCTCGCCGCGCTCCAGAGGCTTCAGCACATAGAGCTGGCAGCGCGAGAGCAAAGGCCGTATCACCTCGAACGACGGATTCTCCGTGGTCGCCCCGATCAGAGTCACCACACCTTTTTCCACTGCGCCGAGCAGCGAGTCCTGTTGCGACTTGCTGAACCGGTGAATCTCGTCGATGAACAATATCGGCGAGGCCTCGTTGAAAAAGCGCCCCGCGCCGGCTTTCTCTATCACGTCGCGCACATCCCTCACACCGCTCGTCACGGCGCTGAGCGTGTAGAACGGCGTTTCGAGCTTGTTGGCGATAATCTGCGCCAGAGTGGTCTTGCCCACTCCCGGCGGCCCCCACAATATAAATGACGGAATCCGCCCGGCGTCAATCATTTTGCGCAACGCAGCCCCCTCGCCGACCAAATGCTTCTGGCCGACATAATCGTCGAGGCTGCGCGGCCTGAGTCTTTCTGCTAATGGCTGTGACATATTTGAAGACAAAGGTAGCAATTTATTTGGAAACAGCCGCACGTTGCCACATAAAAACAGCCAGACACCAAGACTACAGAATGGCAGAGTCTCCCGTCGCCGCAATCTGCCCAAACGCATAAATATTCAGTTGCGGCCATTGCAGCAACACATCCCCAACTGCTTCCATACACGGCAAAAAACGTATCAAAAATCAAAGACAGGCTTTGCGTTTTGCAATATGACCCTTTTCGCATTCCAATATGGCCCATTTCGCACGCCGAAATGGCCTTTTTCAGAGAGCAAAACGACCCATTTTGCAACACACTGGCAATCAACACGTTATCAAAGCACATCCGATTTGCCCAAAAACACAGTTTCCGCAGCCGTACCGAATGACGCGCCTGACGGGGAAATTGTATATTCATTCATTTTCCTGCAATATTTATTCATCCGGCTAATCCGCCACGCGAAGCCTTGCCACCAGCCGCACAGCCAATGAAACAAGACGCCGCCCGCCACCGCAGCGCCTCCGCCACAGCCCTGCCGCACGGCCTCCTGGCAAACAGATCAAGAAACAAAAATTATCGGCAAAAACTTGTACAAGCAAAATAAAGTATTTACATTTGCAAGCGAAAAAAAACAATACAGTGAAGAGAGAATGAAACAACCAGCAGCAAAAAAGACGCTAACATTAAAGACACTGAACAAAAACAACGTTTGGGACCTGCAGGAGAACGACATTTTCCGCATGATGGACGACATCGGCAAGGACGTTGACTACAAAGACAACCTGCCGCACTACACAGACATCATGCGCAGCGCTTTCACCATAGAGGAGATTGGCGAGGACTCTCCCGCATTGAACAAGAAATACGAAAAGCAAGGATTCAAAGTAGGACAATTCAGGATTGACGACAACACAAAGAAGACCTGGGCCATAAAAAAGCGCCCTATAATGCGTGTGACCGATCTCACATATGAGAACATACACCACATTTCCGCCGCAAAACTGATAGAAGTTCTCGACAGAAACTTCGGCGGAGGCTGGGACTCCCTGTCACAAAGCCTGAAAGACATCATCGAGAGCGGATTCGACATATCCACAACCACCCTGCCCAAAGACAGGCTGCACAAGCCTGGCGGAATGTACGACAAGAAAGTGGCCGACGGCTTTGAGGTGCTGGAAATTCCCAAAGGCACATGGGTGGAGGCAATCTTCGCCAAGCCCAAACCAGAGATGGAGAAGCCCAAACTGACACTGCAACAGACAGCCAACGATGACGAGATATCTGAAGACGACTTCAACAGACTCAGCGACGATGACGAGGAGCCTGTGGAGCCGGACGACTTCAGCGACGACGACATTACGGAAGACAACTACCGCACGACATTCGAAATCGAAAGCGACCCTGACGAAGAGGCCGACAACATATCAGACTTTGACAACGAGGCTTAAATACATTAGCACACGGAATGACAAACATCTTTCCGTGTGCTTTTTTTGACTATAACAAACACATAAAAAAATATTTATCAGAGATGAACATTCCTTCAGTATTTTGGATTATTCCCGCCGCATCGCTGTGCGCACTCGCCATGGCGTGGCACTTCTTCCGCCAAATGATGAAAGAAGACGAGGGCACACCGCGCATGAAAGAAATCGCCGGACACGTGCGCCGCGGAGCCATGGCCTACCTGAAACAGCAATACAAAGTGGTGGCCGTCGTATTCGTCATGCTGGCGCTTGTATTCGCTTTCATGGCCTACGTGCTGCACGCGCAGAACCCTTGGGTGCCTTTCGCGTTCCTCACGGGCGGCCTGTTCTCTGGCCTGGCCGGCTTCTTTGGCATGAAAACGGCAACCTACGCCTCCGCCCGCACTGCCAACGCGGCCAGCAAGGGCCTTGACAAAGGTCTGAAAATAGCATTCAGAAGCGGAGCCGTTATGGGTCTTGTGGTCGTTGGGCTCGGACTGCTCGACATCGCAATATGGTTCATTGTGCTCGACCACTTCTACAGCGGCGAGCACGCCGCCCTGGTAACAATCACCACCACAATGCTGACATTCGGCATGGGCGCATCGACACAGGCGCTGTTTGCCCGCGTAGGAGGCGGAATCTACACAAAGGCCGCCGATGTGGGAGCCGACCTCGTGGGCAAGGTGGAGGCCAACATCCCCGAGGACGACCCGCGCAATCCGGCGACAATCGCCGACAACGTGGGCGACAACGTGGGCGACGTGGCCGGAATGGGGGCCGACCTCTACGAAAGCTACTGCGGAAGCATTCTCAGCACAGCCGCAATCGGAGCCACGGCGTTCGCCCTCAATGCCGATATGCAGCTCAAGGCTGTCATCGCCCCCATGCTCATCGCCGCCGTGGGCATCTTCCTCTCGCTGATTGGCATATTCATGGTGCGCACAAAAGACGGAGCCGGAATGAAAGAGCTGCTGCACTCCCTGAGTGCCGGGACAAACGCCGCCGCCGTGCTCATCGCCGCCGCCACATTCGGCATTCTCTACGCTCTGGACATAGACAACTGGATGGGCCTGTCGCTCTCCGTCCTCACCGGACTGGCAGCAGGCGTGATCATAGGCCAGGGCACGGAGTACTACACAAGCCACAGCCACAAACCGACACGGAAAATCGCCGAGGCCGCGCAGACCGGGTCGGCCACAGTGATAATAAAAGGCATCGGCACGGGCATGATCTCGACACTTATTCCTGTCGTGACCATTTCCGGAGCAATCATGCTGAGCTATATGTTCGCCAACAACTTTGACCTGTCCATGAGCGCGGCAAGCATATCAAAAGGGCTATACGGCATCGGCATAGCCTCTGTCGGAATGCTCTCAACACTGGGCATAACGCTCGCCACCGACGCATACGGCCCAATAGCCGACAACGCCGGAGGCAACGCCGAGATGAGCGGCCTTGGCGAAGACGTGCGCCACCGCACAGACGCGCTCGACGCGCTGGGCAACACGACAGCCGCCACAGGCAAGGGCTTCGCCATCGGCAGCGCGGCACTGACTGCGCTCGCCCTGCTCGCTTCATACGTGGAGGAAATAAAAATAGCCATGCAAAGAGCCGTGAACGAGGGGCGCACTTTCATCGACAACGCCGGCAATGTGTTTAATCCGCTCACGGCAGACATGACAGACTTCATGGACTTCTTCCAGATAACGCTCATGAATCCCAAAGTGCTTGTGGGGGCGTTCATCGGCAGCATGGCCTCCTTCCTGTTCTGCGGACTGACAATGGGAGCCGTGGGCCGCGCCGCCCAGACAATGGTGAACGAAGTGAGACGCCAGTTCCGCGAGATAAAGGGCATACTGGAAGGCAAAGCCACACCAGACTACGGACGCTGCGTTGAGATAAGCACACGCTCGGCCCAGCATGAAATGATACTGCCGAGCATTCTGGCAATAATCATTCCGGTCATCATTGGTGTTGTTCTCGGCGTCGGCGGCGTCATGGGACTGCTCGTAGGCGGTCTGTCCACCGGCTTCATCCTGGCCATCTTCATGGCCAACTCCGGCGGCGCGTGGGACAATGCAAAGAAAATGGTAGAGGAAGGGAACTTTGGCGGGAAAGGCTCCGAGTGCCATAAAGCCACCATCGTGGGCGACACTGTCGGAGACCCGTTCAAAGACACGTCGGGCCCGTCACTCAACATTCTGATCAAACTGATGTCGATGGTCAGCATTGTCATGGCCGGTCTGACCGTGGCATTTATCTGACCTGAGAGCCAATATTAACCGAAAGCCCCGCCGGCACGCCTGAACAGGCAATGCCGGCGGGGCTTTTCTGGTACTTGTGCCACGCAACTCAGCCACACGGCGGCCAGACAGCCGCCAGCCTCATACGCTATTTGTTCACGGTCAGGTGGAAACAGCCCTGCTTCACCTCATATTTTATATAGCATCTGCCCTGCTCGCGGAAATCGCGAAGCACCTCGCTCAACACCCATTTCAACGTGTCGTTGCGCACTTCGCGCCGCACCGGCCCGTCAGGGTCTTCCACTGTGACATATCTGTTATAGCAGATATCGAATGTGGTGCCATACAGATGGCAGCTGTTTTCTGTGGCATTGCCGTTGCGGGTTCTCAGCTTGGTCACATCGTCCTTTGTTCTGAGCACACTCGTTACAATGATTTTGTGCAGCGGTATGCCCTTGATGAAGAGACTGTCGAAATACGCCTTGCCAATGTCTTGAAGCAAAACGGACGCCTTGGGCACCAGATAAGGGATGCTGCTGCTAAGCCTGTCGATGTGGAAAAAAGGATTGCTGCCAACATAGACAAGCTCTTTCATGCGCTTTTCGGCCTCAGCCCTGTTCTGCACAGGTGGCACTCCATTGCGCTCGGCCGCAAGCAACTGCACGTCATTGTTGTCTGGAAATGTGTTGCGAAACGACGGCACACTGAAAATTCTGTGCTTGACCGCAGTACCGTCGGACTTTACAAACCGGGCGGCAACCCGCGCAACAGTCGTGCTGTCTGGCCCGGCGGCAATACTGTCGCAAGCGGCAACCGCCCCCGGCCTTACCGCCGGCCCGGCAACCTCCGGGAACAAACACCTCACAACGGCCAGCACAAACACAGCCGTTATAAAGCCAAGAATATATTTTCTTTTTGTAATTCTAATGGTTTTCTGACGCATAAATTTATTGATTACTGTCTGTCGATATCAAACATTTGCTTTTCGTATCAAGTAGAATCCCGCCTGCCATAAGCAGTGCACTACGGAATAAAACGTATATATGAGCGGTCGTCAAAAGAGACATTGCCGCAAACCATCCCCTTTGTAGCCTTGAACGAGCGGATGTTAAGAGGGTCTGTGTCAAGCTGCCTCTGAAGCATCAGCTCTGACTCGGCAAGCGTCGGCCTGAGAAACGGATAACCGTCTGTGGCCAAAACAACGCATTCTCTGCCATCTGGCACTGGTATTATCCTGACCTTGTCTGCCGGTATCGGGAAACCATCGACAACAGCATACGCCAGATTCTGTCCGCTCATACTCTCAACCAGCTGCGGCAAGATGGCTTTCCTGGCTATATCGTCTTTAAGCAATTCATCCTCAGAGACACGCCCTGACTCAATAAGTGATATGGCTATGGCCGCCCTGCGTTCAGCGATTTTCTCCTCGTCGGGTTTTGGATTGCCGTAAAAGCACCCGTCCACAATACACTGACAATCACCAATCAGCCATACTTCGCGGCGCCTGCTGCTATAAACCGCGCAACTGGCAGTCAGCCGGTCCTCGGGATGCGCCCCAAGACGCTCAAGATCAGCGGCTGAATATCTGTTCCTGACATAATCAGTCAGAGCTTCGCAAAACTCTTTGCATGACATATCGCAGCAGGCCTTTCGGACAAACTCACAAACCAGGCTCATGCAGCAACGGCCATTGGTCATCCCGGGAATTATGCGTCGCGGCGTCTTGCTCGTGCTGCCGTCAACCACAGCCACAAAGCTGTCAGCGACCGCGATGCCGTCTTCGGTCTCCACGCTGAGACTTTTCGCCACAACGTTTTGCTCTATTATCCTCATGCTTTTCTTCTCTTTTTGTCTCTGCCCGGTCATAACGTGATCCGCGGCACAATTCCTGTATCAAATCCGGACGCCCAATCCGCCTGAGCGAACTTTCTATTTTATAGCGTTCTTCCGGCTTATACCAAAAGAAGTATTCACGCTGCGCCAGTTTTTCCTTTTGAGTTTTTGCGCTAAAGACCGGCTCCAAGGTGTACGGGTGAAATCCTGTGTACCACGCCTCCGTGCTCACTGTCATTGGTGTCGGAGTGAAATCCTGCACCTGTTCCAGATGGAAATTCAACCTTTTGGTCTGCACTGCCAGTTCTGCCATGTCTTCTTCACGGCATCCGGGATGACTGCTAATAAAATATGGTATAATCTGCTGATTCAGCCCGCACTTGCGGTTTATGGTGTCAAACAAAGACTTAAACTCCCTGAACAAACTGAAAGACGGCTTGCGCATCAGCTTCAACACGTTGTCTGAAGTGTGCTCCGGAGCCACTTTCAGGCGTCCGCTGACGTGCCGCACAATCAGTTCCTCGGCGTAAAGCCTAGCCGCACGGTCTGTCGTCTCATCCCCGCTTTTATGCAGCATCAAGTCATAACGCACCCCGCTGCCAATGAAACTCTTTTTAATTTCCGGCATATTGTCAACGGCATGATACACATCGAGCAGCCGCGAGTGGTCCGTGTCAAGATTCTTACACACTTTAGGCCAGATGCAGCTGGGGCGCCGGCATTCGGAGCACAGCCTCATGTCACGTCCGCCCATGCCATACATATTGGCCGAAGGCCCCCCAAGATCGGACAAATAGCCCCGGAAATCATCCATTTTGACAATCTGCCTAACCTCGTTCAGGATGCTTCTTTTAGACCTGCTACTGATGAATTTGCCCTGATGAGCCGATATGGTACAAAAGGCACAGCCTCCGAAACATCCGCGGTGAATGTTTACGGAATGCTTTATCATGTCATAAGCAGGTATGCGTTTCCCCTTATATTTGGGGTGCGGCAATCTTGTATATGGCAGGTCGTATGACGCGTCAACCTCTTCTGTGGTCATTGGCTGGTATGGCGGATTCACGACAACAAATCTGCCGTCAACCTCTTGCAATATTCGTTGCGGACAAAGCCTGTTGGATTCCACTTCTATCTTGCGGAAGTTTTCGGCCTGGGCTTTTTTATTCTGCAAGCACTCCTGGTGACTGTGCAAGACAATATCCGCTGAAGTAATCCCGCCCGGAACACTCTCTGCCGAACAGAGATACGCCGTCTGCGGAACTGACAGAACATCATTGACAGCGACACCACCGGCCAATTCACGGCAAATCTCAACAACGGGCTTCTCGCCCATTCCGTAAATCAAAAGATCAGCCCCACTGTCACAAAGCACAGACTTGTGCAGACTGTCGCTCCAGTAGTCATAATGAGTCAGCCTGCGCAATGACGCCTCTATCCCTCCAATGACAATCGGCACATCAGGAAACAGCTCGCGCAAGATTCTCGAATACACAATTGTAGGTCGCTCCGGCCTCATGTCATGTCGGCCGTCAGGACTGTAAGCGTCTTCCGAACGCAAACGCTTGTTTGCCGTGTACTTGTTGACCATTGAGTCCATACAGCCAGGAGCAATACCAAAGAACAGGCGAGGACGGCCAAGTTTTTTGAAATCACGATAGTCGCCATGCCAATCTGGCTGAGGCACTATAGCCACTTTGTACCCGGCGTGTTCCAATACACGCCCGATGACAGCCGCGCCAAAAGCCGGATGGTCAACATAAGCGTCACCCGAAAACAGTATGACATCCAACTCGTTCCATCCTCTCAACTCCACTTCTTTTTTTGTTGTAGGAAGGAAATCTGACAATCTGTATTCCATACGGAATTAATAAACCCTCAGTCCGCAAGCAACTGCAGACAAACTTTTTCAAAATAACCTCTGTTTATTGTTCAACCTCGCTTTCGCCACCTGACGCCGAGGCGTTTGACATCTCCCATTCCGTGAAAAGCTCAATTAGTCTTTTAAGTCCAAAGCTTTTCATATTGGGATGATAGACGACATCAAGACAAAGATCCAACAAATCCTTGTCTCCGCCATTCCCGGTTTCAAGAATTGAGCGCACATTCAGCTTCAGCTTGTCCAACACCTGCTCGTCAACATATCCGGTGCTGTCTATCAAATCGTGGAAAAGCCGATATTTCGCGATTGTCTGCAAATGAGCAACGCTTATCTCAATGCTTCTGGTACCCGACAGATTTGCTTGTATTCTATACATAAATTTAAATTATTAATTAACAGCTCTATTCACCGACACGACAACATATCCAATTCAGGTATGCTTCGAAACGGTACTATCGAATACAAAATTAATAATTTAATTCATAACAACACCGCACTACAGATAAAAATAAAAGAAACTGTAATAATAACGGTGCTTTTCATCCATTTTCATCCATTTTCATCCATAAGAATAGGCCGGAGAACATATTTGCTCTCCGGCCTATTTCTTTAATCTCCTAATATCAGCGGTGCGTACGAGATTCGAACTCGTGACCTCCTGCGTGACAGGCAGGCATTCTAACCTACTGAACTAACGCACCAGTCAAAACTTTTCTGCGCATCCAAAACCAGCGGTGCGTACGAGATTCGAACTCGTGACCTCCTGCGTGACAGGCAGGCATTCTAACCTACTGAACTAACGCACCAGTCTGTTTGTTTTCTGTTTGCGGGTGCAAAGGTAGTAAATTATTTTCATCCGGCAAAACTTTTCCACGAAAAATCAGAAAAAAACTTGCATTAGCACCGCGTCATGGTAGTTGCTCCCGTCATAAAGCCACTCTTTTAGATATGATGTGGCGGTATATCCCATCTTTTTGAACAAACTGACAGATGCCACATTTGACGCATCAACGATTACATACAGCTGATGAAGATGGAGGATTGACTTGGAATATTCTGCCATACAAGAGAGAGTCATTGAGGCGTATCCCTGTCTGCGATATCTTTTCTCAATGACAATACCGATTTCCGCTCGTTTGTGTCTTGGGTCAAAATTGACAAGATCAACCATGCCGACAACCACACCATCTTTACGTTCAATAATCAACCTGACCTGACGGTCTGCATAAATATCATTTGACACGCCAGACATATAATTGTGCAGGGCATAACGGGAATATGGCACATTGGTCATGCCGACATCCCACAATGCCATATCATTTTCTATTTTATAAAGCGTGTCCAAATCTTCTGGCTCCATTGCACGCAGTCTAATATCCATAGAAGAATATCCCATGTCCATATCATTTGATGATTTCACGAGGCGTAATAACAATCCGCGTTTTCGACGAGTATGTACCCAATACAACTTTTGCTCCGGATATGCGCGACATGGTTTCCAATATCTGCTTATAGGAAAATGTGTCGGTATCGAAAACGATGCAAACAGGCGTTTTAAATTCCATGTTTGAGATATGTTTTGTCAAAATTTCAGCATTCAAACTTTCACAAAACAAGAAATAAGCAGCAAGCCCTTTGCGCTTTGCAACAATCATGCAGTTGTCTATCATTTGGCTGTTTCCCACAAACAAATAGCATGGGTCAATGTGCCGTTTGTAAGTAAATCCCAACGACTTGCGGAGTCTGTATGACTGCATCTTGACAAGCGCAGCCGCAGCCTTTACGTAAACAGCAGCTTTAATAGGCAAAGTTATACAAAAGCTTAAGTGGCCGTAATGTTTCTTAAAGAATATAAGCATTGCCTGATAAAACACATGGACATATCGGAATGAGGTTTTTTGGGTGCTTTCGCCTTTGTAATGCAATATGGGATATGGCAGATACCAATTGTCAAAACCTCCTTTTAAAAGCCTGTAAGACAAATCTATATCTTCGCCATACATGAAAAAGTCTTCGTCAAGACAGCCTATTTGATCGAGAGCTTTTCTGCGCAACAGACAAAAAGCGCCACTCACAATGTCTATTTTTGCCGGTTCGTCCCATGGCAAGAATCCCATATAATAACGCCCCAATGTGCGACTATTGGGAAAGCGGGAGCATAAGCCGGACATCTTATAAAATGAAGTGAGCGGTGTTGGCAACCCTCTTCTCGATTCTGGAGCATAAGTGCCGTCTGGATTGAACATCAGAACTCCAGCCCCTCCCGCCTTAGGATGAGTATCCATGAAAGCGATACATTTTTCTATTGTATCTTCACAAACAATTGTATCCGGATTCAGCAGCAATACATATTCTCCTTCAGAACAGCGAATGGCAATATTGTTGGCTCTGGCAAATCCCAGATTGTGATTGCAATCAATAACCGTCACATTGCGGAAACGGTGCGTAATATAGCCGACTGAATCATCTTTGGAATGATTGTCAACCACAAAAATCTCGCTGTCGATTCCTTTTAACGCCCGGTTCAGGCTGTTCAGACATTGTTCAACGTAATATTTCACGTTGAAATTAACAATAATTACGCTCAGCTTCATTCCTGTTTTCCCAAAATCGAAACCTCATAATTGCAACGCCCCATAGACGGAAATATAAACGGGAAGCAAAGCAGAACTATTATTGCCATGTATCCGAACGTGGTGGACATGAACAAATAGTACAAAATGGTATTAAGCACAAGAGGAAGTCCCAAGAGAAAAATCCTGACAGTCCCCCATTTGCACAATCCCAAAGAACCGGTATTGCCTATAGACCGCTTTACATTCGAAAGTTTGAACATACGCAAGGTTAATGGTATTGCAGCAAGTGTGACCAATTCCATTACCGCTGCAATAACAAACTCTGCGTTTTTTTCTGCTGCCAAAACTCCGCCAATAAGAATATCACATTCATACAACGACACAACAAACACGGCAATTGAAATAAATGCGACAAATTCTGTCATCAATATGTTTCTCGTCTTTCTCATACTTTATTTTCCATCAAATAATGTTCTGTTTATAATCGATCTGCCCAAAGTCACCTCGTCTGCATATTCAATCTCATCGCCGACAGACACCCCACGGGCAATAACGGTCAGTTTAACGTCAAACGATGCCAATTTTCTTGAAATATAAAAATTTGTCGTGTCGCCTTCCATCGTTGGACTTAAAGCCAGAATAACTTCTTTCACACCACCGCTTTTTATACGTTTAACAAGAGAATCTATTTCAATATCGCCTGGCCCCACACCATCCATTGGAGAAATAACCCCACCGAGCACATGATAAAGCCCGCTGTACTGCATTGTTGATTCGATTGCCATGATATCCTGCACATTCTCAACAACACATATTACAGTAGTATCCCGTCTGTTGTCAGAACAAATCGGACAGACATCAGTGTCACTTATATTGTGACAGATCGAACAATGCCGAACTTCATGGCGCAACCTGTTCACCGCATCAGTGAAACGGTCAACCTCGTCTGTTGTACGCTTGAGCAAATGCAGAACCAGTCTTAAAGCAGTTTTGCTGCCGACGCCTGGCAGCTTGGAGAATTCCTCAACTGCATTTTCAAGCAAATGTGACGGATATTTTTGAACCATTGTAACACACGATTTAATTTCCTATCTCGCTCAACTCAAGCCACCTCATGCTTTTGCTGTCAATTTCTTCTTTAACAGCCGAGAAGCGAAAACTCTTTTTCATAATTTCATCCGTTGACAGCACACCGCTTGACAAGTCAGCCTCCAGCTGCCTCTGCTCCTCTTCAAGTTCGGCAATCTCTTTTTCCAGACTTGCAAACTCGATTTTCTCCTTATAAGTCATTTTGCGCTTGCCATCTGACATCTTATGAGCATTGCGCCGCACAGACTTGTTTGTGTCGCTATTAGTCATCTCATTTTCAGACGCCAAAGCCTGCCATTCCCTATATTGTGTGTAATTACCAGGAAAATCCTTTATGACCCCATCCCCTTTAAAAACAAGCAAATGATCGACCACTTTATCCATAAAATAACGGTCATGGCTAACAACAATCACGCAACCGGGAAACTCGGCAAGATATTCTTCAAGAATCTGAAGCGTCACAATGTCAAGATCATTTGTCGGTTCATCAAGCACCAGGAAGTTTGGATTACACATAAGAACAGTGCAAAGATACAGCTTGCGACGCTCACCTCCACTTAATTTGCTCACATAATTATACTGCTGTTCCGGTGTGAACAAAAAATATTGAAGAAACTGAGATGCAGTCATGTGGCGTCCACGGCCCAAATCAATGTACTCTGCAATATCCCTTACAACATCTATAACTTTCTTGTCGGCAGAAAACGCGAGACCTTCTTGCGAAAAATAGCCAAACTTCACAGTGTCTCCAATAACTATTCGCCCTGAATCTGGCTGTACCGCCCCCAATAACATTTTTATGAAAGTAGATTTGCCAGTACCATTATTCCCAACAATCCCCATTTTTTCAAAGCGTGAAAAATTATAATAGAAATCTTTCATCACAACCTTATCCGGTGACCATGCTTTGGAAATATACTGGCACTCAAAAATCTTACTTCCAATGTACACATTTGAAGACTTCAGTTTCATCTGACGCTCTTCCACCTGCTGGCGCGCTACCCGTTCCAATTCATAAAACGCTTCTTCTCTGTATTTTGCCTTATGACCACGCGCCTGTGGCATTCTTCTCATCCATTCCAACTCTTTCCGGTACAAATTATTTGCCCGTGCAATCTCTGCCCTCCGGGAATCTATGCGTTCTTGCCGTTTTTCAAGATAATAGCTATAATTCCCACGGTAAGAATACAATTGTTTATCATCAAGTTCCAGTATAACAGAACAAACACGGTCAAGAAAAAAACGGTCGTGCGTGACCATGAGCACTGTTTTGTTTCCTGATGCAAGAAATTTTTCGAGCCATTCTATCATTTCCAAGTCAAGATGATTGGTCGGCTCGTCAAGAATCAAAAAATCAGGATCCGTTATAAGCACATTGGCCAATGCCACACGTTTCTGCTGCCCGCCACTGAGTTGACCCATCGGCTGAGAGAGGTCTTTGATTTTCAGACGTGTCAAAATCTGTTTGGCTTTCAATATTTTCGATTCCTCACCCTGATGGTTGAAACAAGCGTCCAATACAGATTCTTCTGGATTAAAAATCGGAGCTTGTTTAAGATACCCGACTTTCAAATCACGGCGGAAAGTTATTTCACCTGCATCACAACTGTCCTCGCCTGCAACTATAGAAAGAATTGTTGACTTGCCCGAACCATTTTTCGCAATCAGTCCAACCTTTTGGCCTTCAGCCACACTGAAACTAATATCCTTGAACAACTGAAGTGCGCCAAACGACTTTGAGAGGTTTTGTACGTCAAGAAACGTAGTGTCTTTTGCCATACGCTTATTCTTTTTTCAATGATTTATTGATGCTGTCAATATAATCAAGCAGTTCTTCTTTCCCCGTTTTATCTTGAGACGATGTCACAAACACAGGCGGTATTTCTTCCCATGTCTCGCTTAGTTTTTTCTTATAGAATTCCACATTTAGCGATAATTGAGATTTTGACAGTTTATCAGCTTTTGTAAACACAATTGAGAACGGAATACCGCTGCTGCCGAGCCAGTTTATAAATTCGAGGTCTATTTTCTGCGGCTCATGGCGTGCATCCACAAGAACAAAAACATTAACAAGCTGTTCCCGTTGCAATATGTAGCCGGTAATCATCTGGTCCAATCTGCCTACCTCTTTCTTAGACCGTTTGGCAAACCCATATCCTGGCAAGTCCACAAGATACCACTCACGGTTAATTATGAAATGATTTATCAGCAGAGTTTTACCCGGGGTTGACGATGTTTTTGCCAGTTTTTTATTCCCACACAGCATATTTATAAGACTTGACTTACCCACATTCGACCTACCGATGAATGCATATTCCGGTTTGTCATCTTTGGGACACATTGATTCTCTTGGAGAGCTTAAAGTAAACTCCG
This sequence comes from uncultured Prevotella sp., assembly GCA_944320305.1. Classification (GTDB taxonomy): domain Bacteria; phylum Bacteroidota; class Bacteroidia; order Bacteroidales; family Bacteroidaceae; genus Prevotella. Next base: position 161,933 of record CALUGW010000001.1, on the reverse strand, counting down.
CTGTCTTTATTTCCATATTTAAATTATATCTCTTTTATATGCAAAAATACGCCAAATCGGATAAACCACAAAATCAGAACGTTTTTTTAACAGCCAATAAGACTTCTTCCATTACCGGCACCACAAAATCCTCATAGGCAATAATCACAAAAACAGATAGAACATCTGAGATTTCAGAATTCTATCTGCCATTAACTTGTAGAGCCAGCGTCAAAAATCCGCTACGCCACACTGTCAACCGTCAACCATTAAAACGGACAGCCTTCCGTTCCTTCTGCCGACGGTTCTTTTCCATCCGCTTTATTCTGTGGTTCGGCCTGTTCAGGAGCGACTGATGTCTGCCGCTGTCTTGAACTCAGCATTTCCATGTTTTCTGCCCAAATCTCAGTGGCATTGTGTTTTACACCGTGCTTGTCACTATAAGAAGTATAGCGGATACGGCCTTCGATATAAAGTTTGTCACCTTTGTGGACATATTTTTCAACAACTTCCGCCAGTTTCCGCCACAATATCACATAATGCCAATCTGTACGGTCGGGCACCTGAGTACCGTTTTGAAGCACATACCCCCTTTCTGTTGTTGCCAAAGACAGTCTTGCAACAGCAACGCCATGGTCGACATATCTCACTTCAGGCTCCTTACCAACATTACCAATCAGCATCACCTTATTCATAACAATATGAATTTAATATGCCCGCCACATTGACTTCAGGCCTTACTTGCACTGGCCCAAATAACGGAATCTGAAATTCTTACCTTTTGCTGACGGGAACTGGCTCCTGCTGTCAACACGCTGCCGCAAATGGGCAACAATTCTATTATAGCAATCAAGACCAGACATCGCCTTACATTGTGCCACAAAGTGTGTATCGCGGTATTGGTATTTACCCGTCCCAGGCACCTGGAGCACCCGTTTGAAATCAATCACGCCCTCATACCATCCGGGCATCTCTTCATTCAAATGAGCGATTATCGGCGAAACCATTCGGTCACGGTCGTTTGCCGACGACGGAGTGTGCAATGCGCGCTTTTCCTTGAAATCAAGCATTGTCGCAGCCTCTGTCTTTATAATTATGAAATAAACCCGAGGACGTATCTTATAGCGTTTGGGATAAAACACATCACTTGCCGCATACTCACGAATGTCTTCCTCCAGCATTGGATTCATTCCTATTTCATCTATGCCTGCAAGAAAATCTATCGCATCATCTACATTATGCACCAATGTCTCTTTATCAAAATATCTCAAATACAAATTCATAGTGGAGTGATGTTTTTCTTGAAATAAAAAAAAGAGCGGAAAACGGGACTCGAACCCGCGACCCCGACCTTGGCAAGGTCGTGCTCTACCAACTGAGCTATTTCCGCCTGAGCTTGTGTGAAGAGGAGGAGACTCGAACTCCCACGTCGCAATTAACACTACCCCCTCAAAGTAGCGCGTCTACCAATTCCGCCACCTCTCCAACAAAAAAAAGAGTGCCCAGAACAGGACTCGAACCTGCACGCCTCGCGGCACACGCACCTGAAACGTGCGCGTCTACCAATTCCGCCACCTGGGCTTGCAACAACCTCCTACGGAGTGTTGCCACTCTTTGTTCAATATGTCGAGCGGAAAACGGGACTCGAACCCGCGACCCCGACCTTGGCAAGGTCGTGCTCTACCAACTGAGCTATTTCCGCTTTTAAATTCCTCCGCTTTTCAGAGGAGCGTTTCTCTTAACGCGGTGCAAAGGTAGGCATTTTTTTCAAACCCACAAAATTTTTCGCGACTTTTTTTGAAATATTTTCTCAATCCATCCTGTTTTTATAATCTTCATATGTAAAACAGCGCAATATTTCAAGCCGTCCGTCCTCATGCAGCAGTCCTATTGCCGGATGAGAGATGCCATTAAACATATTGGTTTTTACCGTCGTGTAGTGCAGCATATCCTCAAAAATAATCTCATCACCCGGTTCCAGCGCTTTTTCAAATCGCCACGACCCGATAAAATCTCCTGCAAGGCAACTGTTTCCGCCTAATCTGTAAGTACGCGGCTTATTCGCCTCACTAAGAGGTCTCATCACCGCATTGCGCACTTCAGGCTGATAAGGCATCTCGAGACAGTCCGGCATATGGCACGTAAAACTGACGTCAAGTATGGCTGTCTTTATTCCATGGTCTTCCACAATATCAACAACATGCGAGACAAGGCATCCTGTGCGCCATGCGAATGCGCTTCCCGGCTCCAGTATCATGCGCAAGTTAGGATAACGCGCATGAAATCCTTTAAGCAGGCTTACAAGCAACTCGACATCATAACCCTCACGGGTCATCAAATGTCCTCCACCGAAATTGATCCAATCCAGCTGCCGGAACCAATGCGAGAACTTATTTTCAATATGAGCCAAAGTCCGCTCAAACACATCCGCCCCACTTTCACAATGGCAGTGACAATGAAAACCGCTTATGCCGTCTGGCAAGACATCCGGGAGCTTGTCCGCTGTGACACCGAATCGCGTTCCAGGGGCACAAGGGTTATACAGGGCAGTTCCGACTTCTGAGTATTCCGGATTTACACGCAGACCGCACTTTATATCCGGCCTAACACTTCTAACGTATGTGACGTAACGCGAATATTGAGACAAGGAATTGAATGTGATATGGCTTGAACAACGCGCTATCTCCCCTATCTCCGCATCTGTATATGCAGGTGAGAAAGTGTGCGCCGGAGCGCCAAACTCCTCAAAAGCCAACCGTGCCTCCGCCAATGAGCTGGCTGTTGTCGAACTGATATACTCACGAAATATCGGAAATGTTTTCCAGAGCGCAAAAGCCTTGAATGCCAATATTATCTCAACACCGGCACGTTTTGCCACATCTGCAATCAGACTGAGATTATTTCTCAGCAGCGTTTCGTCAATAACATATATCGGAGCATCAAGAGCTTTCAGTGTCATTGCGTCTATTCCTGCCATATTTTATTTTGCGATACTTTCTTTATACCAATCGAAAAGCAGTTTAACCCCCTCGTCGATTTCCACCTTATGTGTCCATCCGAGAGAATGCAGCTTGCTGACGTCAATAAGTTTGCGCGGTGTGCCGTCTGGCTTTGACGAGTCAAACACAATTGTTCCGCCAAAGCCTACAGCCTTGGCAACAAGTGAGGCAAGCTCTCGAATGGTCAGTTCCTTGCCTGTTCCTACATTTATGTGGCAATTGCGAATCTCGCCGAGCGACGGGATCGCTCCGCCACGCCCGCAGCTGTTGTCTCTGTCAACAGCCCCGTCTGTGGCGGCACCATAGAATACCGACGAATATTTTTCGATTCCGATGATGTCTTTAAAATCAACATTGAGCAGCACATGGACGCTGGCGTCCGCCATATCCTCGCTCCACAAGAACTCGCGCAGGGGCTTGCCCGTTCCCCACAGCACCACCTTGTTGTCGCTTATGCCGTATTTCGCAAGCACATCAAGTATTTCATCTTGTGTGCGGTCACCATTCACCCCTTCTACCGGACGCTTGCTCATGTCGCGGCTTATCGCCTGCCAATTGCCATCGTGAATCAGCTTTGCCAGGTAAATCTTACGCATCATGGCCGGCATCACGTGGCTGTTCTCAAGATGGAAGTTGTCATTTGGCCCGTAAAGATTCGTTGGCATCACGGCAATATAGTTTGTGCCATACTGCAGATTGTAGCTCTCGCACATCTTCAGGCCTGCAATTTTTGCTATTGCATACTCCTCGTTGGTATATTCAAGGGGCGAAGTCAGCAATGCGTCCTCACGCATTGGCTGCGGAGCATTCTTCGGATAAATGCACGTCGAGCCGAGAAACAGCAGCTTTTTCACCCCATGAGCGTATGACTCACTGAGCACATTGCACTGTATTTTCATATTCTGCATTATGAAGTCGGCCCGGTAAAGCGAGTTGGCCATAATGCCTCCGACAAAAGCCGCGGCCAGCACCACCGCGTCCGGACGCTCTTCGTCAAAGAATTTTCTTACCGCCAGCTGGTCTGTCAGGTCTAATTCACTGTGCGTCCGCCCGACAAGATTGCGATATCCCCTACCCTCAAGATTTTTCCAGATGGCCGATCCCACGAGCCCGTGATGACCAGCCACGTATATTTTCGATTGTTTATCTAAAGCCATGTCTTTTATGTTTGTTTGCATTAATCAGGCAGCTAACGTAAGTTTCCGTACGAAAAGCGTCAGGCAAACCCGCCGTCTGCGCCCTCTGAATGTCAAAACCGCAGGCTTGGTATGAAACCTGCGGTCCTGTGTCTGTTTTCCCTATTCTGCCACTTGGGCTTTCAAGAAGAGCTTCTTCACAAAGGTAATGTCATGCTTGACCATGAGTTTCACCAGCTGCTCAAAACTTGTCTTGCGCGGATTCCAGCCCAAAACATTTTTTGCCTTCGACGGATCGCCGAGCAACTGGTCCACCTCTGCCGGGCGGAAATATTTCGGATCGACCTCCACAAGCACTTTGCCGGTGGACTTGTCTATGCCTTTTTCATCGAGTCCCTCTCCATGCCATTCAAGCTCTATTCCAACCTCCTTGAATGCAAGTGTGGCAAACTCACGCACGGTGTGATACTCTCCGGTTGCTATCACAAAGTCCTCCGGCTCCGGCTGTTGCAGTATAAGCCACATACACTCGACATAATCCTTCGCATAGCCCCAGTCGCGCAACGAGTTAAGGTTTCCCAGATACAGCTTGTCCTGATATCCCTGGGCTATGCGCGCGGCGGCAAGAGTTATCTTGCGCGTAACGAAATTCTCTCCCCTGCGCTCACTCTCATGATTGAAGAGGATTCCGTTGCAGCAATACATTCCGTAAGACTCACGGTAATTCTTCATAATCCAGAAAGCATACAGCTTGGCCACTGAATACGGCGAGCGGGGATAGAACGGTGTGGTCTCCCGCTGAGGCACCTCCTGCACTTTGCCGAACAGCTCTGACGTGGACGCCTGATAAATGCGGCAAGTCTTGTCCAGACCGCAAATGCGCACTGCCTCAAGCAACCGCAGCGTGCCCACAGCATCGACGTCTGCCGTATATTCAGGCACGTCAAACGACACTTTGACGTGGCTTTGCGCCGCCAGATTGTAGATTTCCGTCGGTTTTGTCTCTCCGATAATGCGGATCAGCGATGAAGAGTCTGTCATGTCGGCCCAATGGAGATTGACCAGCCGCGCCTTCTTCATGTCGCGCACCCACTCGTCGAGATACAGATGCTCTATGCGCCCGGTGTTGAACGAGGACGAACGGCGCAGCAAGCCGTGGACCTCATAACCTTTCTCTATAAGAAACTCCGCCAGATACGAACCGTCCTGGCCCGTTATTCCGGTGATCAGTGCTATTTTCTTTTCCATTGCAATTCTAAATTTGATTTTAAACGTTCCTTATTTCTCACTTCCAGAAAACTGCTTGATGCGCTGCTCTTCAGACAGTTTGCAAATCAGCAGCGTGCCGTCTTTCTCAACAACAATATAGCCGTCAAGCCCCTGTATGACAACTTTCTTCTCTTGCGATGTGTGAATCATGCAGTTGTGGGTCTCAAACAGACTTATGTCATTGCCGATACAGCTGTTGCCATAAAGGTCTTTTTTGGTGTGCTCCATAAGCGAGCCCCATGTGCCGAGGTCACTCCAGCCGAAATCAGCCGGACAGACAAAGATTTCCTCAGCCTTTTCCATGATAGCGTAGTCAACGGAAATGTTGTCGCATTCCGGGAAGCACTTGTCTATGGCCTCCTGCTCATTGTCCGTTCCATAAACAGGCAACAGGCTCTCGAAAGTCTTGGCCATCGACGGCTGGTAAATGCGGAAAGCGTTTGTTATCGTGCTGATGTTCCAAAGAAACAGGCCAGAGTTCCAGAAGTAGTTCTTCTTCTGGATGTACTGCCTGGCAGTGTCAAGATCGGGTTTTTCCTTGAACGAGTCCACACGGAAAATCTCCTTGTTCCTCAGAGAGCTTGAAGACAGGTCCGCCTGAATGTATCCGTAACCCGTCTCAGGCCGTGTGGGCTTTATTCCCAGAGTGACGATGGAGTCTGTCTCGCTTGTGAACTCAAGACACTTTCTTATCACACGTCCGAACTCCGTGGTGTTTGTAACAATATGGTCGCTGGGTGAAACCACTATGTTTGCCTTCGGGTCCTTCGACTTTATCTTCCAACTGACATAGGCAATACAAGGAGCCGTATTGCGTCGGCACGGCTCGCAAAGGATGTTGCCGACAGGAACATCCGGCAACTGTTCCCTGACAATCGGAGCATAGCGTTTGTTAGTCACGACCCAAACGTTATCAGAGGGGCATATTCCGCAGAACCTTTCCCTTGTGAGCTGCAGCAAAGACTTGCCGACACCGAGCACATCGATAAACTGCTTGGGATATTCTTCCGTGCTCATGGGCCAGAAGCGGCTGCCCACTCCACCGGCCATGATTACCAAATGGTTGTTTCTCTCTGCCATACGTTATTTCGTTTTTAATTTATTATTTGTCATGTCACTGTGCTCTGAAAGGCCGCACCGGCCTTCCCGCCAGCCCCGCTGACTGCGGCGGCGCCTCACAACGCTCTTCACGCACCAGTAAAACAGCGCCACAGCCACCGCGCCGGCAATCACCACCTTAATGTGGTCGGCATATTCCAGAATCTTGTCGTTGAGCCGGTCGGCCGGCACCACAGAATGAAGATACCAGCCCAGGCCGGCAAGGATGCAGTGCCAGCATCCGGCTCCCAGCGTTGTGAAGAGCAGGAACTTCCAGTAGCGCATTCGCGACAGCCCGGCCGGAATTGATATCAGATGCCGTATGCCGGGCACAAGGCGGCCGGTTATTGTCGCCGTCACGCCGTGGTCGTAGAAGAATTTCTCGCTCCTCTCCACTTTCCCGCGGTTCAGAAAGCACATACTCCCCCACCGGCTGTCGGCAAACCTGTATATCAGCGGGCGGCCGAGATAGTAGCCGGCGGCGTAGTTCACCGACGCGCCGATGTCCGCCCCAACCGTCGCCGCAACGATTATCAGCACAATGTCAAGATGCCCTCCTGCCGCATGATAGGCCGCTGGAGCCACCACCAGCTCGGAAGGAATCGGAACGACGGTGCTCTCAAGAAGCATCAGAAGGAATATCGTGCCATAGTTCAGGTTGCCCAGCAGCGAAGACAAAAAATTCACTTCCGTTCTATGTTAAGTTTGTCTGTTATGTCTTTAAGGAACTCTTCCGCCGTCATGTCCGCCGGAATGATTCCCCCAAGCACCGATTTTGCCTCCTGCGGATTGTGCCCTACGGCTTTCCGCAGATATTTCAGAAACTCCCTGCCCTTCTTCAGCTGCCAGCAGCACAGCGCCATGTAGGAATAAGCGTCGCTGAAGCCGCTGCCAGCATACTTGAAAAACAGCTTGAACATTATGTAGGCGCGCTTCGTGTAGCCGTTGTCAAGCAGCGACACGATGATGCGCAGAATAACTTTCGGAGAGTAGCCCGACTTTATTGCGGCATGGCGGAACATCGACCTCGCCTCTCCATGGCGGCCGTTTTCAAGCAAGATGTGGCCCCGCATGACGAACAGCTCCGGATTGTCCGGATTGCCTTCTGCATCGAAAGCCTTGTCTATATACCTCACGGCACTGTCAGGGTCGCCCAGCGCACTGTATGCGAAAGCCAGTGTCTCAAAGGTGTCAGACATGAGGCTCTCGTCAGTGCTGTCACCCAGCACGGCCGCTCTACGCAAATGCGCCAGCGCTTCCTCATACCGCTCCATCTGCATGAGGCACTTCCCCATGTTCAGCTCGCCACAGGCATCGTTGGGCATGGCCTTGTTGTAGCGGCGGTAGAACTCAAGCGCGGTCTCGAAATTGCCCAGCCGGCACAGGCTGTTGGCCTTTATCATCATGCAGCCGGCGTCTTTAGGGTCGAGGGCCAGAGCGAACTCGCTGCTCGACAGAGCCTCGCTGTAATCCTCTTTCATAAACTGCGCGTTGGCCAGGGTGGCCCAATATCTTACAGACCGTGGATTGTAGTCGAGCAGCGTGTTGTACGTGCTGACGCAATCGTCGTAGCGCTCAAGCCCGAGAAGCGACCTCCCCCTGATGTCCATGACATCGCAATCCATGAAATCCTCGCACCGCTCAATCCACTCAAGAGCCTTGTCATAGACACCGTATTCAAGATACATATTGGCCGTGTCGTACTTGAAGTTCTCCTTTTCCTCCTCCTCGGTGTCTTCAAACAGCAAGTCCAGATAGCGGTCCGCCTTGTCTATCAAGTCACAGGCCACCATTATCTCCGCCTGCAGAAACTTGTAGTCGGGGTCTTCCTTGTCGTTTATCTCAGACGAATAACGCCTGGCGGCCTCAACGTCGCCTGCGGTCAGTGCCTCGCGTGCCTTGTAGACCAAAGGCAGAACAGCCCCCGGCGCAAGGTCAAGGGCCGCGTCAACGGCGGCTGCGGCCTTGTCCTTGTAACCGTAAAACGTGTAGTAGTCGGCAATGTCTATCAGGTCGTCCGTATCAAGAAATATGGGCGCCCCAGAGCTAACTGACTCCTCGTAGGCTGCCAGAATGTCTCTGAACTCTGTACTGTCGAAATATTCGTCGTCTGTCTGCATTACTTGTTGATCTTGGCCCATGTGTCCTTTAGTCCGACGGTGCGGTTGAAGACGAGCTTGCAGTCCGTGCTGTCGGGGTCGGGCATGAAGTAACCGATACGCTGGAACTGCAGGAAGTCTCCCGGCCTCTTGTCTTTGAGATACTCTTCCACATAGCAGTTCTGCAGCACTTTGAGAGAATCCGGATTCAGAAGCTCGTGGAAGTCGCGCTCGTCGGCAGAAGGATTCTCCACGCTGAACAGTCTGTCGTAGAGCCTCACCTCCGCTTTCAGACAGTGGGCGGCGCTCACCCAGTGCAGAGTGCCTTTCACCTTGCGGTTGGCGCCCTCCATTCCGGTCTTGCTCTCAGGGTCATATTCGGCGTAGATTTCCTCCACTCTGCCATCGGCGCCTTTCTTGCAGCCTGTACATTTTATTATATAAGCGTTTTTCAGGCGCACCTCCTTGCCCGGAGTCAGGCGGAAGAACTTCTTCGGGGCTTCCTCCATAAAGTCGTCGCGCTCTATCCACAGCTCGCGCGAGAAAGCTATAGCGTGAGTGCCGTCGGCCTCGTTTTCAGGATTGTTGACAGCTTCCATCATCTCGGTCGTGCCCTCCGGATAGTTTGTTATAACAAGTTTCACCGGGTCGAGCACTGCCGACACGCGGCAGGCGCGCTTGTTCAGGTCGTTGCGCACGGCAGCCTCAAGCAGCGCGTAGTCGTTCAGCGCGTCAAACTTTGTGTAGCCGATGGAGTCGATGAAGTCGCGGATGCTCTGCGCCGAGTAGCCGCGGCGCCTCATGCCGCACACAGTGGGCATGCGCGGGTCGTCCCACCCGTTCACAAGGTGCTCGTCGACGAGCGTGTGCAGCTTGCGCTTGCTCATCACGGTGTAGGTGATGTTGAGCCGGTTGAACTCTATCTGCCGCGGGCGGTAGTCGTCGTCGCGGCCGCTCTCGCGCTCATATTCCCTCAGCAGGTCTATGAATTTGTCGTACAGCGGGCGGTGAGGCACAAACTCAAGCGTGCAGAGCGAGTGGGTCACGCCCTCGAAATAGTCGCTCTGTCCGTGCGCGAAGTCGTACATCGGGTATGCGTGCCACGCTGTGCCTGTGCGGTGGTGCGGCGTCTGTATGATGCGGTAGATGACCGGGTCGCGGAAGTGCATATTCGGATTGGCCATGTCGAGCTTCGCCCTGAGCACCATCGAGCCTTCCACTGCCTCCGGCGTGTTCATCTTGTTGAACAGAGCGAGGCTTTCCTCAACAGGTCTGTCGCGGTAGGGGCTGGCCTGCCCCGGCGTGGTGGGCGTGCCTTTCTGCGCGGCTATCTGCTCCGATGTCTGCTCGTCGATATACGCAAGCCCTTTCTTGATCATCCACACCGCAAAGTCCCACAGCTGCTGGAAATAGTCCGAGGCGTAGAACACTTTACCCCACTTGAACCCGAGCCACTCGATGTCGTTCAGAATCGAATCGACATACTCGGTGTCTTCCTTCGAAGGGTTTGTGTCGTCAAAGCGCAGGTTGCACACTCCGCCGTGGCGTTCGGCCACGCCGAAGTCCATGCAGATGGCCTTAGCGTGACCGATGTGGATATAGCCATTGGGCTCCGGCGGGAACCGTGTCTGTATGCGGCCGCCGTTCTTTCCCTCGGCAAGGTCGCCTTCAACCATCTGTTCAACGAAACTCAAGCTTTTTTTCTCTCCGTTGTCTGTAACGCTGTTTTCTGCCATCATGTTTTTGTTGTTTCTTGTTTTTGATTACCAAAACTTGTTTGCAAAGATACTAAATTAATTCATATTCCGTGTCCGGGCGCCTGTTTTTTTGTCCGCCCGGTGTGATTAATTGACCGCTCCACGTGCCACCATGCCGTCCGCACGGAAAGCCAGGATGGCCGTACACTGACACTAAGTGCTGTGCGGAATGGCCGTTTCTGCGCACAAAAGGGCGGCGGCAAACGCGAATTTTAACACTTCTGATTTCATCAAAACAGATGTTGTCAGGCTGTTTTTGCCCCATTAGTCCGCCCCAAAAGCGCCGCGATTTCGCAATATAGCCCATATCGCATCGCAATATAGGCTATATTGCGATGCGATATGGGCTGTTTCGCAATGCAAAATGGCCATTTTCAGAGAGCAAAAAAGGCTGTTTTGAAGCTAAAACAGGCCGTTTCTGCGGCTGGTTTTATTGCACAACCGACCTAATTGGACTGATAAGTCAAACTGGCCCAACCGGTTACGATTGCACACTCATATTGCGCGTATTTCCGACAAAAGTGTTTTTATTTTCAAATTCGCCGAAAATGAGGGCAGTGGAAGCCCGGATATTTAACAATTGCAAATATTTGTACAAGCAAAAGGAATTGCTTATCCTGAAACCTGCTCCGCTGCCCCCGCTCACAGTTAATCTTCCCCACCCACCACAGCCTGCTACAACCGAAAAGCCAAAAAGAGAGGAAAACATTATTGTAATCCGCACAGATTGCGTATCTTTGCGGAAAAATAAAAAAACAAGAATCCATGACCAACAGTTTGCCACAAAAGATATTATCGGGCGTATTTTTTGCAACAGCCTTGCTGTGCGCCACATCATGCCAAACCCAGCATACCATTTTCATGGCGGGCGATTCCACCAGCGAATATGCCACCCAAGAGAAAAAAGGCTATATACGCGGATGGGCACAAATGCTCCCTTTGTACTTAACAGACGATGTGAAAATGGATATACGCTCCCGCGGAGGACGAAGCACGAAGAGTTTCATTGCCGACGGAATTTGGGACAAACTGATTGCCGATGTGAAGAAAGGAGACTATGTGTTCATCCAATTCGGACATAACGACGCTTCGAAGAAGCCAGAGCGCCACGCCTCTTATGCCGACTACAAGGCCAACCTGACACGCATGATAAACGAAGTCAGAGCGAAAGGGGGCATACCCGTATTGCTGACACCGATGGTGCAGCGCACATTCAGAAACGGCATACTGGTTGACGACCGCCTGAAAGGCTACCCGGGCATTATGCGCAAACTTGCCAAAGAGATGGACGTGCCGCTTATCGATTGCCACCAAAAGACGAGAGACTTTGTCATTACCATCGGTGACAAGGCGTCGGTACCATACTATCGGCACTTAGGCCCCGGCATCGACCCATTCAAGCCTGATGGCATTGCAGACGACACACACATGATGGAAAAAGGCGCCAAACGTGTTGCAGCCTTTGTGGCCGAAGGCATGCTGGAACTCGACAACAAACTCAGCAAGTATGTAATCGAGGAAAATGTTGTCGAAGAACTGTCAAAAGAATAGGCGGCAACACGCATCCTGCCGCCTGTGGCACACGGAAGCGAACGGCAGAATCCGTCATCCGTTATGGCATGAGGCAATCAAAATCGGACGGCAGGCCGGGAGCTTCAGTTTCGGCATCTGTTTGTGTGCTTCTCTCTTTTTTGGCGTGTTATCTATGTTTTCTCATTATTTATTCATAATTTTGCAGGCGCGACAAAGATTAACAGTAACAGTTTCTTGCAAATGACCGATATGAACGAACTGAACATACGCCAAGACACAAAGACAAACAATCTCATCAGAGATTTTGTCATACTGCTCGACTTCATTGTGCTGAACGTGCTCTTCTGTCTGTGGTTCTACATCGACGGAGAGTGGCGCCAGCTGTCCCACAGCCACGATGTGTTCGGGCCGCTGTTTGTGGCCAACCTCGGCATGGTTGTGGCGCAATATTTCTACTCGACAGTAATCCACAAGCACCGCTCCACCACAGACCAGGTGCTCAGGCAGGTCACTTACCTCGCGCTGCTCCAGGGAGTCGCCACGTGTGTGCTCGCGGCCATCATGTCGCCCGCCACCGGCAAGCCGGCCCCCGCCCTGAGCTTCACCGCGATATCCACCATGGTGCTGTACATCGGGCTGCTTGTGTCCAGATTCGCCGAGCGTTGGGCGGTGAAACACTTCCGCCGCATTGGCCGCAACACCCGCAAGGTGGTTTTTGTGGGTGCTGACGAGTCGATGCTGCCCATCTATGATTTCCTCGTCGGCGACCCTGCGAGCGGATACCGCGTGGAGGGCTACTTTGCCGACAACACCCTGCAGGACGCCCCTGACGGGCTGAGGCATCTTGGCACGCTGGCGGAATTCGACTACAAGATGGCCACAGTGCAGGGCGAAGGCTCAGTGGACGAACTGTACTGCTGCATCCCTGCGTCAGACATGGAGCGCATACGCCGCATTATGTTCTACTGCGACAACCACGTGGTGCACTTCTACTTCATTCCTGCCATCTCGCGCACGTTCGGCCATCTGCTCAAACCGGAAAACATAGGCGGCACAACAGTGTTCACCAACTGGGGCGAGCCGCTGATGATACCGGCTAACAAGTTCATAAAGCGCTCTTTCGACATCGCGCTGTCGTCCGTCATACTGCTGTGCCTGCTGCCGTTCCTGCCGCTCATCGCCCTGATAATAAAAATCCAAAGCCCCGGGCCGGTATTCTTCAAGCAGGCGCGCACCGGGCTCAACGGCCGAGAGTTCTTCTGCTACAAGTTCCGCTCGATGCACGTCAACAGCGACGCCGACCGAGTGCAGGCCACAGAGCACGACCCGCGGAAGTTCGCTTTCGGCAACTTCATGCGCAAGACCAACATCGACGAGCTGCCGCAGTTCTTCAACGTGCTGCGCGGCGACATGAGCATCGTAGGCCCGAGACCGCACATGCTCTACCACACGGAGATGTACCGCAAACTCATCGACAAGTATATGGTGCGTCACTTTGTGAGGCCCGGCATTACCGGATGGTCGCAAGTGACGGGATTCCGCGGCGAGACGAAAGAGCTGTGGCAGATGGAGGGGCGCGTCAGGCGCGACATCTGGTACATCGAAAACTGGAGCGTCTGGCTCGACATACGCATCATTTTCAAGACAGCCTGGCAGGTGTTCGTCCGAGACAAGAACGCATACTGAGCCAACAGCAAGACAGAACCCCAAATGGCACTTTGCGGCAAAAGAGTCTTAAAAAGCGTGAAGAACCTTGCCTCAGGTGGAAATAATGATTACATTTGCACTGCAAAACTGTGCGGACGGCATCAAGGATAACGTACATGAGAGTCCGCACGCTCATCTTTCACAAATGGCAACGATATGAAACACAGCTTTATTCTTACAATGGCAGCCGCCTTGACGGCCTCTTGCGCCGGCGGCGGGCGGCAGACATACTTCCGCGACCTGCAGGCCGACAGCGCCATTGCCACTGCCACTCCACGCGACATCGCCCTGCGGCCTGGAGACAAACTGACAGTAATAGTGAACAGCAGAGACCGCAACCTGGCAGACCTGTTCAATCTGACAGGCACCGGCACCGGCCATGACACAGGCGCCGAGACGACAAGTCTGGTTCCAAACACACAGAAATACACTCTCGACAATAACGGCAACATAGACTTTCCTGTGGTGGGAACGCTCCATGTGGGCGGAATTTCACGCGACTCTGTGGCCAAACTGATCAAGCGACAGCTTGTGGACAGGCGGCTGCTGACAGACGCCGTGGTGAACGTGGAGCTCGCAAACCTCTGCGTGTCTGTGCTCGGAGAGGTGCGCAGGCCTGGCCGTGTGGTGATAGACCGCGACAGATTCACAATCATCGACGCCCTTAGCGTGGCCGGAGACCTGACAACCAACGGCGACCGCAGCTGCATACTCGTGGTGCGCCAAGAGGGAAATGTGCGTAAGGCGTACACAATAGACCTCAGGTCTGCCGCCAACCTCTACTCATCGCCGGCATACTATCTGTCGCAAGGCGACATGATCTATGTAAAACCATACCGCGCCGGACGTGGGAAATGACCGCTTCTTTAACCTTTACCGCTTTTTAAATTATGAACGAAACAGGAAATAACAACAATATTCCCGATGACGCGCAGGAAAGCTTCGACTTCAGGCATCTGGCATCACTCTGCCTCAGCCACTGGCGGTGGTATGTGGCCACAGTGTCTGTGACACTGCTCATCGCACTGTTTTACGCCAAAATGACGCAGCCGACATACAAGCGCGAGGCGTCGGTGATGGTGCTCGACGGCAACCAGGAGTCTTCGGCTCTCAGCAAACTGCTCGACGACATAAGCGACATGGGGTTTGCTTTTTCTGAGAAATCAAACGTGAACAACGTCATCGCGGCCATACAGTCGCCCGACGTTATGACCGAGGTGGTGAAGAAGCTTGGCATCGACGTGACCTACACCAGCCCGGGAACGTTTTACGACGCCACTCTCTACGGCCACAGCCTGCCTGTGACTGTGGAATTCCACGACGTGGAATACGACGAGACAGCATCCATAAGCCTCAAACTGCTTGACAATGGCAATGTGGAGATGTCGGGCTTCACAAAAAACGGAGACGCGGCAGACTCAGAACCGCTAACGTGCCACGTGGGGCAAACGGTCCACACGCCCATTGGCATTGTGAGCATCAAGCCGACCAAATATTTTGATGACGCCCAAAAGAACAGACACATCAACGTGCGCAAAAGCGACCTGAACTCGGCCACCGGGCACTTTCTCCACGGGCTGACAGTTGAACAGGCCGGAAAAAACTCAACAATACTAAACCTCAGCTACACCGATGTGTCTACAAAGCGTGCCGAAGACATTCTCAGCGCTGTAATTGACATTTATAATGACGTGTGGGTGAAGAACAGAAGCAGGGTTTCCGACAGCACATCAAAATTCATAGACGAGCGACTCGCCAAGATAGAACGCGAGCTGGGGCTCGTAGACACTGACATTGCGAACTACAAGAGCAAGAACCTTGTGCCCGACGTGGAGATGGCCTACACCCTGTCTATGGAACGAGCAGACAAGAACTCGGCCATACTGCTTGACCTCAACACAAGGCTTTCGGTGGCAAAATACATCAGAGGCTACATCGTTGACAAGGCAAACACCAACCAGCTGATACCTGTTGACCTCGGACTTGACAACGACAAGATAGACGAGCAGATAAGAACCTTCAACGACCTTCAGCTTGAACGCAACAAAATAATCACCAACAGCAGCAAGCAAAACCCGCTTGTCGCCGACATGGACAAATCGCTCGCACAGATAAGGCGCGCCATCATTTACTCGATGGACAACATGATAATGTCGCTGTCGACACGCATCAGCCACCTGCAAAACGATGAACAGAAAACAAACACCAACATTTCCGCCAACCCTACCCAAGAGAAATTCCTGCTCTCAGTGGAGCGCCAGCAGAAAGTAAAGGAAGCGCTGTATCTGTTTCTGCTGCAAAAGCGGGAGGAAAACGACCTTGCCAGATCTTTCACCGCGAACAACACACAGGTGATAAAATCGCCGACAGGCAGCAACAAGCCTATCTCCCCACGGACACCGATAATCCTGCTCATCGGTCTTGTGGCCGGACTGGCACTGCCAACCGGGGTTATTTATCTGCTCGAAGCCTGCAACACTACCATACGCAACCGCAAGGACATTGAGGGGAACGTGACAATGCCACTGCTCGGAGAGATACCTTATGCCGGCAATGAGAACAGCGGAATGTGGCAGCTGCGGGCGACTCTCGGCGTGAACGACAGCGGAACAAAAGACTGCAGCGTGGTTGTCGAGGCAGGAAACCATGACGCCGCCAACGAGGCATTCCGCATCCTGCGCACCAATTTCGGGTTTATGTATTCTCACACAAAGTCATGCAGCGTAACAATGTTCACATCGCTCGACTCTGGTGTGGGCAAAACATTCCTAACAATGAACATGGGCCTGTGCATGGCATTGCAGGGCCGCCGGGTTCTTGTTATAGACGGCGACCTCAGAAAAGCATCGCTTTCGAGCTTTGTAGGCAAGCCGCACAAAGGACTCAGCAGCTATCTTGGAGGCACAACAGACTCTGCCGCAGAACTGACACACCATTACCCCAAATGCGGCGGACTTGACATCCTCCCCGCTGGAAACATTCCACAGAATCCGTCAGAACTGCTTTCCGACGACAGACTGACAAAGCTCTTCGAAGAAATGAAACAGCTTTACGACTACATACTTGTTGATTGCCCACCTGTCAACAAGTTTGCAGACACATCGCTTATCTCAACCTGCGCAGACAACACTGTGTTTGTAGTGCGCGCAGGACTCACACAGCGCGCCGCAACAACAGATATCGAACGCATTTATCTGTCATCAAGACTCAAGAATATGTCGCTCGTGGTCAACGGAGTGCTCCTAAGAAACGGACATAACGACGGGCATCAAGCATACGGACAGGCATTCCAATAGCACATCACGCCACTTATGAGGCTGCTTATTAACTGAATATACGTATCGGCCGGATGGTTCTATGACCCAATCCGGCCGAGTTTTGCATTGCTAAAATTAGTTAACAACCGGTCATTTAACTTCTGCATGATTGCTTTTTCGGCCCATTTTGCTTACTTTTGTGTCTGACAATGGTGTCAAACATATAATCAACGCAATAACATGACAATAAGAGTGGGCATTGACATTGGCTCTACCACTGCCAAGATTGTTGCCCTGGATGAAAACGGCAAGACGCTCTTCTCTTCTTATGAACGTCATAATGCCAAGGCTCGCGAAATACTCCTGACTTTTCTCGAGAAGCTCACAGAACGCTTCGGAGACCAGGCTGTCGCAGTAAGCATCACCGGGTCTGTCGGAATGGGAATATCAGAAAGGTGCTCGCTGCCTTTCGTCCAGGAGGTCGTCGCAGCCACACGGGCGGCAAGGGAGTCAAACCCTGAAATCAAGTCGATGATTGACATTGGCGGCGAGGATGCAAAAATAGTGTTCATCAAGAACGGCAGAGCGACCGATCTGCGCATGAACAGCAACTGTGCCGGCGGCACCGGGGCATTCATTGACCAGATGGCAATACTGCTCGGAGTGGAGACCGCAGAACTGAACAATCTGGCGAACGCTGCAGAAAATGTCTACACAATAGCATCGCGCTGCGGTGTGTTCAGCAAAACAGACATACAGAACCTTATTGCAAAGAACGTCTGCAAAGAGGACATTGCGGCGTCGGTGTTCCATGCCGTGGCCGTACAAGTTGTTGTGACGCTGGCCCACGGATGCGACATTGAGGCACCCGTGCTCTTCTGCGGCGGTCCGCTAACGTTCTTGCCCGCCCTCCGCCATGCCTTTATTGACTATCTCAAACTGAAAGACACTGATGTTGTCGTGCCGGAAAACAGCCACCTGATGCCTGCCATGGGCGCGGCACTGATGGCAGACCGCTCGCAAGTCGCCAAACTATCCACCATTGCACAGCTCGTCAAAGAGCGTCTTGCGGCAAACAGCACGTCGGCCAATGGACTCGAACCGATATTCGCAGACAGTGCAGACTATGAGAAATGGGCATCGCGCATGGCAAGCCATGAGACAATCGAAGCCCCATTAAAAGCCGGACGCGAGGAGGTGGCCATTGGTATTGACTCCGGATCGACGACGACAAAGATCGTAGCACTTAACAGCCGTGGTGAAATGGTATTTGACTTTTACCACAACAACGATGGAAATCCAATTGCCACAGCTCGGAAAGGTCTGGAACAACTTCTTGACAAAGGCAGAATGGCCGGAACTGAAATCATTGTCAAGGGCAGCTGCTCTACCGGCTACGGCGAGGATCTGCTCAAAGCGTCCTTCCGCCTGGACCACGGCATCATTGAAACCATGGCCCACTATATGGCGGCAAGGCACATCACCGACAAGGTCTCGTTCATACTCGACATCGGCGGACAGGACATGAAAGCCATATTCGTCACTGACGGAGTGATAAACCGCATGGAAATAAACGAGGCCTGCTCTTCGGGCTGCGGCTCTTTCATCGAGACTTTCGCCAAATCACTGGGATTCAGCGTAAGCGACTTCGCCTCGGCCGCCTGCCGGGCCACGTCACCTTATGACCTCGGCACACGCTGCACGGTGTTCATGAACTCCAAAGTGAAGCAGGCTCTGCGCGAAGGCGCCACCGTGAACGACATTGCCGCCGGCCTGTCATACTCAGTGGTGAAGAACTGCCTCTACAAAGTGCTGCGGCTGAAGGGGCCGGAGGAACTTGGAGACCACATTGTGGTACAGGGCGGAACCATGCGCAACGACTCTGTGGTGAGAGCTTTTGAGAAGCTGACTGGAAAGAATGTGTTCCGCAGCAGCCGCCCGGAGCTTATGGGAGCCATAGGCTGCGCACTGTACGCCAGGCTGCAACAGTCTGAATGCGTGCCGCTGGCCGACCTGCTCGGACATTCGGACTACACCACACGCAGGCACCAGTGCCACGGCTGCGAGAACTCCTGCCTGATCACAACCTACACGTTCGGCAACGGCAACCGCTACCATTCGGGCAACCGCTGCGAGAAAGTGTTCACCAACACCGGCGGAAATGTGGAACAAGGCACTAACGCCTACTGCTTCAAACTTACGAGATTGTTCGACCGCGACACGCAAATCAACGCACCGCTGGCCACAATCGGAATTCCGCGCAGCCTGAACATGTACGAGGAATACCCGTTCTGGCATACGCTCTTCACAAGCTGCGGCATGAAAGTCGTGCTTTCCGACGCCTCGTCATTCAGCTCATACGAACAGAGCGCAAAGCTCGTCATGTCAGACAACATCTGTTTTCCGGCAAAGCTCACACACAGCCACATCCGCAACCTGGCAGAAAAAGGTGTTGACCGCATATTCATGCCGTTCGTTGTGTTTGAGAAACTGGAAGGCGGGCAGAACAGTTTCAACTGCCCCGTTGTTACAGGCTACGCCGAAGTCATCAAGAGCGTACAGTCCGACGGAATACCTATCGACTCACCCTCTGTCACGTTCAAGGACAAGAAGATGCTGTTCCGGCAGTGTGAGAAATATCTGTCGGGGCTTGGCGTGAGCCACACGGTCATAAAGAAAGCGTTCAACAAGGCGGTGAAAGCCTTTGACTCATATGGCCGCGAACTGGCGGACTACAACAGAAAAGTGCTGGCCGACAACGGCGGACGCCGTCTTGTTGTCCTTCTGGCCGGCCGGCCCTACCACTCAGACCCGCTGATACAGCACAAGCTGTCGGACATGATAGCCTCGATGGGGGCAGACGTGATAACGGAAGACATTGTGAGATGCGACACAGCCACTGTCGAAAACGTGAACTTCGTGTCGCAGTGGGCCTATACAAACCGCATTCTCAAAGCTGCCGACTGGGCCGGACGCCAAGACCGGAATGTGCAGTTCATGCAGATGACTTCATTCGGATGCGGCCCGGACGCATTCCTGACAGACGAAATACGCAGCCTGCTGAAGTGCCACGGAAAGACTCTCACGCTGCTGAAAATAGACGATGTGGGCAACCTCGGGTCCATAAGACTGCGCGTGCGCTCACTTATTGACAGCTTGAAATTTGCCGCAAGCGACGCCAGCAGCACGCCTGCGGAGACGTTCCTGCAGCCGTCAGTGTTCCGAAAGTCAGACCGCAGGCGAAAGATTCTCGCCCCGTTCTTCACCCCGTTTATTTCTCCGCTCGTGCCGTCGATAATGAAGCTGGCCGGCTATGACGTGGAGAACCTGCCTGAAAGCGACGTGCTCTCGGCCGACTGGGGACTGAAGTACGCCAACAACGAGATCTGCTATCCGGCCACACTCATTGTCGGAGACATCATAAAAGCGCTCAAGTCGGGACAATACGACCCCGACGACACCGCCGTGATAATGACCCAGACAGGGGGGCAATGCCGCGCCTCAAACTATATCTCGCTAATAAAGCGGGCACTGGCTGAGGCTGGTTTTGCCGGTGTTCCGGTAATATCGCTCTCCACCGGCTCCGGACTGCGCAACGAACAGCCGGGCTTCAAGATGAACTGGATGAAGATAATCCGCGTGGTGCTGGCCTCGCTGCTTTACAGCGACAGCATAGCCAAGTTCTATTATGCCTCTGCCGTGAGGGAGAAAGAGAAAGGCTCGGCCGCCCGCCTGCGCGACCACTACCTCAACGAGGCCGCCAAGGCCATAGCCCACAACAGCTCGGACGAACTGATGGACTTGCTTGCCAAAGCGGCAGACGACTTCGACCTGATTGTGACAGACCGCAGTGCGGCACGTGTCGGAGTGGTCGGCGAGATATTCCTCAAGTTCAATCCGTTCGCGCAGAAAGACATCACAAACTGGCTCACGGAGCAAGGCATCGAAGTGGTGCCGCCGCTGCTAACCGACTTCTTCATGCAGGCTTTCGTCAACAGCAGCGTGAACAAGGCCAACGGCCTGGCACGCAACAATGTTCCGCCAGTGGTGATGAAGTGGGCCTACGCAAAAGTCAGCAAGCAGATTGCCCGCGTCAACAAGACCGGAAGCCGCTTCAGACACTTCACTCCGTTTGCAGACATCTTTGCAGAGGCAGAAGGAGCACGCCAGGTGGTGTCACTCTGCGCGCAGTTCGGCGAGGGATGGCTGCTGCCCGGAGAGATTGTCTCAATGGCACGGCATGGGGTCACCCACGTTGTCAGCCTCCAGCCTTTCGGCTGCATAGCAAACCACATTGTGTCAAAAGGTGTGGAGAAGCGCATAAAGAAGCTCTATCCGGAGCTCAACATACTCTCTCTCGACTTCGACAGCGGCGTCAGCGATGTGAACGTGCGCAACCGTATGCTCCTGTTTATAGACAATCTCAAAGAATGTGTCTAAGTCATGGCAACGCAATCACATACAACAGCAAACACAGAGGCCAGAATCATTGACGCGGCCAGAGAGCTGTTCATCGAGAACGGATTTGCCGCGACAAGCATGAGCGACATTGCGGCAAGAGCCGGAATAAACCGCCCGGTCCTCCACTACTACTTCCGCACAAAAGACCGTATGTTCAAAGCCGTATTCAGCGGCATTGTCGATGAGATCGTGCCACGAGTGCAGGGCATCATCCTGCGCCACGACCTGCCGCCCGAAGAGCGCGTGGGCATGGTGGTCGATGTCTACTACGATGTGCTCACGGCAAACCCGAGCCTGCCGGTTTTCCTGATGCGCGAAATGCAGCGCGACTTCAGCAACGTTGCCGCCACCATGCGCGAGCTGCACATCGTCCAGTATTTCGACACCATAAAGCACGGGCTGCTCGGCGAGATGGACAGCGGACAGCTCTGCCGCGTGGAGCTGCGCTACATCTTCATGACATTCTACTCGATGGTCATCATGCCGTTTGTGGCCAAGAATCTGTGCTGCGCCGTGCTTCTTGACGAAGGAGAGACCTTCGGAGAACTGCTGGCGAAATGGAAGCCGCACATTGTGACAACAATCGTTGAGATGCTCAAACCCAAAGGACAGGGCTAAAGTGGACAACGGACGCACGGCGGCTGCATGGAAATCCAAGGACGGCCTGATCCCGGACTGATGCAACTTTAACGCCAAAACACTTGCCGCTTTGGCGTTAAAGTTGTAAATTTGTGACATCAAACAAACCAACCTTTAAATAACAAACAGCAAACCTATGAAGAGTGACCCTAAAGAGTGTCTGTACTGCCAGAACAACGAGACACTGCACAACCTTATGATTGAGATTGCCGAACTGAGCGTTTCGCGCGTGTTCATTTTCAAGGAGCAGACCTACCGCGGCCGTTGTCTCGTGGCCTACAAGGACCATGTGGACGACATCAACCTGCTGAGCGACAACGACCGCAACGCATTCATGAGCGACGTGGTGCGCGTAACGCGCGCTATGCAGAAAGTGTTCAACCCCGACAAGATCAATTACGGCGCATACGCCGACACACTTGAGCACCTGCACGTGCACCTTGTGCCAAAATATGTTGGCGGCCCAGACTTCGGCGGAGTGTTCCGCATGAACCCGCAGGAAGTTTATCTCACTGACGCCGAGTATGCCGAAATGGCCGAGGCGCTGCGCAAGAATCTATAAAATCGGACTGAGGCCATAGCCTCAAGCATTCTCTTGACTTCTGAACTGACGACACCGCCGCCGACAGACCGCAAGACCACGGTATCTGCCGGCGGCGGCCTTTAGCCCAAATAGTTTGGCTCAACGGGATGCCGACGACGCCTCTGCAACAATCTCGCGCGTTATTGCTGCTATTGCGGCCGCGTTCTCCGCATCTGTCTCAGCAGAATCCATGATGAACACCACTACATAGCACCTGCCCTGAGGCAGAAACACCACCCCAGCGTCATTGTCGGCCGTTTTCACGCCGTCCGAGCGGCCTGAGCTTCCTGTCTTGTGCGCCACCGGCACACCACCGGGCACGCCCGCACGTATTTTGTCCGCACCGGTGACAGTGCCCTTCATTATTTCCCTCAGCAGCCCGAAGGGGTTGTCTCCCGGCTCAAAGATTTTCTTCAGAACGCCAAGCATCGATGACGGACGGCTCCAGTTGTTGCGACAGCTGGCAGGAGCTTCGTGCATCGAAGCCTCAGTCTCACTGATGCTGAACCCGGTGATGCCCAGGCTGCGGATGTACATATCCACATAATCCGCTCCGCCGGCAATGTCTATCAGCACGTCGCAGGCGTTATTGTCGCTCTCGGCCACACTGTAACGCAGAAGTTCCGATATTGTAATGTCAACGTCACGGTCTGGATACTTCTGCCTGAGCGGACTGTATGTGCCGGGAAGAAGACGGCTCTTTGCAATATGCACAACGCTGTCAGGCCCAAAGCCGTCTGTCTTCATCCGGGCCGCAACAGCCATGGCCACATGAGTCTTGAACACGCTCATAAGCGGAAAACAAAGGGAATCGTTGTGAACAAAACTGCCACCTCCCCACTCTGCCGCCACGCCCACCGTCATTCGCTTGCCGGCGAGTATGGAATCAACACGCTCACTGAGATCTGAGGCAACTGCCGAGCAAGAGCAGACAATGCCAAGCACAAACACTATGGGCCGCAGCAAAAGGCCCGGCACACATGAGCCTATCTTATGGATACCTGTCGTCATCTTTTTTCCTTGCAATATTTTATGGTCGTAAAGTTACAAAATATTCTCTGCAAGACCAACATTCCGACATTGTTTCACCGACCGGTCGAAACATTTTCCACTGTCAGAATTTAACCCGAATCGGTCGTTAGACTTCAGACTGATTATGCGTTACTGTCGGACAGGCTGATTTTCGGCAGGCCGAAAGCGTAGCGGGCTGCGCCGAGGCAAGGCGGAATGCAAGATGCCGACAGGAGCGCATAAGCAGACGAAGAGTGTGGGAATGAGACAATATACGCGAGTTCGAGATAAGGATTTTCGTTTGTTCGAAAAGGAATGCAAGCCTCAGGCCTGCTGTCTGCCACGTGTAGAGGCGCAAAATTTTGCATCTCGGAGGGACAATGCCTGTAAAAATGGATGCAAATGACAATGTCAGACGCAAAATTTTGCGTCTCTACATGAGAACTACCACTGCTTAATCTCAATGCTTGCTTATCCCGAACTCGCGTACAATATCTAACCGCAAACGTTCTGACGACCGATTCGGATTTAACACTTCAAAAAATGCTGAAATAGAAAAAGTCAGAACCTAAAACAGCCTTTATAGCAACAAAAAAAGCTCAGGATTCTGCAAGAAGACCCATATCGCACTGCAAAAAGACCCAAATCGCAACCCGATATAGGCCATATTGGAAGACAAAACGACCCTTTCCGCTGGGTGAAAATGGCCGTTTGTGGGCTGAAAAGAGCCGTTTCGGTGGCCTTTTTTATTGCACATCCGGGCTAATCGGACCTGTAAGTCAAAACAGACCAATTAGTTACGGTTGCACACTCAGATTCCGCTTATTTGCGACCACTTCCCGATTATTTTCAAATTCGCGAAAATTCAGAAGCTTATTTCCGCCGAAATTAACAATTTTAGGTTTTGTTTACATTGGGTGTGTTCAATTTGCAAGTGCAATTTCTTTATGTACATAAACAAAATCGGGGGCACTCCCATGAGCGCCCCCGAAAGATATGAAAGTCAAATAAAAACCCTATCAGAAGAACATATACCTGTTGTCAACGACTCCGGCCTTAAGATACAGCTCGTTCATAAAGCGGCCCGCAGCCTGCAAAGCCTGCTGGCGGAGCATCTGCTCCATGGATGCCTCGGTGTACTTGGCACCCTGGCGCTGCTTCTTGTCAACCACCTGGAACATATAAGCACCGGCATTGCCCTTTATGACTTCAGGACAGAATGACCCTTTCTTTGTGGCTGCGACAGCACCGCTGAGCGCAGGCTCACTGGCACCGGTAGCCTGAACAAACACAGGCGCGCTGAAAGTGATCTGGCGGACAGTGTCCACACCGGCGCCTTTGGCGCGGGCGGCGTCAATGCTCTTGACACCGTTCAGTCTGCTCTTGAGCATCTCGTACTTCTTGTCGCGCACAACCTCCGACTTGACCACATCCTTGACATCCTCAAGGGCGCGGTAACCGACAGGATGAACCTTTGTCATTGCCACAACAAGCAGATGGTCGTTGGCACCGCATTCGTAAAGCGGCGACACCTCACCGGCCTTGGCGTCGAAGATCCACTTCATGGCGTCATCGGTGCTGCTTATGCCTGCGACATTGTGCTCCGAGTTAAACAGGTCCTTGCGCTCCTGAACCTTATAACCGAACTTGGCCGCATTCTTCTCCATCGCCTCAACGGTCTGGTTGGCACTTACAAACTGGCTGAACTTGTTGTAAGCCGAAGAATACGTACCTTTGGAGAAGTCGATGGTGTGCTTGACAACAGCGGCCACGTACTTGTCTACCATAGCGCGACGGCTGACAACCTGAACAACGACATTGCCCTGCATGAACTCCACATTAGCAACCTCATTCTCTCCAAGATTTATGATTGTCTCAAGATATTTGCGCGAGTCGGTATCGACAGACTGCGAGTTCTCATACATGGCCGATGTGAACCACTGCGTCTGACCCTCCTGGCCATATTTCTTCGCAATCGCTGCAAAATCGCCACCGGCCTTCAGCGCGTTGTAAACGCTGTCTGCGGTCTTGCGGCCCTCGTCGAGGGTCTGGCCGACAATCTGAATCTGGCGGAACTCGACAGAATCGGGCATCTGCGCCTTCGAGATGAGCTTTATGACATTCAAGGTGTTGTCAGACTTCGTCTCAAACGGAGCTGTGGTCTGGCCGACAGCCATGGAGTCTATCTTCACCGCTATGTCTCTCGGGAAAGCGTTGCGAGTGACAGGCAGTCCGAGATAAGCATACTGCGACTGTGCCTTGCGCACTGTCTCGGCAGGATCGGCACCAGCCTCAAGCTTGTTCTTTGCGTCTGTCACAGTTGCAAGAATAGCCTTGCGGTCTGCGTCGGAAGGCAGCACCTGGAACTCAACATACTTGATGTCGCGGCTCTCTACATACTGCCTGTACATCTCTTTCTGCTCGTCATATTTTGCCTTAATGTCCGCGTCAGACACCTTCACGTCGTTGTCATTGATTGAAGAATATGCGAGAGACGCCAAACGGATGTCGCTCTCTTCCGTCTGCCCGTCGAAAGCCATCTTGGCCGAAACAGGGTTTGACAGCAAGCAACCCGACAGAAGCCCCTGATACTTCATGGCAAGAGCCTGCTGGCGGAGTGTCTTCTCGATGAACTGCCAGTATTTGTAGATTGTGCGGTACTGCTCAGCCATCTGGGCATCCTGCCCGGCCTGCACTTTCTTATAGTCATCAAGGAACTTGGTAAGAAGCGAAGCGTCGAAGCGGCGGGTCTGCTGATTGACGAACGGAGTCTGCAAGAGAATTGGATTCGTTCCCTCGCGCAAGATGTTCTGCAACTCCTCTTTCGTTACGGCAAGACCGAGTTTCTCTGCCTCATTCTCCAGAATGACATTGTTCACATAAGTGTCCCACACCTGGTCCTTGACTTGATTAAGCTCGTTTTCTGTCAGGTTGTCACGCCCCTGGGTCATCTTGATAACCTCCTGATACTCGTCAATCATGTCTTGGAATTCCTGAACAGAAAGACTTTTACCTAACACTTCGCCGACGCGGAGGCGCTTCTCGTTGTTTGTTGCCTCACACGAACGAAACATTTCCTCGGCGATGAACGCAAAAAGGCCCAAACCTATGATAACAATCAAGGTCACACCTCTTTTTCTGATTGTTCCTAATGCTGCCATTACTTTTTGTTGTTATTTTCTATATTTTTTAGTTTTTACTATTGGTTGCGACAGCCGCATAAAACAGCCAGCCGCCACTTTAGTGGGCAAAATTACTAAATTTATGCCAATCTGCGACATAATTTACGAAAAAACTCACCCCACGTCTCCCCATTGCCGCCTGTCCGGCTTCAGATTATGACTTTATGCGCCGCCATTTCCGGCAGACGGACTGCAGAAAAGCGCTCCGGCCGAACAACGGCCGCTAAAAGCGCAGTGAAGAAACACGTTTGAAGATTCACACACACAAGGCACGATGATACACAAAACAACCGTCACCGCTGTCTTGACGAAGACGCTCTCGGCACTGCCGCAGGACGCATTGGCGGCGGAAATTGTGCCGTATCGCCTTGTGACACCGTGTCGGGCTGTGCCGGCTGCTGACCGCCACCATCAATATCCGACCGCACAAAAGAACCTCTTGAATTTGACACGGTGTAATGGGTCATGTATTCATCGCTTCTGAAATAAGTGCCCTCAAGTGTCCTTTCCGGAGTGACAACCCTTGAAAACTTGTTGGAGTACATCTCGTGCATGACACCGTCCCAAAACAACTCCTCACTGCTGAAGCGCAACCCGTTCACATTACGCACGCGCACGCGACCGCGAAGCTCCCACAGTTTCAGCTTGTCATAATACCATGCCGTGTCTGCCTGTATGTAAGCCTGGACATGGAAACGCTCGTCGAACTGCTCCATGAACAGCCCTTTTATGAATGTCCACCGAGAAGGCACCCGTATCTGGTTGACATCCCAGCGTTCTGTCACAATACGGTATTTTATGACTCCGGAATCAGAAACGAGCGTGTTGACCCCGTAACTGACCATTACCGACACGGAATCACGGTCGTGAATGGCCGGTGCCGGATGCTCTTTTTCTTCAGCGCACGACAATACAGACAATGCCCCAGACAGCAAAACAGAACAGCACACAACCGGTGATGCGACAACACGCATGAATCTACTCGTCACGACAAATGCATGTATTTTTATTCAACCTTCCATTTCATGAACCAGCGCTCATTAAACGTCAGACCGATGTTCACGCGGAAAGTGTTTTCCACAATAAACGCCTTTGAATCCGAGCGCACCCACTGGGCGCTGATGTTCAAAAAAGAGCGGCTGACGGGTATGCCGAATCCTCCACTGACGCTGTATTCTTTCGGGCCGTCCTGCCCGTTAATATTTATATAAGGTGTGGCATACGCAACGCCAAAACGGTAACGCACCCGCTTCAGGAAATTAAGACTCATCGGGTCCGGAACCCACTCTCCGCCGACAGTCACCTTATGGCGGTTCTTAAGAAGCCCCCCCTGCATGACATAATGGCCGGAACGGGAGTCGGTCTCAGGGAAATCGAGTTTGCCCCACTGCTGCAAAGAATAATCAACACCAACGGTAAACTTGTCTGCATGACACCATGACACTCCGACACCATAAGACATCGGTATGGCAAGACCATTCGAAACAACCGAGGTGGTGTCTGCAGAGACTCCTGTCTGGCTGTTCGATGTGGTTGTCGTAACAGAAGGGTCAGCCCCCAACTTGTGCCCAATGCCCAAGGTGGCTCCTAATGTCATGACATTATCCGCGTCAAGCTTGTGCTGCCACTGAAGTCCAAGGTCTATTTTATAACTGCTGACAGTGGCACTGTAAGCCTTGCTAACGGTGTTGACATAGCCGTCGCTGCTCGAAACACTGATGCTCCTGTCGTAGGAACCCCACAAATAAGACAGATTGGCGCCGACAGACAAGCCGCCCCATACATTCCATCCCAAACCGACAAACGCCTGGTGGATGCCGCCTGAACCGGAATGCAGCTCTGTGGAAGTGGTGGTGGACGTGCCTATGCGGGTTGTGTTTGAATAGCTGTAGCCTATGTTTGTGAAAGGAACGATGCCGACACTCAGTCCTATTTTAGGAAAGGCGCGGAAAGCGGCGACAGCATACTCCAGATCGGCATTCTTCGCATTACGCCTGACATTCCCCTCCTTGAAATTGGTTATCTGCCCAGACAGGCCGACATCAAAAATCATTGTCAGAGAATCAACGGCTGAATAAGATGCCGGGTTAAGTACATTCACCTGGTTTCCATAACGCAATCCAATGGCCAAACCATTCATTCCGCGATTAAAGCCCTGCGACTGGTCAGACAGTATGCCCAACCCGTACTGGCTGTATGGTGAGTTTGTACCGCTCTGTGCAAAAGCCGCCGCTGAAGAGCAGACCAGCACAACACTACATAAAAATGCTTTTTTCATTGAGAACTTATTTCTTCATTATATTGGAGAATCCGGTTTAACCCGTAAGGAACTATGAAATTATCTGCAAATATGCACTTTTTTTCTGGTATTTCCAAATCAAGACGGACGCCGCCAGTTAAATAAACCAAAAGTCCCGGACATTTTAATATAAAATCACGAATATAACTTTCAACTTCATACTTCACACCACGCATGACCCCGCTTCTTATTGCAGTTTCCGTGTCATAACCCAGCAATGGCGTGACTCCCTTTCGCTCAACCAACGGCAGCGATGCCGTGAATTTGTTCAACGCCTTCAGGCGTATTGTTGGCCCGGGAGAGATATTGCCTCCAAGATAATCACCGGCTGCGCTTATGAAATCATAAGTTATGCACGTTCCTATGTCAACCACAAGAATGTCGTGCCCCGGCCGTTTCATGTATGCCCCGACAACAGCGGCAAGCCTGTCTGTTCCTAATGTGAGCGGAGTGGTGTACTTATTGTTAATCGGCACAGGAGTCACCCCGGAGACTAAGCGCATCAAAGGAAAAGGCAAGGAAGAAAGAGCGTTCCGCAGCTTGTCTGACAAAACAATCACAGAAGAATATATACCACGCACAAAGTCATGCCTGGCACAAAACTCCGCCAGCTTATGCTCTTCTCCATCATCCATCCTCATTTCATCCACAGGTTCCAGACCGTCGAATGCAACGAGTTTGGTACATGTGTTGCCAATGTCTATCGTGAGATTCATCTTTCTCGATTCTTCGATTACAGGCTGCAAAATTATTGAAAAAAATCGAAAGAAGCACACTGT
Organism: uncultured Prevotella sp.; assembly: GCA_944320305.1. Taxonomy (GTDB): domain Bacteria; phylum Bacteroidota; class Bacteroidia; order Bacteroidales; family Bacteroidaceae; genus Prevotella. The sequence continues at coordinate 132,145 of CALUGW010000001.1, read as the reverse complement.
AAATGGAAAAAAGAAAGTATTTTTGCACTGTGAAACATAGAGCAGACATATTGAAGCCGCTATTGTCAGCAATAATCGCATTAACAATTGGATGTCAAATACAGGCAAAGGCTATTGGAGACGGAAACAGAAGTGATTCTGTTGAAGTCAGCTTGCTGACATGCAGCCCCCACACAGAAGTCTACAGCCTCTACGGCCACACAGCAATAAGATACCGCAACGCCGCCACCGGTGAGGACTGGGCGTTTAATTATGGGGTATTCAACTTCAGAAAGCCGTTTTTCGCCTTGCGTTTTGCCTTTGGCCTCACAGACTATGAGTTGGGCGTTATACCTTATAAATATTTTGAGGAAGAGTACCGCAAGACCGGCAGGCAAGTCACAGAGCAGGTATTAAACATGACCTCCGACGAAAAGCGGCGGCTGTATGACGCGCTAAGAACCAACTATTTGCCCGAAAACAGAGTCTACAGATACAATTATTTCTACGACAACTGCACTACGCGGGCAAGAGACATGATTGAGCAAAGCATAAGCGGAACAGTGGAATACCCTTACAATAAGGATGGCGCCATGCCCACTTACCGGGAAATGATTCATGCAAAAACCAAGAATCATCATTGGGCCGCATTCGGCAACGACCTCTGTTTGGGCGTAAAAGCAGACATGAATACTGACTATCGGCAGCAACAATTCCTGCCGGGGAATCTTATGCGCGCATTCGAAAAAGCAGTAATTGCGGATGGCAACGGCACACGCCCGCTTGTCAAAGAGACCAACGTCCTTGTAAAATCGGCTCCGCAACCTGTTTCAAGCTCATTCCCACTAACTCCGACCCAATGCGCCTGCTTGCTTCTCGTGGCGTCAATTGCAATTGCATTCATCGAATATCGCAAGAAAAAAATAATCAAAACGTGGGACGCGTTATTGCTTATCGTTGACGGACTTGCAGGGATTGTCATTCTGGCCTTGTTCTTCTCTGAGCATCCAACGACCAGCACAAACTTGCAAATATTGCTATTAAACCCACTTCCACTGTGCTTCCTTTACTCTGTATTAAAAGGAAAAATCTTGTTTTGGAACATTTTCACAGCGCTGATAATCCTGTTTTTCGTCTGCGGCATATTTCAAGATTATGCCGAGGGAATGGAAATATTGGCATTATCTTTGCTGACAAGATGTGGCATACACTTGTATTTTTCGCATAATACAAAATTCCAAATTACGCCAAAGAATGTATAACAAGTACATATCACTAACACTGCTGGCTGCAATAACGGCCACAAGCGGCAGGGCGGAAATGACCCAATCCATCCTCCCTGCGCCTAAGCTTGTGATAAACATTGCCATTGACCAGCTGCGCTCAGACTATCTTGAGGCATTTGCGCCATTATACGGCAGCGGGGGCTTCAAGCATTTATATTCAAAGGGCATGGTTTACAGCAATGCCTCTTTCCCTTTCTCGCCAATTGACAGGGCATCTGCCATTGCTGCAATTACAACAGGCACCACCCCTTATTACAACAGCATTGTCGGAACAAAATGGCTGGACAAGGAGACTCTGCGCCCGGCATATTGCGTTGATGACAACAAGTATGGCGGATATCTGACAAAAGACTGTTCCTCACCTAAAAACATAAGCACCTCCACTCTCGGTGACGAACTGAAGGTATCAACGGGAGGAAGTGCAATAGTGTATGCAGTCGCACCTTTCCGCGACGCTGCCGTACTGTCAGCCGGACACGCTGCTGACGGTGCGTTGTGGATTGACGATGAGAATGGATTCTGGTGTTCATCAAACTATTATTTCAAAACTACGCCCTCGTGGATTCAGGCATACAACAATCTCAACCACAGCAAGATAGAGTCTGTTGAATGGGAACCTGTAAACAGCCTGTCCGGAAACTTCAGCTATTTCATGAACGGCGGTATGCAGAAACCGTTCAAGCACAAATTCAGCGGGCCACGACGCTACAGAGAGTACAAAACCAGCGGACTGGTCAACGAGGCGGTGACCGACATGGCACTTCAATGTATCAGGACAAATGCCATGGGTAGCGACAACATCACAGACCTGATCAACATTACGTATTATGCCGGCAACTTCGACCACAAGGCTGTTACCGAGTGCCAAATGGAGCTGCAAGACACATACGTCAGACTTGACCGTGAGATTGCACGCCTCATAAAAGTTCTTGAACAGCAATTCAGCACGCAATCAATACTGTTTGTGCTGACAAGCACAGGGTATTTTGATGAAGAAAACGCAGATTACGGGAAATACAACATCCCTTCAGGCACTTTTTTCATCAACAGGACTGCCAATCTGCTCAATATGTATTTTGGCGCATTATGGGGCCAAGGAAAATACGTTGAGACATGCTTCGGCACTCAAATGTTTTTCAATCATTCTCTTTTTGAGCAGAAACGTGTCAGCTTTGCCGATGCCACAGGCAGGGCACAGGAGTTCCTTGGGCAGATTTCAGGCATACGCAACGTCTACACATCATTACAGTTGCTTGCAAGCGGCAATGAGAACATACAGAAAATACGCAACGGTTTCAACCCTGAGCGCAACGGAGACATCATCATTGAAGTAGCTCCAGGATGGAAACTTCTTAATGAGGACAATCTTGAAAGCCAGCTTGCAAGAGCTTCTTTTATTCAATTCCCAATCATCATTTATGGGGCCGGAACAAAGGCAGAACGTATTCTGACACATGTAACAACCGACCGTATAGCACCTACAATATCAAAAGCCATACGCATACGGGCGCCTAACGCATGCTCTTCCGAACCGCTGAATTGACCCGGTTTGTACCAACAGGCTCTGCAAATAATTACACGCTCTGAGACAAACTGTGCCGTTTAGTGGCTAAAATGTTGTATATTTGCAGGCAATTATTCATCAAAAATAATCAAAACTTTCTGGGGAAAGATCCAAAGCGCAGTGTGCACACAAAAACACGCTGGCCCCAAGAACATTCAAAATGAAAATAAAAACGACAAAATAAAATGAACTTAAACAGTATTTTAAAATCCCTTTTCGGTGACAAGTCAACCAGAGACATGAAACTGATACAGCCACTGGTTGAGAAAGTAAAAGCAGCTTATCCCGAAATCGCAAAACTTGACAACGACGCATTGCGCGGCCGCACACAGCAGATCAAGCAAAAAATACAAGATGCGTCGCAACAGCAGAAAGCCCAAATTGCCGAGCTAAAGGCAAAAATTGAAGAAACGCCAATCGACGAGCGTGAGACTATCTTCAACCAGATTGACAAAATCGAAAAAGAGATTCTTGACATCTACGAGAAAGAACTCAACGAAGCAATGCCTGAGGTCTTTTCAATTGTCAAAGAGACTGCCAAACGTTTCGCTGAAAATGAAGAAATCATAGTTACCGCCACTGACTTTGACCGCGAACTGGCAGCCGATCCCCACAAAGATTTCATCACGATTGACGGCGACAAAGCGATTTACCATAACCACTGGACTGCCGGCGGCAACGACCAGAAATGGGAGATGGTACATTATGATGTACAGCTTTTCGGCGGCGTGGTTTTGCACCAAGGTAAAATAGCCGAGATGGCAACCGGTGAGGGAAAGACCCTCGTGGCCACTCTGCCAGTATTTCTCAACGCGCTGACAGGCAACGGAGTACACGTCGTGACCGTCAATGACTACCTTGCAAAACGTGACTCCGAATGGATGGGGCCGCTCTATGAATTCCATGGCCTTTCCGTGGATTGCATCGACAAACATCAGCCAAACTCAAACGAAAGACGCAAAGCATATCAGGCAGACATCACATTCGGAACGAACAACGAGTTTGGTTTCGACTACCTCCGCGACAACATGGCATTGTCACCTGCCGATCTTGTGCAGCGCGCACACAATTATGCAATTGTCGATGAGGTCGATTCGGTGCTCATTGACGACGCCCGTACCCCCCTCATCATCTCCGGTCCTGTGCCCAAGGGCGATGACCAGATGTTTGAAGAATACCAGCCGCTCGTTGAGCGTCTTGTTGACGTGCAGCGCAAGCTGGCCACCCAATACCTTGCCGACGCCAAGCAGAAGATAAGCGAGGGGCACGAGAAAAACGACCAGAAACTGCTTGACGAAGGCTTTCTGTCTCTTTACCGTTCACACAAAGCCCTGCCAAAGAACAAACCGCTGATCAAGTTCCTTTCAGAAGAAGGTATCAAGGCCGGAATGCTGAAGACAGAGGAGATCTACATGGAAAACAACAACCGCAGAATGCCAGAGGCCGTAGAGCCGCTGTATTTTGTCGTTGACGAAAAACTGAACTCGTGCGATCTCACAGATAAAGGAACAGACTGGCTGGCAAAGCAGGTTAACGACAGCGCACTGTTCGTTCTGCCCGACATCGCTTCAGAGCTGTCGGCACTTGAAACCGAAAAAGAACTTACGGATCAGGAAAGACTTGACAAGAAAGACGCCCTGCTCAACCACTATGCCGTGCAGAGCGAGCGTGTACACACGCTCCAGCAGCTGCTCAAGGCATACACAATGTTCAACAAGGACGATGAGTATGTGGTGATCGACGGCGAGGTGAAAATTGTCGATGAGCAGACAGGCCGCATCATGGAAGGACGCCGCTGGAGCGACGGCCTGCACCAGGCTATAGAGGCCAAAGAGCACGTCAAAGTGGAGGCAGCCACACAGACCTTCGCAACCATCACCCTCCAGAATTATTTCAGAATGTACCACAAGCTGGCCGGCATGACAGGTACAGCCTCGACAGAAGCCGGTGAGTTCTGGGATATTTACAAGCTTGACGTCGTTGAGATTCCAACCAACCGCCCGGTAATACGCAAAGACCTCGACGACCGTGTCTACAAGACGGCCAGAGAGAAATATAACGCGGTCATCGAGGAAATCGAGAAAATGCGCAACAGCGGCCGTCCGACCCTCGTCGGCACCACATCTGTTGAGATATCAGAGCTGCTCTCAAAGATGCTCGATATGCGCAAGATTCCGCACCAGGTGCTCAACGCCAAGCTCCACCAGAAAGAGGCCGAGATTGTCGCACTTGCAGGACAGAGCGTCAACGGACTCGGCGCAGTCACCATTGCGACAAACATGGCCGGACGCGGTACCGACATCAAACTTTCTCCGGAAGTCAAAGCCGCCGGCGGACTTGCAATCATCGGCACCGAACGGCACGAAAGCCGCCGCGTTGACCGCCAGCTGCGCGGACGTGCGGGCCGCCAGGGAGACCCTGGGTCGTCTGTTTTCTATGTTTCTCTTGAAGACAAGCTGATGCGTCTTTTCGCCTCTGAGCGTATTGCAAAGGTGATGGACAAGCTCGGCTTCAAGGAAGGCGACATGATTGACAGCCCAATAATCTCACGAAGCATTGAGCGCGCGCAGAAGAAAGTCGAGGAGAACAACTTCGGCATCCGCAAGCGTCTTCTCGAATATGACGATGTTATGAACAAGCAGCGCACCGTTGTCTATGAGAAGCGCCGCCACGCTCTGATGGGCGAGCGCATCGGCATGGACATATCGAACATCATCTGGGACCGTGTTGTCAATATCATTGAGAACAACGACTATGAAGGCTGCAAGGAAGAGTTCCTCCAGATTCTGGCAATGGAAGTTCCGTTCACCGCCGAGCAGTTTGCCAACGAGAACCACGACAACCTTGCCGAGAGCGCGTTCCAGATAGCAATGGCCGACTTCAAGCGCAAGACGGAGCGCATACAGGCTGTGGCCTGGCCCATCATCAAGCAGGTCTACGAGACACAAGGCTCGATGTACGAGCGCATAATGGTGCCTATCACAGACGGACGCAAGATGTACAACATACCATGCGACCTGAAAGAGGCTTACGACACAGAATGCAAGAGCGTTGTCAAGCAATTCGAGAAAGTGATTCTGCTGCACATCATTGACGACTGCTGGAAAGAAAACCTGCGCGAGCTTGACGAGCTGCGGCACAGTGTGCAGAACGCCTCATACGAGCAGAAAGACCCGCTGCTCATCTTCAAGCTTGAGAGCGTCAAACTGTTCGACAGTATGGTGAACAGCATGAACAACCGCATTGCCGGAATACTGATGCGCAGTGCAATTCCCGAAATGCAGCAAAACGTTCAGGAAGCCGCGCCAGAGGAGCGCAGGCCTGCCCAGCAATACACTGAGACAAAACAGAACCTGGACGAGGAAAGGCTCACTGACCCCAACCAGGAGGCAGCGGCCGCGCAAGACACGCGCCGCCAACCACAGCACACTCCGATCGTAAAGGACAAGCTGCCGGGACGCAATGACCCGTGCCCCTGCGGAAGTGGCAAGAAATTCAAGAACTGCCACGGACGCGGTCTCGTATAAATGAAAGAAGAAAGGCGTTTGGAGCAGGAACACTCCAAACGCTTTTTTCTTACCGCTCTCCCCTGCCATTGAACAACATTCCGGTGTTCGGCATGATAAAACGGCACCCCTGAATCTTTTGCCAACAGAAAAATGGTAATAATTGAATCCTTAAGAAAACAATACGGGCGCACCATAGCGTGCGACATAAAGCGTCTCACATTCAATGACGGCGAGATAATCGGCCTTGTTGGGAACAACGGCGCCGGCAAGACCACACTGTTCCGGCTCATGCTCGACCTCACGAATGCCGACAACGGCAAAGTGTCGCTCACCTCACCATCGTTGCCGAGGCGGCCAGACTCAACGCCAGTAAGGATAAACGTGGCCGGAAGCGAGGACTGGAAACTGTTCACAGGAGCCTATCTCGACGAGAGCTTCCTTATAGACTATCTGACGCCGGAAGAATATTTCGAATTCGTTGCAAGACTTTCCTGCGCAGACCGCAAGACCGCAACGGAACAGCTTAGCGGCAAATCGAGCTGGCTTGACGGTTGCGGCATCATGGGCAGCGGCAAGCTCATACGCGAGCTGTCGGCAGGCAACAGGCAGAAAATCGGCATTACCGCCGCCCTGCTGCACACTCCCAGCACCGTCATTCTTGACGAGCCGTTCAATTTTCTTGACCCGCAAAGCCAGGCCCGGCTCATAAACCTGCTCAAAGACTACAACAGACAGACAGGGGCGACAATCATTGTCAGCAGCCACAATCTTGCCAACATAGCCGAGATCTGCACACGGATCATTCTCATGGAAAACGGAACAATCATAAATGACATACCGAATAATGGTGACACAGCGTCAAGCATTCTCCATGATTATTTTCAAGACAGCCGCCAATAAATCACACATTCTTGGTATTTTACACAAAAACCTCACCGCTTTTGACTGATTCTTGACCCGTTTTTGTAATTTTGCATGACACAACAACAACATGAAATTATCAGAATTAAAGACCGGAGAATACGGAGTCATCGTGAAAGTGCTGGGGCACGGAGGATTCCGCAAGCGCATTGTTGAAATGGGATTCATCAAGGGCAAGGTGGTCAAAGTGCTGCTCAACGCCCCGCTGCAGGATCCAGTGAAATACAAAATCATGGGCTATGAGGTCTCGCTGCGCCACAGCGAGGCCGACATGATTGAGATAATATCGGCCGACGAGGCAAAACAGCTTGAAGAAAACGCCGGCGGCGAGGATTTCGGCAAGCCCGAGATAAGCAGCGACAACGACGGCTGCATCAGCAGGCTGACAGACAAGCAGCTGCACGACGCGGCCATGAAGAAGCGGCGCACCATCAATGTAGCGCTTGTGGGCAATCCGAACTGCGGCAAGACCTCGCTGTTCAACTTCGCCTCCGGAGCGCATGAGCGCGTGGGCAACTACTCCGGCGTGACCGTAGACGCCAAAGAAGGCACCGCCGAATTCGAGGGCTACACGTTCAACCTCGTAGACCTGCCCGGCACTTACTCACTGTCGGCCTACAGTCCCGAGGAGCTTTACGTGCGGCGGCAGATTATAGACAAGACGCCCGATGTGGTCATCAACGTCATCGACTCCAGCAACCTGGAGCGCAACCTGTACCTCACCACGCAGCTCGTCGACATGAACCTGCGCATGGTCTGCGCCCTCAATATGTTCGACGAGTTCCAGAGCCGCGGCGACAAGCTTGACTACAACCGGCTCGGCCAGCTCTTCGGCGTGCCGATGATACCCACCGTCTTCAAGGCCGGGCAGGGTGTTGACCTGCTTTTCCACATCATCATCAACCTCTACGAGGGCGTAGACTTCATCGACAAGGACGGAAACATAAACCCTGAGGTGGCCGCCGAGATTCAGAACTGGCACAAAGACTACGCCACAACCGCCGACACCGACCACACAGAGGACTTCGCCAACGGCGCAAGACCCAACAACAGCGTGTTCCGCCACGTACACCTCAACCACGGCAAACTCATCGAGCAAAGCATCGAGGCAATCAAGCGCGAGCTGCAGAACGACGAGGAGATACGCCACAAATACTCAACCCGCTACCTGTCGATAAAGCTCCTGGAAATGGACCAGGAAGCCGCCGAGACCGTAAGCAGGCTCCCCAACGGGCGCGAGATACTGGCAGTGCGCGACAAAGTGGCCAAGAAAATACAAGAGGAGACCAAAGAAGACTCCGAGACAGCCATCATGGACGCCAAGTACGGGCTGATACACGGTGCGCTGCGCGAGGCCGGCTATGAGGAGGGCAACAAGAAAGACACCTACCAGACGACGCATCTTATTGACAAGATCATCACCAACAAGTATGCCGGCTTCCCCATCTTCTTCCTCATGCTCTACGTGATGTTCGAGGTCACGTTCACCCTCGGCCAGTATCCCATGGACTGGATTGAGGCCGGCGTGGCCGCACTCGGCGGATGGGTAAGCTCCACCCTGCCCGACGGCCCTCTCAAGGCGATGCTCGCCGACGGCGTGATCGGCGGCGTGGGAGCCGTAATAGTGTTCCTGCCGCAAATCCTCATTCTCTACTGCTTCATCTCGTTCATGGAAGACTCGGGCTACATGGCACGCGCCGCCTTTATCATGGACAAGCTCATGCACAAGATGGGGCTGCACGGCAAATCGTTCATTCCGCTCATCATGGGCTTCGGATGCAACGTGCCGGCCGTCATGGCCACGCGCACCATCGAGAGCCGCCGCTCGCGCCTCATCACCATGCTCATCCTGCCCATGATGAGCTGCTCGGCCCGGCTGCCCATCTACATAATGATCACCGGCACATTCTTTGCCGTGCGCTACCAGAGCCTCATCATGATCTCGCTCTATGCCATAGGCATCGCCATGGCCGTGATTGTCAGCAAAGTTCTGAGCCGCTGGCTGATACGCGGCGAGGACACACCCTTCGTAATGGAGCTGCCCCCCTACCGGTTCCCAACGGCCAAGGCCATCGGCCGCCACACGTGGGAAAAAGGCAAGCAGTATCTGAAGAAGATGGGAGGCATCATCCTCTTTGCGAGCGTCATTGTCTGGGCGCTCGGCTACTTCCCCCACGACGAGACGCTGACACCGCAACAGCAGCAGGAACAAAGCTACATAGGGCGCATCGGAAAGGTCATCGAGCCTGTGTTCCGCCCGCAGGGCTTCGACTGGAAACTCGACGTGGGCCTCGTGGCCGGCATCGGCGCCAAGGAAATTGTGGCGTCCACCATGGGCGTGCTTTACAGCGGAGACGAGAGCGTGGCCGACGACAGCGCCGAGGACAACAGCTCCAAGTATGCCGTTCTGCGCGAGAAGATGGCCGCCGACGGCATAACGCCGCTCACCGCGTTCAGCTATCTCATCTTCGTACTGCTCTACTTCCCCTGTCTGGCCACCATTGCCGCCATCAAGGGCGAGAGCGGCTCGTGGAAGTGGGCAGCCTTCGCTGCGGGCTACACCACCTGCCTGGCCTGGATTGTCTCTGCCGCAGTCTATCAGGTTGGCAGCCTTTTCCTGCTGTAGCACAGGCCGCAGAGCCGTCCTGCGGGTTCAACGCCGACGCCTAAAACCGGCCACGGGGCATGGCTTGCAGTGCCCCGTGGCCGGTTGTCTGTATGCGCAAACCGGGACAGCGTATGTACTGCCCAATGACAAACTAACTTAACAAAAGCAAAAACAAGGCGCAAAACGACAGCATTTACAACCTAAAGCATTAATTTTGTAAGACACCAACAAAAACCTGATTTATGAAAAGAAACAACATCATCGCTGTAGCCGCGGCCGCAATCATCGGCCTGGCCACATTCAGCACCAGTGCGCGCGCACAAGACATCACCCTGCCCGCGCCACAGAAAAGCACAACGGCAGGCACACTGTCAAAGGCGCTTCAGGACCGCAAGTCAGTGCGGCAGTTCGCTGCCAAGACCCTCACAGACCAGCAGCTGGCCGACCTGCTGTGGGCGGCCTGCGGCGTAAACCGCCCCGACGGCAAGCTCACCGTGCCCTCGGCCATGAACAAGCAGGACATAACCGTCTACGTGGGCCGGGCCGACGGCACCTACCGCTACGACGCCAAGGCCAACAAGCTGGTGAAGATTGGCAGCGGCGACCTGCGCCAAGAGGCCGGGCAGCGCAACAAGTTCATACAGACAGCCCCTACGGTAGTAGTCATAGCCTCTGACACCTCGCTGCAAAGCGGCCGGCTGGCCATCTGCGGCATCGACGCCGGAGCCGTCATGCAGAACATCTATCTGCACTGCGCCGCCAACGGACTGGCCACAGTGTGCTGCTACGCCGGCGAAGACACGGCCGAGATGCAGAAATTCCTCGGAATAAAGCCCGAGCTGAAGCCGCTGATATATATGCCCGTGGGCTACGCCGCACAATAGCAGCAAAACATCTTTCAACTTGCCAACGCGGAAGCGGGTCTTGCGCACCCAAGGCCCGCTTCCGCATTTTCTTAGTGCCAGACACGGACATATTCCGCCCCACCTTTTCGCCATATTGCTGTTTATGTTTATTCACAATGATTAAAAGCAGGTATGCTTTCACCTCTGATTTTACGCGAATTTGAAAAAACTTGCCCGTCGCACGCAAATACGCCAAATTTGGCTGTGCAACCGTAATTCGCTGACTCAAACGCACTTATTTATAGAATTGGGCTAATTGTGCTATTGAATCAGCCCCCAAAAACGACCTAAAACGCCCCCAAACGGCTTTTTCTGCCTCACAAAACCTGCCATATTGCCCTGCAATATAGGCCATATCGCAGGGCAATATGGCCTATATTGGAACGCGATATGGCCTATATTGGAAAAACAGCAAGCAGATTTGCCAAGAAAAAATACCGAATCCGGCTTTCCAAACTCTATTTCGTCAGTTTCTGAAGTGTTAAAATCACGCATCCACTTGCCAGAAACAGGCAGACATCCGCAAAAAAAGCGGCGCGTGCCAGCCGGAAGTGGTGTCCGGACGGCACGCGCCGCAGCGTTGTCAGATTAAGTCAAAAACCGGGGCGCCTGTGTGTCAGAACGGCAGGTCGTCGGCACTTCCCTCTCCTGCCCCGTCGGCCGAGTCAGACGCAAAAGGGCTCGCGTTGTCCTGAGCGGGCGGGAATGGCGTCTCCTGAGCGGCCTGGGCGGCCTGGGCGACGGGCTGCTGGGCAACACGGTTCACCGCCCACGCCGATATGTTGTTGAACCAGCGGCCGTTGTATTCGTGGGCGTCGATGTCGAACGACACTGTAAGCTCCTCGCCGCTCTGTATGTTGAACTGCTTGATCTTCTCCTCTCCAAACACCCTGAAGCAGCATTTGCGCGGATACTGGTCGTGCGTCTCGATTACAAACTCCTGCGACTTCCACGGATTACCAGTGCGTGCAGACACTCCGCTGTTTGCCGGAAGAACGGCAATTATCTTTCCTGTTATTTCCATTTTGTTATTGTTGATTGATTGTTTGCTTGCTTTTTACCAGACGCGAAATTACAAAAATAGTTTTAAATCGCACAACTTTTAATGCTATTATTTGTTTCTCACGCCGCAATTTTGTATTTTTGTAGTCAGTAAACCAAAACAGACAAGAATTAAACATAAGAATAGCACTCATGAGATTTACTTTGTCGAGCACTGCGCTAAGCAGCAAACTCATCGCCCTGTCAAGGGTGATAAACAGCAAGAACTCAATGCCCATACTGGCAGACTTCATCTTTGAGATAGACGGAAACACGCTGCACCTGACAGCGTCTGACAGCGAGAACACGATGAAAACGTCGGTGGAGCTGAACGAGAGCGACGAGAACGGCACCTTTGCCATCGGAAACCACGACCTGCTGGAGGCAGTGAAGGGCTTCTCCGAGCAGCCCATAACATTCGAGATCAACCGCAATGAGAATATGGCGCGCATTATCTATCAGAACGGCCAGTTCTCGCTGCCGACGGAGAATGCCGACGAGTTTCCGCAGACACAACCTATTGGCGACAACGCCACAACAATAACAATTGCCAGCGACCTGCTGGCGGAAAACATCAACCGCTCCGTCTTCGCCACCGCCCAGGAAGAGCTGCGGCCTGTGATGAACGGCATCTACTTCGACCTTACGCCCGACTGTCTGGCAATAGTGGCCAGCGACGGACACAAGCTCGTGCGCAACAAGGTGTTCACCGTGAAAAGCGACACACCGGCATCATTCATACTGCCCAAGAAACCGGCAACACTGCTGAAGAACATGCTCTCCAAAGACGGGGGCGACGTGACCATAAGATTCGACGAGCGCAACGCCGAGATCAGCTACGGCGACGGCACCATCACCTGCAGACTGATAGAGGGGCGCTATCCGAACTATAATTCGGTAATCCCGCAGAACAACCCCTACCAGCTCACTGCCGACAGAAACGCGCTGCTGAGCGCGCTGCGCCGCGTGCAGCCGTTTGCCAACGACGCCAGCAACCTGATAAGATTCCACATCGAGAACGGCGTGCTCCAGCTCGACGCCGAGGACTATGACTTCTCGAAGACGGCCACGGAGCGTATGTCGTGCGATTACAGCGGCCAGCCGATGAGCATCGGCTTCAAAGGCTCGTCGTTCATCGAGATTCTCAGCAACTTCGACTGTCAGGACGTTATCATCCAGCTTGCCGACCCGAGCCGGGCCGGCGTGATTGTGCCGTCGGAGCAGCCTGCCGACGAGGAGGTGCTGATGCTGCTGATGCCGATGCTCATTAACGAATAGACAAGGGCGCGAAATGAAACTGAACCTGAAGAAACCGCTTGTCGTCTTCGACCTGGAGACGACAGGGCTTGACTTGGTCAGAGACCGCATAATACAGATTTCATATATCAAGGTGTCGCCTGACGGCAAGGAGAAGCGGGGCAACATTCTGGTGAATCCGGGCAAACCGATCCCGCCCGACGTGGCCGCGCTGACAGGAATCAGCGACGCCGACGTGGCGGACAAGCCCACATTCAAGGAAATCGCAGCCGCGCTGAGCGAGGAGTTCAAGGGGTGCGACTTTGCAGGTTTCAACTCAAACCACTTCGACATACCGATGCTGGCGGAAGAATTTCTTCGCGCCGGCATCGGATTCGACTTCTCCAAGTGCCATCTTGTGGACGCCCAGACCATATTCCACAAGATGGAAAAGCGCAATCTTGCGGCCGCCTACAAATTCTATTGCGGGCGAGAGATGGAAGAAGACTTCGAGGCCCACCGTGCCGACCAGGACACTGAGGCCACATACAGAGTGCTCATGGGCGAGCTGGACAAGTACGCCCCCGAGACAGAACCCGACCCTGAGCGCCAGCTCCGCAACGACATCGAGTTTCTGGCCGAATTCTCCCGCCAGAACAACAATGTTGACTTTGCAGGGCGCATAGTGTGGGCGCCGGCAAAAGACTCCGCCGGCAAGCCACAGACAGACAAGAACGGGCAGCCGATCATGGTGGAGACCTTCAACTTCGGCAAGCACAAAGGCGAGCCTGTAGCCCAGGTGCTGCGCTTCGATCCGGGCTACTTCAGCTGGATAATGGGCGGCGACTTCACTTTCAACACAAAACAAGTGCTGACGCGCATAAGGCTGCGCGAAAGCCAAATGCACTGAGACAAAATGCTTAAAGGCAAGAAGATAGTATTGGGAATCACGGGATCCATCGCGGCCTACAAGGCGTGCTACATCATACGCGGCCTGATAAAAAGAGGAGCGGAGGTGCAAGTGGTCATCACTCCGGCAGGCAAGGAGTTCATAACTCCGATCACCCTGTCGGCTCTGACGCAGAAACCTGTCGTCAGCGAGTTCTTCTCACAGCGCGACGGCACGTGGAACAGCCACGTGGCCCTGGGGCTGTGGGCCGACGCAATGCTCATAGCGCCGTGCACGGCGGCCACACTCGGAAAAATGGCCGGCGCCGTTGCGGACAATATGCTCATAACGACCTACCTATCGATGAAAGCTCCCGTATTCATCGCTCCGGCAATGGATCTCGATATGTTTGCCCATCCGGCGACACAGGCTAGCATCAAGCGGCTGCAGTCGTTCGGCAATATAATCATCGAACCGCAAAGCGGCTTCCTGGCAAGCGGCCTTGAAGGCAAGGGGCGAATGGAGGAGCCGGAGGCCATCGTGCAGACTCTCGACGATTATTTCTGCGGCCACAGCGGCGAGCTTTCAGGCAAGCGCATAATGATAACAGCCGGGCCCACATTCGAGAAAATAGACCCGGTGAGATTCATCGGGAACTATTCCAGCGGCAAGATGGGCTTCGCCATGGCCGAAGAATGCGCCCGGCGCGGTGCCGAGGTTACTCTGATATCCGGCCCTGTGAGCATGGACACGCCGCGCGGAAACATAAAAAGAATCAATGTGGAGAGCTGCGAGGAGATGTTCAACGCCTCCGTCGGGGCTTTCCCCACAGCCGACGCGGCAATATTGTGCGCAGCAGTGGCAGACTTCAGGCCGGAGTCGCAGGCCCAACGAAAGATAAAGCGCGGCGCCGACGACCTGTCCATAAGGCTCAAGCCCACACACGACATCGCCGCAGAGCTGGGCCGCATGAAGACTGAACGCCAGCGTCTGGCCGGATTTGCGCTTGAGACCGACAACGAGGAAGCCAACGCACAAGCCAAATTGCAGCGCAAGAATCTTGACTTCATTGTGCTCAACTCGCTGCGCAACGAGGGCACTTGTTTCAAGTCTGACAACAATCAGATCTGCATTCTGACAGCAGACGGAAAGCAGGAATACCCAAAGAAAAGCAAGAAAGAGGTAGCTTCAGACATTATATCCTATCTCGCAACAATAATGTAAGGCACCAGCAGATGAGAGCCATCAAATATTTTACAGTTTTAGGACTGGCCGTAACGTTTGCCGCACAGGCCGCCTCACAGGAGCTTCAGGCGAAAATAAACATCAACCACAGCAAAGTGGGCGTCACAGATGTAAGCGTCTTCGAGAACCTGCAGCAGACAGTGGAGCAGTTCGTGAACGAGCGCCAGTGGACAGAACTGCAGTTTCAGAAGAACGAACGGATTGTCTGCAACTTCAACATAACAATAAACAAGTACGACAAGACCAACAACACCTTTGAGTGCACAGCCACAATACAGGCCAGCCGGCCTGTCTATAACTCACAGTACAACTCAACACTCTACAACAACCAGGACGCAAGCTTCAACTTTGAGTTCGCGCAATTCGACCAGTTGAACTTTACCGACGAGGTGGTTGACAACCAGCTGACCGCTCTCCTCGCCTATTACGCCTACCTGATCATCGGCCTCGACCTTGACAGCTTTGCCCCCATGGGCGGCACCGACGTGCTGCAGAGATGCCTGAACCTTGTCAACAATGCCCAGAACCTTGAGTTTCCTGGCTGGAAATCGTTCGAAGACAGCCGCAACCGCTTTGCAATCATCAACGATTACCTTGACGAAGGCATGAAGCCTTTCCGCCAGCTGCAGTATGATTACTACCGCACCGGACTCGACGAGATGGCAAGCAACGTGGAGCGCGGCCGCACCAACATCACCACCGCCCTTGAGACAGGACTCAAACAGGCGCACGAGAACAAGCCGCTGAGCCGACTGCCGCAAATATGGACAGACTACAAGCACGACGAACTGGCCAACATCTATAAAGGCAAAGGCACGCAAAAGGAAAAGGAAACAGTGTTTGACATTCTTCTCGGAATCAATGCCGCACAAAGCAACTCATGGAACAAAATCAAGGAATGAACGATGCTGAAGCAACTTTCAATACGAAATTTCACACTAATCGATTCGCTCGACATTGACTTCTGCCCCGGATTCTCTGTCATTACCGGCGAAACCGGAGCGGGAAAAAGCATCATCCTCGGAGCAATAGGACTGCTGCTGGGGCAGAGAGCAGACCCCAAAGCGATAAAAAACGGCGCCGCAAAATGTGTCATAGAGGCTCATTTCGACCTGTCGCGCTATGATTTGAAAACATTTTTCGAGCAAAACGACCTGGAATACGACCCCGACGACTGCATAATCAGGCGCGAAGTGTCTGCCGCCGGCAAGAGCCGGGCATTCATTAACGACACCCCATCACCGCTATCGCTGCTCAAAGAGCTGGGCGAAAGACTCATAGACGTACACAGCCAGCACCAGAACCTGCTGCTGAGCAAGCAGAACTTCCAGCTGGAGGTGGTCGACATCATTGCCGACGACGGCAATATCCTTGATGACTACAGACGCGCATTCAACGCCTACAACGCCACAAGGCGCGAGCTTGAGGAGCTGGAAGAAAAGATTGAGGCAGACAAAAAGAACGCCGACTTCATCAAGTTCCAATACGAAGAGCTGAGCAATGCCGCGCTTGCCGACGGCGAGCAGGAGGAGCTTGAGCAGCTGTCGGAGACTATGAGCCACTCTGAGGAGATAAAGACGGCCCTGTTCGAAGCCGACACATTACTTTCATCCGATGATTCCGGAGCCGTGAGCAACCTGCGCAACGCCGCAAACTCCATGCAGAGCATCGGCAGAATGATGCCGGACGCGGCAGAACTGGCAGAAAGGATGAGCGCGGCCTACATCGAGCTGAAGGACATCTCAGAAGAAATAAGCCGCCTGGCTGACAACATTGAGTTTGACCCCGCCGAGCTTGACAAGGCAAACAACAGGCTCGACAAGATTTACAGCCTTGAGAAGAAATACCACTGCGAGAGCGTCGGCGAACTGCTCTGCCGCCAGAACGAGCTTAAAGAACAGCTTGACGGCATCGAGAACAGCGACGAGACAATGGGAGAACTGACTGAGAAACTCGCCAGACGGAGACAGCAATGCCTTGAAGCCGCAGGCCTGCTCACAGCCGCCCGCACTGCGGCGGCTGCAAAAATAGAGCAAGAAATGGCAGAGCGCCTCGCACCGCTAGGCATGCCCAACGTGAGATTCAAGATAAGCATTGATGAGACTGAGCCTGCCCCCGACGGATGCGACCGCGTGTCGTTTCTGTTCAGCGCGAATAAGAGCACCCTGCTGCAGCCCGTGGCCCAGGTGGCGTCGGGAGGCGAGATTGCCCGCGTTATGCTCTCGCTGAAAGCCATGATCAGCGGCGCGGTGAAGCTGCCCACAATCATTTTCGACGAGATAGACACCGGCGTCAGCGGCAAGATAGCGGAAAAGATGGCGCTCATCATGCAGCAGATGGGCCGCAACAACCGGCAGGTGATAAGCATCACGCACCTGCCGCAGATAGCCGCTCTCGGCCAGACGCACTACAAAGTCTACAAAGAAGATACTGAAACGGGCACGGCCAGCCACATGACACGGCTCGACGAAGACGGACGCATAAGGGAAATAGCACAGATGCTCAGCGGCAGCGACATTACCGAGGCTGCCATCAGCAACGCCAAAGAATTACTGAAGAAATGAGACAGACACTGACATTATTATTCGCAACACTCTTATTCGGCACAGCCGCAGCACAGCCCGACTGGGCAAAGAAAGCCTCGAAGTCACTGTTCACGCTCAAGACGTTTGACGCCAAAGGCACGCTTCTGGCCAGTTCCAACGGTTTTTTTGTCGGCGAGCAGGGCGAGGCCGTCAGCAGCTTCACACCGTTCGACGGCGCGGCCAAGGCCATTGTCATTGGCACCGACGGCCGCGAGATGCCCGTCTCGGCCATTATCGGTGCCAACAGCACATATGACGTTGCCAAATTCCGCGTCGGGGCAAAGCGCACCGTGCCGCTCACTGTGGCCCGCCCGGCGGCCCCGGTTGGCACAACGGTGTGGATTTTGCCTTACAGCGCGAACAAGAAACCACAATGCATCGAGGCCAAAGTCAGCAAGACAGAAACCTTTCAGACCCACTACACCTACTACACACTGTCGGCAAAAGGCACCGACAACACCGTGAGCTGCCCACTGCTCAACGCAGCAGGAGAGGCCGTGGGGCTGATGCAACTGCCCAGCTCCGACCGCGACACCGTCGGCTATGCCGTCAGCGCACTCTTTGCCGACTCGCTGCGCACCAACGGACTCAGCATAAACGACGCCACACTGAACCGCACCTCCATAAAGAAAGAACTGCCCGACGACATGAACCAGGCCGTGCTGGCCCTCTACGTGGGCGGCTCGGTGCTCGACTCCGCCGGCTACGCCACGCTGGTCAACGACTTCATAGCCAAGTTTCCCGACGCCCCCGACGGCTACATCAGCCGGGCGCAACTGAACGCACAGGCCGCGCTTTACGCCGAAGCCGACCGCGACATGGCCCAGGCGATAAAGGTGGCGGAAAAGAAAGACGACGCCCACTTCAACTACTCGAAGCTCATCTACCAGAAAGCCATAAGCCCCGACAGCGCCTCTTACCCGCAGTGGACGCTCGAAAAAGCGGCTGAGGAGATTCAGACGGCATACGCCGCCAACCCCATCAGCCTGTACCGCGAGTTCGAGGCACAAATCAGATTCGCCCAAAAGCAGTATGACAACGCTTTCAACATCTACAGCCAACTGATCGAAAGCAGCGACAAACCCACCGCCGAGCTTTATTTCCTGGCCGCGCGCTGCAAGGAGATGACGCGCGACTCGGCAGCCGTGCTGGCCTTGCTCGACAGCGCGGTCAACACGTTCAGCAAGCCTTATCTCAAGACCGCCGCGCCCTACATACTGGCCCGCGCCCAGGCACTGCTGTCGAAAGGCGAATACCGCAAGGCCGTGGCCGACTTCAACGACTACGAGAGCCTTATGAGAAACGAGGTCAACGCCAACTTCTATTACATACGCGCACGCGCCGAGACCGAGGGCCGCATCTTCCAAGCCGCGCTCAACGACTATGCCAAAGCCATACGGATGGAGCCGAAGAACACGCTCTATCTCGCCGAAAAGGCCGCGCTGGAGATAAGGGTCAACCTGCTCGACGACGCCATAAAGACCGCAGAAGCCTGCATAGCGGCCAATCCTGCCGTCAGCGACGGCCACCTCTTCCTCGGACTCGCCCAATGCCTGAAAGGCGACAAGGCGCAAGGACGCCAGAATATGCAGAAGGCCAAAGAGCTGGGCGACCCGCAGGCGCAGGAACTGATGGACAAATATGCAAACTGACATGGTTTCTGTGCCCTGCGGCTGCAAAAAATCAGCAGGGTGATTTCATGTCTGAAACAAGTCTGATTTTAACACTTCAGAAACTCGCGAAATAGAAAAAGAAAGCGGCCAAAACTCGTTTTTCAGAGAGCTGTTGGCCCCGAAATTTTCCCAATCGGCCCATATTGCAATGCGATATGGGTCGTTTTGCATTGCAATATGGCCTATATTGCGATGCAAAACGGCAGGTTTCAGAGGGTGAAAAAGTACTGTTTTGGTGGCAAAAAGGCTGTTTCAGGAACTGAAAAAGTTGCACAATCAGGCCAAAAGGACAAACAAGCCTATGTGAGCCAACAGGTTACGATTGCACACTCATATTCCGCGTATTTGCGGCCAAGGGATTTTTATTTTCAAATTCGCGGAATATGAGAGCTTAATCCGACATAATTTTAACAGTGATGAATATTTGCAAACAGCAGAACATTCACGTCACAGTCCGCCGGAAACCGCCCAAAAGCAGCCTGCGCGGCAGGCTGCCGGCGACGGCTACTTGCGCCTCACGTCGCGCACGCGCCCGTAGACATCGAACGAGCGGCGGTCGGCCAGACGCAGGGTGAGCATGAGCGAGAGCATGGAGGCTGAGAAGGTTATGACCGTTATCATCATCTGGTACTTAATGGCGATGCCGGGAGCGGAGCCGCCAAGTATCTGGCCGATCATGGTTCCGGGCAGAGAGACAATGCCGAGCACCGCCATATTGGCTATGCAGGGGGCGAACGACTTCTCCACGGCATGGCGCGCGAAGGGCGTCACGGCCTCGAAATGGGTAGCCCCGTTGCCGAGCAGATAATAGTAAAGTGACTGCTCGCGCTGCAGCTCGTCGTAATAAGAATTGAGCGCAATGACGTTCACACTGAGCATATTGCCCATCAGTATGCCCATGATGGGCACGAAGTAGCGTGCGTCGAACGGACGCTCCAGCCCGAGCACAAGCACAAGGAAATACATTCCGACGACCATGGCCGTGAGGAGCAGGCCGCAGAACAGCGGCACGGCCATGGCGCGCACGCGCAGCCGTGTGCGGCGGGTGGCTGTAAACGTGGCCACAAGCACCATCAGCAGCACCCACACAAAGTTTATCAGCGGGCTGTTCCACTCAAAAAGATAGCGCAGATACAAGCCTATGAGGAACAGCTGCACCACCATCCGCACGGCCGCTATGACCGTGGAGCGGATAAGACGCGCCCCGAGACGATGGAAGAAGTAAACCGGTATGGCAAGCAGCAGCAGGCCGATGCCCATGCTGAGATATGAAATGTCTGTTGTCTCCATAAAATGAATGATGTTATTGTGGTTGTTCCGCCGCGCCTTCGGGCTGGCCGGCAAATATGGCTGGGCCGACGGCGACCCGCCTGTCGCAGCCGCCGGCAAACGCTTTGTCGTGGCTCACGGCCACCACCGAGCAGCCGCGCGCAGCGAGACGGCGCAGATAGTCGAGCACAAGAGCCGCCGAACGGGCGTCGAGCGCCGACGTCGGCTCGTCGAGAAGCAGTATGGCCTTGTCCAGCAGGCCGCTCACCGACAGCACCACGCGCTGCCGCTCACCGCCGCTCAGCTCGGAGACTTTCTTGTCGTAAAGCTCCTGCGGCAGCTCCAGTCTGTTCCACTCCGCCATGAGCAGCTCCTTTGAGAAGGCTCTGCCCCGGTTCGTCTTCAGTCCGAACGGCAGGCGCACCATGTCGCTCACCCATTCCGACGGCAGCAGAAGCTCCTGCGGGATATATGATATGTGCTTTCTGAACTCCTCTGCCGACGACGGCGTGAGCAGCTCGCCGTCAACGCTTATGTAGCCGCCGTCGAGCGGCTGGAAACCGAGCAGGGCCCGTAGCAGCGTGGTCTTGCCGCTGCCAGAGGGGCCAACAAGGCAGACAATCTCGCCGTCGGCGACTGTAAACGACAGCCCCTCGAAGAGCGTGCGGCCGCCGAGACTTATTGATGCGTTCTTTACTTCAAGCATAATGTCAGTGTGTTTATGCCTCGCAAAGTTACGGAAAATAAATCAGAAAGAACAACAAAACATGAGTTTTTGAGACCGTCGAGGCAACAAGTTGTGGGCGCGCAATCGCAAATTTAGCGGTATTTTTTGTACTTTTGCAGCCAAAACGAACAACGACAATGGCAGAACAAGAAAACAACCGGCCACGCAGGACACGCAAGCAGCAGGCCGTGGACAACACCTACGGCCACCTGCAGCCGCAGGCACTCGACGTGGAAAAAGCGGTGCTCGGCGCACTGATGATCGACAAAGACGCCTACACGGTTGTCTGCGAGATGCTTTACCCCGAGAGCTTCTACGAGCCGCGCAACCAGAAGATATACGCCGCCATACGCGACCTGAGCATGGTGGAGCAGCCTGTTGACGAGCTTACGGTGACGCAGCAGCTGGCCAAGAACGGCAGTCTCGACGACGTGGGCGGCCCGGCGTATCTTGTGGAACTGACATCGCGCGTGGCCTCGTCTGCCAACATCGAGTATCACGCGAGAATCATTGCACAGAAGTTTCTCGCCAGGCAGCTCATATCGTTTGCCAGCGTGATTGAGACAAAGGCGTTCGACGAGACAATAGACATTGACGACCTGATGCAGGAGGCCGAAGGGTCGCTCTTCGAGCTGTCTCAGCGCAACATGAAGAAGGACTACACGCAGATTGACCCCGTGATAAAAAACGCCGTGGAGGTGATTCAGAAGGCGGCCGCAAACAAGGACGGACTGACAGGTGTTCCCACCGGATATCACAAGCTGGACGACCTGACGAGCGGATGGCAGGCCAGCGACCTGGTGATAATCGCCGGGCGCCCGGCCATGGGCAAGACCTCGTTCGCGCTCTCGATGGCCAAGAACATTGCCGCCGACTACAAGGTGCCTATGGCTTTCTTCTCGCTCGAAATGAGCAATGTGCAGCTCGTCAACCGCCTCATATCCAACTGCTGCGAGATTCAGGGCAGCAAGATTCTGAACGGACAGCTGCAGCCAGACGAGTGGGAACGACTCGACAAGCGCATGAACAACCTGCTGGGCGCGCCGCTCTACGTTGACGACACGCCCGGACTGTCTGTCTTCGAGCTGAGGACCAAGGCCCGCCGCCTTGTCAGGGAGCACGGCGTGAAGCTGATAATGATTGACTACCTGCAGCTGATGAACGCCAATGGCATGCGCTTCAGCAGCCGCCAGGAGGAGGTGTCAACCATCTCACGCTCGCTGAAGGGACTCGCCAAAGAGCTTGACATCCCCATTCTCGCGCTGAGCCAGC
This sequence comes from uncultured Prevotella sp., assembly GCA_944320305.1. GTDB lineage: Bacteria > Bacteroidota > Bacteroidia > Bacteroidales > Bacteroidaceae > Prevotella. The sequence goes on along the minus strand of CALUGW010000001.1, from coordinate 109,436 downwards.
TCAACCGCGGCGTGGAGTCGCGCGAAGGCCTGGAGGGCAAGCGCCCGCAGCTGAGCGACCTGCGCGAGTCGGGAGCCATCGAGCAGGATGCCGACATGGTGCTGTTTGTACACCGGCCGGAGTACTACCACATTTACGAAGACGAGAAAGGAAGAGACCTTCACGGCATGGCGCAAATCATCATAGCCAAGCACCGCAAGGGAGCGACAGGCGACGTGTTGCTCACTTTCCGCGGAGAGTTCACGCGATTTGAGAACCCTGAGGACACAAAACTGGGCAAGTCGGCACCGCGCGACGGCGGCGAGATTGTAGGCTCACGCATAAACGGCGACGGAGGAATGTCTGACTTTCCCGACGACTACGACCCGTTCGGCGGAATGATTCCGCCTGAGAACGGCCCGGCTTTCTGAAAACAGAAAGCCGGGAAAGGCTATGCCATGAAACAAGACAGACGGAAACTCACCTCGACAACAAGTGTCTTATTGCCGCAAGAGGAGAATAAATGATCATGCGTGGGCCGGCCCAGCGCATGACGCGGCGTATCATCTCGCGGCGCTCCGGCGAATAACAGTGCACCGGACAGCGCTTGCAGGAGGGCTTCCCGTTGCCAAAGCGGCAACGGTCGAGTCGCCGGCAGGCGTAATCAGCCAGCTCCCGGTATTCGTCAGGCATATTCTTGCAGCCCAACTTGTGGCGGCAGTACAGCGAGACCATCTGCCTCACCACTCTCTTCTCACGGCTGACACGCCCCATAGCAATGACATTCAAGCAGCAGCACCGCGCCGACGGCGATCACAAGTCGGCCGCCTCAACATAACCTTTGGTGAACATATCATAACTCAGAGCCTCAAGCTCCTTAAGAGTCAGGCGCTCAAGACTGCGCCCGATGACGCGAATGAGATGGTCGCGCCTGTAGGAGTCGGTCTCGCTGACGTGCAGGCCGTCCCATCCGCCTGGTGCCGGCGTATTGTTCTTACCGCTTTCCATTTGACGCTTTAATCCTTTTTGACAACTTGCGCAAAGCCTTGTCGCGAATCTGGCGCACCCTTTCACGCTTCAGCCCCATGCCGTCCGCCGTGTCGGCCATTGTCAGTCTGGAGCATCCGATGCCGTACAGGCAGGCCACGACCTTGCGTTCCCGCTCGTCAAGAACATCCAAAGCGCCGCGCACCAAGACATTGTCGGCGTCATCGGCTGACAAAGCGTCGGCATCGGCGACATTTGGGCTGGCCAGCAGACTGAGCAGACTCACATTGTCACGGCCGCCCAGCGGAGCATCGACAGACATTGTCTTGCCCTTGCGCCCGCTGGCCAGGTCATTGGCGTCGGGGCGCGGATAATGCTCCCCCTGGGCCTCAATGGCCCGCTCCATATAGTTGCGGACTATCGGAACGGCGTATGACACAAAACGGCTGCGGGAAGCGTCAAACTTCATGGCGGCTTTCATCAGAGCTATATTGCCCTCGCTGACCAAGTCCTCAACAGCCAGACCGCGCCCCCGGTACTTGTTAGCGACGGACACGACAAAGCGCAGATTGGCCCTGACCAGCTTGTCCAAAGCCCGGCTGTCGCCCTGCCTTATCTTGTCACACAGTTCTTTCTCTTCCGCATCGGATAGCGGCTGCTCCTTGCATATCTCGCTGACATACTTGTCAAGAGCACCTTTTTCGTTGTCGTTCATAAACGCTTTAATTTAAAAGATGACAGAAAACATCATGGCACATCGCCAAACAGACACTGCCATACAGGGAGTAAAGGTATTAATTTTCGATATAAAGAAAATATTCTCGGCGGCAGAAAACGCCGCCGGTTTAGTTTTTTTAACCCAGGCCGACAGTATGCCGACCCGGGTATTCAGCAATAAAGGTCTCAAAGTCCGTTGCATTCCTTAATCCACAAAGCGGCGGAAGCGTCGCTCGGCATACGCCAGTCGCCGCGCGGGCTGAGGCTCACGCTGCCCACTTTCGGGCCGTCAGGCAGGCACGACCGCTTGAACTGCTGGCTGAAAAAGCGCCGGCAGAACGTTGAGAGCCAGTGTTTTATCGTCTCATCGTCATAATGGAGCACCTCCGGATGCGCCCCATTGAAAGCCCTGCGTGCGAGCATGAAGATCTTGGCCGGACGGAATCCGAACCGGATGAAATAGTAAAGGAAGAAATCATGAAGCTCATACGGACCGACAAGATCCTCCGTCTTCTGGCTGATATTGCCCTGGGCATCGGCCGGAATAAGCTCCGGGCTGATCGGAGTGTCCACAATGTCGAGCAGCGTCGCCTTTGAACTGTCGTCCACACCGGTCATGGCCACGTAACGCACAAGATGCCTTATGAGCGTCTTTGGCACTCCTGAATTGACGCCGTACATCGACATATGGTCGCCGTTGTATGTTGCCCACCCGAGGGCAAGCTCGCTGAGGTCGCCTGTTCCGACAACAATTCCACCCAGCTGATTGGACAGGTCCATCAGAATCTGGGTGCGCTCGCGCGCCTGGCTGTTCTCGTAGGTGACGTCATGCACGCTCATGTCGTGGCCAATATCCTGGAAATGGCGCTCCACACTGCCCGCAATGCCAATCTCGCGGAGTGTCACCCCGAGCGACCGCATCAGGCTGACGGCGTTGGAGTGGGTGCGGTCTGTTGTTCCGAATCCGGGCATCGTGACACCCACAATCCCCTTTCTGTCAAGGCCGAGCCTGTCGAAAGCCCGCACACACACCAGCAGAGCCAGCGTGGAATCAAGCCCCCCGCTTATGCCAATGACAACCCGCTTGCTGCCAGTATGCCTCAAGCGCTGCGCCAGACCGAGTGTCTGGATGTTCAGAATTTCCTCACAGCTTGCCGCCATATCCTCTGCCTGTGGAATGAACGGCAGCGGATTGACATCGCGGAGGAAGATGAAATCGCGCGCCTCCACGGGCTTCGTGTCCACCGTGACGGCACGGGCTGACCTTGATGCGCTCACAAAAGTGCTGTTGACACGGCGCTCGGAGCGCAGCCGCTCAACGTCAATCTGCGTCACCTGCAGCTGCGGCTCAATGGAGAAACGGCAGCCCTCGCTGAGCAGCCGCCCGTTTTCGTAGATGAGCGTGTTGCCGCCGTAGACAACATCCTGGGTGCTCTCGCCGAAGCCACAGCCAGAATAGACATAGCCGCTGATTGTCCTTGCGCTCTGCTGCGCGAGCAGCGACTTCAGGTAAGAGTGCTTGCCTATCAGCTCATTGCTTGCCGACAGGTTGAAAACGATGTCGGCTCCGGCAAGTGCAAGATTGTTGCTCGGCGGAGTCGGGGCCCACACGTCCTCACAAATCTCGATTCCGAACCTAACGCCGTCGATTGTCTCAAAAACCTTTGGCGTAGACGATACAACGACGGTATTGCCGGCAATGCACACCTCAGTGTCGCGAAGATTGCGTGCCGAGGCAAACCATCGCTTCTCGTAGAACTCATTGTAATTCGGCAGATATGTCTTGGGCACCACTCCCAGGAGGCATCCCTTCTGTATGACCGCCGCGCAGTTGAGCAGCAGACCATCAGCCACGACAGGCAAACCGATGATTGAGATGATGTCAAGCTTGCGCGTAAAGTCGAGCAGGCGCAGCAGAGCCTCGTCCGCCTTGTCGAGCAACAGCTGCTCGCGGAACAGGTCCTGGCACGAATAACCGGTGACGCAAAGCTCCGGAAAGCACACGATCTCCACCCCGCGACCCTCTGCACAAGCAATCTGGCACTCTATGGAATGGAGGTTGAAGTCCGTATCGGCCACCCGCACCGACGGAACAGCGGCGGCCACGGTAACGAATCCGTATTTCATACAGCCTGTGGTGTTTATCTGATTGTCACTTGGGTAGCACCGTAGCCATACTCCTGAAACGATGCGTCCTGGTAAGAATAATGCTTGTAGCGGTAGCGCAGCTCATTGACAATGGCGTGGCGCAGAACGCCCTCACCCTTGCCGTGGATGAAGATTATCTTCTTACCCTTGTCTTTCTCATACTGCTTGAGGGTCTTTCTGAACGTCTCAAGCTGGTAGTTCAATATGTCGGCAGAAGACATTCCGCTTGTGGTCTCAAGCAGTTCGGAGGCATGAAGGTCAACGACAACGGGGGCGTTTTTGTCCTTGACACGCGCCGGAGCAGGCCGGTGCTCCGGTTTTGAGTCGGCATCGGCCTTGCCGAGCAGTTCCTGCTTCAGCCGCTTGGCGTCGATGACCAGCGGGCGCGCCGGCCTGTCGTTCTCGACAATAGGATAAATAAGGGCGGGCTGCTCGAAGAAATCGTTCTCCGTAAAAGTGTGGAGCTTATAGAACTTCACCGTGTCAATGCGCAACTGGACATCCACGGCAGGCTTGACCAGGAAAGGCTTGCCGCGCTTGTAGGACAGAATCTGTATGCAAACGCGGTCCAGGTCGCCCAGATCCTCACGCCCGAACTCTTCGACAAACAGCTTCGTGTTAGGCTCGACTTCGCCCGAAGACCTCAGCTGCCAGCTCGCGCCCTCGGCAATATAATATGTGTAAAACATATAATAATTGCTGTCGTTGACAAAATAAGCCTCAAAGCGCGAGCTTGAGATGGCCTTGGCGTCCATCGGAACGAAAGTCAGAAACGCGTTGAGCTGCTCGCCGCCCTTGCGCTCCTCAACCGGCGCCTTGAACGTTACAGGCCGGTCTGCCGGGTCATAATCCTCATCGTCCGACGGCACGGCCTCCGGCTTCCTCATCTTGTTCTCCACCAGACGGCGGGTGCTGTAATCATCATCTTCCACCACAACGACATCGCTCACTGCCGTGGGAATCTGGAATCCGTCCTCATCCTCAACCAGGACAATATCCTTACCTTGGAATCCGGCGACCTTGCCGCCGCCGGTCTCGCTCAAAAAACGAACCTTGTCTCCTATTTTCATCTTATCTCGATTTTACTGTTTCACGGAATCAACAACGAGCTGTCGCCATAGCTCAGGAATCTGAAATCGTGCCCAAGGGCATAATCATAAATCCGGCGCCAGTCACCGTTCACAAACGCGCTGACCAGCAGCAGCAGCGTGCTCTGCGGCTGATGGAAGTTGGTGACAAGCATCTTGACAATCTTGTAGTCATAACCCGGCGCTATTATTATCTGGGTGCTCGAATGAAGGGCCGACAGCGCGTTGCGGTCGAGCCAGTCGCGCAGAGCCGAAAGAGCCTCCGCCGCCCCGATGCCGCAGTCTGTCTCATAAGGCTCCCACTGGCGTATGTGCAGCTGCTCCTCCGTAAGGTCCGGATTTTTCAGAAGCCGAAGCCCCATGAAATAAAGGCTCTCGAGGGTGCGCACGCTTGTTGTTCCCACGGCGATGGCAGCGCCATTGTGGGCAATGAGCCTGTCGATGGTGCCACGGTGCACGCAGATGTACTCTGTGTGCATCTCGTGTCCTGCTATCTCGGCACTCTTTACGGGCTTGAATGTGCCCGCGCCGACATGCAGCGTCAGCTCCTCGCGCTCTATGCCGCAGGCGTCGATGGCACGGAGCACACTGTCGGTGAAATGCAGACCGGCAGTCGGAGCGGCCACACTTCCCTTTATTTTGGAATACACTGTCTGGTATGTCGTCTTGTCGCTCTCCTCCGTCCGGCGGTTGAGGTAAGGCGGAATGGGCAGTTCGCCCACTGCGTCGAGAATGTCGGCAAAGGTCACACCGCTGCCGTTCCAGCAGAAGTCTATCCTGTGGCTCGTGTGCAGCTCAGGGCCACGGGCCACGACCAGAGTCACCTCCTGCCCCCTGACAGTGAACGTGCGGCGCAGCTCGCCCTCCTTCCACTTCTTCAGATTGCCCACAAGACAAAGCCACGAGCAACGTCCTGCCGACTGGAACATCTGCTCATAGTCGGCCGGCGCGGCCGGCTCAAGCAGAAAAACCTCTATCAGCGCGCCCGTGTCCTTGCGGAAATGGATGCGCGCCTGGATCACTTTTGTATTGTTGAACACCATCAAAGCGCCCGACGGCAGATGACGGGGAAGGTTGTAGAACACGTCCTCGCTTATCCGTCCATGGTCATAAACCAGCAACTTTGAGTGGTCGCGCTCTGCGAGCGGAAACTTGGCTATGCGCTCATCGGGAAGCGGATAGCCATAATCACTGATATGTATATGCTTTGTGTCCATAAGGTTGCTTTATCGCCCGTCTGAGGCATGGGGGCTGAGTCGCGGCGGGCTGTGTTTCCGCCCGCCGCGACTGCCGGTGCATCTTGGCTTGTGCAAAGGTAACACAAATAGCCCGGTGCTGCAAGAGAAACAAGAAAAAAGACATTAAACCCAAATCGGTTATTAGACCGCATTGTCTGTTTTTACGGTCAGTTGTCATGCTCTTTTTCTTCTTTTGCATTCCTACCGCCATTCTGTTTCCCGCCTTGCCTTGACGTGGCCCGCCACGCCTGCGACAAGACGGAAACCAGCCTGAACGGCATGATCGCAAAATAAGAAAAAAGTCTAATGACCGATTTGGGTTAAACCCAGACCGGGGCTGGAGTAAACGGGCACGGCCCAAGACAAACAAGGCCGCCTGATATTGCATAAATATGCAACAACCGTGGTCTTGCCGTACAACGGAAAACACACCGTCAGTACATCAAAAAAAGCATAAAGGAAACCAGCACAAGCCATGCCGTTTTTCAAAACGACCCTTTTTGCATTCCAATATGGCCTGTTTTGCGCGCCAAAACGGCTCTTTTGGGAGACCAAAATGACCCATTTTGCAACGCATTGTGTATCAAGCGGTTATGGAGAAAGCCACCAAACGCGGATTTACCCGCTCCAAAGGAGCTGCCGCGCAGGCTGCCGCAGTGGCCGCGCCGGCATATTTATACTGTCGGCGCGAATATTTATGCGCCAGCCTGCAAGCCGCAGGAACAGACAGGAAGAACCGGCCTCAGAGCATCACAAGGCAGGCACGGACCAGGGCATAAATAAATGTGAGAGACAAAACCAGCATCACAACATTAACATCCGAATGCTGATAGCCTGTGGAAGTGTACTGAGAGGAGATGAAATTCTGCGCGGCCTTGGACTTGCCTCCCACCATCGTGTAAGCCCAATACACAGCCGCTCCTACAAGCCCGCCCCAAAGCAAACCGCAAAGGATGTCGCCGGGATAATGCACTCCGAGATAAATGCGGGTCCAGCAGTTCACCAGCGACCACACCACAAGAGCCACCGACAGCACACGGCTGCGCACAAGCAGGCAGAAAAACACGGCGATGCTGAACGTGTTGGCGGCATGGGCCGAGAAGAAGCCATAGCGCCCGCCACGGTAGCCGTCAACGACATCGACCAGAAGCCCTATCTGAGGGTCGTGCGTGGGGCGCAGCCTGGCGACCGTCGGCTTGACAATCATGTCGTCAACTGTGCCGGCCAACAGCACACAAGCGGCCGCACAGCACAGCACCAGCAATATCTTGCGCACGCTCTCATTGTTCTTCAGCACAAGATAAAACAGCGACACATACAGCGGAATCCACGTGGCGGCAGTGGTCAGGACCATGGCCAGACCGTCAAGAAACAGCGAGTCGCTGCCGTTGAGCGCCAGCAGCAGCTGCTTGTCAAACTGTATTATAGCGTCAAAATCCATAAGAACGACTATATGATTTCTATTTTCGACGTCTCGATCCAGCCTTCCTTGCCGTCGGCCACTTTTATTTCCTTCCAGTCGCGCATACTGCCGTCGGTAATCTCAACCTTTGTTCCCTCGTGCAGTATGAAGAGGTCCGTGCCGCTCTTAGAGGGCGTGCTCTTCACCGGTACGGCAGAAGATATTATTATCGCGCCGGTGCGGTTGAGCAGTTCCTGCTTCTGCTGCCAGGCGAAAAGGTTTGACAGCACGAACAGCAGGATGAAGGCCACCCCGCCAAAGAAGCCGGCCTTGCGCGCCCAGAGTCTGCCGGAAAAGAGATAGACCAGCGCCAATATGATGGCAAGCCCCAAAGACACAAGAGCGGTGCGCGCCCATCCGTCAACGCTCATAAGGTTGACAAGCGCGTGATACCACGTGACGAAGAACATCTCCGACTCTGGCGTTATCTTGTCGATGGTCTTGCTGCGGGCCATCTGCAGGTTGAAGCGTATGTCTCTGTCGCCGGGCGACAGGAGCAGAGCGCGCTCGTAGCAGAGCACAGCCTGCGTGATGTTGTCCGTGCGGTAGTAAGCGTTGCCAAGATTGTAATAAAGCTCGGCGCTGACTCCGTCCTGAAGAAGCTCCTGGTAATCCTTGATGGCCTGCTGGTATTGCTGGCGGGCATACGCACTGTCTGCATTGGCCTTGGTTATGGCCGGCGACACGGCGGGCACGGCAAGCATCAGCAACAGCAGCGCAATGGTTTTTCCGCCCGTGGTCCTGCGCTTTTTCATCGTCTCCTCAATTCTCATTATTGCGGTCATGGCAGCCTCGAATGTCTTGTTCATATTGCCTTTGACGTCTCCCGGAGCATAACGCTCGAACTCGCACTCGTCCAAAGCGCTGATAAACAGGTGTATGGTCTCCTCGCCGACACTGCGCTCAGACAGCCGCTGACTGATGTTCTCGCGCGACAGATTCTCCACCGGGATGCTGAGCTTGTCGCCCACATATCCCCACAAAGCGCGCAGCACCTCATCGAAGAACAGTGACGACTTCCCGTCAAGCATAAGCCTGCTGGCCTTCTTCAGACGGCGGGTGGCCACCTTGTTAGCCTTCTTTCCGCGCATCATGTCGATGTTGGCATTGGCTATAGCGCGGTGGCGGAACACGACAAACAGCGAGACAAACACAGCGGCGAGCAATGCCATGGCAACCCAATAGCCAACGGAGCCGAAGAAGAAGTCGTCAACGTCATGGACGGTGGCGTTGCCAGTCTTGATGTAGCGTATGTCTTTATTGATCTGCTCAAGCTCCTCCTGCCCGGTATAGTCGCTCACGCTGCCGCTTCCGGAGCCTTTGGCCACCTTGAGGACAAAGGGCTGGGTCTTTATGGTCTTATAGGCATTGGCGTCTGTGTCGTAATAGACAAACTCCACAGGCGGAATATGGTATTCGCCCTGATGGCGCGGCACGGCAAGGAAGTCATAGACCATGTTTCCCTCCACACCGTTGCCCGTCAGCTTGGTCTTGTCCGTAACCTTGGCATCATAGGTGTCGAAGTCCTTGGGGAAATTGACCGACGGCATTTTTATCAGCTTCAGATTGCCCCGCCCGCTGACAATGACACGCAGCGTCACAGGGCTGTTTGCCTTGGTCTCAGTCTTGTTGAGCTGGGCCGAAATGCTGAACGACCCCACCCCGCCGGAGAAATTCGCCGGACGCTTCGGCAGCGGGTCAACCTGAATGGTAAGTCCGGGAGCCTTTATCTTCTTCTTGACCTCAACATAGCCAGAGCCTCCGTTGAAGAACGCCTCAAACGGATCGACGTCTCTGTTCTGCTGGATCACAATGCCGTCGAAGGTGATGCTTGGTATCTCGAGCTTGCCCGTAATCTGCGGAAACATGACATACTGGCTCCATGTGACCGTCCGGTAAGGCCGCCCGTTGAACATCTCCACCTTGTAGCTCTTCTGCTGTGGCATCCTTACCTCTTGCGTATGGAATCCCTTCAGATCCGGCATATTGCCCTTGAGCTGCGTCAGATCAACCAGCGTGTAGACTTTGTATGTAAGCAATATCGGCTCCTGTTCGTGCACCCTGCGCTTGTTGGCGCTCACCTTGATGAACAAGTCCGAGCCCGAGATGCGCGTTCCTGCAGCACGCATCCCCTGCTGCCCGCCACCCTGCCGGGCACCGCCGCCGGAATTGTCGGCCGCGCTGACAACCACTTTGACGGAATTGGATGTGAGGGTCTTGCCGTCGGCCACTATGCGCGCCGCCGGAATTGTATATGTTCCTTTCTTGTTTGCATAAAGAATGTAGGTGTAGGTTATGGACGAGCTGGAGCTTGTGTGGCCGTTTACCATCTGGAAACTCGACTGCGACGATGTGCTCGGCCCCATCAGCACCTCAAACGCGTCGGGTATTGTGCCCACGCGGAACCCGCTGACACTCTGAGTATTGACAGTGTAAGTCAGGCGGAACTGGTCGCCCACAGACACAGAGGCCGGAGCGTTGGCAACCAGACGTTGCGCCTGCAAGGCCACCGCCCAAACACATAACAGTATTAAAGATGTCAATCTTTTCATCATAACTATCACCAGTTTTTCTCCAACTTGCGCGAACGCGGCTGTTGCATGGCCTTCTTCATGCGCTGCTGCGTGTTCTTCTCCTGCTGGATTGCGGCATTCAGCAGTTGCTCTGCGTTGTCTTTGCTCATCTTCTCCTTGTCCTCTTTGTTCTGCTGCTGCCGCTGCTTGCTTTTGTCTTGCTTCTGCTTGTCCTCGCCTTTCTGCTTGTTCTGGTCTTTCTCCTTGTTCTGCTTGTTCTCATTCTTCTGTTGTTCTTTCTGCAACCGCTTGCAAAGAGCCAGGTTGTAACGGGTCATATCATTCTTAGGATTAAGACGAAGAGAGCTTTTGTATGCCTCGATGGCCTCGGAATACATTCTGTGGCTCTGACACACAACGCCGATATTGTGGAACGCCTGAGCCTTGCGGACAGGGTTTGGCTCAAGCCTCGTGGCATTCTCATAAGAGCTGACGGCGGCTGAATCTTTCTTCTGGGCAAACAATGCGTTGCCGAGATTGAACTCAGCCTGCGGATTGCGGGGATTCTTTTCCAGCGCCTTGCGGTAGGCGACCTCGGCCCCAGCGTAGTTTCCGCTGTGGAACAGCTTGTTGCCCTGGCGGATATACTGCCTGTCTGTCTGGGCCACGGCTGCCCCGCTGAACATAAACAGCAATGCCAAAGAAAGCGCAACCTTCTTTTTTCTGGTAAACAATGTGACATTCTTGAGCAACGGGTTGCGCCTGTCAAGAAGGCAAGTCTCTATTATCAGCAGCAGAAGAGCCAATATCCCGAATGCCTGGAACTGCTCATCGTAGTCGCTGTAGATGGTACTTGACGTCTCCTTGCGTGCCAGTTTCGCCAGCTCAGCGTTAAGCTGCTCCTGGGCGTTGCTGTTGTTGTCCACGTGAATGTAGGCCCCGCCGCCGGCCTCGGCAATCTGCTTGCACATGTTTTCGTTCAACGCCGACATGACCGTGCCGCCCGTGTTGTCCTTGATATAGTCGCCGGTGCCGGGCATCGGTATCGGTGCGCCGCCGGCGGAGCCCACACCAAGCACATAGACACGCATGCCTTTTTTCCTCGCAGCCTCGGCCGCCTCGACCGCTCCGCCCTCATGATCCTCGCCGTCTGTTATGACAATGATGGCCTTGCCGATTCCCTGCTGTTGCGTAAAACTGCTTGCCGCCATACCTATCGCCCTGGCAATGTCGGTGCCCTGAGTGACAATCATAGACGGGTCTATGTCGCTGAGGAACATTTTTGCCGACACATAATCACTTGTTATGGGCAACTGCACAAACGCGTCGCCGGCAAAAACTATCAGCCCGACCTTGTCGTCTGTGAAATTGTCCACAAGATTCTCAACCATCATCTTGCTCCTGTCAAGCCTGCTTGGCTCCACATCCCTGGCAAACATGGAGTTGCTGATGTCCATTGCGATGATGGTCTCAATGCCGGTGCGCTTCTCGTGACTGATCTTAGTGCCCATCTGCGGGCGTGCAAGCATAACGATGAGCAATGCGAGCACAGCCTCAAGAATCCAGAACTTCGTCCACGGCCTCCACCGCGAAACGTCCGGCATCAGCTGCCTTAAAAGCTCCGCATCGGCAAACTTGCGCATCCTGCGCTTTTGCCGCCTCGCAAGCACAAGGCGTACAAGAGCCAGTGCCGGCACCAGCAAAAGCAAATACAAATATGCAGGAGTCTCAAATCTGAACATAATCCTATTCTTTCTTTGGTCTGACAAACTTATGGAATCCTCCTGAACACCGTTATACGGAGCAGGATTTCAAGCAGCAGGGCGATGGCTGCGGCAGCGGCAAAGGGCTGGTAGGCGTCGTGACGCTTGCTGAACTTCGTCACGTTGAGCTTCGACTTCTCCAGCTTGTCAATCTCCTTATATATGGAATGTAGCTCTTTCGTGTTTGTGGCACGGTAGAAATCACCATCGGTTGCGGCGGCGATGTCGCTCAGTGTCCGCGTGTCTATCTCCACGGGGATGTTGACATACTGCACCCCGCCGGCCACAGGCATGGGGTACGGCGCCACCTTGTTGGTACCCACGCCTATTGTGTAGACTCTTATGCCGAAGCTCTTCGCTATTTCCGCCGATGTCATGGGCGACAAGTCGCCCATGTTGTTGCTTCCGTCAGTGAGCAGAATCACCACCTTGCTCTTGGCCTTGGAGTCCTTGAGACGGCCCACTGCGTTGGCCAGGCCCATGCCGATGGCCGTTCCGTCCTGGATGAGCCCGCGCGTCGCGATGTCCGTCCTGACGTTCTGGAGCAGATTGAGCAGCGAGGCGTGGTCTGTCGTCATGGGGCACTGCGTGAACGCCTCGCCGGCAAATATCGTCAGACCGATGTTGTCGCTCGGCCTGCCTGAGATAAACTCGGCCGCCACTTGCTTGGCCGCCTCAAGGCGGTTAGGCTTCAAATCCTCTGCCAGCATGCTCGTCGAGACGTCTATGGCCAGCATTATGTCAATGCCCTCCACGGTCTTGTCAGACCACGAGTTGCGTGTCTGTGGGCGCGCAAGCACAACGACGAGCATCACAAAGGCCAGAATGCGCAACAGCACCTGCACTGGCATGAGCCTCACCTTCCAGCTTCTGGGGGCAAAGCGGTAAGCGAAAGTGTCGCTGACACGCATTGTCGGCTCGCTCTTTTTTCTGTAAAGAAAAATCCACAACAAGTAAGGGATTACGAGCAGCAGAAGGAGGAAATATTCTTTATTGGCAAACTCCATGATGAAAATTCTGTTTTAATGTCACATCAGCAACTGTGAGACAGCATAAACGACATACGCGAGAATCGCGACACTGGCGGCAGCGACAGCCCAGATAACAATCTTGAGCGTGCGCCGAGTCTTCACCGTGCGCACCTCCTCTGTGGTCAGTCTGGGGCGCACCACCTCTTCCGTCGGCATATTCTCGAGCTTGGTGCTGTTGATAAACTCGATGGCATTGACAAGATTCATGTCGTTCTCGTTAATCAGGGTCGAGTATTTCGCAAACTTCACGAGGTCGGCCGTGCGGAACAACTCGCGCAGCTCATCGAGCGAGCTGCCGTCGGCCGTGGCCGCCAAGCGCTCTATTATCTCGCCGCTGGTCATCTCCATAGCGTTGAATCCGTAACGCTCCCAAATGTATTTGCGCAGTGTCTCGGTCAGTCTGGTATAATACTCTTTCTGGTTTTCAGACTGGGCCATCTTGTCTTCCTTTATGCGCTCAATCTCTTTCATGGCCTTCTGGTGGGGCAGCAGCCTCTTCACCACCTTTATATGGGCTATGACCGGCTTGCCGGTGCGCAGCCGCACATAAAGATAACAGCCTGCGGCAACAAGCAGAAGCATGATGACGCCGAGCCAGAACGGCCTGCTCCACTCCTGCCACGAGAACGGGTTGGACTGCACATCCATCGGCCCGTAGAACTTGTCTATGTTCACCGTGTCGACCGGCACGTCAATGACTTTCAGCGCCAGGCTCTTGCTCTTGTACTCCTTGCCGTCAACTTTCACGGCAAACGGCGGCAAGTAATACAGTTTGCCGTCAAAAGATGTCAGCGTGTAAACACGGCTATAAGCCGCCATACCGCCATCGAGAGGCAGCTTCTCAACTTCCGAGTTGTCGAGCACCTCCACTCCCGGGGTGACAGGCTGCTGCTCGCCAAACGCCGGCAGCGACACATTGGCCTTGTCGCCCGCCGTTACGGTCAGCGTCACATGAGCCTGCTCGCCGATGAACATCTCGATGGAGTCTATGCGGGCCTCCACAGTGACACCGGCTGCCGATGGCAAAGCGACGGCGGCCAGCAGTATAATGGTCAGTAAATTCCTCATCTTCATGTCTCTTTGTCATGTATGCGGAGCGTATGCCGACCATGCCGGCGGCACTCCGTCAGCCGCGCTTCTTGAAAAGCATCAGCAGAGCCTTGACGAAGTCCTCGTCTGTGGCAATTGATATGCTGTCAACATTGCTCTTGTTGAACGTCTCCTGCAGCGTGGCCTCGCGACGCAACCAGTAGCTGCGGTGAGCCTCGCGCAGCCGGCGGCTCGAAGTGTCGATGTACTGCTCGTGGCCGGTCTCGGCGTCAACAACCTTTAGAAGCCCCACGTCTGGCAGTTCCTTTGCAAACGGGTCATACACCTGAATGGCGGCAACATCATGCTTGCGGCTGCATATCGTCAGCGGCTGCGTGAAGTCGCCGCGCACATAGAAGTCGCTCAGCACGAACGCGGTGCACCGGCGCTTCATCACGCCCGAAAGGAACTCCAGCGCCACACCGATGTCTGTGCGGCGGCTTGCGCCCCTGAAGTCGAGCATCTCGCGGATGATGTACAGGATGTGCTTGCGCCCCTTCTTCGGTGGAATGTATTTCTCAATCCTGTCGGAGAAGAATATCACCCCCGTCTTGTCGTTGTTCTGTATGGCGCTGAAAGCCAGCGTGGCGGCAATCTCCGTCACCATGTCGCGCTTCATCTGGCGACGCGTGCCGAAGTCAAGCGAGCCGCTGACATCTATCAGCAGCATCACCGTCAGCTCGCGCTCCTCCTCAAAGACCTTCACATACGGGCGGTGGAAACGCGCCGTGACGTTCCAGTCGATGTCGCGCACATCGTCGCCGAACTGGTAGTCGCGCACCTCGCTGAACGCCATACCGCGCCCCTTGAAGGCAGTGTGATACTGTCCGGCAAAGATGTTAGAGCTGAGGCCGCGGGCCTTGATCTCAATCTTCCTTACCTTTTTTATTATCTCCTGAGGCTCCATCCTTAAGGCACTTCCACCTTATTTATAATCCTGCTTATGATTTCCTCGCCCGTCACGCTGCTTGCCTCGGCCTCGTATGTAAGGCCGATGCGGTGGCGCAGCACATCGTGAGCCACGGCGCGCACGTCCTCGGGCACCACATACCCCCTGCGCTTGATGAAGGCGTAGGCTCTGGCCGCCTTGGCCAGACTGATGCTGGCGCGCGGGCTGCCGCCGAATGCTATCATGCCGCGCAGCTCTTTCAGCCCGTAGCGGTCGGGATAGCGCGAGGCGAACACGATGTCTGCTATATACTGCTCGATCTTCTCGTCAATGTAGACCTCGCGCACCACGCCGCGCGCCTGCAGTATCTCGTCGGCCGTAACCACAGGATGCACCTCCGGCAACGTGCCGCCGAGGTTCTCGCGGATGATTTTCTTCTCCTCGTCGATGGTGGGGTAGTCAATCACCGCCTTCAGCATAAAGCGGTCGGTCTGGGCCTCCGGCAGCGGATAAGTGCCTTCCTGCTCGATGGGGTTTTGCGTGGCCATCACGAGGAATAGCGCTGGCAGCGGAAACGTCTCGCTGCCTATCGTCACCTGCTTCTCCTGCATGGCCTCGAGCAGTGCGCTCTGCACCTTGGCCGGGGCGCGGTTTATCTCGTCGGCCAGCACAAAGTTGGCGAACACCGGACCTTTCTTCACCGAGAAGCGCTCCTCCTTCTGTGAGTATATCATCGTGCCCACGACGTCGGCCGGCAGCAGGTCTGGCGTGAACTGAATGCGGCTGTAGTCGGCCGCTATGAGCTGCGCAAGAGTCTTGATGGCCAGCGTCTTGGCCAGGCCGGGCACACCTTCAAGCAGTATGTGGCCGTCGCTGAGCAGCCCTATGAGCAGCGTGTCCACCAGGTGCTTCTGCCCCACAATCACGCGGTCCATGCCCGCCGTCAGATTGGTTACGAACCCGCTCTGTTGTTCAATCCGCAGGTTCAGCTCGCGGATGTCGATAGCTTCTGCCATAATTGTTCTTCTGTTTTGTGGTTTTAATGTTCCGTGCCTCCTCAAAGGCGGTGCAAAAATACTCATTATGCCACTCTTTGCGGCAATTCTCATTCTAAATTATATTAAAAAGGTTTCCCAACCCGCGCATTTTAAGAAAGTTTTGGATTCAGGGAAACCTGCGCCGTTCCGGCATTCGGGCCGCCTGTTTGAACAGACGGCTTACGCGCCGGCTCTGCATACTGCCGATGAGCAAAACGCCCTGCAATCGGCAGCATGCACCCAACGACCCGCTTGAAGATAAGGCATTAATTCACTGCAACTGCTGCAAGCGCGCGATATACTTGCCCAGAATGTCAAACTCTATGTTGACGACAGACCCGGGCTTTATGTCGCAGAAGTTGGTATGCTCAAAGGTGTAGGGGATTATAGCCACCTTAAATGTGTTCTCCGTAGGACCGCACACCGTGAGCGACACACCGTTGACAGTGACGCTGCCCTTGTCTACGGTGAAATATCCCCGGCGCGCCATACCGGCGTCACGCTTGTACTCGAATGTGAAATATGTGCTGCCGCCGGCGTCTTCCATGGCTGTGCAGCGCGCCGTGCAGTCCACATGACCCTGCACGATATGCCCGTCGAGCCGCCCGTTCATAAGCATTGAGCGCTCCACGTTCACCTTGTCGCCAACCTTCAGCAGACCGAGATTGGTGCGTTCCAGAGTCTCTTTCATGGCGGTTACAGTGTATGTGCCGTCCTTGATGGCCACAACAGTGAGGCACACCCCATTGTGAGCCACACTCTGGTCTATCTTCAACTCGTCAACAAACGAGCATTTCAGCGTGAAATCGATATTTTCCCTGTCTTTCCTGATGCCGACAACGGTGGCAAACTCCTCTATTATTCCAGAAAACATAATGACAAATTGTTATAGAAAAAAAGAAAGGTCGTACCGATGATGTGATGAAAACTCCTACTTGCATAAGATTAGAGATCTCGCCGCCTTTGTAATCCACCGGCATTTCTGCTCGTCCGTGAGGACTTGTGGCCCGCCATCGAACGGCGAAGGTTTCTCAGTTTTCGTTTTAAATTTGATGAGTATCCCAATCTAACCGATACGACCTATGGCTTGTGTCTTGTTTGTATTGCAAAGGTATTAAATATTTTCCTTACTGAGAAACAATCCCGCGACTTTGTTTTGTTAACATTCTATAATGGCGCGACAGCGCACCTGCGCCCGCCTTGAGATTCTGTTGAAAACGATTGAAAACGGGATTTGAAAACAACCTCACGGTCTGTCTTCAACTTTTTAAAAACAGCAAGCGGATTGTAAGTAGCCGTTCAAAATTAATCGATATAGCATACCTTGCAGGTGCTCTTGCGCATCTTTGCCACCATCTTGTGTGCTATTTGATGGCAATTAATTTTGAACATCTGCTTATTCCATATTTTTTTCGTACCTTTGCGAGGCATTTGGCTAACGAGAGTGTATTTTTTATCTAACAGTATTCAATGCGATGATTATGAAAAAAAGCATACCTTTTCTCGGCATTCTGCTCGTAACCGCAGGCGCCCTGACCTTGACCGCCAGTGCGTTTTGCGGATGGACAAACACAAATGGCGTGCAAATATCCGCCCTTTCCATGATTGTGCTTGGAATAATAGTTTACATTGCCGCTATAAAAAGAAGCGGCAAATACTGAGGGTTGCTCTTATCTTAATTAATGTCCGCAATTTGCCAGATGGCCAAATATTCGCAGGGCGGTATGCGAGACACGCCACACACAAGCGCTCCAGCCGCACCTTGAAAAACAAAGCATGGGGCAGCTTTCATATCGAAGACTGCCCCATGCCAATAAAAGTCAACTCTGTTCAAGGCCTCGCGGAAGCCTGCGGCTCATTCCTCTTCGGGCGCGATGAGCTTATAGCCCTTGCCGTGGATGTTTATGATCTCTATCTGGTCGTCATCCTTCAAGTGCTTGCGCAGCTTGGTGATGTAAACGTCCATGGACCTTGCGTTGAAATAATTGTCGTCTATCCAGATTGTCTTCAGGGCGAAATCGCGCTGCAGGATCTCATTGGTGTGGCTGCAGAGCAGCGCCAGCAGCTCGTTCTCCTTAGTTGTAAGCTTTGTCTGCTTGTCGCCGATTGTGAGCAGCTGCTTCTGTGTGTCGAATGTGAAGCGGCCGATGTGGTAGATCGTGCTCTCCTTGTTCTTCTTGCCGCGCACACGACGCAAGATGGCCTCTATACGGAACACAAGCTCCTCCATTGAGAACGGCTTCGTGATGTAATCGTCTGCACCGATCTTGAAGCCCTCCAATATGTCCTCTTTCAGTGTTTTCGCGGTGAGGAATATGATTGGAATCTCTGCGTTGGCAGCCCGGATTTCCTGCGCGAGAGTGAATCCGTCCTTCTTGGGCATCATCACGTCAAGCACACAAATGTCGAACTTACCCTTCAGGAATGTCTTATATCCCACCTCACCGTCAGGGCAAAGCTCTGCAGAATAGCCCTTGGCTGCAAGATACTCTCTCAGCAGCATACCCAGGTTCTCGTCGTCCTCACAGAGAAGAATCTTCAAATTTTCATCCATAGCTACAAGTTTTTAAATTGTTAATACTGTTTTGCTTCTAATCTTTCATTACCGGGAGCGATATGACAAAGCATGTGCCCTTGCCAAATTCGCTTTCAACCCGTATCTCGCCTTTATGCAGGTCTACAATCTTCTTGACGTATGCCAGCCCCAGGCCGAATCCCTTTGCGTCGTGCCGGTTGCCGGTATGCACCCGATAGAACTTCTCGAATATTTTCTTCAAGTTCTCTTTCTTTATGCCCACTCCTGTGTCGCGGACGGATAGATACAGGCGCCCGTCGTCGTTCCAGGTCTTCAGGTAGATGTCCAGCGGCTTGTCCGGGTTTCTGTACTTCACGGCGTTGTCCATCAGATTGAATATGACATTCTGGAAGTGCATCTCATCGACATATATTTTTGAATCGACAGCCTCTATGTCGGTGTAAATCTTGCCGCCGGTATGCTCCACGCGCAGCGCGAACGAATGTGCCGCATTCTCCACCATCTCGTTGAGGTCGAGCTCTTTTTTCTTGAAAACGGCTTTCTCCTTGTCAAACATCGACATCTGCAGCACCTTCTCCACAAGAAACCTCAGACGCTTCGACTCTTCGCTAATCACTCCGCCCAGATGCTTCATCATAACCGGACTCTTGCTCACACTGTCGTCGCTCAGCATCTGCGACGCCAGCGAGATGCTCGCAATCGGGGTCTTCAGCTCGTGTGTCATGTTGTTTATGAAGTCATTCTTTATTTCCGTATAGCGTTTCTGCCTGAATATCACGATGATTGTGAACAGGAATGTTATCAGCAGAACAATTGTAAACACGACCGACGGAATCATAAACCTGACGCTCGAGAAGATGTAGCTGTTGATGTCGGGGAAATGTATTTTCAGCACGCCCATCTTTGACGACGGGTCGTTTCTGAACAGTATCTGCTGGTAGGTGTATGCCTCGCCCTCGTCAGTATAGTCCGGACAGCGGTACACTTCGCGCCCGTCTGTAGTCGAGACCGTGAAGTGATAGGGGATGTTTATGCCGTTGTTCAGCAGTTCGGCGCGCAGGTCCTGGTCGAGCAGGCGGAAGTTTATGCGCTCCTTCAGGGGGCGGTCGCTCGCGGTGTACAATATGTTGTAGACCACCTCGTCAAGCAGGGTCTTCTGGTAGACATAGCGGTTGCGCACTATCTCCTGAAGAGATTTTGAGGCCTCGCTTATTGTGCTCTTGTCCGAACGGAGAATTATGGCCTTTGGAACGGCCGAGGGCTTGACGGTGATTGTCTTCAGCTGAAAAGACGAATAGCCGCCTCTTTCGGCAGCGGAATAATGCAGCGAATGGTTCACAGAGTCGCTTGCGGCCATGTCACGCGCCGTGTCGCGCCTGCCGCCGCGGCGTTCTGTCTCATTGATGTTCTTTTCCAGATAGCGGAGCGTCTCGTTGACCTCAAGATTTCTTGACGCCTGATACAAACTGCGGTTGACGGACTCGTCGAACTGCTCCTTCTTCATCTTCGCCATTTCCTCAATGTACGAAAGCTGCATGAGGAGCAATCCCAGGAACGCCAGTCCCATAACGACCGCTATTGCCCATATCATTGATTTTTTCATGTGGGCAAAGATAGGCTAAAATTCAATATATTAACTCAAAACGATTAACAAATCGCCCATGATTTAACAATATTAATAAGATGCCGGTTTTTTAGTTGCAAATATGCAATTAAGACCGTTACGTTTTCACTCCTTTATCATACCCATTTTTCCATGAGGGATATTTGAATCCGAGACAAAAGTTTCTTCGGACTCAGTTGTATTCGTTAAGCAGAGCGCGGACTTTCATTTTGCATTTTAATCAGGCATTGAGGCAGACAAGTGGGAACAGTGGTTAAGATATAGCACAACTCCACAAAAAATTTAAAGACTGTCACACAGCGGCCCCCATTCATCGCCAACGTTACTTGCATATATGTAACTAAAAACAGCCCAGCCCCTACTCTTATCAGGCCACCTGCCGCAGTGCTTTGCGATATAGGCCGTTTCGGACTCTGAAACGGCCTGTATCGGCCTCCAATACAGGCCTTTTCGCAGAGCAAAATGCCCCATGTCGCAAAGCTGTGAGAATCAGCACGTTACGCCATAACGCAGAAATTAACGGCTTTAACTTAAAAGTGTTAACAAAAAAAAAGCCGCAACAGGCGGGGCTGCCCGGGGCTAAAGCCCGTCGGTTGCAGCCCTGCTTGCTGCGGCCGGTGTGCCTGCCGCGCCACAATGGCCATAAAGAGCGAATCCCTACGCCCGCGGCACGCAAGAGCCTCAGTCCTCTTTCTCAAGCTCGGCCTCGTGCTCCTTGACCAGCTGGGTCTGGATGTCGTTGGGCACAAGCTCGTAGCTTGCGAACTTTGTGGTGAACGATGCGCGCCCGCCGGTCAGCGAGCTGAGCGATATGCTGTAGTTTGAAAGTTCCTTCAGCGGAATCTTGGCCTGCAGTTTCTGGTAGCCGGCCTCGCTGTCCATACCCATAATCATGGCGCGGCGCCCCTGCAGGTCGCTCATCACATCGCCCATGAAGTCGGCCGGCACGAATACCTCAAGGTCGTATATCGGCTCCAGAATCTTTGGGCCTGCCTCCTTGAACGCTGCAGCAAACGCATTGCGGCCGGCAAGCATGAACGACAGCTCGTTTGAATCCACCGGGTGCATCTTGCCGTCGTAGACTATCACACGCACATCGCGGGCATAGCTGCCGGTGAGCGGGCCGCGCTCCATGCGCTCCATCACGCCCTTGAGAATGGCGGGCATGAAACGCGCGTCGATGGCTCCGCCAACAACAGAGTTGATAAATACGAGCTTGCCGCCCCACTCCAGGTCTATCTCCTCTTTGTTCTTGACGTTGATGCGATACTCCTGTCCGCCGAACTTGAACACCGTGGGGTCGGGCATTCCCTCTGCGTATGGCTCCACAATCAGGTGCACCTCGCCGAACTGTCCGGCGCCGCCCGACTGCTTCTTGTGGCGGTAATCGGCACGGGCAGCCTTCGTTATGGTCTCGCGGTAAGGAATCTTCGGCTCCTCAAACCTGACCTGGATTTTCTCATTGTTCTCCAGACGCCACTTCAGCGTGCGCAGGTGGAACTCTCCCTGGCCGTGCACGATGGTCTGCCTCAGCTCTTTGCTCTGCTCAATCACCCACGTCGGATCCTCCTGCCTCATCTTCAGCAGGGCGGCCATCATCTTCTCCGTCTCCTGCTCGTTGACGGCCTTGATGGCGCGCGAGTACTTAGAGTTGGGATATTTTATGAAGTCGTATTTATAATCACAGTCCTTGCCGTTGAGAGCGTTGCCCGTCTTCACATCCTTCAGCTTGACGGTGCAGCCTATGTCGCCGGCGCACATCTGGTCCACGGCGATGCGGTTTGCGCCCGCACAGGCAAAGAGCTGCGCCATGCGCTCCCTCGACCCGCGGTCTGCGTTGGTGAGGTCGTCGCCAGCCTTTACGGTTCCGCTCATCACCTTGAAGTATGACACCTCGCCGATATGAGGCTCCACGCCGGTCTTGAAGAAGTAGAGCGATGTGGGTCCGTTGCTGTCGGCCGCAATCTCCTCGCCTCTTGTGTCGTGGACTTTCGGCATCTCGCTCACGAAAGGCACCACATTGCCGAGGAACTCCATAAGACGGCGCACGCCCATATCCTTGCCGGCGCAGACGCAGAACACGGGGAAGATGCTCCTGGTCACCAGCCCCTTGCGGATGCCCTCGCGCATCTCGTCCTCTGTCAGGGTCTCCTCCTCGAAGAATTTCTCCATGAGCCCCTCGTCGTTTTCGGCAGCGGCCTCCACCAATACCTTGTGCAGCTCCATGGCCTTGTCCATCTCCTCGGCGGGAATCTCCTCTATTATGGGTGCGCCTCCCTCTGGCTTCCACGAGTATTTCTTCATCAGAAGCACGTCTATGAGAGAGTTGAATCCGGGGCCTGTCGTGATGGGATATTGTATCTGGACGCACTTGGGCCCGTAGATGTCTTTCATCTGAGCCACCACGGCGTCAAAGTCGCACTTGTCGCTGTCGAGCTGATTCACAAGGAATATGACCGGCTTTTTCAGCTTCTCCGTATATCTGAAATTGTTCTGAGTGCCGACCTCCGGCCCGTACTGTCCGTTGATAAGAATCACGGCCTGGTCGGTAACATTGAGCGCCGTGATTGCTCCTCCAACGAAATCATCCGCTCCGGGACAATCGATGATGTTCAGTTTCTTGTTGTTCCACTCAACATGAAATACCGTCGAGAACACCGAGTAGCCGTATTCCTGCTCGACAGGAAAATAATCGCTCACGGTGTTTTTGGCCTCAACAGAACCGCGGC
Organism: uncultured Prevotella sp.; assembly: GCA_944320305.1. Lineage (GTDB taxonomy): Bacteria > Bacteroidota > Bacteroidia > Bacteroidales > Bacteroidaceae > Prevotella. The sequence goes on along the minus strand of CALUGW010000001.1, from coordinate 86,606 downwards.
GTTTTATGATGCCCGCCTCATAAAGCATTGACTCGGCAAGAGTGGTCTTGCCGCTACCCGCACTGCCAAGCAGCGCAATGTTTTTAATTTCGTTTGTCTGATATACTCTCATACCGTTATAGATTTAAGTTATTGGTATTTTTTAATTTAATCGGCCTCTAAATTAGCGTTTTTCCGCGAGAAACTGCAATTATAGCGCAGCGAAATTTCATTTGGTTAAGCAAAATTAGTATTTTTGCATTTAAATTCAAACAATGGCCGGATTATATATTCACATTCCATTCTGCAAGAGCCGGTGTGTTTATTGCGGATTCTATTCAACCACGCTGCTACATGACGCCTGGCGGTATGTAGGTGCCGTCTGCAAGGAAATCATGCTGCGGAAAGATTATCTGGACAGTCCGCCGGAGACGGTCTACCTTGGCGGCGGAACTCCAAGCCTGCTTTCCGCCGCGATGCTGTCGAAGATTTTCGGCTGCATAGACACCTGCCGCGCGAAAGAAATCACCATAGAATGCAACCCCGACGACATAACCGAGGAGTATGCCGGAACTCTTTCCACGCTTCCGATAAACAGAGTCAGCCTGGGCGTCCAGACATTTTGCGACAGCAGGCTGAGGTTTCTGCGCAGAAGGCACACCTCGGCAGAAGTGAAGAAAGCAGTGGAGACACTCCGCGCAAAGGGCTTCGGCAACATAAGCATCGACCTGATGTACGGCTTTCCCGGCGAGACCGCAGAGGAGTGGGCTGAAGACATAAGGCAGGCCGTCGCACTTGAGCCGGAACACATTTCCGCTTACTGCCTGTCGTTCGAGGAAGGCACGGCCCTCCACTCCATGCTTCTGAACGGCATGATAAAAGAGATTGACGAGGAGACCTGCCTCGAAATGTACGAGACACTGACAGACAGGCTTTCCGCGGCAGGATTTGAACACTACGAGATAAGCAACTTCGCCCGCTGCGGATACAGGTCAAGGCACAACAGCGGATACTGGCGGTCCGTGCCGTATCTCGGAATTGGAGCCGCCGCCCATTCGTTCAACGGCGACAGCAGGCAATGGAATGTTTCTGACATTATTAAATATATGGACTCTATCGAACAAGGCCGCATTCCGTCGGAAACGGAGACACTTGACACAGCGACAAAATACGACGACACTGTCATGCTGTCTTTACGGACCTGCGAAGGAATAGACTTGAACTCCATCACACAGAAGTTTGGGAAGGAGTATGCCGACTTCTGCCTGTCGCAGGCGGCGAGCTACATCAGCAACGGACTTCTGCAGCACAGCGGAAACAAGCTCAGACTCACCCGCAAGGGCCTCTTTGTAAGCGACATGATAATGAGCGACCTGATGAAAGTATGAAGACGTGTAACCACCTAAATACGTGGAATTTATCTCGTTTGCCATCATTTATCGGCATTTTATCAAAAAAAAACATCATAAATTTCCTCATGCCGTCAAAAATGACTATATTTGCACCTCGAAAAATCAAGGAGGAATAAAAGTATAAGAGTTTCAATAATACGATTACGAAATGACAAAAGCTGATATAATCAATAAAATAGTTGAAGACACCGGCCTTTCAAAAAGAGACGTTGCCACAACTATTGAAGCTTTTATGGAGGAAGTGAGGCAAAGCCTCACGGCAAGGAAAGAGGACGTCTTCCTCAGGGGGTTTGGCAGCTTTATTGTAAAGCACAGAGCGCCCAAAACAGCCAGGAACATTTCAAAGAACATAACGATAACCATTGACGCCCACGATTTCCCTGCGTTCAAGCCGGCAAAGAGTTTCATTGCGAAAATGAAGAATTCAACAAATTAACAATAACATTAATAACTTATAAGCTATGCCAAGCGGAAAGAAGAAAAAAGGCCACAAGATGGCAACTCACAAACGTAAGAAAAGATTAAGAAAGAATAGACACAAGAGCAAATAGGCCGTATGTGACCAAGGCGGTCTATTCCGGAAAAATCTAATGGAAGGAGTGTGTCAGGATACCCGATGGGATTGTGACACACCCTTTCTATATTATGAAATGTGCTGATTGCACATTGCGGAATGAGGCAGTCCGGCACTTGCCTATTGGACTGCAGTTTATCAAATCGTATAGACAAAAGCGCATGATGCAATGTGGCAATACTGCAAATGTAGAATTTGGCCATGCCCCGATGGCGCGATGGTCATAAAACAACTAACGAAAGAACAAAACCGTTTTAGGAATGACAAGCGAAGTAATAGTAGATGTCCGACCTCAGGAAATTTCGATAGCTCTGCTCGAAGATAAAAACCTTGTGGAATATCAAAGCGAAGCGAGGTCCGCGTCTTTTTCTGTCGGCAACATTTATTTGGCAAAAGTGAAGAAGCTTATGCCAGGTTTGAATGCCTGTTTCGTTGATGTCGGGTTCGAACGGGATGCGTTTTTGCATTATCTTGACTTAGGCTCACAGTTCAGCTCATACGAGAAATACCTGAAACAGGTTCAGAGCGACAAGAAGAAACTCTATCCCATATCCAAAGCCTCAAGACTGCCCGACCTCAAAAAAGACGGAAGCGTGCAGACGACAATCAAGGTCGGACAGGAAGTTTTGGTACAGATTGTCAAAGAACCGATATCAACAAAAGGCCCCCGCCTCACTTGCGAGCTGAGCTTCGCCGGCCGGTACATGGTGTTGATACCTTTCAACGATAAAGTTTCTGTTTCCTCAAAAATCAAGAAAGGCGAAGAACGGACACGCCTTAAACAGCTCATCCAAAGCATAAAGCCGAAGAATTTCGGCGTGATTGTGCGCACATCCGCAGAAGGAAAGCGGGTCGCAGAACTGGACAAAGAGCTGAAAGCGCTGCTCAAGCGCTGGGAAGACACCATTACCAAGGTGCAGAAAAGCACGACACGCCCGCAAATTGTCTATGAAGAGACCAGCCGGGTTGTGGCGTTGCTCCGTGACTTGTTCAATCCCACATACGATGGGATTTATGTCAACGACGAGGAAATCTTCTCGCAAATAAAAGACTACATCAAACTGATTGCTCCCGAGAAGGCAGACATTGTCAAACGATACAACGGCCAGGTGCCGATTTTTGACAACTTCAACGTAACAAAACAGATCAAGTCCTCATTCGGGAAAACAGTCAACTATAAGCGTGGGGCTTATCTTATCATCGAGCACACCGAGGCGCTTCACGTGGTTGACGTCAACAGCGGAAACAGAACAAGATCGGAGAACGGCCAGGAGGCCAACGCCCTTGAGGTGAATCTTGGCGCCGCCGATGAAATAGCAAGGCAGCTGCGGCTGAGAGACATGGGAGGAATCATTGTCGTTGACTTCATAGACATGAACCTGGCAGAGGACAGGCAGATGCTTTATGAGCGGATGTGCAAAAACATGCAAAAGGACAGGGCCCGCCACAACATCCTGCCTCTGAGCAAGTTTGGACTGATGCAAATCACACGTCAGAGAGTCCGTCCGGCAATGGACGTGAATGTAGACGAGACATGCCCGACCTGTTTCGGCAAGGGGAAAATCAAATCAAGCATTCTGTTCACAGACCAACTGGAAAGTAAAATTGACCGTCTGGTCAATAAAATAGGAATCAAGAAGTTCAACCTCCATGTCCATCCATATGTCGCTGCTTACATCAATCAGGGATTGTTTTCATTAAAACGACACTGGCAGATAAAGTACGGACTCGGACTTAATGTCATACCGTCTCAGAAACTGGCGTTTCTGCAATATGAGTTTTATGACAAAAAGGGTAACTTCATTGATATGAAAGAAGAAATTGAGACAAAATAAAAGATGCGGCGTGAACGACAGCACGCCGCATTTTTTTGTTGAACAAAAATGTTCTGTTCCCGCTTCTTGGAGTCCGTCTGAAAACCTTGTTGCGGCGGATTGTCCGAAATCGGAACATGGCCGTGAGCCGTCTCGATTTTACCCATTATGACGGCGCCCGGAAAAACAGTAAGCAGGCTAATGTCTTTTTGTTACAACCTTGGCGGCAAAGCGTTATTATTCCGCCGATTCGCAGTCGTTTGGCGGCATATTATTTCAAACTAAAACGGGTTGTTTTGGCGTGTAAAACAGGCCGGTTTGCAGCGCGAAACAGGCCGTTTCGTGATGCAATATGTACCGTTTTGCACCGTGTTTCATGTCGCTCCGCGCCTTTGGTTGTCCTTTTTGCGAAGTGGTGCGCTCTGCCAAAGGCACAAACTTCTCCCACACCGTTTGCTCATCAGCCAAGGCATGACGCCTCATCTGCTTTGGGAAACAGCCGCAAAGGCGCAACCGGCTTTTCTGACCGCCCCGTTTCTTGTCTGCAAAACGATACGTTTTTCCGCCGGCTAACCATGACGCCCCGCAGTCCAAACTGTTTATTGCACAACCTTGTAGCGTATTCTGAAAGTATGCGACAGCTCGTCCCAATTGGTTCCGAGCATTTCAAACCGGCCAATCTGCGCTGTGCTTCTGACATGCTTCCCAATGCACGGGCAGACATCATAATCGCCGATGCGCACAAGCCGGATCGTGTCCGACGCATCAGACGGCAGACGGTCAAGGCTCACTCCGCCGGGAATATCGTCACGCCCTACAAACTCAAACGTGACAGGCATATCCTCCGCAATAAGCTCATTCATCTTGTCCTCGATGGCTTTTTCTTCTTTCCGCGTTGGCTTATGGTCAAGAACATAGCTGATTTTACTTTTCTTCCGCTCAATATGGGCGTTGCCAGACCTTTCGCACCCAAACATACGCACCATCGTCTGGTTCAGAAGATGCTCTGCGGTATGTGCAGGCGGGAACTCTTCCTTGTTGTGTGCGTTCAATACCAAATCTTTGTCCATCATTGAATTTTTATGCAAAAGTACAACATTTCTTTAATAATATTGAACTTGCAATCCTATAAAATACCACAAACAGCGCGACGCCGGGTTTTACTGCAATCCAAACACAATATAATCAAGCGTTTCAACGTTTATTATATCAAATGAAAACAATTTTCAGAAAAACATTTGTCGTTACATTTGCAGCACTGCTGCTCAGCATATTGGAGACAGAAGCCCAAGATTTCATACTGTCAGGACGGGTGGTTGACGAGGAGCAGAATCCAATAGAGCTGGCGACTGTCTCATGCCTGGAGCAAGGCAAAGTGGCAAAGACAAATTTAAAAGGAGAATTCAGCATTTCACTGAAATCGGCAGACAGCGTTGTTGTCAAGTTCTCAATGATTGGCTACAATGCCCGCAAAAGAGTTTTCGCAAATCCACAGGGGAAACAAAAGATTGTTGTCGTGTTGCCGTCGATGGCAGCACTGGGAGAGGTGGTAATAACCGAAACACGCAGACAGACCTCCGGAACAGAGCGGCTCGACATAAAAGACATGAAAGGCGTGCCAACCGCGACAGGCAACGCCGTGGAACAATTGATACAGCAGCAGGCGGGAGTCTCGACACACAGTGAGCTGTCGTCGCAATACAATGTGAGAGGTGGCAGCTTTGACGAGAACTCTGTTTACATCAACAACATCGAGGTATACCGGCCGCTGCTCATCCGGAGCGGACAGCAGGAGGGGCTGAGCATCATCAATGCCGACATGGTTGAGCAGGTGGCATTCTCAACAGGAGGCTTCGAGGCTAAATACGGCGACAAGATGTCTTCGGCCCTCGACATAACATACAAGAAAGCAGACAAATTCGAAGCCAACGCCACAGCCTCCCTTCTGGGTGCCAGCGCGTATGTAGGTTATGGCAACAAGAAATTTTCCATGAGCCACGGACTTCGCTACAAAACGAACAGATACTTGCTCGGCTCGCTGGACACAGATGGAGAATACAGGCCAAACTTCCTTGATTACCAGACTTACATCAGCTACCATCCGAACCAGCGCTGGACCGTCGACTTCATCGGCAACATATCTGAAAACCATTATAATTTTGTACCGACAGACCGCGAGACATCATTCGGCACAATGGAGGATGTGAAGTCTTTCCGGGTTTATTTCGACGGACAAGAGAAAGATGTGTTCAGAACATTCTTCGGCGCGTTGACCATTTCGAGAAACTTCACCGCCAACACCAAGCTGTCATTACTCGCGTCGGCCTTTTACACAAAAGAACAAGAGACCTACGACATACAAGGGCAGTACTGGCTTGACGACACACAGATGAACACCAACATCGGCGTAGGCACCTATATGGAACACGCGAGAAACTATCTGACCGCAAGTGTCGAAAGCTTCAAACTGATGCTGAGCCACAAAGCAAACAGGCACAGCATTGAGGGGGGGCTGACATACAAGATTGAACACGTAGAAGAAAACTCCAGAGAATACGAAATGCGCGACTCCAGCGGCTACTCCATTCCGCATTCTGCAGACCGGCTTGACCTTATTTACTCCATGAGTTCAAGAAACACGCTGAACAGCCACAGAATCGAAGGCTACATCCAGGACGTCTACAAATTCTCAACGGGAATAGAGAAAACCACACTGTTCACGCTCAACTACGGCATCAGGTTCAGCAACTGGTCGTTCAACAAAGAGACTACGGTGTCACCACGTGTGTCACTCGCCGTCATACCGGCATTCAACAATGACATGACATTCCGCTTCGCAACCGGCCTTTACTACCAGGCGCCGTTCTTTAAAGAACTGCGCGACACCGTGACAGAAAGCGGCTCAACCACAGTAAGGCTCAATGAAAAAATCAAGAGCCAGCGGTCAATACACTTTGTCGCGGCCTTTGACTACCGCTTCAGAATAAAAGAGCGCAGATACAAATTCACGGCGGAGGCCTATTACAAGGCACTGAGCAACATCATTCCATACAATGTCAACAATGTCAAGGTTACATATTACGGTGAGAACTCCGGCAGCGGTTATGCGGCCGGGCTGGACCTCAAGCTCTACGGAGAGTTTGTTCCCGGTGCTGACTCGTGGGTAACATTCTCGCTTATGAGCACCAAACAGAAGATCGACGGCCGGACAGTACCCATGCCGACAGACCAGAGATACTCCATCAACCTGCACTTCACAGACTATTTTCCGGGAACAGAACGCTGGAAGATGGCGCTTCAGCTGGCATTTGCCGACGGTTTGCCTTTCGGGCCGCCACACAAGGGTCTGGAATACCAGAACTTCAGGGCACCGGCCTATAAGCGCGTAGACATCGGACTAAGCTACAGAGCCTACGACAACGACGACAGAAAACAACGGAGCCTGTTCAGAAACATATGGCTGGGAATCGACTGCCTCAACCTTTTCGGCATAAGCAACGTAAACTCATATTACTGGGTAACAGACGTGACAAACCAACAATACGCCGTGCCTAACTATCTGACCGGACGGCAAATCAACGGCAAGGTGATTCTTGAGTTTTAGGAATAAAAAGACGAGGACGGCATCGGGTTGCCGTCCTCGTCTTCTTTTTCCTCAAAGCGATATGCTCGCTAGCTCGTGATAATCCCTACCTGTTGTTTTTCCAAACCCAAAGGCTTGCCATCCTGAACCGTGGTTTTCACATTCCTCTGGCCTTATAGACGCGCTCTTTCGCCTCGTTGATTTCCTGGAACTTCTTCTCTGCGGCCTTGCGTATGTCATCGCCAAGGGCGGCCACGCGGTCCGGATGGTGCTCAAGCGCCAGCCGGCGGTAGGCACGGCGCACCTCTTCGTCTGTCGCCGACGGGGGCACGCCGAGCACACGATAGGCGGCCTCAAGACTGTCGCCGCCAAGGTTGAGCATTGAGTCCACGTCCGTCAGCGGCATCTGCATCCACACGGCACACTCCCTTATTGCCTCCACCTCTGCCTCCACCACTGTGCCGTCGGCCTTTGCCACAAGCACAAGCAGGTTGAGCAGCTGCAGCCGCTGGGCGTGGTCCATGTTGGCGGCTATCTGGGCGCAGCAGTCGGCCACGGTATTGCGGAACGACGCTTCGCCCCTCCGCTTGTGTTCGTCAAAGAGACGCATCAGGATATCCTCACCCTGACGGGCGGCCGCATCGCCGAAGTTGGTGCGCAGAAAACGCCTCACAAGCTCCATCTCCGAGTGCATCACGCGGCCATCGGCCTTGATTATATACGACACGAGCACAAGCATGGCGAAGAGGAAGCTGTTGCGCTGCCCCTCACTGTCATGCCCGGCACCGTACACTCCACTGCCGGACGCCCCCTGCTGGCCGCCCTGCGAGTTAACGTTGTCAAGCCCATAGTCAAACATCGCGCCTATGGCCAGTCCGGCCAGAGCGCCGAGCGGGCCTCCGGCCATCCAGCCGAGAAAGCCCCCGATCCATTTTCCTGCTGCCATTGTCAGATAGTTTTGAAGTTGGAGACAAACTCTGTGCCACACTCACCGGACGCGGAGTCAGCTCAAATCTTTTTTCATATTGTTGCGTATTTTTGTCAGATAGGCCTTCATGGCCTTCGCGTCTTTCTTCTCGATTATGCCGAGCAGGTCGCGCATCTCGCCGAGAATGCTCTCCACCTGTGCGGCAGTATATGGGTTGAAGAGTATCTCCTGGAGCAGGTAATCATCCTCGTTGAGCACTCCACGGGCTATGTTGAGATGACGTTTGAAGGTTGTTCCAGGCGCATCCTGGTGCTTCATCACCGCAGCGAACACAAAGGTGCTGACAAATGGAATGCTCAGCGAGTAGGCCACCGTGCGGTCGTGTTCGTCGAAAGTGTATTCATAAACGCTCAGGCCGAGCCTGTGGTAGAGATCCTTGAAGAAGATGCGGCCCATATAGTCACCCTCGCTGATGACAATTGCATTCTCCTGGCTGAGCTGCTGCAGGTTGGCGAACGTGGGTCCGAACATGGGATGGGTTGACACATATGGGTGACCGCACTGCTGGTAGTAGTCTTTCAGCCCGGTCTTCACAGAGGCTATGTCGCTAATGATGCAGTCGTCCGGCAGACATGGCATCACTTCCTTGAAGGCGGCCACGGTATATTTCACCGTAACCGCGTTGATGACAAGCTCCGGCCGGAACTCCCTTATCTCGTCAAGCGTGGTGAACCGCCGGCAGTTATAAGTGAAGCGCATACGCAGGGGGTCTTTCTCATAGACTGCCATCTCGTGCTCAAAGCTGAGCAGATCGAGAAAGAAGCTCCCCATCTTGCCCGCTCCCATGACTAATATTCTCATAGTTTTTTAATTAAGAATGAAGTATTAAGAATGAAGAAAATGTGCCGCCACAGGAGTTTCCTGCCCAATGTGGCGTCCACAGTCCATAACGCGAGCCGTCAAGAATCAAGAAAGCATGCCTCACGCGGCGGCAGGAGCCGCCACCGCAGCACACTTCCTTAATTCTCAACCCCACATTCTTCATTTATTTATTATTTCCATCTGCTGGCGCACAGACTCGCCGTGTATCAGCTCAAACACGTGCGTGGCGAAGTCGGGACTCATGCCGCAGAGAGCACCCTGGGCACCGCGCTTGTCGAGAATCTCGCTGTAGCGGGCCGACTGTAGCACAGTCATGTTGTGCTCTTTCTTGTACTGGCCTATCTCACGGCAAACGCGCATACGCTTGGCGAGCAGTTCCATGAGCTGGTTGTCCAGCTCGTCAATCTGCTTGCGCAGCAGATTAATGCCCTCGGTGGTGTATGTGTCACTGCGGACAACAAGCAGGTTCAGAATATAGTCAAGCACCTCAGGCGTGATCTGCTGCTTGGCGTCGCTCCATGCCTTGTCCGGGTCGCAGTGGCTCTCTATCAGCAGACCGTCGAAGCCCAGGTCCATGGCCTGCTGGCACAGCGGGGCAATCAGCTCGCGGCGGCCTCCGATGTGGCTCGGGTCGCATATTATGGGCAGGCCGGGAATGCGGCGGTGCAGCTCGATGGGAATCTGCCACATGGGCAGATTGCGGTAAATCTTCTTGTCATAGCTCGAGAATCCGCGATGAACGGCGGCCATCCTCCTTATGCCGGCCTGGTTGATGCGCTCCATGGCACCAATCCACAGCTCAAGATCCGGGTTGACCGGATTCTTTACAAACACGGGGATGTCAACACCACGGAGAGCGTCGGCCATGGCCTGCATGGCAAACGGATTGGCCGATGTGCGCGCCCCTACCCACAATATGTCTATGCCGTACTTCAGAGCCTGCTCAATGTGCTCTGGCGTAGCCACCTCCGTGGCCACAAGCATGCCCGTCTCCTTCTGCACGCGGTTCAGCCATGGCAGGGCTTTCTCGCCGTTGCCCTCAAAGCCTCCGGGCTTGGTGCGCGGCTTCCACACTCCGGCACGGAACATCTTGCAGCCCTTGTCGGCCAGCATGGTGGCTGTTGTCATCACCTGTTCTTCAGTCTCGGCCGAGCAAGGGCCTGCTATAACGAAAGGCCGCTCGGTACTGCCCGGCAAGTTCAATGGTTCAAGTTCAAGTTCCATAAGCTATGTTTTTTATTGTTTTGTTTTCTTTTGTGTTAATTCATTCATTGCTGTTCACGCCCGGGCGGCCTCCATGCGGCTGATGCGGCGCAACGCCTCTTCTATCCGGTCGTCCTTGGCACAGAGCGAGATGCGCACATAGCGGCGTCCGTTTGAGCCGAAGATGAAGCCGGGGGTTATAAAGACACGGGCCTCGCGAAGCACACGCTCCGTGAGCTGCTCGGCGTCGGCGTAAGCGTCCGGGATGCGCCCCCAGAGGAACATGCCCACCTGCGCTGGATCAAACGTGCAGCCCAGAGTCTCCATTATGCGCTCGGCATATACCCTGCGGCGGCTGTATGTCTCAACGTTGGCCTGGCGGTGCCACGCAGCGTCGTTGTTATATGCCTCGGCGGCGGCCAGCTGCAGACCGCGGAACGTGCCGCTGTCGATATTGCTCTTCACCTTCAGAATCCAGCTTATGAACTCAGCGTTGGTGGCGCACAGGCCGACTCGCCAGCCAGGCATGTTGTGGCTCTTAGACATCGAGTTGAACTCGATGCAGCAGTCCTTGGCGCCTGGCACCTGTAGAAGCGATATAGGCCGGTCGTTGAGTATGAACGAGTACGGATTGTCGTTGACAACGACAATGGAATGCCTGCGGGCGAAGCTGACAAGCCGCTCATAAGTCTCCATGCGGGCGTTGCCGCCGGTGGGCATATTGGGATAGTTGGTCCACATCAGCCTGACGCGGCTCAGGTCCATGCGCTCCAGCTGGTCAAAGTCGGGCTGCCATCCGTCGGCCTCGTCAAGGTCATAGTTCACCACCTTCGCGCCGAGCAGCTTGCTCAGCGATGTGTAAGTGGGATAGCCGGGATTGGGCACAAGCACCTCGTCGCCGGGGTTTACGAAAGCCAAAGTCACGTGCAGGATGCCCTCCTTGCTTCCTATGAGCGGCTGAATCTCCGTGTCGGGGTCAAGCTCCACACCGTACCAGCGGCGGTAGAAGCCTGCCATGGCGCGGCGAAGCTCCGGCGTTCCCATCGTGGGCTGGTAGCCGTGGGCGTCGGGCTGGCGCGCCACCTCGCAGAGTTTCTCGATTGTCTGCGGCGACGGCGGCATGTCCGGACTGCCTATCGCCAGGCTTATTATGTCCTTGCCCTCGGCGTTAAGCCGGGCCACCTCTTTCAGCTTGCGGCTGAAGTAATACTCGCTCACCAGGCCGAGTCTGTCGGCCGGGCGTATGTTGTCATGCTGATTGTTTTCCATTCTGATATTCTCCCAATATTTTCAACTCGCGTGTCAGCGGCGTGATGGCGTCAATGCTCTGGCGGTAGCGCGTCAGGTTGTCATACGTCACGTCAACGTAAAACAGGTATTCCCACTCATGTCCGATAATCGGCAGCGACTGAATCTTTGTCAGATTTATCTTGTAGAACGACAGGATGCTGAGCACCTGCGACAGCGATCCCTCCTCGTGTGGCAGCGCGAACACCAGGCTGGCCTTGTCCGTCTTTTCCAGCGGACGCAGGAAGTCGGCCTTTCCGGGGTTGCACGACACAAGAAAGCGCGTGTAGTTGTGCTTGTTGTCCTCAATGTGGTCCTCAAGAATCTTCAGGCCGTAGAGGTGGGCGGCCGATGAGCTGCATATGGCCGCCCAGCCGCTTCTGCCGTTCTCGGCTATGTCTTTGGCCGCCCCGGCGGTGTCGTCACACTCCACGAGCTTCTTGTCGGCATGGGCCGCAAGGAACTCACGGCACTGCATGAGCGCCACGGGGTGCGAGTGTATCTCCCCGACCGTGTCCCACGAGTCCTCCGGCAGGCAGCAGATGCAGTGCGATATGTGCAGTTTGTGCTCGCCGACCACCGTCATGCCGGAGTCGCGCAGCAGCTCGTAGTTGTGCAGCAGGCTGCCGGCGATGGTGTTCTCGATGGCCGTCATGCCTATCATCGTTGGGTCTTGCTTCAGCCGGTCGAACACTTCCTCGAACGTGGCGCAGCAGACAAGCTGCAGCTGCTCGCCGTCGAAGTACTGGTGGGCGGCGATGTCGTGGAACGATCCGACGTAACCCTGAATTGCTACTCTCTTCATTTGTTGTCTATCTTGTTTTTTGTTTCTGTCCGTTTCTTACGAGAAATCCCGCCTCATCGGTGATGGAGCGGGATTCTGACTGTAACCTTCATTGGTCTTATCTTGTCATAAGTTGAAATTTACACGCAACTTCCCGCTTCGCAATTCCTTGCAAAGTAAAAGTAAAAGAAGTAGTAAAAAGATGCGCTCAACTTGTTCATGACTCAATCTTTTTTGCTTATCTGTCTGCAAAAGTATAACATTTCCGCGAATTGTACAAATAAATCAAAATGTTTTTTCTGTGTTTTGCGCAATATTTCAAAACTGCGCCGATCCTGCGCTGACCGACACTACAGCACGGCCTCCGCCACACGAAGCGGCGCCCGCCTGCCGACAATAATGAGGGCGGCCACAACAGCCGCCCTCAACCAACACAAAAACTAAACTAGACTTAACTAATTGCCCACAAGGGATTTTCTCAAATCCTCTGTATGGGTATTGCAAAGATAATAACATTCTTTTAAAAACACAAGCGAAACGCAATATTTTTATGAATGCCCGCTATCAGCCTTGGTTCTGCCTTAGCCTGCCGTTACCGACCAACTCCCAAAACAGTTTATTGACATCAGAGTTTCTTACAGGGTCGCCTACCAGCAACACATTCCCTTTGCCATCCATCAAGAACGTATGGTATAAAACACCATCCGGAACATGAGGATTTTGACGGGAAAACACATTTAAGCTGTCCAAATAAATCTGGCTTGACAGTTTTAACGTTCCGGCAGCACACAAGAAAGCGCCCATGTCTCTGTCCGAAGGGGAAAAGATGAAACGAAAACCAACACAATCCGTAGTGCTCCTGACCGTATGGATAAAATCGCCCAATGCAGCAGGTTCGTCAATCTGCAAGCGGAGCAATCCACTGAGTCTGAATATACGACCCAATAAAACGGCTTCGGAAATGTGTCCACCCTATTCTCATGCGAAATAATGCGCATTGAATCACACGGCAAAACCACCGGTCTTGACTGCAACTGAACAATATTGTCACAGATTGCCTTTCCGCGATTGCATGATGACATACAAGCCAACGCCAACAACGCTAAAACCGCGACTGACATTAATTTGGCCATAACATACTTAACGCTTCAGTCTGTAAAACACCACTACACGATTACCGGCTTCCATATGCTCCACGACATCCTGCGGCAACGAACTCTTGTCGGCAAATCTGTCAAGGCAATAATCTTCCAAATATCCAACAACACAGCCATTATACATACAAAGTGGAATAATAACGTCCGTAGGGGACAGGTTGCTGTCAATGTCCTTATTGCCGCCTGAACGATTGTTCAAGTCATAATACATTACGGTTCTTGTCCTTCGGTTTCTTAAGTGCATAATTAACCTTGAGCCGTGCAACAACGGACAAGTAAGCATATAAACGTATTTATCCTCACGCAGTTTTTCCGCGTCATAACGCGCCTCCAACGGGGGAGCGTCTTTCCCAAGATTGAACACATATGAGTGTGCCAGCTCACCTTTTGACGTAAACACATGGGTTGTATCTGACATATCGTCTGTATAATAAATGCTGTCGCCAACTCTCTGGAACAGCGAGTAGATGGAAAAATTGTCCTGGTCGCGCTCGTCAAACTTAAAAAGCACATCCTTGATATTAAACAATGAATCTGTTATACAGAGCTTAACTCCCGACTTCCCTGGCTTCAACGAGAACAAAAACGAGCCATCGTCAAGCGCCATGAAATCTTCTCCCCAAAAAGGAGTCTTTACTTTTTTAACAAACTGCCCGCCATGACTAAACAAAAGCATCTTCTCACCGGAATCGTCATACAAATAAACATAACGAGCGTCAACGTCAAAAGAATTAACTCTCACATATTCCGACTCTGATTTCCCACACTCCCCATATTGTGTTATGAAACTTCCATGTTTGTCAAACGACATCATTTGGGACAATCTCTCGTCAAGTATATATATGGTGTCATTATATATCTTCAGCTTATCTATGTTTCTAAACGTGTTCTGCGGTTCTTGCAGCTTCACATAAACAACTGTGTCAATAAAAGAAGAGCTTATGTCTGGCACGACATCCAATGGCACGTCAATTTTCGTTTGCGGCACACCGTGAATATTATCCGGGTTGTCATTTTTGCAAGAAACAAAAAAACGACAGACACAACACCCAATAAACAATATGTTTCATACGGACTTATTTTAAATTAGAATGCGCAACACCATAAAATAATGAAATCCAACATATCATGGGATTGCGCTTTCTACAAAATAAAGATTAATACTCAAATCATTTATAGCCGTTACACAAATTAGGTGTGCAAGGATGGAAGTTTTTGCTCTCACATATTTCAACCCTCATTCCACAGTGCTTACACTCAAAGGTATCACCTGGACCCGTATCTGTAACAACATCCTCATTCGCCAATGCCTCCACATTTGCAAGGAGCAAATCTGAGTTCTCATCATGAGGAACATCACGATAGCCAACATAAGACGCCGACCCAAACAATGCTGCACATAGTGCAACAAGCGCTAAATTTCTACGTTTTATCATACAAAAAAGGTTTTTAGTTATTTACCAATTACGGTTTCAAAGATAAGTATTTTTCTCAACAATCAAAACCCGCACCAGCTTTTAACGTTCTTTGAAACAGCCACAGCGGTCAGTCACTCCCCTGCAATAATAAAAACACGAATCACGCCATCCTATAAAAACAGGATGGTATTATGACAATTCAGAAATTTATTTGCAAAAAACGGTGCTGCTCTACATCCTGACGGTGCGGCTGAGCAGGTAGTAGTCGAGCACGGTCATGGCGGCCATGGCCTCGACCACGGGCACCGCCCTGGGCAGCACGCACGGGTCGTGGCGTCCGCGGGCGGTGAAGGTCACGCTGTTTCCATATTTGTCGACCGTCTGCTGCTCCCTGAGCACAGTGGCCACGGGCTTGAACGCCACGCGGAAGTATATGTCACCGCCGTTGCTTATGCCGCCCTGTATGCCGCCGCTGTGGTTGGTCCGGGTGCTGATGCGCCCGCCCTCGGCGGTGAACACGTCGTTCTGCTCAGAGCCGCGCTGCCCCACTCCGCCGAAGCCCTCGCCGTACTCAAAGCCCTTAACGGCGTTGATGCCCAGCATGGCCGCGCCGAGGGCGGCGTGCAGCTTGCCGAACTCCGGCTCGCCCAGCCCCGGCGGGCAGCCCTTGATGACGCACGAGACGACGCCGCCGATAGTGTCGCCACAGGCCTTCACCTCCTTTATCAGCCGCTCCATCTCGGCCGCCTTGGCGCCGTCGGGGCAGCGCACGGCGTTGCGCCCGGCCTCGCTGAGGTCGTAGCGGGTGTAGTCGCGGCTGATGGCGATGTCGCCCACCTGCGACGTGTATGCCACCACGCTCACTCCAATCCGCCTCAGAGCCAGCTTGGCCAGCGCCCCGCCCACGCAGCGGCTTATGGTGACGCGGGCCGACGAGCGGCCTCCGCCGCGGTGGTCGCGCAGTCCGTACTTGGCGTAATAGGTGTAGTCGGCGTGCGACGGGCGGAACAGGTCGCGCAGGTTGTCGTAATCCTGCGAGTGCTGGTTGGTGTTTCTGACGATGAAGCCTATCGGGGCGCCCGTCGCCTTGCCCTCGAACACGCCGCTGAGCAGCTCCACGCGGTCAGGCTCGCGGCGGCTTGTGGTTATGGCGCTCTGCCCCGGGCGGCGGCGGTCAAGCTCCGACTGTATGAAGCCGAGGTCTATGCCGACGCCTGCCGGCATGCCGTCCACCACTCCGCCCACGGCCTCGCCGTGGCTCTCGCCGAACGTTGTCAGCGTGAAGACATTGCCAAATGTGTTGCGCACGATTATGATGTAAGAATTAAAAGTTAAGAATTAAGAAAAATTGCGGTGCTGCCACAGCTCAGGCCGGCTCAGTCGTGGCAGTGGCCGCCACAGCACCCGCCCTTGTGGTCGTGGTGGTGCTCGTGGCTGTCGCAGCCGTCGCCGCAGCCGTCGCCGCAGTCACCGCCGCAGTGTCCGCAGCCGCATCCGCAGCCCTCGCCGCTCAGGCGGTTCACCATGGCCTGTATCTCGGCGTTGGTTGCCTCGCGGCTTTCCACCACGCGGCCCTTGAAGTTCAGCGTCTGTCCGGCCAGCGGATGGTTGAGGTCCATCCTCACCTTGTCGCCGCCGATGCTGAGCACGCGGCCCATGAAGCGGTTGCCGTCTGCGTTCTGCAGCGGCACGATGGCGTCCTGATATATGTGCTCGTGGTCAAAATGGCCGTTGATGCAGAACATCTCGCGGTCGAGGTCGAGCACGCGCGACTCCTCATAGTCGCCGTAAGCCTCGTCTTTGGTCAGCTCGAAGTCGAAGTCCGCCCCCTTGTCGAGCGAAGCAATGTTGCGCTCGAAAGCGTCGAGCGTCACGCCGAAGCCGCTGATAAACTGGAACGGCTTGTCCTCCGTGGCCTCTTCCACCAAATGGCTCTCTCCGTTCTCAACCGTATAAAGTCTGTATGATACGGCAATGTACTTGTTGACTGTTGTATCCATTGTTGTGATGTTGTATTTCTGATTTTGGCTGCAAAGTTAAACATTTTATTCATAAATTCAAATTCTATTCGGCAAGAGTTGGGAAAATGAAGATTTTAAGAATTAAGAAGTAAGAATTAAGAGTTAAGAAAATTACAACCTGCGGCTGCAATTAAGAATTAAAGATATGAATATCCGCAAGTTGCCAAGTTGTGTGCTCTATAAGGGGGCTTATGCCAGCCACGCCCTGCCCCATATATCCACCTTTCGGCGTAGCGGCCTCTCCCAACGGGGATACATGGGACGAATTAAGGATTAAGTATTAGGTATGAAGAATTAAGAGTTGGAAAAGGCAGACTATGAAGCCGTTGTCTGTCTCCCGTCTCCTGACTTCTGGCTCCCGAAAATTAACACTTCATTTTCCATTGAAATAGAAAATTCTGAACGGTTTTTGCAGCCTTTCTGGGCCGGGAAAGCTCTTCTGTTTTGCAAAACGACCCATATTGCAATGCAAAATGGCCTATATTGCAGCACGATATAGGCCATATTGGAAGGCAAAACGACCTTTTTCGCAGGGCAAAAAGCATGGTTTTAGGGCTGAAAATGGGTGTTTTAGGGGCTGAAAAAGTTGCACAATTTGGCTTATAATACTTATAAGTCCTATAAGGTCAACAGATTACGATTGCACACTCATACTGCGCGTATTTGCGGCCGCAGGCAAATTATTTTCAGAAAACGAGAAATTGAAGCAGAGCAAACGCCTGATTTTTAACAATTGTGATATTTTATCAATGCGAGCATGGGCGTTTTTCTGCCTCACTTTTTCGCCTGCGCCATAATTTTATAACTATTTTCCATCATTTCATAACAGTTTGCCGACCGCAAAACGTTACCTTTGCACCATAAAAACAAAATGAATATCCACTAAGTTGCCAAATGTTCCAATGTCAACAGCGCGTGTCTCGCATACCGTCATTCCGCGCTCCGACGCGGAATCCAGTAAGCAACTGAGTATTCTGGATTCCGCGTCGGAGCGCGGAATGACGGTATGCGAGACACGCCACTTATGGAGCACACAACTTGGAAACTTTCGGATATTCAATAAAACAAAAGTCCACAAGAAGGCAAAAACAAAATGATGGAAAAGAAAACAGTTGCAATTCTCGGAATGATGTGCGCCGGATGCTCGGCCAACGTTGAGCGCAAGCTCAACTCCATAAGCGGCGTGGCCTCGGCCACAGTGAACCTGCCGGCACGCACGGCGCTGATAGAATACGACCCCAGGGCGGTGTCGCTCAAACAGATGAAGGAACAGCTGGCCGCCATCGGCTACGACATGGTGACAGACGAAGACCGCAACGTGGAGGCCATCGCGCGCAGGGCTTATGTCAGGCTGCGCCGCCGCGTGGCCTCATCGTGGCTCTTCGCCATTGCCGTCATGAGCCTGTCCATGGGCTGGGTGAGCACAGGCGGGCGCGACGCCACCAACCAGCTCTTGTTCATCATCGCCCTGGCCAACCTGCTGTACTGCGGCAGGCAGTTCTACGCCACGGCCCTGCGGCAGGCGCTGCACGGCTCGGCCGGCATGGACACTCTCGTGGCCATGAGCACCGGCGTGTCGTTTCTGCTCAGCGTGTTCAACACTTTCTGGGGCGACAGCGTGTGGGGGCGGCGAGGCATCGAGTGGCACACTTACTACGACGCCTCGGTGATGATCATAACCTTTGTGCTCTCAGGACGCCTCATGGAGGAGCGCGCCAAGAAGGGCACGGCCTCTGCCATACGCTCACTGATGGGGCTTGCGCCCAAGACGGCGCACCTCGTTGACAACGGAACGGTGGCCGACGCGCCGCTGTCGGCCCTGCAGCCGGGAGACACCATCGAGGTGAGGGCCGGCGAGAAAGTTCCGGTCGACGGAACTGTCGTCAGCGGAGAGGCACGCATAGACGAGAGCATGATCAGCGGCGAGCCGGAGCCAGTGGCCAAGGCGAAAGGCTCGCGCGTGCTGGCCGGCACAGTGGCAAGGGAGGGAACGTTCCGCTTCAAGGCCGAGGCGGTAGGCTCGAAAACCATGCTCGCCGGCATAATAAAAATGGTGCAGGAGGCCCAAGGCTCCAAAGCCCCTGTGCAGCGCGTGGTGGACCGCGTCGCGCTGATATTCGTGCCCACGGTGCTGGCCATATCGGTTGTAACGTTTGTGCTGTGGATTGCCATCGGCGGACTTCAGGCCATGCCCCACGCCGTGCTGTCGGCTGTGTCGGTTCTGGTCATAGCCTGCCCTTGCGCGCTGGGGCTGGCCACCCCCACGGCCCTGATGGTGGGCATCGGCAAGGCAGCCAAAATGGGCATCCTGATCAAAGACGCCACCGCCCTGGAGAACTTGCGCAAGGTGAACGCCATGGTGATCGACAAGACAGGAACACTCACTCTCTTGAAAAATAAAAGTGAAGAAACAAACCACGCCCCCGGTCCTGAAGACAAGGAGACTCTCAAACCCCACGCCCGCGAGGCCATGGAAGAGCTTAAGGCCGAGGGGGTGGACATCTACATGATGAGCGGCGACACCGAGGAAGCCGCAAGCTACTGGGCATCCAGAGCCGGAATCGGGCACTGGCAAAGCCGCGTGATGCCTCAAGACAAAGAAGACCTGGTGAGGAAGCTGCAGGCCGCAGGCCGCCACGTGGCGATGGTTGGCGACGGGATAAACGACAGCCAGGCCCTGGCCGCCGCCGACGTGAGCATAGCCATGGGCAAGGGAACAGACGTGGCCATGGACGTGGCGCAAGTGACGCTGATGGGAACAGACCTCAGGCGCATTCCCGACGCCATCCGTCTGTCGCGCAAAACTGTGGGAATGATCCGCCAGAACCTCTTCTGGGCGTTTGTCTACAATGTCGTCTGCATACCGCTGGCGGCCGGAGCGCTCTACGGCGTGACAGATTTCCAAATCACGCCGATGTGGGCCAGCGCCCTGATGGCCATGAGCAGCGTGAGCGTTGTGCTCAACAGTCTGCGCCTCAAGGCCGCCGCATAGGGCGCGGGGGGGCGCCGTCGGGCATGTTCTGGTGCCAGACGCTCACACCGATACTGAACGAGGGGCTGACGTTGTAGCGGACTTCAGCCCCTATTTTGTCGCCAAAATCGCCGAGCATATACAAGGGGGCGGGCATACGGGGCGTGGCGACAGACTTCTGCCCGAAGAGATAAGCTTCCCAATGCTCGTTGAAGCGGTAGCCGAGCACGGCCGTTATGCCTGCGTCATTGAACTGCGCCGGTCCCCAGTTGAAATGGGAATAGTAGCCGCCGACAGCCACCGACAGGCGCGGCACAAGCTCGCGGGCGTACATCAGGGCCAGCGTCTGGGCAAAACCGGAGCCGGAATTGCTGCCGAGACCGACCGTGGCCGACAGCGAGAGCGAGGCGTTAAGCCCAGAATGGAGTGCCCAGTCGCTCCACGATCCGAACGGCCCGTAGAGCGAATAGCGTGAGACTGTGCCGCGCTCCGTCAGCATTGGCAGCGCCAACGTGTCGGCAGACTCTGGCCGGACAGGCTCCGGCAGTGGCTCATACTCATCAAGCTGCGGCACGACTGGCGGTCTTCCGATGTTCTCCTGCGCCCCCGCCGCAAGCACAAAAGCGGCGAGGGCAACAGTAACGAGCAATTTCTTCTGCATCATTGTTCTGTCTATAAGGAATCAGGCGTAATGCTATCTGTCTGCGGCGAAGAGCGGGTCTTCGGGCATAACCATAACCGGCTCCTGCTCGCTGAGCTTGAGAATCTTGGCCGGAACGTACTTTTTGTTCACCACCAAGCGGAACATGAACTCGCGGAACCAGTTGTCCGTCATTATCAGATAGCCGTTCTGCTGGCTCCAGTCGCCCCAGCTGTTCTCCACTTTCCACTTGCGGGCCTTGCCGTCGGCGTCGAGGTCAACGGCCGTAAGCGTCATGGCGTGGGTCGAGCCGCTGTCATACGTGCTGATGCGCTCGGCCTTGTCCATTCCGAAAGTGGTGCCCATGAGCGAGGCGTAGTCATAGTTTGCAGTGTCGGCATAGCCGCGGGTGCGGTCGAGGAATTTGCCCACATCATACGAGCTGTACAGCTTGCGCCCGTCCTTGAGCGACGCAATGGCCATCTGCTCAATGTCGTCCATGGGCAGGTTGATGTATTTCCAGTTGTGGCCGTCGTAGGTGTGGCGGTCGTACTCCACCTCGTAAGTCTTGTAGTAAGGGCGGCGCGGGTCGTTCATCGCCATGATGAATGTGCCGTTTATTGGGCCGCCGACCACCTCCTTGAAAAATTCCAGCGGCGTGTAAGTCTTTGCCGCTCCCACGGTGCGGCCTTTATCTGTCTTGAAAGCGTAGGAAAAACTCGACGGCGGCTCGCCGATTGTGAGCACAAGGATATGATAAACCGTGCCGAGCATACGCGTTTTCTCCGCTTCGATGTCCTTTTCCGGTTTGCCTTCCGCAACCATCCGGCGCAGGTCAAGGCCATACTCGCGCAGCTTCGAGGCCACAAGACGCGCCATCTGGGCCGTGTTGTCGCTCGAATATGTCTCAGGCATCACCTCCTTTGGCACCAGTCCGTACTTGTCGGCAAGGTCGGCAACACCGCAAAACGTTCCTCCGTCGTTTATCGGGTTCTTGAAAAAGAACTGCACGCGGGTGTCGTCGATGGGCTTGCCTGCCGTCTCTATCACGCCCTGCAGGAAGAGGTTGGCCTTCTCCAGCTGGTCATAAAAGAACAGATAGGCCTGCGAGAAGTCCACACGGAGCGAGTCTGTGCGCTTGGCAAAGGCCGCACGGAGCACGTTCATGCCGCTGAACATCCAGCAGCGGCCGGACTGCTGCTGGTCGGTGATGCTCTGCTTGGGCGTCTCGACGCTAAAATAAGTGTCTATCAGACCGGCGTTTGCGTGGTTTTTGGCCAGGTTGTCGATTGAGTTTGCGGCAATGGCGTTGGCCAGCGCCCTGTCGCTTGCGGTCATCTTGCGGCTGCCGCGTATCTGGTCGAGCATACCTTGCGAGATGCCGCCGGCCTTGGTCTGTGCGCCGGCCGGGGCTGACAGTGCCATCAGTGCGGCAAGAAAAATCAAATGTCTTTTCATTCTGATATTTTAAATAAAGTGTGATTCGTTTGCTCTCAAATGTTCGGCAGGCCCTCAGCAAACACACGCCACAGCGGCGCGGCCATCAGAGCCTGCTTAATATCTCCGCGCTCGAGCATCCGCCGCACCTCGTCGCGGCTGAACAGACAGACCTCTATGTCTTCCGTCTTGTCGAGATGCTGGCTGCCCATAAGCTCCACGCCCACGGCAAGGAAGCAGTGAGTGACATTTGTCACGGTGCTGGCATTGGGCGAAATGACCATCAGCTCTGTCCACACGCCGCCGCCATAGCCGGTCTCCTCAGCCAGTTCGCGACGCGCGGCGGCCTCAGGCTGCTCGCCGGATTCTATCACTCCGGCCACAATCTCGTGGCAGGTCTGGCCTATGCCGTGACGGTATTGCCTGACAAAGACGTATTGTCCGCCACCAGTCACGGCAATTACGTTTATCCAATCGGGATACTCCAGCACGTAATACTCATCGTTGACAGTTCCGTCGGGCAGCTCAACAGTGTCACGCCGTGCCGTCAGCCACGGGCGGCGGATCAGGTATTCGCTGCCCAATGTACGCCAATTCATGTCGCGTTCGCTCATAACATTCTGACTTTTGTAATTCTCAAAGTTAGTCAGTATTTCCAAAATGGAAAACTTTTGTTCGCATTTTTACCACTTCTTAACAACAAACCACTAAATCAATCTATAATTCAAGAAATATTAATAAAAACATTTGGCCGATAGCAAAGTATGTCTTACCTTTGCAACCGCTTAACTTTTAATGTTTTAATAAATAATTTAGGTTATGAAGAAAGTTATTTTAATGGTTGCGTTCATGGCTGCAACTGTTGCCGCCAACGCACAGTTCTACATCGGTGGTGGTTTCCAGCTCAACTCGTCAAAGCCTGTTCACGCAGAGGATGCAGACGTTGACGCCACTACCCGATTCTCTCTTATCCCTGAAATCGGCTACAACATTGACGACAAGTGGACTATCGGCCTCGGCATAGGATATAAGCACATATCCAATTTCACACTAACCGTCGATGATTACAAACTCGGTTTCGACAAAATGAACGGCTTCACCATCCAGCCCTACGTGCGCTACAACTTCGTGAAATGGAACAACGTGAGCCTTTTTGCACAGGGTGGTCTGGGCTACACTTATGCAAAAGGCACAGTGGAAGGCGAGAGACGCAGCGATGATTTCGACGCAACAATAGGAACATTCTACATTGGCTTCATGCCGGGAGTCAAGGTTGACCTAAGCAAAAAGCTCTCGCTCATTGCCACAATCGGCAACCTTGGATGGGAGACCGCAAGCGTCGGTGGCGACATTGACGGCATAGACCCCTCATCTACATTCGACCTTAACGTTGACCTCAGCCAGATCAACTTCGCAATGTACTATAATTTCTAATTTTATCAATACAAACAACAAAGCCCGGTCAACCAATGCCGGGCTTTGTTGTTTCTGTTTCATCCTCTGTAATCACACACTTTTTCATTACCGCCTGACAAGGGTAGAGCCGGTGAATCCGTGCTCGCGGCTGTCGGTCTGCACAACATATACGCCGGACGGAAGTGCCGAGACATCTATAGAGGCGCTTGATTGTCCGTCGGGTCTCAACTCTTCAGTCACCTCTACCCGGCCGGAAAGTGAATAGACTCTGACGGTAACAGGACTTGACGGGGCTTCGGAAAACCCAATGACAAGCTGTCCGCCGCGCGTGACCGCAGCCCGCAAGTGCTGCGGCTGGGCATGGCTGACGCCCAGGATGCCATCGATGCCGAGCAGATAGAGCAGGCCGCGGTAAGCGTCAATCTCGCCGTGGCCGTAACGGTTGTTGGGATATTCAAGACCGCTTTCGGGATGGCGGCAGGTGTGGGCCAGCGCATCAAGAGCCTCTTCGGGCGTAAGATCAGGGCGTGCCTGCAGCCACAGGGC
Organism: uncultured Prevotella sp.; assembly: GCA_944320305.1. Taxonomy (GTDB): domain Bacteria; phylum Bacteroidota; class Bacteroidia; order Bacteroidales; family Bacteroidaceae; genus Prevotella. Next base: position 62,554 of record CALUGW010000001.1, on the reverse strand, counting down.
TATCGTTCCGGCCACAACGGGCGTTGACATGGACGTGCCGGTGTTGCAGTTCCACGAATATGTGCGGCCGTTGTAGCTGAAGCGGCCCACATCACCCCTCGTGTCGGGGGCGTCGGGGTTGTATTCTTCGTAATAACTGCTGTATGACGACACCACGTTTGTGCCCGGAGCGACCACATCGGGCTTTGTCCTGCCGTCGAAGGTGGGGCCTACCGAAGAATAGTAGGCCAGCACGCCGTCGTTGCGCCCAGGCTGGCTGTTCTCCAAATATTGGCCGAGATAATTCGTGACCGCAGTGCGGTGGATGGTGGCGCCAACTGTTATCACGCCCGGAAAGCAGCCCGGGGCAAGCACATTGTGGCTCATCTCGGCGTCAGCCCACTCTTCACCGGCCAGCGCGTTGGCAAACATGGCCGGGGAGATGCAGCCCAGCGACACCGCTGAACGCGCCCCCTCCACAACTACCGCCAGCGGGTCGAGAGAGGTTATCGGCACGTCGCACGAAAGCACAATGTCGAAAAGTGAGTCCGCAGGCGCGAAAGCAGACTGCCGCCGCGTAACAGTGACCTTGCAACTGTGGCTGCCACCCTGCAACGGCACTGTGAACTCAGAGGGCGCATCTGCCGCCGCGGGACTGCTGACGATGGTGAACGTGTCTGTGACGTTGACACCGTATGACAGCAGGCTGAGGCTGAACGGACCGTCACTCTGCACCATCAGCCGCGCCGTTGAGTCAAAACTGAAAAGGAATGAGCCGGCCGCCGGCTTGCCTGCGGGCTTTGGCACATAGTTGTCGCGGACAGACTCGTTGCCTGCCGAGGCCACAATGATGCGGCCCGGACCCGTCAGCCGCCCCAGGTAAGCACTGTAAAGGCTGTCCTCGCTGCCGTAAGCGGCTATGCTGCCCTCGCTGAACGAGATGACACAAGGCTTTCCGCGCGATTCCGCGTAATCAAAAATATACTTGAAGCCAAGGGCGTCTGTGGCAGAAGTGTACTTGTAGATGTCTTCAGGATCTATAAAAACCGAGTCGTCTGTCACCGCATTACTAACGGCGCAAATGTCGCTTTCAAAGGCCATTCCGCGGAAAGGCGAGTCGTAGCCGCTGCCGGCTGCGATGCCAAGCGTGTGGGTGCCGTGGGTCTGGAGAAGTCCGTCGGTCGAATGCCTCTTGACGGCAACCTCGGCCGCACCCACATAGTCGCGCCCCACGGGCAGCCCGCTGCCAATGGTGTCGGGGTCGAGCATATCCCAGAACGCGCCCACGCGGCACGCCGACATGGCGGTGTCGAGAAAGGTGGGGTGCGTAAGGTCGAACCCGATATCCATCACGCCGACAACCACACCGCGCCCCGTGAAAGCCTGAGGCAGCGACCGCCCGGCATAAACGGGAGTGGCGTTGATCACTGTTGAGGTGGTGTCCATGGTCAGCGAGCATGGTGAGGAAGCCTCAATCCTGCTCACCGCTGCCTCGGCAGACAAGGCGGCAAGCCGGCCGACGGGCACAGACACAATAAATATATCACCGCTGGAGTCGAGCACACTGCACCCGTTGGCCGAAAAAACATCTGCCGCCACGGCCGGATCGGCCCTGACAAAGGCAGTGATCGCCTCACCGCCACGAGGCGGCAACGCGCGGGCTGAGGCAGAAGCGGCACAAGCTGCCTTTCGCACCAGCGGCGTCATCTTGTTGAAACACGGCTCCTGAGCTGTGGCCGCAATACCTGCCAGGCATACCCCCAGAATCAGCACAAACATTCTTTTCATAAGGGAAACAACAGTATTTCTGCCACAAAGTTAATGAAAATAACCGATTGACAGCACCGCGACAGACAACAAACTCATTTAAGTTTTTTCCGAAAGGTGTTACTTTGGCTTCATTCCATGTTTCTTCGGCCTGTTTGTCCGCAGTCATTCGCCACTCAGCCCGCTACGCTCCTCTTTCCTGCGCACAAACAGCCTCGAAAACATTCCATGGACTGAAGTCAGAAAAAGCTTAAATGAGTTCAACAAAAAAACCGCCGCACGGCGTTGTGCGACGGTTCTTTCATATATTCAGCCTGCGGAGGTCATTTTTCCAGTCCGCGGTTGGCCAGAGTCACGTTGATCAGAGTCTCATACTTGCTGAGCTGCGCAGGCGTGAGCACATAGCTCATGCGCTTGTAGTCGGCGGCAACAGCCTTGTCGAGCAGAACCTTGCGCTCGCTCTCAGAGGCTCCGGACACTGTCCTCAGCTCGCTGTTGAACGAACGGTTGAGGGCATCGACACTGTTCATCTGCGTCAGAGTCAGTCCGAGAGTCTCGCCCATGCGGCGCAGGTTGTAGTTAATGTCGTAGGAGGCTGTGTCTGTCTTTACCTCGGCCACCTCAGCGCTTTTTGCTGTTTCTGTGTTGCCAGAGCCTGCAGACTCACCGTTTCCTGCAAATGTCATGGTCATGCTGAGCAGAGCCACGACCGTCAAATACAATCTTTTCATCTTTGTTACCCTTTCTTTCTTTTAATTGTTACTTACTTTTTACCGTCGGCGTTATCCTGTTTTCCTGCCGACTTCTTCTCTCAGTTTGTTATCCTTTTTATTAGTTTTCCGCTGCAAAGTTAAACCATTTCCACGCATCTGCCAACAAATTAAAAGACTGTGTGCGCAAACAGCGTGTTTATTTGACGCAAATCAAATAAATGACCCGATAACGTTTTTTTAATCAAATTGCAGTAACTTTCCCCAACCGGCCTGCACACGCCGTGCAAGAACAGGGGCACTCAGAAACCCCTGCTGCGGCGGATTGTCCTGAAGCGGAACAAAACCGAGAGCCGTCTCGATTTTACCCATCGCGGCGACACTCGAAAAATCGCAAGCTGACGGACGCCTTTCGGTTACAACCTTGGCGGCAAAGCGCCGTCTTCCCGCCGATTCGCAGCCGTTTGGCGGCATATTGTTTCAAACTAAAACAGGCCATTTTGGCGTGCAATACAGGCCTTTTCGCAGTGCGAAACAGACCATTTCAGAATGCAAAACGCCTTGTTTTGCACCGTGTCTCATGCCGTCATGCGCCTTTGGTTGTCCTTTTTGCGAAGTGGGCGCACTCTGCCAAAGGCATAAACTTCCACCACACCGTTTGCCCACTATTATCTAAGACATGACGCCCCATCCGGTTTTGGGAAACAGCCTCCACGGCGCAACCGGCTTTCCGGACTGCCTCCAAGAACAGCCGCGCATAGAGTTTATCCCATGCAACCATGCCATACGGACCGCACGGAAACGCCCATAAGCAAATATTATCAACGCCCGACAACTTTTATCAGACGGAATATTAGTAACTTTGCAGACAAAGACACTGATTATGAACAAAGCGTTAGTGACATTGCTTATGCCGCTTGTCGCCCTGTCGTGCGGCGACAAGCGCTCCGCCGAAGACGAAATTGCAGGACAATGTGTCGGCAAATTCGCCGAAGCCTACTTCAACTACAATCTGCCGGAAGCCTTGAAATACTGCACGGCCGACAGCCGCAAGTGGATCAGATTCGCAGCCTCAAACATCAGCGACAGCGAACTGGACACCCTGCGGGCCAGAACAGACAGAGCCAAGGTGGAGATAATGGAAATAAAACGCGACGGAAACAACAACGGCGGCACAGCCGTTGTAAAAGTGAGCGACTTCATGTCATACGGCGAAATAGGCCAGCCACACACCATTGTGCCGCAGGCATGGTGCGAGCTGGCGTTCGTGGTGGAAGACGGCAAGTGCCTCGTCAGAATGGAAGGCCTACCGCAAAATGGAATGTCAGGTCGCGCCCCAGGTCCGGATGAATGACCGGATAATGGTCTTTGCCGCTATAAGCAGGATTGACGGCTTTCATTCCGAAGTCAAAACGCAGTATGAAGTAATCGAAATTCAGCCTCAGCCCCACTCCATATGCCACGGCTATCTGCTCCCAGAAGTCCTTGAAACTGAACTGCCCTCCAGGCTGGTCGGCGTAATTGCGCAGAGTCCAGATGTTGCCTGCGTCGACAAACAGTGCGCCATTGAGCTTCCAGAACAGGTGCGCGCGGTACTCCAGATTGACATCAAGCTTCATGTCGCCGGTCTGGTTGATAAAGTCAATGTTGCCGTCGCGGCCGGAATACGTTCCGGGGCCCAATCCTCTGACACTCCATCCGCGCACGCTGTTGGCCCCGCCTGAGAAATAGCGCTTCTCAAACGGCAGGATTGTGCTGTTGCCATAAGGATAAGCTATGCCAAAGCCAAAATGCCAGACGAGGGTGTTGTTGTAGTCAAACTGCACATAGCGTGTGTAGTCGAAGTCGCCCTTTACATACTGCGCATAGGCGATGTTGAACAATTTGTACTGCCCCTGGTCGTTTTTGGGGAAGCCGAAAAGCCCAGCCCCAAGCCCAAGCACGTTTCCGGCCGTCTCGACATTGGCCTTGATGGCGTGAACGCCGTTGTTGTAAGTATAGCCAACTCCGAAACGCATGATGAACAAATCCTCGTAGTTGTACCTCAGAATGGCATTGCGGCTGCTCTCGTCCTCAAGATAGTCCTGGCGGAATCTGTCAGAAATCCACGGCATGAACACGTAGTTAAGGTCTATAAGATCTATCTGATACTTGTCGTGATGGCTGGGATTGTTCCACTTGTAGCGCCACGCCAGCGACAGAACGCGCCTGTGGTATTCCGGCCTGTTCTGCAGGTCATACAGAAAAGCCACCTCCGACGTGGCTGTTGTGCGGCGCACAAAGTTACGCGACAGAAACGGAGCGATGAAGCGCGGAAACAGCAGGCTGGTCTCAACACTGTACTCCTCGAAATTGTCGTTGTTGTAACCTTCAAGTCCTCTGATGGCCTCAAAAGCGCCACGCAGCTCAATGCTCAGCACCTCTGAGCCGCGAAACAGATTTCTGTTCTGATAAGTCAGCGAGGCTGCCGCCCCCAGGTTTCCGGCAGTGTTGGTGCCCTCCGGCTGAAAACTGATTGTGCTTGGCTTGTTGGCGCTGACTTGAATATCGCAGTCGAGCAGCAGGCTGTCTGCCATTTCGCGGAAGCTTATGTTTGTGTATTTCACGGCCTGCAGCCGCCCGAAGTGGTTGTACGTCTTCTGAAGCTCGCGCGCCGAGTAGTATTCTCCCGGTGTCAGGAATGTGTTATTGTAAAGCACATGACGCCTAAGCCGCAATAAGCTGTCGCCAGACTCACCGCCGCTGAACCTCACATCGCGTATCCTGTAACGCGGATGCGGCAGTGTCCTCCCGTCAGCGTCTCTGTAAGCACGGAGCACAAGCGTAAGGTCCACGCCATTGCAGCCGCTGACCGTATCGGCGACATACGTTATATAATCCTTGTGGAACTTATAGAATCCCCTGTCAGCCAGCAGTGACGTTATGCGCTTGCGCTCGTTGTCAAGCCTGTCAACAGAGAATCTCATCCGCGGCTTCAGCCCCCAATTAGCACTGTCGGCAAGACAAAGCAGCCTCGAAATGACGGAATCCTCCACCACATATTTCACATTGTCTATGTAATAAGGCTCACCGGGCGACAGCCAATAAGTGACATTCGCCTTCTTTTTCCGCTTTTCTACGGCTGCGCTGACAGTGGCGTGCATATACCCATCGTTGGCAAGCTCGCTTTTAAGGTCAAGCACTGTCCTGGCTGTTGCCGCAGAATCATAAATCACCGGCGGCTCTCCCATAGAACGGAGCACGCGGTTAATCCACTTCGTGGTGTCTCTGCCGGAAGCTGAATATGTGGCAAGCGGTATCTTTGCTGTCGCAAACCATCGGGAATTGCCTTTCTGACGTATCCGCGATTTCAGACCGTCAGCATTTATTTCGCCATGATGGCCTTGCAGTTTCAAGCTCACTTTGTCGAGAAGATACTCGCCGTCAGAAACATATTTCGTTCCCGAGCATGAGCACAACAGCAAAACCACAAGCGCAGAAATGTAGATTTTGTTCAGCATTAATTCCCGATTTCAATTGCAAAGTTAAGACTTTTTGTGTAACTTTGCGGACATTCGACGCTTATTTTTCATAAAGTGGAACATATATGCTTGAAAAGTCGCTTATAAAACTCATACGGTCTCTTGAATACAAAAAATTCAGAAAACTCAACAATCTTTTTGTGGCAGAAGGCCCGAAAGTGGTCGGTGACATGATGAGACGGTTCACACCGCATAGAATATTGGCAACAGCTGATTGGCAACGCCCAAAAGAATGTGGCATTGACATAACAGAAATCAGCAAGGACGAGCTGTCAAAAATAAGCTTTCTCCAGCATCCGCAACAGGTGGTGGGACTGTTTCCGCTGCCGCAAAGAGAATGCACAGACAGGCTAAACCCGCATGAACAGCTGATAATAGCACTCGACGGAATACAGGATCCGGGAAATCTCGGAACAATAATAAGAGTGGCCGACTGGTTCGGAATTGACAATATCGTATGCAGCAACGAGACCACCGACGCTTTCAGCCCGAAAGTTGTGCAGGCCACGGCGGGAAGCCTTGCACGGGTCAACATCACATACACAGACCTTGACCGGCTGGTCGGACAATACGAGAAGACGGCCAACGTCTACGGAACTGTGCTTGACGGTGAAAACATCTACACAAAAAGACTTGAGAAAAACGGCTTCATAATAATGGGGAACGAAGGCAACGGCATATCAAAATCCCTACGCGGAAGACTGACGGAAAAGCTCCTGATACCGTGCTTCAAGAACGGCGACACGGCTGAAAGCCTCAATGTGGCAGTGGCCACAGCCATAACGATCTCGGAATTTATGAGGCAATAAAAAAAGATTAATTGTCTCACGACAACCAATCTTCAAGTTAACCTTAATAATCTAATACCATGAAAAACACTATGCAAATTTAGTCATCATTGCAATATGTCACAAATTAATTATAAAGAAAATCTTTCGGTTTTGTTTTATTTAAAAGACAACCCCGACCATTTAAGTATTGTTGACAATTTTCTGAGGCTCGGCTTCTCTTTTCCCACCTCGCCGTAATCTGGATAAGACAGCGTTATCGTCATATTTTCGTCATCAGGCGACAAAGCGGCCTCAACAAAAACATTCTGCAGTGCCCCCCGAAGCAGCCCCTGGGGCAGGCTGTCTGACACGCCGCACCTGCTGATAGCTTCGTATGACAGCGGACTCGCAACACGCACAGGCGCCCAGTCTGATGAATAAAACCGCACGGTGCTTTCTTTTATGCTGTCGCCATAAGTCATCACTGCACAGGCAACCAGCTCCAAAGAGTCGGCGCTTCCACTGCCATACTGAAGCAACTTCATCTCCAGCAACGAAGCGTCCGTAAGCCTGAGTTTCAGATAATTGTCCGTAAGTCTCAACAGTCTTGTAACACCGCCCAACTTGTTTTCAACCTGTGAGTCCATGCCGGACTCGACAAAATCAATGAGATCCAACCTGTTGTTCTCTGTCAGATAAGGCACGACAGAATCAGGCATCTGCTTGAAAAAGTCTTTCATAACAAAGCCTTTCGCGTCTGCCGACAAATAAAAAACGGCCGACACCAACACGGCTATAAACAAACGCATCATATCAATTTGCTGTTTTTGAATAATTTTTTAGACCTTAATATCACACAACAAGCGCCGCATCATCCAGCAAGCAGACTTCCTTAAGCGCCGCATCATCCTGCCAGATGCATCATGACAGACGCAACAACGGCCGCTGTCTCAGTGCGCAATCTGCTCTCGCCCAAATGCACGGACACAAAGCCAAGGCCGACAGCCTCCCTCACTTCTTCCATCGAGAAATCACCCTCCGGCCCTATCAGCACTGTCGCATCCGCAGCGCCGGCTTTCCCAAGCTCGTCAAAAAGATACGCACGCGGTATTTCCGGGTGACAATGGGCTATGAACTTTCTTCCTGCCAACGGCTTCGAAACGAACTGCCCGAAAGGCGTCATGCCATTAAGCACAGGCTTCCAGGGCTTGCGGCTCTGCTTCATTGCCGAAACGAGTATTCTTTCCAACCGTTCCGTCTTGACTACACGGCGTTCTGAATTCATGCAATTCAACAGCGAAATCTCGTTGACTCCAATCTCCGTCACTTTCTCAAGCATCCATTCCGTGCGGTCCATCATCTTTGTTGGCGCCATTGCTATGTGCAAATGTCCGGCCCACTGCGGCTTTTGGGGCATGACAGCGGTTATCTCGTATCCGCACTCATGGCGCGTGGTTTCCGTCACAACAGCCTTGTAAAACGTTCCCGCCCCATCCATCAAGAACATCTCGTCACCGGCTTGCATCCTGAGAACACGAAGCGCGTGGCTGCTCTCCTCTTCAGGAAGAAACGATTCCGAGGCCGCGTCGGGCACATAAAAGAAACGTGTCTCTTTCATAATATCTGTCGTCTGTTCTGATTTTCATTTCCGCTTTCGCAGCTCTTCCTGAATCTGCGAGGCCAAACGGTAGTCCTCAACATCAACTGCTTTCCTCAGTTCTTGCTTCAGCGCGACGCTGCTGAGCGTGTTGATCGGTATTGACAACCTGTCCGCCATGCTCCTGTACGGCATGCTCTGTTTCTCAAACAATGCCTTGTCGATAAACATTTCCATCTTGCAGATCAACGACAACAGTATTGCATCGTTGAGTCTGATGGGGTATTCACACAACGTTTCCGTGTTCTGAACCACCACTTTATACTCTCCGTCCACAAGATTGTAAATGTTTATCACATACTGTTTTATGTCAGAGTTTTCGTTCAACATTGCCAAGAGAACCTCCGGCAGGAATCTGGAGCTGTGGGCTGCGCCGACAGACCGCAGTCCTATCTGATACTTCAGCGCACTGTCACAGATCACACTTATCGCCCTTATCCGCTGCGGGTCCGTAAGTGTAACGACCACAAGCCCCTGGCAGTTTCTTGTTTCTGCCAATCCGCCAAACTGAAGCTGAACTTTACTCATCTACTTTCAATCCTCCGTTAATAAAGCATGAACATATCCGTCCGCCCCCTTTTCCAAAACGGCAGTACCGCCGACCCATTCTGTAAAAGCCTGCTCGCCGGAAAGAAGATAATAATCTGCGACACGGTCTCCGTCCAGAACGACCACTGCCGGCCCTATAACCTTGCCGCAGCAAGCAACACGATGCACTCCAATCCGCCTCACGCCACTGCCCTTTCCTTACTTTTTTCTAATTGTGGTGACAACCGCCTGAGGCCTGTCCGACATCCGCTCCAAAGAGTCTGGCCCTGTTTTCACAAGGCTGTCTCTCTTTGCCGGTCGCAAGACCGGGGCACTCTTCTGCCGGAACTTCACGAACTGAATCTGGCTGGCAAACATCAGTTTCAATGTCTTCGAGTCATCATTGCCTCTGTTCAAATATAAAAAGCCGTCGATTGTCTTCACCTTTTCTTTCTGGTTTCCGGGAATTCTCAGCCGTGAGATGCCCGAGACACCAACGTGTGTGACATGGGTCGAAACGCTGTCATTCGCATAACGCACCGCAATATAGGCAACGGCGTCTTTCGTGCCTGCCTGGTACATAAAGTCAGCCATGAAGTTGAACTGAAAAGAATCGCCCACTCTGAATGTCGTGTCAGCCTTTATAGTGAAGCAGAACTTGTTGTTTGGCGGCGCCGGCGTAAGCATCACAAACTGCGACTCCTGCCAGATGTTGGCAGTGTCGCCGCTTGCCGACAGAGTTGAGAACTGGCTAATGTCGCCAAAGGAGGCTCCCAGCCCTGTCGCTTCGTCTTCAATGCGCTCAGCCAACTTCTTGTAGATTTCATACAGCCTGTCCGCATTCGCGTAATAATACACCAGCGAGGAGTCAAAGTCGGCCTCCGTGACACCATGCTTTTTCAGCACCGCGTTGTAATAAGCATACCTGTTATACGCTGTCTGCGCCCTTGTCTGGGTCTGGTTGGCCACCGCCTGAGACAGGTAATAATCAAACAGGATGTCCTCCATCTCGTCCGGCTGCAGATACTTGTCGGGCACCGACGGCGTACACGAAAGGGTCACCACGGCAAACAGCGCAGCCGCCACGATGCGCCCTCCGGCTGAATGTCTGCTACGATGCTTCATTCGGCGTAACGGTTTTCGGTTCTTTCCGCAAAGTCAGATGGCCCAGCTCCTTTCTGAAAAACAAGAGCAGCAGTATCACCCCGACACTTATGCTGGAGTCTGCAATGTTGAACACCGGGCTGAAAAATATAAAGTCCTCCCCCCCGACAAAAGGCATCCACTCCGGCCACACGCCGTTTATCAGCGGGAAATAGAGCATATCCACCACCTTGCCGGTAAGGAAAGAGGAATAGCCAGTGCCGAACGGCACGAAGTAGGCGGTGTAATAATCAGAAGAAGCAGAGAATACCAGACCATAAAACATACAGTCCAATATATTGCCTGCCGCTCCGGCCACAATCAGGGCAAGGCAAATGATGTAGCCTGCGCGCGCCCCGCACCTCACCTGAAGCCTCAGATAATAGCCGATAAGGCAGATGGCCACAATCCTGAACAATGACAATGCCAGCTTGCTGCCAATCTCCATTCCATAAGCCATGCCGTTGTTTTCAATGAAACAAATCTTGAACCAATCTGTCACGGCTATTGTCTCATGCAGCGTCATGTGGGTCTTGACCCATATCTTGACCGCCTGGTCAATCAAAAGAATGGCCATAATCGTAAATACGGCCATTCTTCCTTTTGTCACTGTCCTGCCGGAAACGCTCATTTCTTTCTGTTCTGTTTCGACTCAACACTTAGCGTTGCGTGCGGAACCGCGCGCAGCCGCTCTTTGGGAATCAGCTTGCCTGTCATGCGGTCCACGCCGTAAGTCTTGTTCTCTATGCGCACCAATGCGGCCTCCAGTCCCTTGATGAACTTCTGCTGACGGCTGGCCAGTTGTATAAGTTCCTCTTTCGTCTGGGTCGCGCTCCCCTCTTCCAGAATCTTGTACGTTGGCGACGTGTCGTCCACATCATTGCCGTCCTGGTTCATCAGCACAGCCATCATCTGCTCATAATCACGCCTTGCCAGGGCAAGTTTGTCGTTGATGATTCCCCTGAACTCCTCAAGCTCCTCATCGCTATAACGTGTCTTTTCAGCCATAATATTTGAATTTAGTTGTTAAAAGATTCATCTCACAGCGATTTCTCGATGCTTATCGACACGCTGATGTCGTCGATTGCGCACACTTCGCCGTCATTGGCGGCCACGGCCAGCGAGTCTGCCAGCACCTGGGCCTTGATGTAGTCGCCGAATGCGGCCACAGACTGCTCCACCTGCTCGCACGGCGAGAGGCTCACGCGGATGCGGTCCGTTATCTCGAGCCCGCTGTCCTTGCGCATATTCTGGATGCGGTTGATAAGCTCGCGGGCCAGCCCCTCCTTGCGCAGCTCGTCGGTAAGCTCCACTTCCAGAGCCACGGTTATGTTGCCGTCGTTGCCCACAAGCCAGCCGGGAATGTCCTCGCTTATCACCTCAACGTCCGCAAGGTCGATGGTGACGCTCTGGCCGTCGATGTCAAATGTGGCCGAGCCGTTGCGCTCCAGCTCCAGAATCTCCTCCTGGGCCAGCGACTCCATCCTTGCTGCAATCTGCTTCATCAGCTTGCCATACTTCTTGCCCATTGTCCTGAAGTTGCACTTCACCTTCTTCACCAGCATGTTGGCCTCGTCGGCAAACTGAAGTTCCTTCACGTTCACCTCGTTGAGAACCAGCTCCTCCACGGCCTCAATGCGCTTGCGCTGAGCCGCGTCGGCCACGGGCAGCATTATCTTCTGGAGCGGCTGGCGCACCTTTATGTTCACCTTGCGGCGCAGGGCCAGCACCATAGACGTTATCTTCTGCGCGAGGCTCATGCGCAGCTCCAGCTCCTTGTCGATGCACGACTCGTCGGCCACGGGGAACTTGGCCAGATGCACCGAGCAAACGCTGTCGCGGCGCGTGGCCGTAACGAGGTCCATGTAGAGACGGTCGGCATAGAACGGGGCAAACGGCGCAAGCAGCCTGGCCACCGTCTCCAGACAGATGTAAAGCGTCTGATAGGCCGACAGCTTGTCCTTGCTCATCTCCTTGCCCCAGAAGCGCTTGCGGTTCAGCCTGACATACCAGTTTGAGAGGTCGTCGCTGACGAAGTGGTCTATCATGCGCCCGGCCCGCGTCGGGTCGTAATTCTGCATCTCGCGGTCCACATTCTTCACCAGAGAGTGCAGCACGGACAGTATCCAGCGGTCAATCTCCGGGCGCTCCTCCGGCTTGATTTCCTCTTCGGAGAAGTCAAAGCCGTCCACATTGGCATAGAGGCTGAAGAACGAGTAGGTATTATATAATGTGCCGAAGAACTTGCGGCGCACCTCATCCACGCCCTCGGGCGAGAACTTCAGGTTGTCCCACGGCTCCGAGTTGGTCATCATGTAGAAGCGTACGGCGTCGGCGCCATACTTCTCGATCATGTCGAACGGGTTTACCACGTTGCCCACATGCTTGCTCATCTTGTTGCCCTTGGCGTCGAGAACAAGGCCGGTGGAAATCACGTTCTTGAACGCCACACTGTCAAACACCATCGTGGCTATGGCGTGGAGCGTGAAGAACCAGCCGCGCGTCTGGTCAACGCCCTCGTTGATGAAGTCGGCGGGGAAAGCCAGCCTCTTGTCAATCAGTTCCCTGTTCTCAAACGGATAGTGTATCTGAGCGTAGGGCATGGAGCCAGAGTCGAACCACACGTCTATCAGGTCTGCCTCGCGCCGCATCGGCTTGCCGCTCTTGCTCACAAGCACGATGTTGTCAACATACGGGCGGTGCATGTCTATCCTGTCGTAGTTCTCCCTTGAATAGTCGCCCGGCACGAAGCCCTTGTCCTTCAGCGGGTTCGACTTCATCACCCCGGCCTCAACGGCACGCTCAATCTCGGCGTAAAGCTCGGCCAGGCTGCCGATGCAGATTTCCTCGCCGTCCTCGTCGCGCCAGATGGGCAGCGGTGTGCCCCAGAAGCGCGAGCGCGACAGGTTCCAGTCGTTGAGATTCTCCAGCCAGTTGCCAAAGCGGCCGGTGCCGGTCGACGCCGGCTGCCAGTTGATGGTCTTGTTCAGCTCCGCCATCCTTTCCTTGCGGGCCGTCGAGCGGATGAACCAGCTGTCGAGCGGATAGTAGAGCACAGGCTTGTCCGTGCGCCAGCAGTGCGGATAGCTGTGCACGTGCTTCTCTATCTTCAGCACGGTGCCCTCCTGCTTCATCTCCATGCAGAGCACGATGTTCAGGTCCTCGGCCTTGGCGGCTGCGGCCTCGTCATACTTTCCGCCCACGTTGAACTCCGGCTTGTATGCGTTCTTCACATAGTCGCCGGCATGAGCCGAGTAGGCGGCCACGTCGACACACCGCTCCACAAAGCGGCTGTCAAGCTCGCTTAGAACGTAGTACTTGCCCTGCAGGTCCACCATCGGCCTTGTCTCACCTTTCTTATTAATAAGGAAGAGCGACGGAATACATGCGGCGGTGGCCACGCGCGCGTCGTCGGCGCCGAATGTAGGGGCGATGTGAACGATGCCCGTTCCGTCGTCTGTCGTCACATAGTCGCCGGCTATCACGCGGAACGCGCAGTCCGCCATCTCCACAAAGCGCTCCTTGCCGTTCTCGCTCACGAACACCTTGTCCGGGTTCGCCTCAGCATAGTCGGTCACATACTGCGGGGCGCCGTCGCCCAGCTTCTGGCACGGCTTCACCCACGGCATCAGCTGCGCGTACTTCATGCCCACCAGCTCGGCGCCGGTGCAGGTGCCGGCGATTCTGTAGGGCACAACCTTGTCGCCGTGCTTGTAGTCGTCCATGGCACGGTCGGCCCCGGCGGGGTTGAAATAGCTGTGCATGCATTCCTCTGCCACAATGACCGTTATGCGCTCGCCGTTGTAAGGATTGAACGTCTGCACCGCGGCATACTTGAACTTCGGCCCCACGCAGAGCGCCGTGTTCGACGGCAGAGTCCACGGCGTGGTGGTCCAGGCAGCGAAACAGGGCGTGCCCCACTCCGCCCACTCCGGCTTCGGGTCGAGAATACGGAACAGGGCCGTGGCCGTGGTGTCCTTCACGTCGCGGTAGCAGCCCGGCTGGTTCAGCTCGTGCGAGCTGAGCCCGGTGCCTGCGGCCGGCGAATAGGGCTGGATGGTGTAGCCCTTATAGAGCAGACCCTTGTCATACAGTTGGCGGAGCAGCCACCACAGGGTCTCCATATACTTGTTGTCGTAGGTGATGTAGGGGTTGTCAAGGTCAACGAAATAGCCCATATCCTCCGTCAGCTTGCGCCACTCGGCGGTGAACTTCATCACGTTCTCGCGGCAGCGGCGGTTGTAGTCCTCCACGGATATGTATCGCGGCGACTCCTCGTTGTCGATGTCGGCCTTCGTTATGCCAAGCTCCTTCTCCACTCCAAGCTCCACGGGCAGCCCGTGGGTGTCCCAGCCGGCCTTGCGGCGCACCTGGAATCCCTTCATGGTCTTGTAGCGGTTGAATGTGTCTTTTATCGAGCGCGCCAGAACATGGTGGATGCCCGGATGGCCGTTGGCCGACGGCGGCCCCTCGAAGAAGACGAACTGCGGGCAGCCCTCGCGCTCGTCCACCGACTTATGGAACACGTCGTTCTCATTCCATTTCTCCAGTATCTCCTTGTTAACCTCCGTAAGGTTCAAGCCATTATGTTCGGCGAATTTGTTTGCCATGATTTATTTTTCCGTTATTAATCTGTGAGCCGCAAAGTTAATATAATTTTTTTAGGCTGCAAAATAAAAAACAATTATTAAGGAAACAGGCGCCGGGCGCAATGCCCGAAGCCCGCGCACACAGGCCGCGCCGCCGACGGCCGGAAATCAAAATGCCTCTCACTTCACAGTGAAAGGCATTTGCTCAATAGGTATTAGCCATTTAAGGTAAAAAGATTGTATTCAGGATAACGTGTGCAAAGGTAAGCACTAATTTACAACCGTGCAAATTATTTTTTATGTTATATAACATATTTCGGACAAAAAGCGGGAAAATTGGAACAGAAAAGCGAAAACACTTGTCAAACTCAAAGCCGCCGCCGAAGATGAAAAATTTTTTCTGTGGGTCTGCGGACAGCCTTTTGCCATGTTTCCGCCACGGCAACGCCCGCCCCAAAGCCGCCTGGAACGACGCGAACGCCCGCAAGCCAGCATCAAGCCGGACCGGCCGCGTGCGGCAGCCGTGCGCCCCAAGGCCCCGCCGTCCGGCGCCCATTCTGCCGTTAACACATTTAAGTTAAAAGCAGCCGCCCGGAGCGCCTTCCATAACCGTCTGATTCCCAACGCATTGCAGGCACACCCTTTTTAGCCTCCAAAACAGGCCGTTTCGGCCTGCAATACAGGCCATATTGCATCGCGATATAGGCCATTTCGCAATGCAACACGGCAGGTGTGTTAAAACGCCGAGGGCGGATGCTGTTTTTAGTTGCGTATTTTTAATTAAATGGATGTCCGCTATTTTGCCGACAGTCTCTTTGCTGCATATGGCGTGTCTCGCACGTCACCTCGAACTGCTATGCGGAGACATTCCGCTGAAAAGCGGAATCCGGAATTTATTCCGCAATAAGTTTGGATTGCGTCGGTTTTTTGTTTAACTTTGCTTTATGTAATACAAAAGTTTTTATGCTGCCCCACCGGCGTTCCAACGGACAAGAAGCCGCACCGCCGACAGGCAGAAAGCCCTTTAACCACAGGCAACTGACAATAACAAAAAAACAAAACGACTATGATTCATTTTACAAAAAACGGCGTCGCAGCCGCACTCTGCCTCATGGCGTCGCTGACGGCTTCCGCCTACGACCTTGTGGCGGACGGCATTTACTACAACATCCTGTCGGAAAAAGACAAGACCTGCGAGGTGACACAAGGAGATGAAGAATATAGCGGCGACATCACGATTCCTGGGCAGGCTAACGGATACACTGTGACTGCTGTTGGATATCAAGCGTTCTCCGAGTGCGAAAATCTTACGGCCATAACCATCCCGCAGAGTGTCACGTCTATCGGAAACAGCGCTTTCCAAGATTGCCCCAATCTTACTAAAGCAACAATCCCGGAAAGTGTTACAAACATCGGAAATAGAGTTTTCTATGGCTGCGGCAGCCTGACAGATGTAACAATTCCCCAAAGCATAACGACCATTCCCAACTCATCGTTCAGTGGCTGCAACAGTTTGACAAGCATCACTATTCCGAAAAGCGTGACAAAAATAGGACAATACGCATTCGCTTATTGCCACAGTCTGAAAGACATCAACATACCAGACGGAGTTGCAATCATCGAAGACAACACATTTGACGGATGCCAAAGCCTGACGAGCATCACGCTGCCAAGCAGCGTAACGGAATTCAAAATGTGGGCATTTCATGGCTGCACCGGCCTGACAAACATAACCATTCCCGACAATGTGACAACCATTGGGCGGTATGCCTTCTGGGAATGCTACAGCCTGAAAGAGGTAACAATCCCCAAGGGAGTGAAAACCATTGACTACGGCGCCTTCCAGGACTGCTTTGCCCTTACTGACGTCACTTTTTCCGAAGGAAAGGCAGCCATTGGCAAGTATGCCTTTTCAGGCTGCAGCAGCCTGAAGAACATAAACTTTTCCGACAGCACATCGGCCATCGGCGAAAGTGCTTTCAGCCGGTGCACGGCTCTTACAGACTTGACGATTCCCGAAACTCTGACCGACATTGGCGAGAATGCTTTCTATGAATGCACCAATCTCAGAAATGTAACGATGCCGGGGGATATTGAGGAAGAATATATTGATGGAAAAACTATTGTAAAATTCATTTTCAACAAATGCACCGATCTGTCCGTAAATATTCTTGACGGCTCAACAAGAATATCTGCCGCTCTCTTCTACGACTGCAAAGGATTGACAAACATCAACATTCCAAAAAGCGTAAAATCAATCGGGTCAGGCGCATTCAGAGGATGTACAGAACTGAGAAAAGTAACATTGCCGGGTGAAATAACAAGCGAGGTCAACCAAAACATTTTCAAAGACTGCACAGACCTGACAGCGGAAATACTTGACGGCTCTGAAAAAATATCGTGCGACCTTTTCAACAACTGCCCGGGCCTCACGGGCATCAGCATTCCGCAGAGCGTGGCGTCAATAGACGATGGCGCCTTCAACGGATGCACAGGGCTGAAGAGCGTAACAATGCCAGGGGAAATAATAAAGAACGGCGAAGAACAAACCCTCTTCCCCGACTGCACAGACCTGACGGTAAACATTACTGACGGCTCTACAAGAATCACAAGCGGACTTTTAGCCAACTGCACCGGCCTGACGAAAATAAACATTCCAGAAAGTGTGACAGAGATAGGCGCTGACGCTTTCAGCGGCTGCACCGGTCTGAAGAGCGTAACCATGCCCGGAGCGATGACAAAGAAAGACGGCAAAGAATTCTTCGCAGGATGCACCAACTTGAGCGTGGACATACTCGACGGCTCGACAAAAATATCAGATTCGCTCTTCCACGAGTGTCTGGGTCTTGAAAGCATCAACATCCCGGAGAGTGTGACCTCCATCGGGAAAAATGCATTCAGCGGTTGCGCAAGCCTTGAGAGTGTCCGCATTCCGGAAAGCGTCATCATTATCGGTCCTGAAGCGTTTGAACGCTGCACAGGTCTGAAGAGCGTAAACATTCCGGCAAATGTAAATTGCATAAACGAGAACACATTCTATGCTTGCACGAGCCTTTCGAGTGTAGATATTGCTGACGGTGTGTCAGACATAATGGGCAATGCTTTTTACGGCTGCACAAGCCTCGACAGCATCATCTTGCCGCAAAGCATATTGAACATTTACGACGGTGCGTTTATGAGCTGCATAAACTTGACGACCATAAAGTCTTTAAACCCGGCAGTGCCCACAATCTACAACAATGACGCCTTTGCCGGCAAGACCTACGCGACCGCGACACTCTACGTTCCGGCAGAATCTGTGGACGCATATAAAAACGCCGCCAACTGGAGAAACTTCAGAAACATAAAGGCAATAGCGACAACAGGCATCGAGTCTGCCACGGCTGGCGGACAACTGAGGGTGACGGCCACCGACAGCGGCATCGCAATCGACGGCGCAACCGGCACGGTTGAGATTTACAGCACGGGCGGCGCACTCGTCAAGCGCACGACTGCCGACGGAGGCCGCACGGTGGTGACGGTGCCTGGCAACGGAGTTTATATTGTCAAGGCCGGAGGCAAGACAGCTAAAGTGACAAAATGTAAAAATTAACAGACAAAGCTTGCATTTCCTGCCGATAAATTGTATCTTTGTGGTTGGATTACACTGTCCGCAGTGACAAACCGCAAAGGCGGACGCGACTACAGCGGGCACGGAAGGAAAGAGTAACGTACACATTAATATTATATATAAAAACACAACGGTTATGAAAGCATTAAGCACAGAAAAGGCTCCGGCCGCCATCGGGCCGTACAGCCAGGCGATAGAGGCCAACGAATTTGTTTACGCATCGGGCCAGCTGCCCATAGACCCTGTCACAGGGGCTTTCCCCGGGGGCGGAATAAAGGAGCAGACACGCCAGTCGATACTCAACGCTCAGGCCATACTGCGGTCGGCCGGACTGGAACTGACGAACGTGGTGAAGACCACGGTGCTGCTTTCAGACATTGCCGACTTCGGCGCGATGAACGAGGTCTATGCCGAATTCTTCAGCGAGCCTTACCCCGCCCGCTCGGCATTCGCCGTGAAGGCTCTGCCGAAGGGCGCTTTGGTTGAGATTGAAATGGTGGCTGCAAGATGACGGCGCACGACTCGCTTATCGTGGTGAGCGGCGGCATGGACAGCGTGACGCTGCTCTACGACATGAAGGACAGCATCGCGCTGGCCGTGTCGTTCGACTACGGCAGCAACCACAACGCCCGCGAGATTCCGCTGGCGGCAATGCACTGCGGGCGGCTGGGCATAAGGCACATAACCATCGGGCTGGACTTCATGCACAAATACTTCAAAAGCTCGCTGCTCGACGGGGCCGACGCCATTCCCGAGGGGCACTACGCCGACGACAACATGAAGTCTACGGTAGTGCCGTTCCGCAACGGCATCATGCTCGCCATCGCGGCCGGAATAGCCGAGAGCAACGGGCTGAAGAACGTGCTGATAGCCAACCACGGCGGCGACCACGCCATTTATCCCGACTGCCGGCCGGAGTTCGTGAGCGCGATGGACGCGGCGACGACGGCGGGAACGTATGTGGGGGTGCGCGTGGTGGCTCCTTACACCAATCTGACCAAGGCCGACATCGCCCGCAAAGGCAAGCGGCTGGGCATCGACTACGCCGAGACGTGGTCGTGCTACAAGGGCGGCGAGAAGCACTGCGGGCGCTGCGGAACGTGCGTGGAGCGGCGCGAGGCGCTGGCCGAGGCAGGCATTGAGGACTCCACGGAATACGAGGAGTGACTGAATAACACTAACACCAACAAGAACTAACCCATTGTCATGGCAGGAAAAAGACAAATTGTGGAGTGCGTGCCCAACTTCAGCGAGGGGCGCGACAAGGCAGTGATAAAACAGATTACAGACGAGATAGAGGCCACCGAGGGCGTGAAGCTGCTCGACGTTGACCCGGGCGAGGCCACCAACCGCACGGTGGTGACGTTTGTGGGCACGCCCGAGGCCGTGTGCGAGGCGGCTTTCAAGGCCGTGCGCAAGGCCGGCGAGGTGATAGACATGCGCCGCCACCACGGCGCACACCCGCGCATCGGGGCGACAGACGTGCTGCCGATAGTGCCGGTGAGCGGCATAACACTCGAGGAATGCGCCGAGCTTGCCCGCAAACTGGCCGGGCGCATTGCGGCCGAGCTGCGCATTCCGTGCTACTGCTACGAGGCAGCCGCCTTGAAGCCGGAGCGGCGCAACCTGGCCGTATGCCGCAAAGGAGAATATGAGGCCATAGCCGAAAGGATTATGGATCCGGCCGAGCAGCCCGACTTCGGAGCGCGCCCGTATGACGAGGACGTGGCCCGGACGGGATGTACCGTGGTAGGCGCACGCGACTTTCTTATCGCCGTGAACTTCAACCTCAACACAACCTCGACGCGCAGAGCCAATGCCATAGCATTCGACGTGCGCGAGAAAGGACGCCCGGAGCGCACCGGCAATCCGATAACCGGACAGATAAAGCGCGATGCCGACGGCAACCCTATAATGCGCCCCGGTACGCTCAAAGCCACCAAGGCCATAGGATGGTTCATCAAGGAGTACGGCATTGCGCAGGTGTCGATGAACATAACAGACATCAACCAGACGCCGCTGCACGTGGCGTTCGACGAAGTGTGCCGCTGCGCTCAGGCCCGCGGGCTGCGCGTTACGGGCACTGAGATTGTGGGCCTCGTGCCGGAACGGACGCTGACAGAGGCCGGTAAATACTTCCTGCGCAAGCAGCAAAGATCCACAGGAATACCCAAGGAGGACATCATCGGCATTGCGGTGAAGTCGCTCGGACTGGACGACCTGCGCCCGTTCAACCCGAAGGAGAAAGTTATAGAATATCTGCTGGAGTCCGAAAGCCAAGCGCCGGAGAAGCTGACGGACCTCAGCGTGAAAGGCTTTGCCGACGAGACGCTGCGCGAGTCGCCGGCTCCCGGCGGCGGCTCCGTGTCGGCATATATGGGCGCGCTGGGCGCATCGCTCGCCACGATGGTGGCCAACCTGTCGGCACACAAGCCGGGGTGGGACGACCGCTGGGAGGAGTTCAGCCGATGGGCAGACCGCGGAGTGGAGCTGGAGACCGAGCTGCTGCATCTTGTCAACGAGGACACGGAGGCGTTCAACCGCATCATGGCGGCATTCTCAATGCCAAAGAACACCGATGAGGACAAGCGCGCACGCTCCGAGGCGATACAGAAAGCCACCCTTTTTGCCGCCCAGATTCCGCTGGAAACGATGAAAAAGGCCACCGAGGTGTTTGCCATTTGCAAGGCTATGGTCGCCGACGGCAACCCCAACAGCGTGTCTGACGCCGGTGTGGGAGCGCTGGCGGCGCGCGCGGCAGTAATGGGAGCCGGGCTGAACGTGAAGATCAACGCAGCCTCGCTGAAAGACAAAGCACAGGCCGACAGCCTCACAGGCGAAGCCGAAAGACTGATGGCCGAGGCAGACAAGGCCGAAAAGGAAATCATGGAAATGGTTGAACAAGTAATTAAAAGGTGAGAAATGAACATGACTAAAGAAGAATTCGCTGCGGAAATCCGCGCAGGCATACCCGACGTGCTGCCGGAACCGATGCCATACGACCAGAACATCAACCACGCGCCAAAGCGCAAGGACATACTGACACCGGATGAAAAACGTCTGGCGCTGCGCAACGCGCTGAGATACTTCCCCAAGAAATTCCACGCCACACTGGCGCCGGAGTTTGCCGAGGAGCTGGAAAAGTACGGAAGAATATATATGTACCGTTTCCGCCCGCGCTACGAAATGTACGCCCGCCCGATAGACGACTATCCTCATCGCTCACTTCAGGCTGCCGCAATAATGCTGATGATCCAGAACAACCTGGACCCGGCAGTGGCGCAGCATCCCCACGAGCTGATCATCTACGGCGGCAATGGGGCAATATTCCAAAACTGGGCGCAGTACCGTCTGGCAATGAAATATCTCAGCGAGATGACCGACGAGCAGACGCTCGTGATGTATTCCGGCCATCCGCTCGGCCTTTTCCCCTCGCACAAGAATGCCCCGAGGGTGGTTGTGACCAACGGCATGGTCATACCGAACTACTCCAGGCCCGACGATTGGGAGCGCATGAACGCCCTCGGCGTGAGCCAGTATGGGCAGATGACCGCAGGGTCTTATATGTACATCGGCCCGCAGGGCATTGTCCACGGTACCACAATCACTGTGCTCAACGCCGCCCGGATGCAGATGCAGAAAGAGACCGGGCGCAAGGACATACACGGAATGCTCTTCGTGTCGTCCGGTCTCGGTGGCATGTCGGGGGCACAGCCCAAGGCGGGCAACATAGCCGGCGTGGTGAGCGTAGTGGCCGAAATAAACCCGATGGCGGCGCAAAAGCGATACGACCAGGGCTGGGTTGACGAGCTGCACACAGACCTTGGCGAGCTGATACCGGCCATCCGCAATGCCGTGGAGACCCGCAAGACCGTCTCGATGGCATACGTCGGCAACGTGGTTGACCTCTGGGAGCGTCTGGCCGAGGAGAACATCAAGGTTGACCTGGGCAGCGACCAGACCTCGCTTCACAACCCGTGGGCCGGCGGATATTATCCTGTCGGAATGTCTCTCGAGGAGTCAAAGAGGATGATGGCCGACGATCCGGCGGCGTTCCGTGAGCGCGTGCAGGCCTCATTGCGCCGACAGGTTGCCGCGATAAACAAGCTGGCGGAGCACGGAATGTACTTCTTCGACTACGGCAACGCTTTCCTGCTCCAGTCACAACGTGCCGGAGCAGACATCATGGCGGCCGACGGCAAGTTCCGCTATCCGTCATACGTGCAAGACATCATGGGACCGATGTTCTTCGACTACGGCTTCGGCCCGTTCCGCTGGGTGTGCACATCGGGCGACCCGAAAGACCTTGAGACCACCGACCGCATAGCCGCGCAGGTGCTGGAAGAAATCAAGGCAACGGCTCCAGAAGAAATACGCCACCAGATGGACGACAACATTCACTGGATCAAGGAGGCCGGACACAACCACCTCGTGGTAGGCTCGCAGGCACGAATCCTATACGCCGACGCCGAGGGACGCGCAAAAATAGCCCTCGCGTTCAACGAGGCGATACGCCGTGGCGAGATAAGCCGCCCCGTCGTTCTGGGACGCGACCACCACGACGTGTCGGGCACCGACTCACCATTCCGCGAGACCAGCAACATCTACGACGGCTCGCAGTTCTGCGCCGACATGGCAGTGCAGAACGTTATCGGCGACTCCTTCCGCGGAGCGACATGGGTCTCGCTCCACAACGGCGGCGGTGTCGGCTGGGGCGAAGTGATAAACGGAGGCTTCGGAATGGTGATAGACGGCGGCATCGACAGTGACCGCCACATCCGCGAGATGCTGTTCTGGGATGTGAACAACGGCATAGCGCGCCGCAGCTGGGCCCGCAACGAAGGCTCGATGCACAGCATCGTGCGCGAGATGGAACGCACACCGGAGCTGAAAGTGACAATGCCCAACCTCGTGGACGACGCTGTCGTGGACAGTGTCTACGGCAAACAAACCGACAACTAACACCTTCAAAGAGTATGATTCACCATATATCAGCCGAGCACCTGTCGATAGAGCGCATCGGCGAAATAATAGAAAAAGGATACAAGGTAGAGCTTAGCGACGACGCCCGCCGTCGAATCGTGCGCTGCCGCGAGTATCTTGACAAGAAAATCTCGGAAAACAAAAACCCCATCTACGGCGTGACCACCGGCTTCGGGTCGCTCTGCAACGTGTCAATCGGCAAAGACCATCTGGCACAGCTGCAGATAAACCTTATGATGTCTCACGCCTGCGGCACCGGCGACCGTGTGCCCAATGAGATTGTCAAGATAATGATGCTGCTCAAGATACAGTCTCTGAGCTACGGATATTCAGGCTGCAAGCTCGACACCGTGGAGAGGCTTGTGGACTTCTTCAACAACGATGTCTACCCGATTGTTTACATGCAAGGCTCACTCGGAGCCTCCGGCGACCTGGTTCCGCTGGCACATATGTCGCTTCCGCTTGTCGGCCTGGGCGAGGTTGAGTTCCGCGGCAAGGTGATGAGCGGAGCCGAGATGCTCCGCAAGAACGGTTGGCGCCCCATCAAACTGGCCTCAAAAGAAGGCCTGGCACTGCTCAACGGAACACAGAACATGGGAGCGTTCGCCGTCTGGGCCATCCTGAACAGCCGCCGTCTGGGCCGTTGGGCAGACACCATCGCGGCCTTGTCGCTCGACGCCTACTGCGGACTTGTGGAGCCTTTCACTGATGCCGTACACCAGGTGAGACCCCACAAAGGCCAGATAGACACCGCTGCAAATATGCGCAAGCTGCTCGAAGACAGCGAGATAGTGGCAAAGCCAAAAGAATATGTGCAGGATCCCTACTCGTTCCGATGCATACCGCAGGTACACGGAGCGTTCAAAGACACTCTGGCCTATGTCTCGTCCGTAATCGACACCGAGATAAACTCCGCCACAGACAACCCCACGGTCTGCCCTGACGATGACCTCATAATCTCTGCCGGCAACTTCCACGGCGAGCCGATAGCCCTGCCAATGGACTTCCTTACCATCGCCGTGAGCGAACTTGCCAACATATCAGAGCGCCGCATCTATAAACTTGTATCCGGCACACGCGGATTGCCCAGCTTCCTTGTGGCCAATCCGGGAGTCAACAGCGGCTTTATGATCACACAATACACAGCCGCTTCAGTGGTGAGCCTCAACAAGAGCCTCTGCACACCGGCCTCCGTAGACAGCATACCTTCGAGCCAGGGGCAGGAGGACCACGTCAGCATGGGAGCGAACGCGGCGCTGAAATTATACAAGGTGGTGCTCAACACCGAGCGCGTGCTGGCCATAGAGCTGTTCAACGCCGCCCAGGCGCTCGACTTCCGCCGCCCGCTCAAGTCGTCGCCCCTGCTTGAAAATGTCTGCGCCGCATACCGACGCACAGTGCCATTCATTGTCAACGACGAGGTGATGTACCCCCACATCAGCCGCTCGATAGAATTCCTGAGAAGCAATGCGCCTGCTTGTTGAGAACATAGGAACGCTTGCCGGAATCCTCGACTCCGGCAAGCCATGCCTCAGAGGCAAGGAGATGAACACGCTGCACTGCCTCGAGAACGCCTGGCTTCTGGCCGAGGACGGGCTTGTCAAGGCATTCGGCCCGATGGCCTCGATGCCCCCCGGCGGCATCGCGGCAGACACTGTGGCCAACGCCAATGGCGGGTTTGTCATGCCGGCATGGTGCGACCCACACACGCACATAGTCTATGCCGGCAGCCGCGAGGGCGAGTTTGCAGACAAGATCCGCGGCCTTAGCTACGCCGAGATAGCCCGCCGGGGCGGCGGCATACTCAATTCGGCAGACCTGCTGCACACCCTCAGCGAGGACGAGCTGTACCGCCAATCCATGCGCCGCGTGCGCGAGGTGATGCTCAAGGGCACCGGCTGCATCGAAATCAAGAGCGGCTACGGACTCAATACGGCCGACGAACTGAAGATGCTGCGCGTAATCCGCCGCATCAGCGAGAGCGTGCCGGCCCGCGTGGTGTCAACGTTTCTCGGTGCCCATGCAGTCGGCCGCGGCATGGAACACGACAAATATGTCAGCCTCGTGGCCGACGAGATGATACCCGAGGTGGGGCGCGAGCGGCTGGCCGACTTCGTAGACGTGTTCTGCGATGAGGGTTTCTTCACTCCCGCCGACACAGACCGCATATTCGAGGCCGCCGCAAAATGGGGCATGAGACCCAAGATTCACGTGGACGAGCTGGCCGCCACAGGCGGACTGCCCGTGGCTGTGAGGCACGGCGCACTCTCCGTTGACCATCTGGAAAACATGCCTGAGAGCGAGATTGCCGTTCTCAAAGACAGTCAGACAATGCCAACCGCGCTGCCCGGCACATCATTCTTTCTCAATATGCCCTACGCGCCGGCACGCCGGATGATAGACGCCGGACTGCCCGTGGCACTGGCCAGCGACTACAATCCTGGCTCCACGCCCTCCGGCGACATGAAGTTCGTGGTCTCGCTGGCCTGCATCAAGCTCAGGCTCACCCCAGCCGAGGCTCTCAATGCCGCCACCGTCAACGCCGCCCGCGCAATGGGTCTAAGCAGCTCGCACGGCTCAATAACCACAGGCAAGGCTGCGAATTTCTTTATCACCGACCCTGTTCCGTCGGCAGACTTCATCCCATACGCCTACACAACGCCACTCATAAACCGAGTGTTCCTGGCCGGGAAAGAGATTTGACACCCGCAGACACAGTCACACTGAGGTTGTCGGAATCCAGGGAACCATTCTGTTCCGGGATTCCGACAATTTTTTTATTTCACTGAAAACAACCTAAACCCGAATCGCATTAGACCGCATTGCCCTGTTTTTACGGTCGTTTGTCATGCTATTTTTCTTCTTTCGCATTCCTGCCGGTCAGGCTGTTTCCCGCCTTGCCCTCGCGTGGCCCGCCACGCCTGCGACAAGACGGAAAACTGCCTGACCGACATGAACGCAAAATAAGAAAAAAGTCCAATGACCGATTCGGGTTAAAAGCCGCTGTCACACTCTGGTTTATAATAAGATTTCGTGGCTGTCCGAAACCCCATTGCGGCGGATTGTCCGAAATCGGAACATGACCGCGATCCGTCTCGATTTCACCCATTGCGGCGACGCCCGGAAAACCGTAAGCAAGCAAACCTCTTTTGACTACAGTCTTGACAGCATGGCGCAGCTCTTTAGCCGATTCATAATCATTTTGGCGGCATATGGTTTCAAACTGAAACAGGCCGTTTTGAAGCACAAAACAGGCCGTTTTGCACTCCAAAACGACCCGTTTCAGAATGCGATACGCCCCGTTTTACACCGTGTTTCATGCCGCTTCAGGCCTTTGGTTGTCCTTTTTGAGAAGCGGGCGCACTCTGCCAAAGGCATAAGCTTCTCCCGCACCGTTTGCTCATCAGCCAATGCATGACGCCTCATCTGTCTTTGGAAACAGCAGCCAAGGCGCAACCGGCTTTTCGGACCGAACCGGTATTCCACTCTTAACAAATCAGCAGAACTGAACAAAGACAAGTACACCGAGAAGTGTTGCCGTCTCAGTGTCCTCGTTTTGCAAGGCGTTTTTCCGTCCGGTCCGCATTCCCGTTCCGCTCCGCTATACAGCCACTTCGACACAGTTTACACATTTATAGGTAATCAACCGGTTGCCCGTCTATGGTTGTTTGGCCTTTGTTACACTTTTTCATAATTTTTGGGTATTGCCTGAAAATGGCGGAAAGAGTAATTTTGCATCGCAAACCAATAAGGAAACATAAAAGGAAAAACGACAAGACAATGAAGACAAGAACCATCCTATCAGTGGCCTTAGCGCTGGCCGTCATGCCAGACGCAGGCACCGCCGGCGCCCAAGTCTCGGCAGGCGACAGCGTGATGCAGCATGCAGGCGGCAGGCGGCTGAGCGTCGGCGGCTACGGCGAGATTGCCTACAGCCGCAACTTCTTCAGCGACCACGTGAGCCGGTACAGCCAGGCCAACGAGCACGCCAACGACCCGAGCCACGGCCGTTTCGACATTCCGCACGCCGTGATCTACCTCGGCTACGATTTCGGCAAGGGCTGGACATTCGGCACGGAGATAGAGTTTGAGCACGGCGGCACCGGAGTGGCCTATGAGAAAGAAGATGAGGAAGGAGGCGAATGGGAGCAGGAGACCGAGAAAGGCGGCGAGGTGGAACTGGAGCAGTTCTGGATACAGAAATCGTTCGCCCCGTGGGCGAACCTGCGCCTGGGCCACATTGTAGTGCCCGTAGGCCTGAACAACGCCCACCACGAGCCTCTGAACTTCTTCACCGTCTACCGCCCGGAGGGCGAGAACACCATCATGCCCTCCACGTGGCACCAGACGGGAGCCAGCTTCTGGGGGCGCGCCGGCGACTGGCGCTATGAGGCACAGTTCCTTGCCGGGCTGAACGCCGACCACTTCACCAACACCGGCTGGATAAACAAGGGCAACTCGTCGCCCCTTGAGTTCGACATCGCCAACAAATATGGGGTGGCGCTCCGCGTCGACAACTATTCCGTGCCCGGACTTCGCATCGGCCTGAGCGGTTACTACGGCCACTCCATCGGCAACAGCTATCCGCGCAACGCCAACGGAGTGGACGCCGAGTACAAGGGGCAGGTGCTCATCGGCGCGATAGACTTCACATACAGCGGCCACAACTGGATTGTGCGCGGCCAGGCGGACTACGGCTATCTGGGCGACGCCGCGCAGCTACGTTACGTCTACAACCGCCTGAACGGCAACTCGCCCTACAAGCACTCGGCCTACGTCAGCAAGAACGCCTATGCCGTGGGAATAGAGGCAGGCTATGATGTGTTCTCGCAAATCGGCAAGCTGAGGCAGGACAAGCAGAAGCTCTACGTTTTCGGACGCTACGAGCAGTACAACCCCTACGCCTCAAACACCAGCAACGTGACTTACGACTACACCGCCATCAAGCGCATTGCGGCCGGTGTCAACTATTATCCGATACCGCAGATTGTGATAAAGGCAGAATACTCCCACCGCTTCCTCAAGGACATCTACAACGACGAGCCGTCCGCCAGCATCGGCGTGGCCTACGAGGGATGGTTTCTCTGAGAGCCGCTAAAGCCAGAACAAAAGTCAATTAACTTAAACATAAAACACAAACAATGAAAAAATTCTTTATCCTTACCGCCGCAGTCCTGATGGGACTCGGCTCGCTCACCTCCTGTTCGTCCGAAGATGAAGGCGGAGACGGCGGCGTTTACAGCGACCGCACCTACGGCCAGCAGGCCATAGACGCCTGCGCAGACATTGTGACCCAGCTTGAAAACGCCAACACACAGATAGGAAGCTCGCGGCTCACAACGGAGCAGGAAGCCTATCTGCGCAATGTGCTGACGCATCTTGTAGACGATGTGATTGTGCCCACGTACACCGACCTGGCCGACGACGTGGAGTCGCTCGAGGCGGTGCTGCACGGCCTGACCGCCGAAACCATAACACAGGAGCAGATCAACAACGCCTGCGCCTACTTCAAGCAGGCCCGCGAGAAATGGGAGCGCAGCGAGGCTTTCCTCATGGGAGCCGCCACAGACTATGAAATCGACCCGACCATAGACTCATGGCCGCTCAACCGCACAATGCTTCTGGCCTACTTCAACAACGGTATGTCGGGCGACGCACTCAACGACCAGTCCATCCTCGGGTTCCACGCGCTTGAGTTCATCCTGTTCCGCAACGGCCAGCCGCGCAAGGTTGAGGAACTCCGCGGTAACGACACCTATCCGCAGTTCGAGGGAGTCAAAGGCTCCGACGAGCTGAAATACGCACAGACAATCTGCACCCTGCTCAAGGAGCGCACATTCCAGCTCCAGGTGGCATGGGAGGGCGAGACCGCCGGAAACGCCGGGCGCGCACAGCTGGTGAAGAACGCCGGACTGGCCATCACCACCCAAGACGGCGGCCTCTCCTACGGCGACAACCTGAAACTGGCCGGAATCTCCGGCAGCAAGAGCCGCTTCGCCAATCTCACCGACGCCATAACCCAGGTGCTCTCGCTCGACGAGGGCAGCGCGGCAGCCATAGCAACAGAGGTGGGCACGGCCAAGATTGCCAACCCGTTCTCCGCCGGCGACATATCATACGTGGAGTCGCCCTACAGCTACAACTCCATAACCGACTTCCAGGACAACATCCGCTCCATCCGCAACGTGTGGTACGGAAGCACCAACGGCACAGCAGCCGAGTACAGCTTCCACAACTTCTTTGCCGGCATCGACGGGTCTGACACCAACGCGCAGGTGGAGGGCGCGGTGAGCAACGCCATCACCCGCATCGGCAATATGCCCGCTCCATTTGTGAAGTACGTCAGCACCATCTGGAACATGGCCTTCGAAGACGACAACGTTTACGAGGAATACGATTAAGCCACAGCTATTCTGTCACACAGACCGGGTGTCCAGCCGAGTAAAAGCGGCGGGGCGCCCGGACTGTGAGCATCTTTAACGACTTTATAACATAAAATTAAACAAATATGAAACAGAACAATTTATCAAGACTGGCATGGGCACTGGCAGTGGCGGCGCCACTGCTTGCAGCCTGCTCCGACGACGAAAGCACAGGCGACGGCGGCGGAGGCTCTCTCGGCTCACTGACTCCAGCCGACAGCGTGTTCGGCGTGGGCAACGATGTTTTCTCCGCCGACGAGTGGTATTCCGGAGGACGCCTCGGCACGACAGAAAACGTAAGCTACTCCGCAGCGG
Organism: uncultured Prevotella sp.; assembly: GCA_944320305.1. Classification (GTDB taxonomy): domain Bacteria; phylum Bacteroidota; class Bacteroidia; order Bacteroidales; family Bacteroidaceae; genus Prevotella. The sequence continues at coordinate 32,560 of CALUGW010000001.1, read as the reverse complement.
CCCCGGCCGTGACCCAGTATCCGGACATGGAGGTGAGCTTCAACAAGGGCGAGGACTTCTTCGAGCACCTTTACACCATCACCGAAGACCCGCGCAAGGGACTCGGACCGGCATGGACACGCAGCAGCTGCATTCACTGCCACCCCGCATACGGCCACGGCAAGCGCCAGACGGCCTACAAGGCCAACACCATCGGCAACGGCTATCTGCTCGTGGTCTACCACCCCACGGCAGGCGTCAACCCCGACGGGACGGCCTACGCCGCCAACTCCTACATCACCGAGGTGACGGGCATGCCGCAGACACAGGCCATGCACCCGTTCAAAGCCCCTATCGACGAGGCCGGAATCACTATCAACTGGGTCAACGTCACGTCAATGCCAAGCGGCCTGCCAATGCAGTTTGCCGACGGCGAGAGATATTCGCTCATTTATCCCGATGTGAAAATAGAGGACTGGGCGTTCAACACCAACCCCAAGCCGACAAACTACGAGGTGCGGCTTGAGTCAACAATCGGCATCTACGGCACCGGGCTGCTCGACGCCATCGACCAGGACTCAATGAGACTTGAGTACCGCCGCCAGGCCGCAGCTGCCGTAGCGCGCGGCAAGCAGGTGAGCGACGTGCTCAACCCGGCCATGTGGGACGCCGCGGCCAACGACTGGGCGGCCTCTGCATGGTACACTCTGGCCGACGGACAGAAGAAAGTGAAGAAATTCACTTACGCCATGACACGCGCCTCGCTGCAGGACGGCGCCGGCGCTAACGCCATCTGGAACATCACCAACGTGACCCGCTCCGACCGCCATTACCTCTACACCACCAAGGCATGGGCCAAGGCAATGTCGGAGGACAAGGAGGTGCTCGACTACATCATGCGCCACGGAGAGGACGAAAGCTCCATCCTCCACCCCTACTACGCCGACGGAACGGCAAACGGCATTGCCGAGCGCGTGAACCTGCTGCTGGGTCTCACCGCCGCCTCCGACAGCGCGACGTTCCGCCGCTACTTCGTTGACGGCGCGCCATACAACGGCGAAGAGGAGATGAGCGACAAGGACTATTACGACTTCATGGTGTGGCACAGAGGTCTGGCCGTGCCTGCCGCGCGCGACTTGAACACCGCCAAGGTGAAGCGCGGCAAGCAGCTGTTCATGCAGATGGGCTGCGCCAGCTGCCACCGCCCGTCGTGGACAACCGGCGAGGACAACTACTGGGTGGACAACAGCATCAAGGCCTACGCCAAGGCCAACGGACTCGACGCGCAGAACATTCTGCCACGCTTCCCGTTCCAGAAGATATGGCCTTACTCCGACATGGTGCAGCACCGCCTCTTCATGGCCAACGACATACGCACCGGGTGGTGCCGCACAACCCCGCTCTGGGGGCGCGGACTGTCAATGCGCCTCACCGGAGCCAGCGACCGCCTGCACGACTGCCGCGCGCGCAACGTCGTCGAGGCCATCATGTGGCACGGCTACTCGGCCCAATCAGACGCTTTCGACAGCGCCAAGCAGTTCTACAACCTGAGCAAGGATGACCGCGACGCCGTCGTAGCGTTCATCGAAGCCATCTGACAACACCACCAGACACCGGCAAGGCAGGCCGCCGCAAATATCGGGCGGCCTGCCTTTATTCACAAGACGGCACTGTCCGGAACATATTCGCACCCGTGAAACAACAAACGGAAATGAAAGCCCAAACTAAACAAACACTGAAAAAGACTCTGGCCGCACTCTACATCGCCACCATCGGTGGCATGGCGGCGGCCACTCTCATAGAGAAAGAACACGGAACACTCTACGCCGCCCGCCACGTCTACGGCTCGTGGTGGTTCACCGCGCTCTGGGCCTTGCTCGCGGCGGCGGCCATAGCCTGGTTCATAGGGCGCAGAGTGCGCCGCGCCTCAACCGTCGCTCTACACCTTTCGCTGGCAGTCATCCTCGCGGGGGCGCTCATAACCCGCGTCAGCTCGGTCCAGGGCATTGTACACCTGAGACTGGGCGAGACCACAGACAAATACATGACGCTCGACGGCGACAGCGTGAAAGAATGGCCGCTGCCGTTCAGTCTGAGTCTCAAGAGTTTTGAGACGAAATACTACGAGGGCACAACCGCACCGTCGGACTATGTGACCCGCTTCGTCATCACAGACGGAAACGCCACAAGCGAGGCCTGCGTCTCGATGAACAACATCCACAGCCACAACGGAGTCCGCTTCTACCAGAACGACTACGACCGCGATATGCGCGGCAGCATTCTGAGCATAAACGCCGACCCGTGGGGCATCGCAACAACCTACACTGGCTACGCCCTGCTGCTGTTTTCCCTGCTGTGGATGCTCGCCGACCCCAAAGGCGGCTTCCGCCGCACCCTAAGCTCTCCGCTGCTGCGCCGCGGCGCACTGGCTGTTGCGGTCATGGCCGCGCCAGCCCTGAGCCGGGCCGCCGCCCCCACCCTGCCGGAAAAGACCGCCGCGATACTCGGCGAGATGCACATCCTCTACAACAACCGCGTCTGCCCGCTGCAGACTTTCGCCATCGACTTTACGAAAAAGATCTACGGCTCGGCCTCTTATAAGGGCCTTACTGCCGAGCAGGTGCTCACGGGCTGGCTCTTCTGGAGCGAAGAATGGGCCGGAGAGCCATTCATCAGGCTCAAGAAGGGAGACCTGCGCAGCACTCTCCAGCTGCCGGAATACGTCTCTATGCAGACGTTCTTCAACAGCGACATGGGCGGTTACATCCTCGGACCCTACGTTGAAGAGTACTATCACGGCAACCGCGACGCATTCCACAGACAGGCAGCCGACATTGACGACAAACTGATGCTCATCATGCAGTTGCGCCGTGGGGTGCTGCTGAAAGTGTTTCCCCACACCGACAGCAACGGCACCACGCAATGGTATGCCCCGGCCGACAGGCTTCCGGCCGGCCTTGACAGCGGCCAGACAGCATTCATCACAAAGGTCTTTGCCCTGATTGAGGATGAGGCAGCCGCCGGAAACACGGCCAAAGTGGAACGGATTGCAGACAAAATAAGACAATACCAATCGAGCCGGGCCGGCTCGTCACTGCCTTCAGAGACGCAGACAAAGGCCGAACGGATTTACAACAGAGTGCCTTTTGCCACTACACTGTTTGTTGTCAACCTCACCGCCGGACTGCTTGCGCTGGCGGCAACACTGCGCAGACTTAGCCGTCGGCAGACCACCGACAGCCCAACCCGCCCCCGGAGGAATGTGCCGAAAGCCGTCGCCGTGGCGGTCATGGCACTGTCTTTTGCCGCCCTCACGGCCTGCCTGGCGCTGAGGTGGGTCATCTCGGGCAACATACCGATGTCCAACGGCTACGAGACCATGCTGCTTGTGGCGTGGCTCGTCATGCTGCTGTCGCTCATAAGCTGCCGCCGCTTTGCCATTGTCCTGCCGTTCGGACTGCTCATGTCGGGCCTCTTCCTGCTCGTGTCGCACATAAACCAGATGGATCCGGCCATCACCAACATCATGCCCGTGCTCAACTCGCCGCTGCTCAGCGTCCATGTGTCGCTCGTCATGCTGGCCTTCGCGCTGCTGTCTCTCACATTCATCTGCGGGCTTACGGCTCTTGCGGTGGACAAGGCATCCGGACGCGGCACACCGGCAGCCGGCAGCCACGGCGGCGAAGAGGCCTGCCGTCAGCTCATGCTGCTCAGCAGAATGATGCTCTACCCCGCCCTTGCCGCGCTGGCGGCCGGCATCTTCATCGGCGCGGTGTGGGCCAACATATCGTGGGGGCGCTACTGGAGCTGGGACGCCAAGGAGACATGGGCCTTGATAACGCTCATGGTCTACGCCATAGGCGCTCACTCCGACAGCCTGCCCTCACTGCGCCGCCCCGCCCGCTACCACCTGTTCATGGTGCTGGCCTTCCTCACAATACTCATGACTTACTTCGGGGTAAACTATTTTCTGGGCAGCGGAATGCACACTTACGCCTGACACAAAGACACGGCCACAGCCACAAGAACAACAAAGTCCGCGCCAGGCGCGGACTTTGTTGTTGCTCCACATGACATTTACGCCACCAAGGACTCGCCTGTCAGCGCTCAAGGCTCAGCGCAATAGCGTGCTCGCGGGCCATGCGCCGCAGGTTGAGAATAGCATAACGCATACGACCGAGCGACGTGTTGATGCTCACGCCGGTCACATCGGCAATCTCCTTGAACGACATCTGCTGGTAAAAGCGCATATAGACCACTTCGCGCTGCGGGGCCGGAAGGGCGTCCATCATGCGGCGGACGTCGGCAAGGACCTGCTCGTTGACAAGCTCGTTCTCGCGGCAGACGTCAACGACCGACGCCGTGCGGAGATTAGTCAGGTCGTTGTCTTCTGTCGGCTCGACAATGCGCTCGCTCTTGTTCTGCCGATACCAGTCCATTATCACATTGTGGGCGATGCGCGTAATCCAATAGGAGAACTTGCCTGAGTCGGTGTATTTGCCCTCCTGCAGTTTCATAATCACCTTCACAAAGGTGTCTTGGAAGATATCGTTGGCCGTGTCGTGGTCTCTGACCACAAACATAATATAGGTGAAGAGCTTCGACTGCGTGCGCGACAATAACTCATCAAAAGCCCTGTTGTTTCCTCCAACGTACAGTAAGGCCAACTCTTCGTCGGTCATACGTTCGAAATTGCTCATATACTTAATTGTCCTTTTGTTTATTAAGTAAACGTTTCGTCGATAGGCGTCAAGGTTTAATTCGTTATTGTCTGAGATTTATTTTATATTGCAAAAGTATATAAAAATATTGTTTCTGCAAAATTATTGGCCTGAAATTTGTCTCCGGCACGCATTCCCGCCCGGCGTGGCACGGCGCCCGCCGCGCCACGCCGGCCTGCCGTCAGCCGCGGCCAAAGACGGTTGCGGTGCCGCCGTCGCTGCCTGCATGGCGGCGCAGCAGTTCCTGCAGAAAGGCTGCCGTGGCCTCCACCCGGGCGCGGTCGCCGTCGTATCCGTTGACCAGGAAGAGCACACGGGTGGTCTGGAGCGTCATTTTCGTGCGCTCGTTGTCGCTGGTGGGCGTGCCCACACCGCCCGCGGCGTCGCGGTAGACGGGCAGACCGGCAATGTTGAGCTGCCCGCGCCCTATGCCCTCGTAAGGCTCGCCCTCACGCCCTATGCCAAGTGTGAGTGTGGCGCCGGCAAACTTGTCGGCGTCGAATCCGCCGATGCTGTAGCCAAACTTCATGCTGGCCAGGTTGACAAGGTCCACGAGCGTGTCGATCTGATAGAGCCGCTTGCCCTGGAGCACACGGCGTATGAGAGCCTCCGCCGAGGGACGGTAGCGGCTGGGGTCCTTGCCGCAGGCCCGGTAGACGCGGCGTGTGGCCTCGACGGCCGGCATCTGCTTTACGCTCTCGGTGGTGAGCCGCTGGCGCAGGCCGGTCTCAAGAGCGCTTATCTCGGCCCAAAGCGGCGCACTGTACTCGCTGTTCACCGCCCCGGCCTCTACCGCCGCCCCCACAAAACCCGGGCAAACGGCCTCAATCTCTTCTGAAACTATAATCTCCATGAGTAAAGAAACAGGTCCGCCTCGTGTCCAATCTTAATGACAGGAAAAAGGCAGACATTCATATTTTCCTAATTTTTAATTCTTGATTTTTAATTTTTCGAGGAACTCCTCCTCGCCCATTATCCTTATGCCGAGCTTCTCGGCCTTCTGCAGCTTGGCCGGGCCCATGTTGTCGCCGGCCAGGACGAACGACGTCTTAGAGCTGATGCTGCCCACGCTCTTGCCGCCGTTCTGCTCGATGATGGCCTTGTATTCGTCGCGGCTGTGGTGGCGGAACACGCCGCTGATCACCACCGTCTGCCCCTTCAGGGCGTCGCCCATGCCGGCCATCTGCTCCTCGCTGAGGCTCATCTGCAGGCCGCAGGCGCGCAGACGCTCCACAATCTCCACATTGGCCGGGGTGTGGAAGTAGGAAATAATGCTGCGGGCTATGGCATCGCCTATGCCGCTGACGGCGGTAAGCTCCTGCAGCCCGGCGGCGGCCAGGGCGTCGATGTTCTTGAAGTGGCGGGCCAGCAGCTTGGCGGCGGTCTCGCCCACGAAGCGAATGCCGAGCGCAAAGACCACCCGCTCGAACGGAACGGCGCGCGAGGCGGCAATGCCCTGCACAATCTTCAGGGCCGACTTGCGGCGCGCGCCGCCCCCGTCGATGTCGGCTGGAGTGATGTCGTAGAGGTCGGCCACGTTGTGGATAAGGCCGCGGCGCCAGTAGTCGTCCACGGTCTCCGGCCCCAGACTGTCGATGTTCATGGCCCGGCGGGATATGAAGTGCTCTATGCGCCCCTTGATCTGCGGCGGGCAGCCTGCGTCGTTGGGGCAGTAGTGGGCGGCCTCACCCTCATAGCGAACCAGCTCCGTGCCGCATTCGGGACAGCGGGTGGCGAAGGCCACCGGCGCGGCCCCGGCCCGGCGGGCGGCAGTGTCCACGCCGACTATCTTCGGGATTATCTCCCCTCCCTTCTCCACGTAGACGTAATCGCCCTCGTGCAGGTCAAGACTGCGGATGAAGTCCTCGTTGTTGAGCGTGGCGCGGCGCACCGTGGTGCCCGCCAGTAGCACCGGCTCCATGTTGGCCACAGGCGTGACGGCGCCCGTGCGCCCCACCTGGAAGGTGACCTCCACGAGGCGCGTGCGCTCGCGCTCGGCCTTGAACTTGTAGGCGATGGCCCAGCGCGGGCTCTTCGCCGTGTAGCCCAGCGCGCGCTGCTGGCGCAGAGAGTTAACCTTGAGCACAATGCCGTCGGTGGCCACGGGCAGCTGCTTGCGCTCCGTGTCCCAGTGGCTTATGAAGTCGTAAATCTCCTGAAGGGTCTTCACCTTGCGCATTCCATCGCTGATCTTGAAGCCCCAGCGCCGCGCCTCCATGAGGTTCTCATAGTGGCCGTCGGCCGGAAGCGTGTCGCCGAGCAGGTAATAGAGATAGGCGTCCAGACGGCGGCTGGCCACCAGGGCCGAGCTTTGGCTCTTCAGCGTGCCGCTGGCGGCGTTGCGCGGATTGGCGAACAGCGGCTCCTCGGCGGCCTCGCGCTCGGCGTTGAGCCGCTCGAACACGCTCCAGGGCATGAGAATCTCGCCGCGGATCTCGAACTCGCGCGGATAGCCGCTGCCCGTGAGCACAAGCGGAATGCAGCGTATGGTGCGCACGTTGTCGGTAACGTCGTCGCCGCGCACGCCGTCGCCGCGGGTCACGGCCTGCACCAGCCGCCCGTCGCGATAGGTCAGACTGATGGACAGCCCGTCGTACTTCATCTCGCAGCACACCTCGAAAGGCTCACCCTCAAGGCCGCGGCTGACAGACTCATACCACTCGGCCACATCCTGCTCGCTGTAGGTGTTGGCCAGCGACAGCATCGGATAGCGGTGCTCCACCTGGCGGAAGTCCTTGCTAAGGTCGCTGCCCACGCGCTGCGTCGGCGAGTTGGGGTCGGCCATTTCGGGGTGGCGGGCCTCAAGCTCCTGCAGCTCGTGCATCATCATGTCGAACTCCATGTCGCCTATCACCGGCTGACTGAGCACGTAGTATCTGTAATTGTGTTCGTGCAGCTGGCGGCGCAGCTGCAGTATTCTCTCTTTCTCGTCCATGTTCTGATATATCATTTCGCAGTCTGCAAAGTTACAGAAAATAGCCCGAAACACACCGGCTTCGGAAATCAAATTTACATCACAACGCCACAAGCAGGCAGAACAAAACAAGAAAGTTTAACATTTTGACCCTCCGAATTTAACACGGCCGAAAGCGATGATATAGAAGCGGAAAAAGGGTCCGGCAGCCTCTGAACGGCGGAAAGAAACGGGCTGTTCTGCAAAACCTGCCGTTTCGGAAGGCGAAAAGAGCCATTTCGCAGAGCAATATAGGCCATATCGCAGGGCGAAAAGGCCCTTATTGCAAAGAGGTTTTAGTGAACGCAAGTTAACACGGAAAGACTTTCAGCGCAGAAAATTAACAAGTTTTGCGCACACTTTTACACTCACTTGACACAACGCGCACACCGACAGCCACTTACAACTGCACACGCGAGAGCGCGCCATACGCCGCCGACACTCCGTCCGGCGCGGAAAACGCCCGCCACGGGCGGCATCCGGGCGACAATTTTAACATTTTTGAGACCGCACAGAAGCGGGAGCTGTGTCAACGGCCATGGCGTACCCCATGGCCGCAAACAGGGCGGCAACCGCCGGGCGGACGGCCGCTTATGTCTTTTTAACACTGCCGGACGCAATATCAGGGCCTGCTCCACATTATAGTAAATAAAATCAAAGCAACAGAAACGATGAAAACAATCATGAACAAAGCGGCCATAGCCGCCCTGACCGTGTGCTCGGTGGCAATGGCGTCGTGCGCGGTGCAGAAACAGAAGATGGCGGCAATGGACAAGCTCAACGGCGAATGGACAATAGAAGAGGTGGACGGAAGCAAAGTCAGGCCGACGGGCGGACAGGCTCCGTTCATTGGCTTCGACATGGCCGGGGGGCGCGTCTACGGCTACACGGGCTGCAACCGCATCATGTCGGCAATCGACAAGAAGTCGGGACGGCTCGACCTGTCGCGCATGGGGAGCACAATGATGGCCTGCCCCGACATGGAGACGGAGAGCAAGATACTGGCGGCTCTGACAAAAGCGGAGGGCGCGAGCGAGTCGGCCGACGGCTCGATAGCCCTGACCGACGGCAAAGGACGGACGGTGGGCAGGCTCGTGAAACGCTTCACGGCGGCCGGTTACGCCTCGCTCGAGGGCAGCTGGAACATCGTGGCCGTGTATGGCGAGCCTGTAAAGGGCAATGGCGACAACACGCCGGCGCTGACCTTCGACACCAAGGCCGGCCGGCTGGGCGGCAGCACCGGCTGCAACAGAATCATGGGCGGCATAACCCGCACGCCTGGCAAGGCCGACGGCATCAGCTTCGGAGGCGTGGGCACCACACGCATGGCCTGCCCCGACATGACGACGGAGCGCGCCATAACCGATGCCCTGGCCAAGGTCAAGGCTTTCGGGCAGCTTCCGGGAGGCAACATCGCCCTGCTCGACGAGGGCAGGATGATTGCCGTCGAGCTGGAGAAAGCGGCCGAATAAAGAAACGCCCCTACGCCGTCCCCCCGGCGGCAGACGGGCTGTTGACGCGCTTCCTCACAACAGAGAAAGCCCTGCGGAAGAGCGCCGACTGCCGCATGGTCTGCATCATCTCGCGGAAGCGGCACGCCGGCACGGCGAACGTAAGCTCATGCTCCGGCACGAGCGGACGCGCCGAGGGGTCGAGCATGCCGATGAAGCAGCGGCGCCCGCCGACTTCGTTCTCCTTTGCGGCCAGGGTTATGATGCCGCAGCAGCCCGACGCGAACGGCGCGCACACGGCGTCGGCGTCGTTGTTGTCATAGAACGCCCACGCGCAGAGGCCGGCGAGCACGTCGGGCGTGGCGAAAAACACTACGCCGCAGGCCCCGCCGAGGCTGTCGGCGCGGTCTATGCGCACGAAGTTGAGATACGGCTTCCGCGACAGGCTGATGCCCATCCGCACTATGTGCTCGCGGACCATCTCCGGCGTCTGCTTGTACCGCTCCTCCTCCGACACAAACGTGGGCACGCGGTCCGCCATGGGCGCGAATGCCGTGTAGAGCCGTCCGCCGCCACAGAGCACGTTGTCGGCCGAGAGCGTCAGCGGCCCGCCGTCGCACACCGCCCTTATCGCGCCCACCATGCAGCGCGGAATCCGCCCCACGGCCGCCGCCGGCGTGTGGCTGTAGCTGAAGACTATGGGCAGCGGAGCGGCCGCTCCGAACGCCTCTCTGAATGCTGTTGTGAACTCTTTTATTTCCATGATCATTGCGTTTTTAGGTTATGCTTCCGTTGCCGCCGGGCGCGGCCGGCTCCGGGCCGTCGTTCGCAGCCGTATCGGGCGGCACGCCATGCCGATGGCAAAGTTAGCGATTTTAATTGTTAAATGGCGGATGTTTCTGCCTGAAAAGTTTTCAGAGCTGCGGAAACACAGTGCCGGACAAATAGCAAACGAATCATAAAATGGCCGCGCCATTGACATTTTGTCAGATAAAATGTGTACCTTTGCAGGGAATTAGCCCGATTGCGCACGGCTGACGCCGCAGGCGCACGGAGGCGGGGAAGTCTGCAAATGAAAGCTTCAGAACTACAAAGTGTAAAGCAGAGATACAACATCGTGGGCAACTGCGATGCCTTGAACCATGTGCTCGACGTGGCCTTGCAGGTGGCGCCGACAGACCTCAGCGTGCTCATCATCGGCGAGAGCGGCGTTGGCAAGGAGATAATCCCCCGCGTGATACACGACAACTCGCCGCGCCGGCGCGAGAAGTATTTCGCCATCAACTGCGGCTCGATACCGGAGGGCACGATAGACAGCGAGCTGTTCGGCCACGTGAAAGGCTCGTTCACCGGCGCCATCAACGACAGCCCGGGCTACTTCGGCGTGGCAGACAAGGGCACACTGTTTCTCGACGAGGTGGGCGAGCTGCCCATGGCCACGCAGGCCCGCCTGCTGCGGGTGCTCGAAACGGGGGAATACATACCCGTCGGGGCCACCGAGGTGAGGAAGACCAGCGTGAGGATTGTGGCCGCCACCAACGTGAACATCCGCAAGGCCATCAGCGAGGGTCGCTTCAGAGAGGACCTGTATTACAGGCTAAACTCCATACCGGTGCAGATGCCGCCGCTGCGCGAGCGCGGCGAGGACATCGCACTGCTGTTCCGCCTGTTTGCCATGCAGATGGCCGAGAAATACAGAATGGAAAAAGTCACGCTGACAGACGGCGCCAGGCAGATGCTGCTGAAGTACAAGTGGCCGGGCAACGTAAGACAGCTGAAAAACATAACCGAGCAAATCTCGATTCTCAGTCCGGCGCGCGTGATTACGCCGGAGATTCTGGCCAAGTTCATACCACAGGACCACGAGACCACCGAGCTGGCCACCGTCCACAGCGGCGGAGACCACAGCTTCGAGTCGGAGCGCGAGATTCTCTACAAAATACTGTTCGAGCTTCGCGGCAACGTGAACGACCTGCGCCGCGACATAACCCTGCTCAAGAAGCAGATAGAGGAGATGAAAGGCGGCACAGTGTGCGCTCCAGGCACCGCGATGCCTGCCGTGAGCAACACGCCGGCGCCCATCGCCACACACCGGATTTACATTGAGCAGCAACCGAAGCCTGCGGCCGAGGACGCCATTGCCGAGGAATATGTGGAGCCGGAGAACCTCAACCTCGACGACATGGGCCGACAGATGCTGGAGAAAGCCCTCGAGCGCAACGGCGGAAACCGCAAGAAAGCCGCGCAGGAGCTGGGCATATCGGACCGCACGCTATACCGCCGCATAAAGCAGTATGGCCTGGAGTGACAAGACAGAGGCAGACAAAAACGACGACAAACCGGGAAACGTCACAGAAAAGAAGATGAAAACCATCACACGCATTATCTCCCTTGCCGGACGGTGCGCCACAAGCGGCGTCAGCAGGCGGTGCGCCGCGCTGTGCGCTGTGTGCCTTTTGCTGCTGTCGTGCTCCGTCTCCTACAAGTTCAACGGCGCCAGCATCGACTACACGAAGACCAAGACCATCCAGATATCGGACTTCCCCATCAGGGCAAGCTACGTTTGGGGGCCGATGGCCAGCATATTCAACAACCAGCTGAAAGACCTTTTCGCCAATCACACCCGCCTGATACAAGTGAGACGCGACGGCGACATGAAGATAGAAGGCGAAATCACCCGCTACGAACAGCGCAACAAGTCGGTGTCGTCAGAGGGATATTCATCGCAGACAGAGCTGTCGATGACTGTTAATGTGCGCTTCACCAACAACAAGAACCACACCGAGGACTTCGAGCGGCAGTTCACGGCCTCGGCCACATACGACAACACCCAGACTCTGAACGCCGTGCAGGAGGAGCTTGTGACACAGATGGTGGAGGAGATAACCGAACAAATATTCAACGCGACAGTTGCCAACTGGTAGGCCGCAGGCATGACACAACAACAATATGGAGATAGCAGAGCTGATTAACCACCCCGAACGACTCGACAGAGACACGCTCTACGAGCTGCGCTCCGTGCTGGCTCTGTATCCTTATTTCCAGACGGCACGCCTGCTGCTGCTGCAGAATCTGTATCTGCTGCACGACCCGTCGTTCGACGAGGAGCTGCGCCGCGCCGCCATATTCGTAACAGACCGCACGGTGATTTTCCGCCTCGTGGAGGCCGCGCACTACAGAATAAAGCCCCAGAAAGAAGAGACGGCAGCCAGCGCCGCCACCAACGGCGACAACCGCACGCTGTCGCTGATTGACAGCTTTCTCGACTCCATGCCTAAAGAGGCTGAGGCCGAGACAACCGAGAAGAAGAAACGCCGCCCGACACCGGCCGACGCGGCAGTGGACTATGTGGCATATCTGATGGAGACCGAGGACGCCGGGCAGGCTGACGACAGCCCGGCGACACCGCAGCTGAAAGGACATGAGCTGATAGACGACTTCATCGAGGGCGGCAACATCAAAATAGACCTCAACGGCCCGACCGAGTTTGTGCCGTCAATCGACGAGAACACAGGCAAGGATGAAGACGAGGGCTATTTCACAGAGACACTGGCCCGCATTTACATAAAACAAGGGCGATATTCAAAGGCTTTGGAAATAATTCAGCGATTAAGTTTGAATTATCCAAAAAAAAATGCTTACTTTGCAGACCAAATTCGGTTTTTGAACAAACTGATAATAAACAACAATAAAAAACAATAAGGAAAAATGTACACATTATTAGTAATTCTCATCTGTGTGGCCGCCGTGCTTATGATCGGCATCGTGCTCATCCAGGAATCAAAAGGAGGCGGACTCGCTTCCAACTTTGCGTCATACAACCAGATCGGCGGTGTGCGCAAGACCACAGACTTTATCGAGAAGACCACATGGGGACTGGCCGTGGCAATGGTCGTCATAAGCATTGCCTGCGCTTACGTGGCACCTCAGGCCGAGACCGACACATCTGTGATGGAGGGCATCGAGAATCCGACAACCAACCCGAACAACCTGCCCGGCTTCGGAGCCAGCCAGACCAAAGAGGCCGCTCCCGCCGCCAACGGCGCACAGCAGAGCACTCCCGCAGCCGCGCCGAAAGCTCCGGCACAGCCTGCAAAATAAAGAAAACGACAAAAAAGTACGTGATTTATTTGGCAGTTTCAAATAAATCACGTACCTTTGCACTCGCTTTCAGACAAGCAACACGGTGGATGTAGTTCAGTTGGTTAGAGCGTCAGATTGTGGTTCTGAATGTCGTGGGTTCGAGCCCCACCCTCCACCCCAACGGAAAACAAGCGGAAATCCCTGACACACAAAGGGTTTCCGCTTTTTCTTTTTGGCGCGAATCGCCACAAGCGGCTTTCCGAGGCCACAAGTAAGCGGAAATGTTTACCCCATGTTTACCCCAAACTTTAACCGTTTACTTATGATTACATTTAAGGCGACAATCAAAAAAGAGAAAAAGAGAAGCGACGGAACGTGGCTGGTGCTCATCCGCGTCACCATGGGCAGAAAGTCCGCCTACATCCCCACGTCGATGTTTGTCTCAAGAAAGGAAGTCACGGCCTCGTTCAAAATCAAGGACAGGGGCGTGCTCGACAGGTGCGACGACCTGATAAGGGAATACCGCAAGCGGGTGGCCGGTATGGACCTTGAGCTTAACGAGGTGCCGCTGCCAGCCATCGTCGCCCGCCTGCGGGAAAAGGCCGGGGGCGGCGGCGACAGCTTCACCGCCTATGCGGCTGACTGGATGGCGCGGGCGAAGATTAAAGGCGTGAGGAACTATGCGTCGGCGGTCAACGCGCTGCGGAGCTTCATGAAGAAAGACGACATACTCTTCGCCGACATAACCCCCGCCCTGATGCGCGCCTTTGAGGAGAGCCTGGCGGACAGGCCGCGCGCACGGTCGCTCTACACGAACGGCATCGTCAGGATGTTCAACGACGCCAGAGACGAGCTAAACGACGAAGACTGCGGTGTGGTCAGGATCAGGCACTCGCTGCGCAAGTATTGCCCGCCGCGCCAGAACGTGGCCGAGAAAAGGGCGCTGTCGCTCGACGAGCTGACGCGCATAATAAGGCTGCCACGCGCGGGCGCGGTGACGCGCGGCGGGATGCCCTGCCGCCGCGACATGGCCCGCGACTGCTTCCTGCTGTCGTTCTTCCTGATGGGCATGAACTCCGCCGACCTGTACGCCGCCGAGACGTTCGACGGCGAGTGCATCAAGTACCAGCGGGCCAAGACCCGGGACAGGCGGGCCGACCGCGCCGCGATGTCGGTGAGGGTGCATCCGTGCGTCAGGACGCTTGTCGAAAGATACAGGGGCGCCGGCGGGCACGTGTTCTGCTTCGCCTCGCGCTACGCCTCCGCCGCCGACTTCAACCGCGCCCTGAACATCGGGCTGAAGGAGGTGGGCCAGGCCGCGGGCGTAGCCGGGCTACAGTTCTACGCGGCGCGGCACACGATGGCCACCATCGCCGTGAACGAGGCGGGCGTGAGCAAGTACGCGGTGAACGACATGCTCAACCATGTGGAGCCGTCGATGCGCGTCACCGACCTGTACATCAAGAAGGACTTCACCGCCGTGAACGAGGCCAACTTCAGGCTCATTGCCTATGTGCTGGACAAGGCCGGGGTGGAGACGGTGGGCTTATGACATCATCTGAAAAAACTGCTGAAAAGCTTGCATATATGCAAAAGATTATGTATCTTTGCATTGTGTTAGAACAAACAATATAAATAAAAAATCAGGAAATGAACGAAGCAATCGAAATGCAAATCAAGTTCAAGGAAGAGCTTCTGAGGCAGTACAAACGGATTTCCGACCTGTCGGGAATAAGCGAGACCTCGCAGGAAGAAACAATAAACCGCCTGCTTGACGAACTCTCCGAACTTTACAAGAAAAAGAGACAGTAACAAACAGCCCCCTCCGCTCCACGGCGGAGGGGCTAAAAACAAAAGGCAATGGAAGATACAAGAATTGTTTTCGACGAACTTAAGGCTCTGATGGGCAAGACTGACGCCGCGAGCGCAGCCCGCCGGGACGAGCTTGCGGCGTGGATAAACGCCCATAAGGACGAGCCCTATGTGCGCGAGGCTTACGCCGCGTTCATGGCCGAGGGTCTGGCAGGCATAGAGGCGGACGTTAAGAGGCTGCGCCAGCAGATTGACGGGCAATACGACCTGCTGCCGATTGCATACATCGCCCGCAAGTACTTCGGCAAGTCGCGCTCATGGCTCTACCAGCGGATAAACGGCAACAGTGTGCGCGGCAAGGTGTACACGCTCAGCGACGAGCAGAAAGCCGTGTTCAACGAGGCCGTGCAGGACATAGCAAAGGCCATAGGCTCAGTGCGCCTTTCCTGAGCGCACTATGGGTTCTGACACACGCCGCGGGGTGAGCCTCTCCGCGGCTTTTTTGTGCCTTCAGCTTTGGGCGGCAGGAGCGCTTGCCGACGTCAAGGCGCGTCAGCCTCTTCCGTTCCTGCACAGCCTCCTCGCCAGCCACGCCACGACGAGACAGAGCGCGGCCACCGCCGCCGCAAGCCACCAGAAGGCCTTGAGGCGCGTTCTCTCCCACCACGTGAGCTGGCGTTCCACCTCAACGGGAACCTTTTCCCTGTGCTCACGCACAACGGCCACGGTGTCGGTGCGCAGGCGGTCGCGGTAGGCGTAGCACATGGCGGCCTTGGTTATGAACACGGTGTCGCCCCGCTCCCGGAGGCTCACCCACACGCTGTCGCGGACGCACACGCTGTCGCGGGTGAGGCGGTCGATGTACACGCTGTCCGAGCGCACGGTCTCCACCGGCACGTAAACAACGCTGCGGCATCCCGCCAGCAGCGAGATGACGCAGCAAACGAGCAAGCCCAACAACGCCCCCGCGATGCGCTGACATATAATTTGAGGAAAAAGTTGCATATCCAAACTCAAAATTCCAAACTCAAAATTCTCAAATTCCACTGTACTCATCCATGGCGTCGAAGCACGGGCATTCCTTTATCCGCTCCCACGGGTCCACCGTGCCGTTGTGGTTGGTGTCGGGGCTGATGTCGCGGTGGCCCAGTATCTTTGCAACAGGGTAGCGTCTCCTCAGCAGGCGCAGCAGCTTCAGCAGGCTCGCCTTCTGCGCGTCCGTGCGGTTGTCGGCGGCCTTGCCCTTGGCGTCTATGCCGCCCGTGTAGGCCACGTTGATGGCCGTGGAGTTGTAGCCCCTCACGCCGTTGCTCACCTTGCTCTCGTCGAGCAGCTGGATTATAGTGCCGTCCGCACCGCAATAAACATTGAAAATCAATGTTTTGCAAAATAAACACCCGATTTTACACCCAAGAATGTAAAGTCGGGTGTTTTTGTATTAATTAAAATTTTCCTGTAATCCAGCAGATGATCATAGTTATAACACATGAAATAAAGAAAACGGGGTATGAAGTCAATGCAGTCAACGACATAGAACGATACTTATCGTACCAGATGAATAATGAGAAGCATCTTGAAATAATCATGCGTATCTATGAGAACTTCATGCTGCATACATGGATACAATGAATATATTTACATATTTTACCTTTTACATTACAATAGCCAAACATTTTCATAACAATGAAAGCGTTTGGCTATCAAGTAACTTTATATCTTTGATACCTTTTGGAGAAAAACAATGTATGACATAGTTCGCTTAATTCTGGTAGATTCTTATCTTGAGAGTATTTTACAGTTGAACTACTATGCATGTAATTTAATATTGGTTATGATTTTAGTATTTCTTCACCTCTCTAACAGCTCCAATAGCATTGATTCGTACCTTAAATACTTCATGACATTCTTTACAACAGTATTGATGCCATGATTTGCCCATAGCTAAATTCACACCTAAAATACCGGGAACCCCGGTTGCCATTTGAAGAAGTGTACCTCCTACTAAACTTGCTGCCGTTTCAATACCACGAGAAAACTTGCCGTTAGTGGTTTTTGCTGTGTTATAACTGCCGCAATAAGGGCATTGAACATTAGTTGCCATAATAAATTTTTTTAATTGTTATTTATCTTTAGATACCACAAGGGTTGATTTTGTAAATGGGTAATCACAATTTTTTTTCAATTTCGTCTCTCAGCTTGAGCAATTTCGCATAATTATATTTGCAACAAGTAAGGCGAGATGTTATATCCTCAGCGATAGCACGCTTATCTGGATGCTTATCTGGATGTGCCTTGACAACCAAATCTTTATACAACTTCCTAGCCTTTACCATTCCGGCTACTACATTTTTACTCTCGTTTGATTTAATCAAACGTTTAAACTTTATTCGATTGATGAGACGATACAATATATTCATTTGATAAAGTATTGATTGAGATTTGCGAAATGCTTTAATGCATAATACTGAGATTTACCTGTGGTTTTCCCTTTTATGACAAGCGTATCAAATCCTAAGGCCATAAGTTGTCGGACGAAGGCTACGTTTTCTGTTATGTATTGAGATAATTCCTTCATCTCTGAATCCATAAGCGACATATCATTTTCAATAGTTATCTTGAACCCACTACGGAACCATAATGCACTCATTTCATGAGCATATTCACTTTTCCCTTGTGAAATAGATACTTTACACATTCTTCCAAACTCACCACTTGTAAAATACTCCTTAAACGCGGCATTCATTTGATTAATAATTCTCATTCTCTCAAATGACCCATCAAGCAATGAATTGATAAGGTTGTTTATAAAATCTTTAATAGACATAATGATATAGTTGGTTATATGTTGGACTCCAATATTGGAATTCATTCTTATATACCCAAGACTATATATATATGTAAACGCAAACAGCAAGAGAAATTTTCATATAAATGAAAAGACTCCTGCTGTTCAATCAGATACAGACCTATAAAAAATTAAAGGTCATTGATTTTTTTAATTAGTTCTTGGGCGGGAAGAGTGATTTCTGAATATCCCTCATTACGTTTTATCATATCTTTTAGCAATATAAGAGGCTTTTCACGATTCCCGTCTTTAAGGTAAGCAATAGCAAGATTCCATGCGATATCATCCACATAGTTATTATATAATGACTCCTCACTAAGAGCCTCTTCATAAACAGGTTCCAACTCTTTAATTGCAGCCGAAATCTTAATGCCATTTTTTACATTTGAAAAAAGCGTCAAAAGTTTTGATTCTATTTCTATATTTGCGTTATCTCCTCTATGACCTCCTTCAAGATTTATGTCAGCCACATAAGCATAGTATTCCGCATTACCTAACGATACCGTTTGTTGATAATTGTAATATTTATAACCGCCAAAAGCCAAAGTACAAGCAATGCAAGCAGCGATGCCATATTTCATAGCCTTTGGAAATAACGAAATCAAAGTAGTTTTAATTCCTATGAGTTTTTTAAACTCAGCCTTGCTTAATCCTTTTATTTGATTCACAATTTGTTGGTCATGTTCAATACCAACTTTATCCATAGATCTTATCATTAATGCAATAATGCGGGCACGTTCTTTCTTTTCTACGTCAGATGACAAATCTGACATAAATTCAGTCGCTTCTTCTTCAGACATCTGATTGCGAAGGAATCTATCAACTTGCAGATCGAAATATTCGTATTTTTTATCCATACATCATTTCTTTTATAACGTCACTATAATTATTTTTCAGTTTGCTCATACATTGACTTTTTTTTGTCTTGACAGAATTTGCATTACTGAAATTTATAATCTTGGCAATCTCTTCCATATTCATCTCATCATAATAATACGCCCAAAGAATTTGATTACATGGGGTTGGTAACGATTTGATGATTTTTTCCATCGCTTGCTGTTGCCCAATTGTAAATCCACCATCTAGCCCTATCAGAGCATCAATTCTATTGCCATTATATGGAGCTTCAGTCATTGAATCTGCGGGTTTAGTGTCACGTATCTTTTTCAGTGCTTGGAACATACACACTTTTGTAAAATAAGTGCTGGCCTTTGAGGTCAGTGATACTAATTTCCCAGTATGTATGTTTTCATACATGGCAAGGCACGAGTCTTGATACACATCCTCCGCAGCTTCTAATGAAAGAGAATAATTTTTGCGAAGAAAAGCTATGCTTTTTTTCTGCATATGAGAGAAGAAAATGCCTAGCTCCCTGTTGTTATGTAAAATATCTGGGTCTTCCGAAATTTGGAGTGATGGATATTGATTGTTGTATATAGATAAGTTATGCGATATAGGCATAACAATCTGTTTCTTAGCTGATTTTTATGTCTCTATGCGTTAAAATACTATTGCCTCTTTCGTGATGATAGATTATAATTTTTGGATATGGGGTATGTTGTCTATCAGTAATATACAGAATCAAACAAATTCCATATTCGCTGATATTCACGCATATAGAGTCATCACTCCAAATATCGGATGAACCAAATATCTTTTTTTTCTGTCTGCATATTTCAACACGTTATTATCATATGATTAAATCTTAATGAATTGCATCTAAGAAAATCCAAGCAGCCCAATATACGGGGTCAGAATATTTAGTCATTACCCGGAGATATTCCTGGGCACTTTTAAGAGATTGAATTTTAGTCTTACCTTGCAGGTAATTTTTGTAAAACTCCTTCATAAGTAAAGATGTCGCCTTATCATCAACTTCCCATAGAGACATTAATATACTATTTACTCCTGCTAATTTAAAACCGCGTTGCAAACCAAACACCCCATCTCCTGACAATGCTCCCAACCCAGTTTCACATGCAGAAAGAACTGTTAAATCAACACTTTCAAGGTTTATTAAGGACGTTTCCTCTGCAGTTAAAATACCGTCTTCAAAGCCATTTGGCAACTTTTGCCCTCCTAATGATACATTAGCACCACTAAAAAGCAGCCCGGAACCTCTCATAGCCAAAGTTTCAACTGTTGGTTTTTGTAAAAGTCTGTATGATAAAAATTTATACCGATTGGGATTTTCCATTACTTTATCATAAATCTCATCTTCTTCAAAATAAAAGCCATGTGTAGCTATATGCAGAAGAGTTGGAGTAGTTAAAGACATATTTTTAAAAGAACTTTCTGTCCCGTTTACTCCGGAGAACAATTGTATTTGATAATTATTCCCAAACATTTTAGCAATGTCTTGCACCTCGGATAAAGTCCATTCCAGATTATTGTATTTACTACGCAATGAGCGGGAAGTTGTGTATTTTGATAAGTCATCTTGTTTATCTATATGTAAAGTTTCCTTCGCAACTAATGTTCCATTGACTGTTGCATCATAATCTAATCCTCCATATAAAACTGCTTTTTTATAATTTGTTCGATTGTTTCTTCTTATTAGTTCTCTAGTAGAGGACAAACGATATAATTGATGTTTCTCTGATGCCAAATGTCCCATAGAATCACAAAGACTCTCAATTCCAATTGTATTAAGTATGCCATCAGTGGAAAAATAAATTGTATGAGCATTTCTTATTTCAGAGAATGCCTCCAAAACGCCCCAAACCGTTTTATATATTCCTGGATCTTTGTAATTATAAATTGACTCTCCGCCAATTCTGAATGCATCAAGCTCATTTTCGGTAAAAATGCCAAATGAAGTAGGTGAAGATGACGAAGTTAACCATACTGCCCCATACTGCATTGTATTCTGCACCGGATAAGAAAAGAACTCTATCGCTACCTCACCTGGTTTAAGAGCTTCTTGAATATCAGTCCATCGAATAGACGTAAAATCAAGGAAGTCGCCGTTTTGTGAAGCGATATTTATAAGTTCTCGTTCCTTATTGCTAATGTCACGTTCTAAATTCTCTCTTTCCTCTACATTAGTTCCATTTATACGTTTTTTTTGTTGAAGCTCACTTATTTCTTGTTCAAGAACAGAAACTATACTGTCGTTTGCTTGTGCTAAAATTTCGTCCAAACGAATTGAAGATGATAATAAAAGTCCTTTTTTAAGGAGTCTCACATCATAAGCAAGCTTTCCGAATTCATTTATTAAAGTGTAATCATTATTCTTGACTGCATACGTAGTATAATTTGTAGCGTAACATTCTATTCCTGATAGTGCTTGGCTGGCAGAGTGCCATAAACTTTCCCTTTGTTGATACGACAAGTTTCTAAAATTTGAGATGATATACTTGCTACAAATATCCATAAGATCAAGGCCAGTCTTATAAAGATTTACCCAATCTTGTTTTAAAAATAAAAGCGAAGCATACAAATTCTCGTCTGCAAGGTAGTATTCATTGATAAAAGCACCATGTTTCTTCTTAATTTCTAATGCTTGCGACATCATTTTTATTTTTTTGTCTAATGACGAAATCATATTACTAATAGAGAATAAGTTGTCGGCATATTCATTTGACATTTCACCATACAGTTCCTTGCTAAGTATTAAGCATTTTTTGTATAAATTCATCGACTTTGTATCATCAATGAATAGATAGCGTGATGCTAATTTATGAAGGCATTTATAATACAATGGATGTTTTTCTCCATATAATTTTTTAATTATTTTATATGCTGTTTGAGTATGTAATAATGCATCAGATTGCCTGCCTATAACTGCATATATTTCTGAAATATTTAATAATTCGATGGCATAATATTGTGAATTGTTCCCATATATCTCATTAGCCAGCTTTAATGATTTTTCATTATAAAATAATGCACGGTCAAAATCTGCAATTTCGCCATACATAGAACCTAAAGTTGAATAAAGAGAGGATTTTGTCTCAGCAAGTGATTGAGCGGACTCTATCTGAGCACTAGCAGATTCCAATATTGAAATAGCTTTCCCTATATGACCTTGCTCTTGTAATATGTTGCATTCAAGCAATATCAAATCATAATACTCTTTTGAATTTTGGTTTATTGGTAATGACTTTAATTCTTTTACGAATTCAATTGCGACATTATAGTTTCCAATGTCTCCATATAATGCTGCCAAGTTGTAATAATAAGGATATAATTTATCACTTTGACTTCCGTAAATGGATATGGCAATATTAATAGTCTCATGATAAAATTTTAATGCCTGTTGATATTCGCCGTCATCTTTAAAAAATTCTGCGACCTTACCTTTTATAATTAAAGATTTTTCTCTATCTTTTATCTCAACTTTGGCAATGACAGATTCTAAAAATTTTCGAATTTTTTTGCATTGTGTTTTATTTCCACGAATATTCCATATATGATAAATTAGCGTTTGAGTATATGCATGCGATTCTATATCGTGAAGGCCTATATATAAACTGTCAGCTTCCCCTAACTGCTTCAATGCTTGCTGATAGTCCTCTCTATCCATATACAATGTTCCTAATTGTAACAATTGGTCTGCTAAATAAGTTGTGTCATTTAGATTAGATTTATATATCAAATCAACGGCATTTTGTTGGTATTTTAATGCAGCCCCGAGCTTTCCTTGCTTTATAAGTTCTTGCGCAATGGAACTATACAAAATAGTACGATTATGCTCTGTTATTGGTGTTAATGTTTCTATCGCTTTCCCTAAATACGAAAGAGCTTTTTGAGTATCCCCTATATTTCGAAAAAAAATTCCCATCGTCATATAAATAGTATTCCAACTTACCATTTCTATTACCTTATTATTAGAATCGGTATCCTTAGTTATCATTATAGATAATTCTTTTTCAAGTTTAATAACTTTACTATTATTTTCTTGTTCTACATAATATGGTAGGAGTGCAGCAAGTATATCAACCTTATACGAGGTTGGAATATTATTATAATAATATTCCAATTCTTTTACTATCGTTACACAATCTTTATATAGCTCACTATAATTATTCAATTGAATACATAGCATTGGTATTCTGTATTCTATAGGAAGATTTGTGGCAGATAAACATTTTTCTATATAATAAGTGCTTTTCTTTATATCACCTATTTGAGATGCACTTGTGCCGCATAGATAATATAATATTACATAATCACTGCTATAAACATCAGATATAGGAAGAGCATTTGCTGCTCTTTCAAAATGCTCCAAAGCACTTTGAAACTTACGATTTTGGAAATCAGCAATACCTTTCTTTATTTCTTGTTCAGTATTAACAGATTGTCCTATTATCGTTTGACTGATAAAAAAAAGTATTAGAAATAATATTAGTCTCATTATTTTTAATGTTTATAATAATTACAATTCAAAGCACAATTGAGTATTAAGTCATTAATAATAAAATGTTTTTTAATAGATTCTGCTGATAGAAAATTTTCACATACATCTAGTTCTGATATATTATAAGACACCTACTATTTAGATGTTTCAATTACAACATTCTGTTTACGTAAGCGCCTATCATTGTTCATACCTGATTTAACTTTATTAATCCACTTGTTGGATTTGTCTATTTTAACACTTTGCATGGCCATAGCAATATAATAAGAAAGAGAACCATACCAAATGCCTGTGTTCCTATTACGTATTTCCTTGTTTTGCTGATATGAGCGGCAAGCCTCAATAAATGTTACAGGGGATTGTCCCGGTTGAGATGGTATATGAAAATAATCATTGGTTTCCCGTGTACGGTCAGGCGTATATAATTTACCGGAACGAGTAAACCCATCTCTAACACCTCGTATATGTTCATCATCACCACGTGAAGCAGTTCCACTATGACAAGCATCAAGTATAACATATAACTGGCCTTTTGTTCCAATTTTAGACCGTATTTCATTGAAATACTTTTCAAGGGTGTCGTCAAGCAAATGGTTTTTGCCTTCATATACTCCCTTTTGAAATTTCATTTGGGCATCTACAGGAATGAGAGCTTCATCCCAGCCATCTGCCTCATCACCATTTAGGTCTTCAATAGGTTGACCATGCATAGAAAAATGGACATAGACCAAGTCGCCTTTTTTACAGCTCTTTACCAGTTTGTTAAGTGATTTTACAATTGTCGAGTATGTGGCTTGGCCATCAACAATAGTCGTTGTCTTGAACCCTTGCTTCGTGAACAATGGACTGAGCAGCCTGATGTCATTAGCACCACTGATGTTAGCCCACTTGTTAGGATCTTCTTTTGGATTTCCGTAGTCCGAAATGCCTATCAGCAACGCACGTTTCTGCTGTGCGAAAGCCACTTGGTTCGCACACATGAAGTATGCTGCCATACAAATTAAAAATAATTTTTCAAAAGTTTTCATATTGCAATTTAATTTAAACCGTCTAATAAAATGAATGCCGCCCAGTATTCTGGAGACGAATATATCTTGTCTGAACGTAGTTCCAACTGTGCTTGGCGCAACGCTTCACGTTTTGTCTTTCCACTAAGGTAATACTTGTAAAACTTAGTCATAAGCAGGCAAGTGGCCTTATCGTTCACTTTCCAGAGCGACATGAGCAGGGTGTTGGCACCAGCCAGCTTAAAACCACGTTGCAATCCGAAGACTCCCTCACCCGTAGTTTCACCAAGACCGCTTTGGCAGGCAGACATCACAACCATGTCAATGTTGCCAAGATTCATCAATGTCAACTCTTTTGCCGTCAGCACACCATCGTCTACATCGGCAGGCAATTGTTCGCCAGCAAGCCCAACGTTGGCACCACTAAAAATTAATCCAGAACGTAGTAAAGATTCGTCCTCAATGTTGAGCTGGTTAAGTTTTACGCCGACAAGGAAACTTACATAGTTACGTTTTTCGACATCTTCTTCGCTCCAGAAGAAACCATGCGTCGCCAAATGGATAATATCCACACGTTTCTCTTCCAACGCACGGAACGATTCTTCCGTGCCGGCAGCACCTGTGATGATTTGGCATTTTTTGTTTTTGGCCAGCTTAAAGTCTTCTGCTATCGAGTCTACTTCTTCTCTTGTATAAGGCAAGTCTTCAAATCCATAACGAAAATTCTCCATTGCCACAGCTCTCGATGCATTTTCAGGGTGATAGTCGCCGGCCCGACTTTCTGCTATTAGTTGGTCTCGGTTAAGGTCATAACTCAAGCCTCCAAACAGCACTGCAGAATTGGTACCATCCTGCTTTTGCGTTTGAGCCAGTTCGCGAGTTGACGAGAGTCTGAATATCTTGTATTTGTCACACATACGGCTACTATCAGGCATTAGTGCGTATTCGATTGCTATTTTGTGAAGTTCCCTGTCTGCAGAAAAATAAATGACGTTTACGCCGTTTAATTCCTTTTCCAAAGGGCGCCAAATTAGTTGATATATCAAATCTTTTTCATACAAATCTGAATTTTCGTAGCTGTCCAATGTACTTTCCGTACAGAGCGGGAGAATGTGGGGCGTTGCATAACCTTTTTTCAAAATAACAGCACAATATCTCGGCTCACCACCTATTATTTGGATGCTATCACTTGCCTGTATGATTGGTATGTTGTAAAACTCTATTGCTATATCATCATTTTTTAGGCTGTTGCGTACATCTTCCCACTTGATTGCATTGCTCCTTGTAAAAACTCCATACGATGCTGCGCTACGTGAAAGAGATTTATCCAATTGCTCAATTTCCTTTGACATTTCTATGCGCTTAAGCGAGTCGCTCTCGTGCATTATCTGTTGGCGTAAAAGAACCATACGGTCATAATTATTTATGGCCGAAGAGTCGCCAGATACCATGATTGCGTTTTTCACGTTGTTGGCTGTGCGCAAGAGTAAGCCCTTTGTTGTCAAAATATTGTCATAGATTTTCCCATATTGGCTTTCGTCGCCAGTTTCATATAATATAAGATTTAAAAAAGGCAGGTAATATTCAAAATGTTTATAGAAGTTGGTTCGTTCTTCTTGTGATAGAAACGCGAAGTTGTAGGCGAAACTTTGTTTGAGGTTTTCCGAGGTTTTTGTTGCAATGTCAACGCTTTGGCTTGAGTCTGCCAACCATAAGGCTAAGGCATAATTGAATAATATTTGGTTCATCCGATATTTGGAGTGATGACTCTATATGCGTGAATATCAGCGAATATGGAATTTGTTTGATTCTGTATATTACTGATAGACAACATACCCCATATCCAAAAATTATAATCTATCATCACGAAAGAGGCAATAGTATTTTAACGCATAGAGACATAAAAATCAGCTAAGAAACAGATTGTTATGCCTATATCGCATAACTTATCTATATACAACAATCAATATCCATCACTCCAAATTTCGGAAGACCCTAATATTTCATTTCTTTCATAGTCTGTTTGACAAAGTGAAGATGCTTTTTTAAAATAAGGAAGGGATTCTTTAACTCTTGACTGAGCCAAATATAATGTTGCAAGGTTATTATAAGCCATTCCATTAGGTTCTCCAATATTCTCGCTCAAGGCTATACTTTCTTTGATGCACATAACGGCATCATCCCAAAATCCTGCCTGTTGATAGATAACTGCTGCATTTGAAAGTATCTGTATGTATGGTTTGCGTTGAAATGTCAAGTTCGTTTGGTTGTCAAAGTCGTTAGTAAGCGCCACCCCTGTTATCGAAGACAATAAAGATACACCTTGTTTTACTTCTTCAGTGATTTCACGCCCGATGCCATTGCGCAGGTATTTTATGGCAACGTCAATTAGCAACTTTGCAATATGTATGTTATTGAGACCAGACTCAACAATGGCGCAATTAGACAGACATCTGACATAATCATAGCCAAAATCCATGTTTTTCTCATACAGTCGTTTGCTTAAAGTCAAATAATCCTTTGCTTTTTGATAATTATGGACTTGGTAATATAACACTCCCAATCCTTCGCATATGTTGCGATACGCTTCAATGTCTTGCGCGTTGTCCTCGTCAAGCTTGGCTAATGTTTTTAGATATAAGTTTTCGGCTTCGCTCAGTTTTCCCACGGCAACGTAACTATTGCATAAACATTGTATATATGGTGCGAGTTCCTTGAACGACTGTGAGGCCGGCCATTGGTTGATTACTTGCTCCAAGATGGGTATGGCGGCAATGTGGTTATCTGACATAACATATTCCATTGCTTTTTGGATAAGAACCAAATTGTCATATTTCCCGGATTGTAAAGCTTCTATATCTGACTGTATCGATGCGTAAACTTCTGTGCTATTCAAACCATATTTTTCGTATATGACTTTGGCTTTTTGCATCTTTGCAAGGACTGCCTCTTTCGATGAATGGGAGTAGAACTCACTGACAGCCTCCCAATGATAGCAAACTAATAAGTTACGAATTGATGCAAATCCCATCGCATCGCCATACTTATCTAAAACAACGGTCACATTGCGCAAATACGGCAAGGCTGTCGTGTATTCTTTCAACAGATAATACCTGGTGCCTAAAGCAATGTTGTAAAACCATGCGTCTATTTCGTTGTCCATGTCGAAACTATCCTTATGGGACAAGATATAGTCAATGGCCGTCTTGTTATCCCAAACATCTTTGTTCTTTACGAGTTCGTTGGATACAGCAAGACACGATTCTGTTTGGCTAAACACTGGCAAACAGGACAAAATGAACATAATAAATATGCAGCTGAAATTTCTCATAGCCTTACTTTTATTGCATGTTCAACTTCTTCCAAATATTTCTCTGTTCGTTCCAACGTTTTCCCCGAGAATTTTATCTGTAAGTTCTTCGCTTGTGTTAGCAACTCTTTTGCTTCATCATACTTGCCTTCTAACTGGGCAAGTCGTCCTTTATTGTGAAGTAAAGTACTATATTCCAATGATTCCTTTGAGTAAGAATGCAGAAGTATTTTTTCTGCTGTTGCATACATTTTGTGGCTTTCTTTGTATTTGTTGGCGTTCATGTAAACTATACCCAATTTGTTATAGACCCATCCGCGGTCGGAATCATCAGATGTGGCATTGTGTGCGTCAAGCCACCGCAACTGCTCGTTTAGGTAATTCTCGGCGGTGGGGGCGTCTTTTATTTCCATACAATAGTCACCAAGGTTCATAAGTACAAACCAATGAAGACTGTCCTGTCCTTCGCGAAGCTTGGACGAAACGGGGTATATCTCTTCACAAATCTTATTACCATCATCATAGCGACGTATCATTATCAGAAGATTTGCAAGCTGCAAGGAAGTTACGCCCCATTCATAGTCTTTGTTTGCATAAGATTTCCTGACTTGTTCCAAACTGTCTATTTGATTGTATACTTGCACAAAGAAATTCAGGTTTTTCTCCATCTGCTTAACAGCTTTTACCTCACTCGAGTCAGACCTATTGTAATTTTCTACAAGATATTTGTAGTATTTTTTTGCATTCCTCATATCATGATGTATGTTTATAAACGAGGCAATTATTTCACTAACGTCTGATACAAAATAAG
Source organism: uncultured Prevotella sp. (assembly GCA_944320305.1). Lineage (GTDB taxonomy): Bacteria > Bacteroidota > Bacteroidia > Bacteroidales > Bacteroidaceae > Prevotella. The sequence goes on along the minus strand of CALUGW010000001.1, from coordinate 4,226 downwards.
ATTTATCTTCACCTTGGAACATCACACGCTTTTTCGTTTTGAGCAACTTGTCAATCTGCTTTGTATCCCCAATTGAAGTATAACATAATAAATACCCACGATACAATGGTTGCATCAATTCTTCCCCTTTAGTACCACATTGTTGGAGAATAACTTTAGCCTTGTCTAATAATGTAATGCCTTCATTTGCCTTATTTTCGTTATACAATGATATCGCTTGGTCGAACAAATCACAAGCATTGTCAAATGAGCCTTCATAATCAAGAGGTTTATCCCCACTCAAAAATTGAGCCATATCTGTGAACCCTTTTGCAGCATAGATACTTGCAGCATTATCACGAAGTTCTTTAATGTATGACATAAGGGGCTCTACTTTGACGTTCAAATATGGCAAAGCCTTCACAAGTCCTTCTTCATACCATAATAAAGCATCGTCATCTTTGTCTATTTCTTCCCTGTTTTCGCCTATGGCTTTGATTATTTCAAAGTATGCGAAGATATTATTTTGTATGCCCAATTTTGTCTCACAGAGATCTTTGGCTTTTACTAAGTAATTGTAACTTTCTTCGGGCTGGCCGTTCTCCATGACATACCACGCTGCCAGATAATAGTACTCAAAAAGTGTGCTGTCTGCCATTTGTGCGATATCTGCCTGGGTAATTTGCGGAAACAGCTTCTCGCATGCTTTCACATCCTTTGAAACCAAAACATCATTGAGACGTTGAGCTATGCTTTTTTGTGCATAAAGACCACATGCATAAAACACCAATATAAGAATAAACATATATCGATGTAATATGCATGAGGACATCGCTAAACCATGATTAACCATTGTGTTGTTGATTATCAAAATCATGGCTAATTACAACCATGATGCTATTAATTTGTTAATATTACATAGTTGTTGTAAACAGGACCACGATTAACAATTCTAACGAAGAATTTTCCAGTCCAAGCTGGAACCCAGCGTACATAACAATCATCAGAATAGCTCTCATCATAAGCTATGAGATTTCCATTTGAATCATAGACATATAAATCAAGATCTGTATCTCCATCGCCCGATACCAATATTTCTGCAAGAACATTTGCTATAAAACTGATTTGATATGTATCTGTACTATTGCCATTTACCGCATCATAATGGCGCGAAGGACCGTTTACTGCTCCACGCTGCGCTCCCTTGGCCTCCGCGTCGATGTTGTCAATCAAGGCCAACAGGTTTTCGTCGCCGTCAGCAAACTTCTTGGCATCGGCCAGCACAGTGTCATAATCAAATGAAACGTTGGCTTTTTTCCCGTCTGTCTTGCTTTCATCCACCTCGCTCCCTTCTCGGGTTGTGTTTAGTGGTTGTGTCGGATTCTCGGAGAAAATCTGAAGTGCATCAATCAATGCCAAAGTTGACTTGTTTGCATACCCGTAACGGAGTAGGTCATTAGCAAGTCTGACTGCGGCTAATGACTCAGAACTTTCACCTTTAAGTTCCGGCTTATCTTTGATTGCTTGAGCCATAGCACCAATAGCCAGAACAAACATGCTCGCAAATAAAACTAACTTTTTCATTTTTTCGTTGAATTTAAAATGATTATTATTTTGTTAGGATTAAGACAACATAATCTTTATACTCCTTTATTAATTCAGTCAATGACGGTTTTGCTACAGAAATAGATGTATTTTCTCCTAAACTAATTTCTTGTGGACAAGCCTCCATCAGACTTTTCAAATAAGATGCCTTGATGGCATAATTGACATTTTCGGACTTGAAATAATCACGATTTAATCCTGAACTTGTTATGCCAACAACATTTCCGTCCATATCAAATAGTGGACCTCCACTATTTCCCGGTTGTATTGGAACAGTAATCTGGTACACTCTTACATCACCTTGTATTCCACTCTTAGAGCTAATTTTTCCATCCGTAAATTTAACCTCTGTTCCCATAACATCAGCCATAGGATATCCCATTGCAAATACAGTACTGCCAGTGTCTTTGGTACGGGACAGAATACCATACGGAATAGCTGACATGGCTTTAAACGCATTATCATCGATTTTTATAATTGCTAAATCATTCTGTTGGTCTGTAATCACAACTGTAGCAGGATGTGATTCGATTTGACCATTACGGGTAAAGTTGACTTGAATGGTATTTGCCCCATCTATAACGTGATAATTTGTGGCAATATATCCTTGCGGGCTCAAAAAGAATCCCGTTCCATTGCCCTTCCAAGCATTGGGGTCACTTTTTTCTTCAGGCAAATATTCTTGTGGTATATTTTGAGGATTTACTACTTCCTGCACTACTAATTGTGCTGCATCAATCACGATTGACTGCGATGAAGGATTATATAAAGACACTCCACATAAAGAGCCGTCATAGTAAATACGTCCTACTTCTTTTACTGGTTCCCCATTAATACATAATGTGATTTTATCACCGGAATTTACAACCGTTAGCTGATTAACATCGGGTCTAATGTGATTTGATATTTGCCAATCGTCACTTTGAACTGTTACTCCATTTTTCCTGTAGGTAAATTGATATTTATTTCCTGCAATTGAAAAAGCACAAGTGTTATCCCAATCTTTGAATCCAAATAAAAAGGTTACAATTCCTTGTCCCGGATTACGTTGATTTGTAACTACTCCTATCATATTCTCACTCATTGGTGAAAATCCTGTATAAATACCACCTGATATAGTTCTTTCTGGTGAAGCTTGCATAGATATTGATTCTGCATCATTGACTTGGACAATACCATTCTGGCCTTGAAATTCCCAAGCTTCATGATTACGGATGAAGTTTTCATTATATACGAGGAAAACCATTCCATCTTCGGTTATCTGTAAGTACTTATTGTTATGAAGCAGTCCATGTTCAAACTTGCTTACCGTAGCAATTTTTCCATTCTGATAATATTGCAGCGCATCACCATTTGGAGTTCCGAAATCGAACATAGCTTCAGACTCAACTGCTCCATCTTGATAATATGATATAACTGGTCCATTGATCCGGTTATTATAATACTGTTGCTTCCGCTCGATTTGTCCGTTTTTATAGTAGAACACCTGTTCACCTTCTAAAAAAGTACGATTCTCATCATCATAATCTATATAGATAGGGTATTGTTCGGATTGTATTTCGCCTGTAATATAATAATCTTTAACAACACCTTTCGGACGGTTTGGAGCTTCATAAGTAACCAATCTATAATAAGCAGCTTGTTTGGGTTGGCAACGGTTCCAATCCTCATCAAAATATTCAGTGACACGCTGTCCGATTTTAGGAGAATAGCTTGATTTGGATTCCCGGATTTGTTCTACAGGCATTCCTTTTTGAATAAAAGTAACCACACCGTCATAGTTGGTAAATTTGCCTGTATAAGGAGCATCATCTGTCATAATCCCTACAAAGGTCGCACCATTTGCATAGTGCAAAGTGCCTTTTCCATACATTCGGTAATTGATAAATTCTCCTTCATATGAATGACCATCTTCCGTCGTCATAGTTCCATTTCCAGTCAATTGTCCTTTGACAAATGTACCAGTTTTAACCGAGCCATCTGCATGAGTAAATGTGCCTTTTCCTTCGCGAATGCCGTTTTTATATGAACCTTCGTATTTGGATTCGAACTTACCATTTTTATACTTTATTGCAATTCCATTGCCATTGGCTTTCCCATTTTTTGAGGGACCAGTCCATTCAAAAGAAACTCCATCAGAATAGTAAGGGTCAAGTAATTGTACATTATTCCCACAATTTACCCACTTACTTTCCAGAGTGTAAGTCTGAGCTCCAATGAAATTACATAAGAGCAAAGCAAAAATCAATAATAATAATTTCTTTCTCATATTGGTGCTATTACATTTGTTTATACCATAAAGAAGTCAAAGGTTAATGACAGTCCTGTTTTTTAAAAGAGTATATCCGTAACAATGATATGTCTTAGCGACATTACAGAGAAATAGCAATGTTTCAAGCCTTCATTTATTTGATTTTCGGGCCATAAGATTGATTTAGTATTATTAAAATCCATACATCAATACCCTATATCCGTGTCGGGCACAACTTTATCTGGTTCTCCAATTCCTAATAACTTCTTTTTCATAATACGTTGAAGGCGTGGAACTGCAATGCTCCACATCTTTAAGTTGACGGTCCTGAGAAAACCTTGTGTACAGATGTAGTAATAGCAGCCCACGCTATAGCGTGAGAACCACTATG